>NZ_MVHG01000040.1 GCF_002086125.1 Mycobacterium arosiense ATCC BAA-1401 = DSM 45069
GCAGGCACGCCGCACACGCGCATTTTGAATGAGGCAACGAAGAGCCACTTCGCGCGCATAAAAGGCGAGTCAACGCGGCCGTGGCTTGCTACTATCGAAAGTATGTTCGAATCGCCGGAGGAAGCCGCGCTGCTGGAGCGAATCGCCGCGCAGGAGCGAGCCAAGTCGGCGGCCGCGGCCGACCAGGCGCGGGCGGCCGCAGCCCTGGACGCGCTGCGTCGCGCGAACGAGGCGGCCGCCGGAATGCCGGTCGCCCAGCGCGGCCGCGGAGTAGCCAGCGAGATCGCCTTGGCGCGGCGGGACTCCCCCGCCCGGGGCGGGAGACATCTCGGATTCGCGAAGGCGTTGGTTTACGAGATGCCCCACACCCTGGCGGCCCTCGAGAGCGGGCGGCTGTCCGAATGGCGGGCCACGCTCATCGTTCGTGAGTCGGCCTGCCTGGACGTCGAGGACCGTCGCGCCCTGGATGCCGAACTGTGCGGCGACGAATCCTCGTTGGACGGGAAGGGCGACGCGCGAATCACCGCGGCCGCCCGGGCGATCGCCTACCGGCTCAATGCGCAGGCGGTGGTCGATCGTGCCGCCAAGGCCGAATCCGAACGCACAGTGACGATCCGGCCGGCTCCCGACACGATGACCTGGGTGACGGCATTACTGCCCGTAGCGCAGGGCGTCTCGGTCTACGCGGCGCTGAAGCGCACCGCCGACACCACTTTGGATCAACGCTCGCGTGGCCAGGTGATGGCTGACACGCTGGTTGAGCGGATTACCGGGCGACCCGCCGGCGTCGCTCAACCGATAGCGGTCAACCTGGTCATCTCCGACGAATCGCTGTTGGGTGGCGCACCAACCGCGGCGAACGTCGACGGGTACGGCCCGGTCCCCGCGGCGGTAGCCCGCCACCTGGTGAACGGTGCAGTGATCGACTCCCGGTCCCGCGCCACGCTGCGCCGGCTCTACCGACATCCGCGTTCCGGGGCCCTGGTGGCGATGGAATCGCGGGCGCGGCGTTTCCCAAAGAGCCTGGCCGCCTTCATCGGGTTTCGCGATGGACGCTGTCGCACCCCGTACTGCGATGCCCCCATCCGCCACCGCGACCACGCCAGTCCGTACCGTCGCGGCGGGTCGACGAGCGCGGCCAATGGGCTGGGCTTGTGTGAACGCTGCAACTACGTCAAGGAAGTGCCCGGCTGGCGCGTCGCGGCGGAAACGGACGAAAACGGTTCACATACAGCCGATTTCACCACGCCCACCGGCATGCACTATCGCTCCGGCGCGCCACCGGCGCCCGGGCCGTTCGGGGTGGAAGTCAGTGAGCTGGATACCGGGATCGGCGTCCGCCTGGCCGACCCGCACGCCGCATAGCTGGATCCCGCCGCAACTCATTCGGCGGGTCTAAGCTGGCGAGAGTGACTTCGTCGTCTGGATTTTACGGCTTGCAGCACATGGACTTCGACGCGCTTTATCGCGGCGAGACCCCCGGGAAAGGCATCCCGCCAATGGCCACACCGCCGTGGGATACCAAGGCGCCCAAGGACAGTGTCGTCGCATGGCACACCGGCGGCTGGGTGCATGGGGACGTCCTCGACATCGGCTGCGGTCTTGGCGACAACGCCATCTATCTTGCCAAGAACGGCTTCCGGGTAACCGGGCTGGACATCTCCCCGACCGCGTTGCGCACCGCCGAGCGGCGGGCCGCGGATGCGGGAGTGGACGTGACGTTTGCGGTGGCCGACTCGACCAAGCTCGCGGGCTACGCCAACGCCTTCGACACCGTCGTCGACAGCGGCATGTTCCACTGCCTCGACGAAGAGGGCAAGCGCAACTATGCCGCCGCGGCCCATCGGGCGACCAGGCCCGGCGCCACCCTGTTGATCAGCTGTTTCTCCGACGCGAACCCGACCGACCCGCAGTGGCCTCGGCCCGCGGTCTCCGAGCAGACGTTGCGCGAGGTCCTCGGCGGCGCGGGTTGGGACATCGAGTCACTAGAGCCGGCCACCATGCGCCGCGAATTGGACGGCAATCAGGTCGAAATGGAGTTTTGGTACGTCCGCGCGCAGCGGCACTAGCTTACTAGCGACCGAATCTGAGAACCCCCGGCCGGACCGCTACCCTGACCAGGTGAATCGCTCGACCCTCAACGGCAATGCCGCCTCGATCCGCGAGGTGTGCGACGCCGGCCTGCTCGCCGGCGCGGTCACCATGGTCTGGCAGCGCGGAGAACTGCTGCAGGTCAACGAGATCGGCTACCGCGACGTGGATGCGGGCCTGCCGATGCAGCGCGACACGCTGTTTCGCATCGCGTCGATGACCAAACCGGTGACGGTCGCAACGGTGATGAGCCTGGTCGACGAGGGCAAGCTGGCGCTGAAAGATCCCGTCACCCGCTGGGCGCCCGAACTGGCCGGCGTGCGGGTACTCGACGATCCGCACGGCCCGCTGGACCGCACCCACCCGGTGAACCGCGTCATCTTGATCGAGGATCTGCTCACCCACACCAGCGGGCTGGCCTACGGCTTCTCGGTGTCCGGGCCGATCGCCAAGGCCTATATGCGCCTGCCGTTCAACCAGGGCCCGGACGCCTGGTTGGCCGAACTGGCCAAGCTGCCGCTGGTGCATCAGCCCGGCGACCGGGTCACCTACAGCCATTCCATCGACCTGCTGGGCGTCATCGCCGCCCGCGTCGAGGACAAGCCGTTTTACCGGGTGCTCGACGAACGGATCCTGGGCCCCGCGGGCATGACGGACACCGGGTTCTTCGTCTCCCCCGACGCGCGGCGGCGCGCCGCGACCATGTATCGCCTCGACGAGCACAGCCGGCTGCATCACGGCGTGATGGGTCCGCCGCACATCACCCCGCCCTCGTTCTGCAACGCCGGCGGTGGATTGTGGTCCAGCGCCGACGATTACCTCCGGTTCGTCCGGATGTTGCTCGGCGACGGCACACTCGACGGCGTGCGGGTGCTCTCGGAAGAGTCCGTCCGGCTGATGCGGACCGACCGGCTCACCGACGAACAGAAGCGGCACAACTTCCTGGGCGCACCGTATTGGGTGGGCCGCGGCTTCGGGCTGAACCTGTCCGTGGTGACCGATCCGGCCAAGAGCACACCGCTTTTCGGGCCGGGCGGCCTCGGCACGTTCAGCTGGCCCGGCGCCTACGGGACCTGGTGGCAGGCCGACCCCGACGCGGACCTGATCCTGCTCTACCTGATCCAGAACCTGCCGGACCTGACCGTCGATGCGGCCACGGCCGTCGCCGGCAACACGTCGCTGGCCAAACTCCGCACGGCACAACCACGATTCGTCCGCAACACCTATCGCGCCCTCGGTCGTTAAAGTCACATCGCGATGCCCGAATACCCGCCCGACCGCATCAGCGGGCCAAGGCTGTCACTGCGCCCGCCCACGCTCGACGACGCCGGCGCGCTGTTCCAGCGGGTTGCCCGCGATCCCCAGGTCACCAAGTACCTGCTGTGGGCGCCGCACCCCGACGTGGCCGCCACGCGGCGCGTGATCACCGAGAAGTTGAACACCAGCGCGGACGAGAAGACCTGGGTCATCGAGTCGCGGCACCGCGGCGAGGTGATCGGCCTGGCCAGCTGCCGGCGCACCGCGCCGCACTCGGTCGAGGTGGGCTACTGCCTGGGCCGACGCTGGTGGGGCAAGGGATTGATGTCCGAGGTGCTCGGCATGTTGCTCGCCGCCCTCGACGCCGACCGCGAGGTGTATCGGGTGTGGGCCACCTGCAGCGTGGACAACACGCGCTCGGCGCGGCTGCTCGAGCACGCCGGCTTCTTCTTGGAGGGGCGGTTGGCCCGGCACGCGGTCTACCCGACCATGGGGCCCGAGCCGCAGGACAGCCTGCTGTACGCCAAGATTCTGCGCTGATTAGCTTTGCCGCACCGCGCCGTCGAGTTCGAGCGCGCGGCGCGCGTAGGCCCGCACGTCGGCGTCGCCGTCCTTGAGCGCGATTCCCAGCGCGTCCCGGGCGGCGGGCTCGCCGGCCCACCGGGTCAGGGACAGGACGGCCGCCTTGCGCACGTCCAGATGGGCGTCGGCGAGCGCCTCGGACAGCTGCGGAACCGCGAAGTCGGCCGGCGCGCCGGCCAGCGCGCGCGCCGCGCCTTCCCGCACCTGCCAGGCCGGCACCCGCAACGCCTGCTTTATGGCGGCGTAATCCTGTTCGCCGCAACCCAATTGGCCCAGCGCGGCCAGCGCGGCCGCGCGCACCAGTGGATCGGAGTCGGCGACGAGCCGACGCACGGCCTCGCCGGCCGGTACCGACGCCCCCCTCAGGGTCGCCAGCGCGGCCGCCGCCGCGATGCGGACCTCCCGGTTCTCGTCGTCGGCCGCGGCGACGACGCCCGCCACGTCGTCGACGGACACCAGCGCGCGCACCGCCTCGATGCGCACCCGATGATCGACGTCGGCGAGGGCGCGGCGGTATTGCGCGGCGTCGCCGGCCCGGCGGGCGGCCAGCACGTACACCGACGCCGCCCGCACCACCCGATCGCCCGAATCCAGGTGCTCCCGCACGCTTTCCGGCTCGGGCAGCACCTCGACCAGCTCGCGGATGCCGTCGGCGCTGGTGAGTCGGACTCCCGCGTCGTCGTCGTTCAGCGCGGCCACCAGTGCCGGCGCATACCCGTCGGGGATGTGCTCGGTCAGCGTCGACACCGCCGTGCGGCGCACCCCGGGATCCGCGTCCGCCAGGTAGGGCCCCAGGTCGGCGATCGTGGGCTCCTCGAGCGCCAGCACCTCGGCGATACGGGGCGAGGGCGGTTCGAATGCCGTGGTGGACGGGGTGATTCGGGACACCGCGGTGGCCGGCGCCTGGCCGCCGACCAGCGGCGGCTGCTCCACCGGGTACACGGTCTGGTCGGCGGGCGGCAGCCCGTCCAGTTCCGGGACGGGCACGAAATAGGGCGCAACCGGCCGCTTGAGGAACACCATCTCGCCGCTGTCGTCCTTGCGCAGGTTGAGGTGATAGCCCCATTGGTTGTCGTCACGGCCCGGCAGGTCGGCGCGATCGTGGTACAGCCCCCAGCGCGATTCGGTGCGGGTGTGCGACGAGCGGGCGGCCATCTCGGCGCAGTCCCGGATGAATGACACCTCGACCGCGCGCATCAGCTCGTGCGGATTGCGGGCGCCCATCTCGGCGATCTCGGCGCTCATGCGCTCGAAGGTGCGGATGGCCAGTGACAGCTTGGCCCCGGTTTTGGGGGGCGCGACGTAGTCGTTGACGAAGCGGCGCAGCTTGTATTCGACCTGGGGCTGCGGCGGGCCGTCCGGATGGCGCAGCGGCCGGTAGATCAGCTCGTGCGCCTCACGCACCTGGTGTTCCGGAAGGCGTTGCGGCGCAGCAACTTCAGCGAGCGTCGAGGCGGCGTGTGTGCCGGCCAGATCGCCGAAGACGAACGCCCCGATCATGTAGTTGTGCGGGACGCAGGCCATGTCGCCGGCGGCGTACAGCCCGGGCACCGTGGTGCGCGCGTGCTCGTCGACCCACACCCCGGAGGCGGAATGCCCGCTACACAAACCGATTTCGGAGATGTGCATCTCGATGTCATGGGTGCGGTAGTCATGACCGCGGTTGGCGTGGAAGGTGCCCCGGGTCGGCCGTTCGGTGGTGTGCAGGATGTTCTCCAGCGCGGTGAGCGTCTCGTCGGGCAGGTGCGACACCTTGAGATAGATGGGTCCGCGCGCGGAGTCGATCTCCCTTTTGACCTCGGCCATCATTTGGCCCGACCAGTAGTCGGAGTCGACGAACCGCTCGCCGTGGGCGTTGACCTGATAGCCACCAAAGGGATTCGCCACGTACGCACAGGCCGGGCCGTTGTAGTCCTTGATCAGCGGGTTGACCTGGAAGCACTCGATGCCGGACAGCTCCGCGCCCGCGTGGTAGGCCATCGAGTAGCCGTCACCGGCGTTCGTCGGGTTCTCGTAGGTGCCGTACAGGTAACCCGAGGCGGGCAGGCCGAGCCGGCCGCACGCGCCGGTGGCCAGGATGACCGCCTTGGCGCCGACCGTGACGAATTCGCCGGTGCGGGTGTTCAGCGCCGCCGCGCCGACCGCACGCCCGCCGTCCACCAGCACCCGGACCGGCATCAGCCGGTTCTCGATCTGGATCTTCTCGCGCATCGATCGCTGCCGCAGCACGCGATACAGCGCCTTCTTGACGTCCTTGCCTTCGGGCATCGGCAGCACGTAGGAACCCGAGCGGTGCACCCGGCGCACCGCGTATTCACCGCGGGAGTCCTTCTCGAACTTCACGCCGTAGCGCTCCAGCCGCTGCACCATCGCGAAGCCGCGGGTGACGGTCTGATACACCGTGCGCTGGTTGACGATTCCGTCGTTGGCGCGGGTGATCTCGGCGACGTAGTCCTCGGGCTCGGCCTTGCCCGGGATCACCGCGTTGTTCACCCCGTCCATGCCCATCGCCAGCGCACCGGAGTGGCGCACGTGGGCCTTCTCCAGCAGCAGCACCCGCGCGCCGTGCTCGGCGGCCGACAGCGCGGCCATGGTACCCGCGGTGCCGCCACCGATGACCAGCACGTCACAGTCGAGCCGGGTCGGGGCCGCCGGGTCGGGAATCTGCATCATGCCGCCACCGCCGAGTGATCAAGTGCCGCAATGACTTCGGCCCGCAGCGCGGGGCGCTGCCGATCGACGCGGGGCTCCGGCACGTCGATCAGGGTGCGCAGCGGCTGACCGGCCTTGCCCAGCACCGCGATGCGATCGCCCAGCAGCAGCGCCTCGTCGACATCGTGGGTGACGAAGACGATCGTCGTGGGATGGGCACGCCAGGTGTCGATCAGTAAGCGCTGCATGGCCGTGCGGGTCTGGGTGTCCAGCGCGCCGAACGGCTCGTCCATCATCACCGCGCGCGGCGCGCCGGCCAGCCCGCGGGCCAGCTGGACGCGCTGGCGCATGCCGCCGGACAGGCTCTTGGGCAGATAGTCACCGAAACCGGTCAGCCCCAGCTCGGCGATCCAGCGGTCCGCCTCGGCGCGCCGGCCGGCCCGGGGGACACCGCGTAGCCGCAGGGCCAGCTCGATGTTGGAGCGCACGGTGCGCCAGGGCAGCAGCGCGTTGTCCTGGAACACCATGCCCCGGTCGCCCGAGGTGGTCGTCACCTCGTCGCCGTCGGCCACGATCCGGCCCTCGTCCGGCCGCAGCAGGCCCGCCAGGGCCCGCAGCACCGTCGACTTGCCGCAACCCGAGGGACCGGTGAGCACCAGAATCTCCCCGGGGCGCGCCGTCAGGCTAAGCCCGTCGATCACCGGTTCTCCGGTGTAGGACAGGCGAACTCGATCCAGTTCCAGACTCACTCCGGCATGTTTGACAGTCATCGCTGTTCCTCCTCCGCGCGCGGCAGCCAACTGGTCACCCGACGGCCCACCACCTCGACGGCCGCCGCCGTCGCGAAACCCAGCACGCCGATGGTGATGATGCCGACGAACACCTGGGGATAGGCCAGCACGGTGTAGTCCTGCCAGGTGCGATAGCCGATCCCGAGCCGGCCGGAGATCATCTCGGCGGAGATCACGCAGATCCACGCCACGCCCATGCCGACCGACAAGCCACCGAACACCCCCGGCAGGATGCCGGGCAACACCACCTGCTTCAGCACATCGGCCCGTCCGCCGCCCAGGGTGCGCACCGAGTCCTCCCACAGTGTGGGCAGCGCGCGCACCGCGTGCCGCGTGCTGACCAAAATCGGGAAGTAGGCCGCGAGGAAGGTGATGAACACGATGCCGGCCTCGTCGGTGGGGAACAGCAGGATCGCCACGGGCACCATCGCGATGGCGGGGACGGGCCTGACCAACTCCGTCAGCGGGCCGAAGGTGTTGGCGAACAACCGGGATCGGCCCAGCAGCACGCCCGTCGCCACACCGACCACGGCGGCCAACCCGAAGCCGGTGAGGATGCGGATCAGCGACTGGGCCAGGTCAAGCCAGTACTCGCCCGTCTGCAGCCGGCGTCCCAGCGCGTGCACGATCTCGGTGACGGTGGGCAGCGTGTCGAAGCGCAGCAGCAGCCGGACCTTGTCGGCGGTGAGCAGTTGCCACAGCCCGATCGCGGCGACCACCGACGCGAGCCGCAGCAGCCGCCACTGCCACGGCGAGCCGGTGCGCCGGGGAGTGGCCGCCGCCGGGACCGCGTCGACGACTTGCGCGGACACCGTGGCTGCCGGGTCGCCGGTCAGATAGGCAGTCATACCGAACCTCCAAGGGCCTGTTGGTAATCGACGATGCTGCCGCCCGGGTGCGCGGCGAGATAGCGATGCGCGCCGGCCGGCGTCCCGAACGGCAGATAGGTCTGGCCGTTTTGCACCCAGACCGCCTTGTCGGCGAACCACCGGGTGCCCAGTTCCGCGTCGGGAACATAGGCGGCGCGGACTTTGGCGCCGTGGGCGGTCGCGTCCCGCACGGCCCGCAGCAGGTCTGTCGGGTTGGCCAGCGTCTGGGTGGAATCAGCGCCTTCGAGCCATAATTCGCTTGCCAGGGTGGGATCCCCGCGCAGCGCGGACGGGTTGGCGGTGGCGGCCCGGGCAGCGTCGTAGTTGCGGCCACGAGCGCCGAACACGGTGCGCAACGGCCCGTCCTGGACGAAGCCTGGCACGTCGAGGTCGGCGAAGTCGCCGATCGACTTCAGGTACGGCACATCGTTTTTCAGCGCCTCCACCAGTGATGGTTTGAGCGTGGTGTCGAACGAGGTGCCACCGGGTCCGTTGTAGAGGTACACCACTTCCTGCGGCAGCCCGCTCTGCTGGGCGACGATGCGGGCGGCCTGAAGGGGCTTGGAGTTCAAGAAGTCGGTGGCGTCGAGTTGGGCCTGCAGGAAGGCGCCCAGCACCTCCGGATGCGACGCCGCATACGAGCGCCGCACCACCACCCCGTGCAGGGTGGGCAGGTTCAGTTCGGCGCCGTCGTACAGCAGTTTGGCCTTGCCCTGATACACCAACAGCCCCGGCCAGGCGACGAACTGCGAAAGACCCTGAACCTGACCGGATTCCAGAGCCGAGGCGCCCACCTGCGGTTGCTGGTTGAGCACTTCCACACCTTTGATCCCGGCCCTGTCCAGCGCCCGCATCAACGTGCCGTGACCGGCCGATCCCACACTGGCCGAGACCTTGGAGCCGGCCAGGTCGCTCAACGTGGTCGCCGACGAACCCGGCGCCACCACCACCATGTTCAGGGCGCCCTTGGGGTTGTAACCCGTGATCGAGACGATCTCGGTTTTCGCCAGCGGGTTGGCCTGCGTCTTGGAGCCGTTGATCAGCATCGGATAGTCGCCCATCGAGCCGATGTCGATCTTTTCGGCGAGCATCTGCGCGGTGATCGGGGCGCCGGTGTCGTAATCCTGCCACCGCACCGCGTATTTCGTGCCGGTGCGGGTGGTGGTGTCGGCCAGCCGGTGTTCCAGGTAGCCCTGCGCGCGCAGCAGCGTACCCGCGGTGACCGTGTTGATGGTCTTGGACTGATATCCCACCACCACGTTGACCACGCCGGACGACTGCGACAGGGATTCCAGTGAGCAACCGGAGGTGAGCGCGGCGATCGCGATCACGACCGACGCCAGCGCAATGGCGCGTCGTTTCATCGAAGATCCTGGGGTTGAATGCTTTTCAGCGAAGGAGATAGGGCATGTTGACGGTGACGGCGCCGGTGGGACAGCGGGCCGCGCAGGGGCCGCAGTACCAGCACTCGTCGACGTGCATGAAGGCCTTGTTGGTCTCCGGGTCGATGGCCAGCGCATCGAGGGGGCAGACCTCGACGCACAGCGTGCAGCCGTCTATACACAGCGACTCGTCGATGGTGACCGGCACGTCGGCGCGGTTGTTGTTGATCAGCGTCATGGGTCGCTCCTCATCAGGTTGCCGCGCATGGTGATTCGGTCGCCGCGCATCCGGATGTACTCCAGGTCGACGGGTGTGCCGTCGGCCAGGCTGGTGAGCCGCTCCAGCATCAGCAGCGCCGCGCCGTCGGGCACCTGCAGCGTGGCCGCCGAGTGCGCATCGGCCGGGATGGCCTCGAGCGCCAACGCCGCCGAGCCCAGCCGCTGCCCGCTCACCTGCTCGATGAGGGAGAACAGGTCGTTGGTCTCCAGCGGATGGTCGAGCACCTGCCGGCCGATGTCCGGGGCGAGGTAGGTGAGGTCCAGGCTGAGCGGCAGCTCACCCAGGTAACGCAACCGCTCGACGAACACCGCCTGCTCACCCGGCTGCAGCCGCAGCCGGCGGGCCACCGACGGCGGCGCGGTGACCGGCATCGCGGCGCGCACCTCGTTGCGGACCTCACCGAAATCCTTGAACGCCTCCTTCAGGCCCAGCAGCGCGTCGAGCCCGTGATCGTACTTGCGCTGCGCGACGTGCGTGCCCACCTTCGGCCCGCGGTCGATCAGCCCCTCTTGCTTGAGGACGGCCAGAGCCTCGCGAATGGTGTTGCGCGATACCGAAAATTCGGCGGCCAGCTGCTGTTCGGCGGGCAGGCCCGCCGGATAGGCGTCGGCGTGGATCTGCTGGCGCAGCACGTCGGCGACCCGGCGGGCGCGGTCGGCCCTGGGTCTGCCAATCGGTACCGGATGCGCCACGGGAGTCACGCTAACGCAGCTCAAGGCCACTTTTCGGGTCGCCCATCGGCGTCGGAGACGGCGGCCGGGCGTATTGCGCCGGGCGGCCTTTGGGCCCGACCAGCGCAAACCGCCGCCCGCCTCGTCATTGCGCCACCTGCGAGGCGATGCACGCTTTCCGATCCCGGTGAGCGGAACCCGGGAAGCGACTCGTGAGCGTGGCTGCGGATCGTGCCCGGGCTTGCTAGCGTACGAAAGACCTCTTGAGTGTTCGAGTTCGAAGGACTGCGGTGAGGCCGCTTCGAATCACCGGTGCAATCATCGCCGCGGGCGGTGGCGTCGCGTTGGTCTCGGCGATGACCGCAATGGAACGCATCGGAGGGTGCGGCAACGGCTACGACCCACCCTGCCCACCGGGCATCGAAAAAGACTTCTATCTAATGGCCGCGGCGGTGATCGCCGTCGCTGTCGGGTCGATCATGACGTGGGGCTTCGGCCTGGCGGTGGCCATCGTGACCGCGGGGATCGCCGCGCTGGTCTATTCGCAGACCGTTCCGCCCAACCTGCGCAGCGGCGAGTTGATCACTGCGGGTGTGTGTTTCGGGCTGCTCGCACTCGGGGTTGCGATCGGGTCGGGGGCGCTACGCGATGCGGCCGCCAAACGCAAGGCCGCCGAGGACTCAGCCGGAAACGGACTTCGGTCTTCGCGATCCGGGGTGATCGACGGACGTTCACAGCTGTGGCGATAGTCCGAGTAGCGTCGGAGTTTGTGCGCGCGACCACAACTCGCGCGCCGGTTCGGTGCGGAGTCGCCCGCCGGCCCGAAGACGAGGGCGTGCCCGGCGCTCGACGTAGCGTTGACCCATGAGAGTCCTGCTCGTTGAGGATGAACCGCGGCTGTCCGCGACGGTGGCCAGGGGGCTCAAGGCGGAGGGGTTCGTCGTCGTGGCCGTCGGCAACGGTGTCGACGGTCTGCGGGAGGCCACCGACAACGCCTTTGACGCCATCGTGCTCGACATCATGCTGCCCGGCCTCAGCGGCTATGAGGTGCTGCGCCGGATGCGGTGCCGCAACGTGTGGACGCCGGTGCTCATGCTCACCGCCAAGGACGGTGAGTACGACGAGACCGACGCCTTCGATCTGGGTGCGGATGACTATCTGACGAAGCCGTTCTCGTTCCGGGTGCTGGTGGCGCGGTTGCGGGCGCTGGTTCGCCGCGGCGCACCGGCGCGGCCGGTGGTGCTCAAAGCCGGGTCGCTGGCGCTCGATCCCATCCGGCACACGGTCAAACGGGGCTCGACGCCGATCGCGCTGACCCCCCGCGAGTACGGGGTGCTCGAGTACCTGATGCGCAACATGGACGTGGTGGTGACCAAGGCCGAGATGTTGCAGAACGTCTGGGATGCCCATCATCGTGGCCCGGACAACGTCGTCGAGGTCTATGTGGGCTATCTGCGCCGCAAGATCGACGTTCCCTTCGGCACCAACACCATCGAGACGGTCCGGGGCGTCGGCTACCGATTGCTGTGCTGAGAGTCGCGCCGCGGCAACGTCACGACCATTCTGGTTCCGCCGCCCGGCGGGCCGTCGATGGCGACCGTGCCCTGATGGGCGGCGACGACCTCGGCGACGATCGCCAGGCCCAGCCCGGTCCCTCCCCCGCTGCGGGCCCGGTCGGAGTCCAGGCGCACGAAACGTTCGAACACCCGGTTGCGGTCGGCGGGAGCGATTCCGGGGCCGTCATCGCTGACGCTAAGGATCGCCGCCGCGCCGTCGCCGCGGACTTCGATGGCGACACACGAAACCGCGTGTCGGACAGCGTTTTCGACGAGGTTGCGAATCATCCGCGACATGGCCACCGGGTCGGCGTCCAGGCGCACCGGGCGAAAATCGGTGTGGATGACGCTCGGCGCGTCGCGGCGGGCCCGGTCGGCCTCGGCCGAAGCGAGGTCGTCGAGGGCCACCGGCTCCTTGCGCCGGACCAGCCGCTGCTCGTCGGCACGGGCCAGCAGCAGCAGGTCTTCGATCAGCGTGTGCATGCGCTGCGCCTCGGGCAGCAAGGTGTTGACCGCCAGCTCGGCGTCGAGCAATTCGGGATGGGCCTCGGCCACTTCCAGGCCGGAGATGATGGTGGCCAGCGGGCTGCGCAATTCGTGGGACGCGTCGCCGACGAAGCGTTGCTGCGCGCGGTGACCCGCTTCCAGCCGCGAGAGCATCTCGTTCATGGTGACGGCCAGGGCCGCGATCTCGTCATGGCTGTCGGGCACCGGGACCCGCTCGGCCAGATCGGACGTCGAGATGTCGGCCACCCTGGTCCGAATCGCGTCCACCGACTGCAGCGAGCGGCGCACCAGCCAGTAGGTCGCCCCCGCCACCACCGCGACGATCACCGGCGCGCTGCAGGCCAACAGGATCGCCAGGGCTCGCGCGGTCCCCTCGACCGCCTCGCTGCCCCCTCCCACCAGCACGGTGTAGACACCGGATCGGGTTGCGACCTTTTGGCCGCTGACCCGCATGTCGTCACCGGTCACCGCGTCGTCGGGCAGGCCGCGACGCAGGTCGAAGTCGAACTGGTTCGGCGCGGCCAGCGGTGTTTTCGGCGCCGAGCCGGATCGCTTGACGACGTCGCCGTTCGGACCGATCAGCTGGGTCGCGACCACCCGCTGGTCGGTGTGCAGCAACGCGATGTCGAGGTCGTCCAACGAATCGGACCGCAGCGCCTTGGTGATATCGCGGACCCTTTCGGCGGCGGCGTAGTCGACGCCCGCCAACAGCGACCGGTACAGAATCGCGTCCAGTCCCGCGCCGGCGACGCCGAGCGCGCACAGCACGACGACCGCCGACACCGCCGCCGAGCGGGCGGAGATGCCCAGGTGCGGGCGAGCACCGAATTTCCGCACGCCCTCAATTCTGCAGGCCCGCGGGCACAGGAGAGAACACCGAGGTCAGCGCGCTCTCAGCGACCTCTCAGCGCAGCCGTCCTAAGCTGACAGGGTCATGTGTGGTACCGGACGCTCTTCGCGTCGTCCCAATCGTGTGATCACCCGAGTGCTGGTCAGCGCGGCAGTCTTGCTCGGCCCGGGCGTCCTGGTGGCGGCGCCGGCCGGCGCCGACCCCAGTCCGTTCAGCACCCTGCGCTCGAGCTGCAACCAAACGGCCCCGGCCGGCCGGGACGCGCTGATCCAGGGAATCCGGCGGGGCATCTCGGACTGGTCGCCCGGGGCGCCGCGCACCTCCGCGCGCACCACCTGCGCAGCCCAGCCGGTTCCGACACCGCGCTGATCGCTCAGCCGCTGTCGGCGACCGACCGCACGGACGGGGCGTCGTTGGCCCCGTTGTTGCGCGCACCATTGGTTGCGGACGCGTCCGAGGGCAGCTCGAAGGCCGCGGTCACCGATCCCACCGCGGCCATCGCGGCGTTGCGTTGCGCCTCCATGCGCGCCAGCGCCGTCTCGGTGAACACCGACAACCCCAAATCCGGGTTGTAGCCGTGGATTTCCTTGACGTCGAGCTGAGCCAGGAAGTAGACGATCTCCTTGGACACCACCTGGCCGGGGACCAGCACCGGGAAGCCCGGCGGGTAGGGCACCACGAACGTGGTCGAGACCAAGGTTTTGCCCTCGGCCAGTCGCCGCCCGGCCATGCCGATCAGCACGTGTTCGCGGTCGGACTCCTCGTATCCGGCGTAGAACGCCGAGCGCATGTCACCGAATCTGCACTCGTCGACGGGCTTGAACGCCAGGTCGAATGCACTGAAGTCGGGCAGATGCGGCAGGTCCTGGGTGATCTCCTCGACATGACGTTCGTGCAGCGCCCGGTCGGCGGCGCTGGCCGCCTTCTGGACGCGGTCGAAATCGGTTGCCACCCTTCGCAACACATCGAGCAGGTAGTGAACGCTCGACCAGGTGACGCCGATCGTGAAGATCAGCAACACGCTGTTGATCGACGTCTTGTTGATCTGGATGCCGAATCGCTCCATCAGGATCTTCTCGCGGAAGTCGTAGCCGTTCATCCCGGTCGCGCCGACGAACAAGGTCACCCGGGTGGCGTCCAGCACGAACTGGTCGGAGCGCCACGCCTCGTTCCACTCGGCCAGCGCCCCCTGCCGGACCTCGCGGTAGGAGCTCACCGAGGACTCGCGGAATTCCTCTGGCACCAAATCGGATTCGTCGAGGATGCGGAACCACTTGCTGATCAACCGGTCCTTGCGCACCCGATGCCGGAAGACCAGCGCCATGTCGTAGACCTGCCGGACCAGTTGGAAGCCCTCGATGTCGACCTGGCGGCGGGCCAGGTCCAGTGACGCCAACAGTTGCTGGTTGGGCGACGTCGAGGTGTGGGTCAGAAAAGCCTCAGCGAACGAATCGCGGGTGAGCGCGTTGAAATCCTGGTCGCGCACGTGGATCATCGACGCCTGCCGAAGCGCCGACAGCGACTTGTGCGTGGAATGCGTGGCGTAGACGCGAACCCGCGCGGTGGCCGGGTCGGGCATCAGCTCGCGCTCGAGCCACTCCGACCGGTCGACGCACTCCATGGTCGCCGCCCATTTCCGGTATTCCTCACCGTATTCCGGCGACGCCAGCATCTGCTCGAGGCGCTCGGCGGCCACCATCGCGGTCCGCTGCCGGGCCCATGGCACCGCCGTGGCGAACGCGTACCACGCCTCGTCCCACAAAAAGCAGATGTCCGGCTTGATCGCCAGCACCTCCTGCATGACCTGCAGGGGGTGGTAGACGACGCCGTCGAAGGTGCAGTTGGTCAGCAGCAGCATGCGCACCCGGTGCAGCTGCCCCGCCGCTTCCAGGTCGAGCAGGGTCTGCTTGATGGTGCGCAGCGACACCGCGCCGTAGATCGCGAACTTCGGCAGCGGGTAGGCGTCCAGATACAGCGGGTAGGCGCCGGCCAGCACCAGGCCGTAGTGGTGCGACTTGTGGCAGTTGCGGTCGATCAGCACGATGTCGCCGGGCCGGGTCAGCGACTGGACGACGATCTTGTTGGCCGTCGACGTCCCGTTGGTGACGAAGTAGGTGTGGTCGGCATTCCACGTCGTGGCGGCCTTGTCCATCGCCTTCTTGATGTTGCCGTGCGGGTCCAGCAGCGAGTCCAGGCCACCGGAGGTGGTAGAGGTTTCGGCCATGAAGATGTTGCGGCCGTAGAACTCCCCCATGTCCTGCAGCGACCTGGAATTGAAGATGCTGGCACCGCGCGCGACGGGCAGCGCGTGGAATTGCCCGACCGGCGCGGCGGCGTACGCCCGCAACGCATCGAAAAACGGTGTGGCGTAACGGTTCCGCAGACCGGCGAGCACGGTGCTGTGCAGGTCGGTGACGTCGTTGAGCCGGTAGAACGTGCGGTCGTAGACGTCGGGTCCGGTGTCGTCGCCGGCCGCGATCGACTCGTCGGTGAGCAGATACAGGTCGATGTGGGGCCGCAGCTCCCTGATCCACTCGCCGCACTCCACCCAATAGTTGGCGCGGTCGGGAATGCCGTCTTCGGCGTCCTCGTTGGGCCCGAGCAGCGTGTTCATCAGCGGCAGCCGGTCGCGGGACCGCAGCGGCAGGTCGTCGCGAATGATCGCGGCCTGGATCTCCCCGTTCAGCGCGACCGCGGTGATGGCGTCTTCGACGCTGGGCACCACCAGGATCTCGAACTGCACGTCGTCCGACGGTGCGCGCAGCATGCGCAGGCACTCGGCCAGGCTGTCCGGCGCGGTGCTGGGGGCGTCGTCGGCGAGCAGCACGGTATAGAAGTGCTGCTGTTTGGCCTGGGCCACCAGTTCCTGGTCATCCAGCGGCGCCGACGTGTCGAAAAGCCCTGCGCGGTCGCCATATTCACTGAGCAACCGCACGGCCAGGGACACCTCTTCGGTGAGCCGCACCGTGGACAGGCTTTCCAGGTGCGCGCGGAAGATGGCCAGATTCGCCGCCCCGGGGTACAGCCAGTACCGCTCGTAGGCGGCGATGCGGTCCATCAGGCGTTTCACCCGGGCCACGTCGTGGGTCTTGTCCAGTCCGGCGAGGTCCACCTCGGCGAGGTGCCGGCAGGCATCGTCGAGCAGGTTCCAGGTGTCCACCCGCGCGTAGGACGGATTCGCCACGGCCGCCAGGGCCGACACCCGAAGTCGCCGCGGCTGAGTGCTGTATCGAATCATGACCTCACCTGCTCTTCTCGGATCGCCGCCGCTGACGTGCCGCTCGTATTGTGAACCCGCCGCGGCATGCCCGTGGGCGTTTCACCCCGGCGATTACCCCGGGTGCTGTTCACCCAACGATCCGGGGCCCTCCGGGGTTGCAGCGTCGGGGCCCACCGGACCCCGGACCGCCTGGGCGGCGGCCCGGATCTGCGGCGTCACCAGCATGACGTGGCCGAGCACCCCGTTGACGAAGCCCGGCGAGTCGTCGGTGGACAATTCCTTGGCCAGCTGGACGGCCTCGTCGACGGCGACCGGCTCGGGCACGTCGTCGGCGTACAGCAACTCCCACACCGCGACCCGCAGGATCGCGCGGTCCACGGCGGGCAGCCGATCCAGCGTCCAGCCCTGCAGATGCGAGCTGATCAGGTCGTCGATGTGCGCGGCGTGCTCGCCGACGCCCCGGGCCGCCGCGGCCGTATACGGCTGCAGCGGCGCGATCTCGGAATTCGTTTCGGCGAGCCCGGTGCGGACGTCGACGACCTCCGCCGGGCTCAGTCCGCGGGCCTCGGCCTCGAACAACAGGTCGACGGCGCGTTTGCGGGCCTGATGGCGTCCCCTCACGGGTCTACTCACGCGTTGATGCGCCCCAAGTAGCTGCCGTCGCGGGTGTCCACCTTCAGCTTGTCGCCGGTGTTGATGAACAGCGGCACCTGGATCTCGGCGCCGGTCTCCACGGTGGCCGGCTTGGTGCCGGCGCTGGACCGGTCGCCCTGCAGGCCGGGCTCGGTGTGGGTGACCTCCATCTCGACCGACACCGGCAGCTCGAGGTACAGCGGTGACCCGTTGTGGAACGCGACCTGCACCGGCAGGCCCTCCAGCAGGAACCGGGCGGCGTCACCGACCAGCGACTCCGGCAACGGGTGCTGCTCGTAGTCCTCGCTGTCCATGAACACGAAGTCCGAACCGTCGCGGTACAGGTAGGTGGCGTCGCGCCGATCGACGGTCGCGGTCTCCACCTTGACCCCGGCGTTGTACGTCTTGTCGACGACCTTGCCCGAGAGCACGTTCTTCAGCTTGGTCCGGACGAAGGCCGGGCCCTTGCCGGGTTTGACGTGCTGGAACTCGACGATCTGCCACAGCTGGCCGTCGATCACCAGCACCAGTCCGTTCTTGAAATCGGCAGTGCTTGCCACGGTTCGGTATGTCTCCTCGGGATGAACAGTCGTCTGCGGACTGTCTGCGACTTGTCGGCTAGTTTAGAGCGCCGCGGGACCGGGGCTCGCGCGCCGGGGTCGGGCGGTCGACGGGCCAAACCGGATCAGCGGCGCACCTGTTCGGAGCCCAGCGCCACGTCCTCGTCGGGCGACGGCAACGGCTTGATCATGGTCAGCAGCGGGAGGCGGACCGTCCCGGCGAACGGCATGCGGATCGCGAAGTAGACGATCTGCATTTCCAGCCGCGTCTCCCGGAGGGGCTGGGCGTAGAGGTCCCACCGAAAATCCCGGAGCCGCGCCAAACCCCGTGCCACCCCGTTCACGCACCCGACTGTACTCGCGGGGGCAACCCCCGGAGGTCGCGCGACGACTACCCCAGGACGGCCAGCTCCTTGGGGAACTTGGTCAGCAATTCCGGTGGTTTGCCGCTGGCCTGCTGCGGCACCACCAAGGTGTCCTCGATGCGCACCCCGCCGCGGCCGGGCAGGTAGACGCCCGGTTCCACGGTCACCACGGATTCGGCCAGCAACGTGCCGGTGGACGTGGCGCCGATGCCCGGCGCTTCGTGGATTTCCAGGCCCACGCCGTGGCCCAGGCTATGGCTGAACTGCTCGCCGTAACCGGCGTCGGCGATCACCCGGCGGGCGGCGGCGTCCACCTCGCGCAGGTCGGCGCCGGCGTGCAGCGCCTCCCGGCCGGCCCGCTGCGAGTCGGCGACCAGCTGGTAGATCTCCAACTGCCAGTCGGCGGCCTTGCCGAGCACGAAGGTGCGGGTCATATCGGAGTGGTAACCACCGACCAGCGCTCCGAAGTCGATCTTCACGAAATCGCCGTTGGCCAACACGGCATCGGTCGGGCGATGGTGTGGGATCGCCGAATTCGGGCCGGCGGCCACGATGGTCTCGAACGAGATCGCGTCGGCGCCGTGGTCGAGCATCAGGGCTTCCAGCTCGCGGCTGACCTCGCGTTCGGTCCGGCCGGGCCGCAGGCCGCCGCGCGCCACCAGATCGCCGAGCGCGGCGTCGGCCGCCTCGCAGGCCAGGCGCAGCAGCGCGACCTCGCCGGCGTCCTTGACCTCGCGCAGCGCTTCGACGGTTCCGGCGGCCTTGACCAACTCGGTGGCCGCCTTGCGGTCGTCGAGCTCACGGGTCAGCGCGTCGAACCCGTCGACGGTGACCACGTTGCTTTCGAAGCCCAGCTTGCGCGCGCCCGCCTCGGCGGCCTGCGCGACCAGGTACCGCCCGAGCGCCCGTTCGATGGCCACGTCGAGGTCGGGCGCCTGCTCGGCGGCCTGGGTTCGGTACCGCCCGTCGGTGGCCAGCACGGGGCCCCGGTCGTCGGCGAACACCAGCAACGCGCCGTTGGACCCGGTGAAACCGGAGAGGTAACGGACGTTCACCAGGTCCGTGACCAGCAGCGCGTCCAATCCGCTGGCCTCAAGTCTTGCTTTGAGCCTGTCTCGACGCTGTGAATGTGTCACAGGTCTTGACGGTACTCGCTACGCTTTTGGGCCATGAGTAACTGGATGCTGCGCGGATTGGTGTACGCCGCGGCGATGGTCGTGGTCCGATTGTTCCAGGGTGCACTGATCAACGCGTGGCAGACGAACGCGGGGTTGTTCAGCGTGCTGCTGCTGCTGCTGTTCATCATCGGCGTGGCCATTTGGGGGGTGCTCGACGGCCGGGCCGACGCCCGCGCCAACCCGGATCCGGATCGCCGCGGCGACCTGGCGATGACGTGGCTGCTGGCCGGCTTGGTCGCCGGTGTGCTCAGCGGCGCCGTGTCCTGGCTGATCGCGCTCTTCTACAACGGCCTGTACACCGGCGGCCTGCTCAACGAGCTCACGACCTTCGCCGCCTTCACCGCGTTGTGCGTGTTCCTGCCCGGAATCGTCGGCGTGACCATCGGACGCTGGCGGGTGGACCGCAATCCCCCGCCGCGGCGGCCGGGCACCGACGACGAGCGAGCCGACACCGACGTGTTCTCCGCGGTGCGCGGCGACGACGCCCCCACCGGCGAGATCCCCACACAGAACTCCGGCGCTGCGGCGGAAGGGCGGACCGGGTCGGTGGCCACCGCCGAGCGCGAGGCGCCCACCGACACGGTGCCCACCACCGAATCACCGACCGAGACGATCCCCAAGCCCGGGGACGACCCGAAGACCGAGGTGATCCGCACCCGCGACGAGCACACCAAGCCGGACCACGGCAAGGGCCAGCCCTAGCCGTCGGCGCCGGGCTCGGTGGCCAGATAGCGCAGGGCGAGCAGATAGCCCTGCACCCCCAGCCCGACGATCACGCCGGTGGCGACCGGGCTCAGGTAGGAATGCCGCCGAAATTCCTCGCGCGCATGGACATTGGAGATGTGCACCTCGATCAGCGGTGCGCTCAGCTCGGTGCAGGCGTCCCGCAGCGCCACCGACGTGTGGGTAAGCCCGCCGGCGTTGAGGATCACCGGTTCGCCCGCATCGGCGGCCGCATGGATCCAGTCCAGCAGTTCAGCTTCGTTATCGCTTTGCCGCACAACAGCTTTGAGGCCCAGGACGTCGGCCTCCCGCTCGATGAGCGCCGCCAACTGATCGTGCGTCGTGTCGCCGTAAACGTCGGGCTCGCGCCGCCCCAGCCGGCCCAGGTTCGGGCCGTTGATGACGTTGACCACGGTGGTCATCGGCGCCGCTCCTTCTCATCGGTTCCCTCTGCGTCGTCGCCGGCGCGGGTCATGACCTCTCCACCTCCGCGAGTCCCGCATAGGCCGCCGCCAGTAGCGACGGGTCCGGCCCGGCCAGCCGGCCCGGCTTGCCCAGCCCGTCGAGGACCACGAACCGCAGCACCCCGGCGCGCTGTTTCTTATCCCCCGCCATGTATTCCAGCAGCTGCGGCAGCGCGTCGGCGTCGTAGCCGACCGGCAGGCCGAGCGCGGACAGGATGGTCCGATGGCGCCGCGCGGTGGCGTCGTCGAGCCGGCCGGCCAGCCGGGCCAGCTCGGCGGCGAAGACCAGGCCCACCGACACGGCGGCGCCGTGGCGCCACTGGTAGCGCTCGCGGCGCTCGATCGCGTGCCCCAATGTGTGCCCGTAGTTCAGGATCTCGCGCAGCTCCGACTCTTTCTCGTCGGCGGCGACCACCTCCGCCTTGACGGCGATCGCGCGGCGGATCAGCTCGGCCAGCACCTCGCCCGACGGGTCGACGGCGGCCTGCGGATCGGCCTCGATGAGGTCCAGAATCGCCGGATCGGCGATGAACCCCGCCTTGACGATTTCGGCCATCCCGGCGACGAGTTCGTTGGCCGGCAACGTCTGCAGCGTCACGAGGTCGACCAGGACCGCGCGCGGCTGATGAAACGACCCGACCAGATTCTTGCCCGCGTCGGTGTTGATCCCGGTCTTGCCGCCGACGGCCGCGTCGACCATGCCGAGCAGCGTGGTGGGCACGTGCACGATGTCGACGCCGCGCAGCCAGGTGGCCGCCGCGAACCCCGCGACGTCGGTGGCCGCACCGCCGCCGAGGCTGACCAAGGCGTCTTTGCGCCCGATGCCGATGCGGCCCAGCACTTCCCACAGGAAGCCCACGACCGGAAGGTCTTTGCCGTCTTCGGCGTCCGGAATTTCGATGCGGTGCGCGTCAACACCCTTGTCCGCCAATCGGCTTCGGATCACCTCGGCGGTCTCGGCCAGCACCGGCTGATGCACGATGGCCACCTTGTGCCGGTTACCGAGCAATTCGTCCAGCTCGCCCAGCAGGCCGGTGCCGATGATCACCGGGTACGGCGGGTCGACGGCCACCTCGATGGTGACCGGATCGCCGGAGCGGGTCATGTCGCGGCCCCCGCGCGGGCCTGCAACCGCGACAGGATGTGGCGGACCACCGCGCCCGGGTTGCGCCGGTTGGTGTCGACGCGGATGGTCGCGGCCCGCCGGTACAACGGGCTGCGTTCGGCCATCAGCGCGCGGTACTTGTCGGCGCGATCGGGCCCCGCCAGCAGCGGACGCACGGCGTTGCCGCCGGTGCGCCGCAACCCTTCGGTGGCGCTGATCTCCAGGTAGACAACGGTGTGACCGGCCAGCGCCGCCCGCACCCCCGGGCTGGTGACGGCGCCGCCCCCGAGTGACACCACGCCGTCGTGATCGGCCAGCGCGGCGCGCACCACTTGCTCCTCGATGCGGCGGAATTCCGGCTCGCCGTCGGTGGCGAAGATGTCGGCGATGCGCCGCCCGGTCTGCTGCTCGATGGCCACATCGGTGTCCAGGAAGTCGACCCCGAGCGCCTTGGACAACCGGCGGCCGATGGTGGACTTGCCCGAACCCGGCAACCCCACCAGAACCGCCTTGGGCGCCATTACGCGGTTCCCCGGGTGCCCGGCGACTCCCGCTCGGCGACCGCCCGCCGGTAGGCCTCGGCGTTGCGGCGGGTTTCTGCCAGCGAATCGCCGCCGAACTTCTGCAGCGCCGCGCGCGCCAGCACCAGCGCCACCATGGCCTCGACCACCACACCGGCGGCCGGCACCGCGCACACGTCCGAGCGTTGGTGGATCGCGACGGCCTCGTCGCCGGTCGCCATGTCGACGGTGGCCAGCGCCCGCGGCACCGTGGAGATGGGCTTCATCGCGGCGCGCACCCGCAGCGGCTGGCCGTTGGTCATACCGCCTTCCAGGCCGCCGGCCCGGTTGGTGGAGCGGACCACCCCGTCGGGGCCGGGATACATCTCGTCGTGGGCCTGGCTGCCACGGCGGCGCGCCGTCTCGAAGCCGTCGCCGATCTCCACACCCTTGATCGCCTGGATGCCCATCACGGCGGCGGCGAGCTGGCTGTCGAGGCGGTTGTCGCCGCTGGTGAACGAGCCCAGCCCGACGGGCAGGCCCAGGACCACCACCTCGACCACCCCGCCGAGCGTGTCGCCGTCCTTCTTGGCCGCCTCGATCTCGGCGATCATCGCCTCCTCGGCCGCCTTGTCGAAGACGCGCACCGGGCTGGCGTCAATCGCGGGCAGGTCGCCCGGACCCGGCGGCGGGCCGTCGTAGGGCGCCGACGGGCCGATTGCGATGACGTGCGAGAGCACCTCGACGTCCAGCGCCTGACGCAGGAACGCCCGCGCGATGGTGGCGGCCGCGACGCGGGCCGCGGTCTCGCGGGCACTCGCCCGCTCCAGCACCGGCCGGGCGTCGTCGAAACCGTATTTGAGCATGCCGGCGTAGTCGGCGTGGCCGGGTCGCGGCCGGGTGAGCGGCGCATTGCGCGCGCTGTCCGCCAGCTCGCCCGGGTCGACCGGGTCGGCGGACATCACCGCCTCCCACTTCGGCCATTCGGTATTGCCGATCTCGACGGCGATGGGCCCGCCCAGGGTGACACCGTGACGCACCCCGGACAGCACGCTCACCGCGTCGCGCTCGAACGCCATCCGGGCGCCGCGGCCGTAGCCGAGGCGGCGGCGGGCCAGCTGTTCGGAGATGTCGAGCGAGGTGACCTCCACACCTGCGACCATGCCTTCGAGCACGGCCACCAGCGCGCGGCCGTGTGACTCCCCAGCAGTGATCCAACGCAACACGGGTCCCATTGTCCCATGTCGACTTCCGAAAGACCGATTCGCGCAGCCCGCAGCGGTGCCGGCCGCTATCAGGAGGCGGACAGCGCCAGATGTGCCAGCCGCCGGCCCGGTGTGGCGTCCAGCAGCGCGCGCGTGTAGTCCGCGGCCGGCGCCGCGAACACCGCCGCGGTGGCACCGCTTTCCACCACCCGTCCGGCCCGCAGCACCACGACGCGGTGCGACACTCGCCGCACGACCGACAAATCGTGGGAGATGAACAGATAGGTCAGGCCCAGCTGCTCCTGCAGCCGCAGCAGCAGGCCGATGATCGCTTCCTGCGTCACGACATCCAGCGCCGACAGCGGTTCGTCGAGCAGCACGATCTGCGGTCGCACCACGAGCGCGCGGGCGATCGCGACGCGCTGGCATTCACCGCCGGATAGCTCGGCGGGCCGCCGGTCGAGCTTGTCCCCGGTCAGACCGACGCTGGCCACGGCCTCGGAGATACGCAACGCCCGCTGACCCTTGTCGCCCAGCCCACAGGAGCGCAGTGGGCTTTCCAGGATCTGACGGACTGTCCATCGCGGGTCGAGTGCCGAACCGGGGTTTTGGTAAACGAACTGGGTGTCTTGCCAGTGCTCGCGCCGGCCCCGCGACGACAACGAGACGACGTCGCGGCCCAGCACGCGCACCGTTCCGCGCGTGGGTTTGAGCAGGCCGACGATCATCTTCGCCGTGGTCGACTTGCCCGATCCGGACTCCCCCACCAATGCCAGCGTCTCGCCTCGCCGGACGGTGAAGCTCAGGTCCGCCACGGCGGTGTGCTTGCCCCGGGCACCGACGCGGAACTCCTTGGTGACGGCGGCGACCTCGATGACCTCATCGGAATCGGCGCGCGGCACGGCCGGGGTTTGGGCACTTAGCCGACGGATCAGGTGCGCGGCGTACTCGGTGCGGGGCGCCGCGACGATCGCGTCGGCCGCGGCATCCTCCACGACGGCGCCGTCGCGCATCACCACGATGCGCGACGCGTGATCGGTGGCCACCCCGATGTCGTGCGTGATGAAGACGACGGTGGTGCCGTGCTCGGCGACGAGCCGGTCGAACACGGCCAGGACGTGGCGCTGAACGGTCACATCGAGGGCGGACGTCGGCTCGTCGGCGATCAACAGATCGGGGTTGAGAGCGAACGCGATCGCCAGGAGGACGCGCTGACGCATCCCCCCGGAGAGCTCGCCGGGATACTGCTTCAGTCGTTGCTCGGCGCGGTCGATTTCGACCCGGTCCAACATATCGATGCAGCGCTGACGGACCTGGCGCCGGGAGAGCTTTGCCTTTTTCAGGGCGAAGCCCTCGGCGATCTGAGATCCGATGGTGCGCACTGGGTTCAGCGACGTGCCGGGATCCTGCGGAACCAATCCGACGGCGGTGCCACGCAATCCGCACCACTGGTGCTCACTCAGGCCGAGTGCGTTGCGGCCACCGATCGCCAGCGACCCCGCGGTGACCGTCGCGGCCCGCGGTAGCAACCCGAGCACCGCATTCGCCAATGTGGTTTTGCCCGAACCGGATTCGCCGACTACCGCGACGAATTCACCGGCTGATACCGCCAGATCGAGGTGGTCGAGGGCCACCTTGGGCGGCTCACCCGGGTAGGTCACGGTGAGGCCGGACACGTCGAGCAGCGGTGGGGTCACGGTACGTTCTCTCCGTTCAGATCCGGTTGGATGTCAGCGCCCGGCGGCTCAGCACACCGAGCGCCAGGATCACCAGCAGGATGACGGCCCCGGGCAGAGTGGTGAGCCACCACGCGGTCGCCAGGTAGCGGCGACCCTCGGCGACCAGCAGCCCCCACTCCGGTGTCGGCGGCGGGGCGCTGTAGCCGAGGTAACCCAACGCCGAGATCAACAGGATCGCGCTGCTGAGATCGATGACGGTCAGGGCGATCACGACCCCCGCCGCGTTGGGGACGATGTGCCGGCGAATCACCGACCACCGGGTCTCGCCGGACAAGAAGGCGGCCTCGACATAGTCCAGCGCCCGGACGCGGAGCACTTCGGCGCGAAACACCCGGGCGAAGATCGCGATCGAACCGATGCCCACGCCGATGCCGACCGACAGTGGGCCCGGGCCGTAAGCGGTGACGATCCACACGGACACCAGAAAACCCGGCAGCGCCAGCAGCACATCGGCGAATCGCATGCCGACCGCGTCGACGACGGGCCCGGACACACCGGCGAGGATGCCGACAACGCTGCCGATCAGCAGTCCTACCGCGACCGCCAACCCGGCGGTCGCGATGGTATGCGAAGTCCCGTAGATAACTCGGGTCAGCACATCGCGGCCCAGATGGTCGGTGCCGAACCAATGCGCCGAGCTGGGCGGCTGGAATTTGTCAACTGGCCTGCCCTTCAACGGGTTTCGACCGGTGAACAGCCGAGGAGCGACTGCCCATGCGGCGACGAGGATCAGCAACGCCACGGACAGCCGTACCGACCAGGGCAGCGAACGCCGCGCGCGGCGGGCCGGCGCCGCAACCGCGCTCAACCGAACCTGCCCAGCCGAGTGGTGAATCCGCGGCGCTGCAACTTGGTGACGCGCGGGTCCAGCAGCGGGTAGATCAAGTCGACCGCGAGATTCGCCGCCACGATGACCACCGCCGTCAGCAATACCAGGCCCTGAATCAGCGAGATGTCCTGGTTGGAAACCGCCTGCAGCAGTACGGCACCCAAGCCGGAGCGGGAGAACACGGTTTCGGTGACCACCGAGCCACCCAGCAGCGCACCCACCGTCGTCGCTGTCACCGTCAGCGCCGGCGCGGCGGCGTTCTTCAGCACATGCCTGCGGATCACCCACCCCGGTGTGCCGCCCTTGGCGCGCGCGGTGTTGATGTGCGGAAGCGCCAGTGTGGCATCGATGTTTTTGCCCAGCACCTGCGCGATCGGTGCCGAGATCGGCACGGCGAGCACCAGCGCAGCGACCAGCAGCGAGGTCACAGATCCGTCCGGAAACAACGAGATCAGCCCCAGCTGCACCGAAAAGACCTGCAGCACCACTAATCCCAGCCAGAATGTCGGAACGGCACCGAACAGCGGCGGAATCGCGCGCACCAACGACTTCACGGGTGCGCAGGTGGTCGCCAGCGCCGTGATCGCAGCGGCGAACAACAGCGCGAAGACGGTCGCCGTGGCCGCCAACCTCACCGTCTCACCGATCACCCCGCCGATGCGATCCGTGACGGACTGACCGCTGGACAGCGAGAAGCCAAAATGCCCGTGCAACACCTGATTCAGCTGCGAGAAGTACTGTACCCACAACGGCCGGTCATAGCCGTAGAACGCCCTGACCTGGGTGACGATCTCGGGGTTGAAATAGCCCTCGCCCTTGGCGACGAAGATCGCCGCAGGATCGGTCGGCAGGATGCTGACCCCCCAGAAGACGACGGTGAAGGCCACCAACAGCACGATCGCCGACTGGCCGACCCGGGTGAGAACGTAGGTGACCATCGCGTCAGGCCTTCCACGCGCTCTGCAGCAACGGCTCGGTGTAGCGGGTGAACTCCACGTGGACATTCGGCGCGGCGGCATGAACCTGCACCTCGTCCCAGAGCACCAGTGCGAGCTGGTCGGCGATGATCTTGCGTTGTTCGCGAGCGACGATGTCCTTGAGCCGGGCCGGGTCGGTCTCTTTGAGCTCTTCCTCCGACAGCGCGATCAGATCGTCGTTCTTGGCGAATGTCAGGTTGCTTTTCGGACGGCCGAACAGCAGGCCCAGGCCGATGTTGTATTGGATTCGAGTACCGAACAGCGGCGTCGACTGTTGGCTGCTGGAGGCGTTGAAGAACGTGGTATCACCCGCCCGGTTCTGCAGGACGACACCCAGTTCCCGCCACTGCGATTCGATGAATTCGAACGCCGGGCGGAACACCACGCTCTGGTTGGACGCCGCCAGCGTCAGATTGAGCTTGTGTCCGTCCTTTTCGCGCACACCGTCGCTGCCGCGTTTCCACCCGGCCTGGTCGAGCAGGTCGGCCGCCTGCTGCGGCTGAAATCCGATGTCGGCGCTCACGTCGGCGAATAACGGGTCGTCGTGGCCCAGAACGGAATCGCTTGCCCGATAGCTGTCCGACAGCACGGTATCCACCACCGCTTGGCGGTCGATGCCCAATTGCAGCGCCCGGCGCACCCGCACATCGCTGACGACCTGGTTGTTGATCCGGAATCCGACCAGGTTCGCGGTCTCGGCGGGGGCTGCGACCGCGATCACCTGTACGCCACCCTGTTTGAGCGCGGGCTCGTCTGTGGGCTGGATTCCGCGTGCCACGTCCACCTGGTGCGACTGGACAGCACCCGCACGCAGGCCCGGTTCGGCGATGACCCGGAACACGACCTTGTCGAGGTAAGCGGGCCCCCGGTTCGGCCACGACGACGGCGCCCACGCGTAATCAGGGCGTTTCTTGAGCACCACCTGTTGGTCGGGAATCTGCGATTCGTAAACGAACGGGCCTGAGCCGACGACATTTTCGATCTTGGCCTGGTGCTGGTAATCGAGCGCCAGCGTCGACGGCGCGCGGATCCCCGCGCGGCTATAGGACAAGACCTTGTAGAAGTTCGTATTGGGCCGTTTGAGGGACACGGTGACGACCTTCCCGCTGGCCTCGCTGTGGTCGTATCCCACGAAATCGGCGAAGGCCGGCATCTTCTTGCCGGGGTCGCCCTTGCCGAGCTGGTCGAAGTTCGCCTTCACCACACCGGCGGTCAGCGGTGTCCCGTCGCTGAATGTCACCCCGTCCCGGATCGTGAAGGTGTACCGGGTGGCGTTCTCGTTGCGCGAGAAGTTTTCCGCCACCCACCCGTGCACCGTGTCGGTCTTCGGGTCCACGTACACCACCCGGTCGAGCAGCTGGAACATCAGATTGTTCGCGCTGTAGTTGGCCGCCATGGTGTCGGTCACGAACTGGACATCGGAGTAGGTCAACGTGCCACCGCGCACCGGCGACCCCGTGGGCCCCGTGCTGGGACCATGCCGGTGACTTGAGCACGCCGCCACCACAACCGAGATGACCGCGCCCAGCACCGCCGCGCGCGTCGCTGCCTTCGACATCCGGGCCGGGTCAGAAGAAACTGGTGTCGGGCAGCGCTGCGCCGTTGACGGCGATATCGCCCAGCACCCGCGCCTTGTAGATAGTCGGGTTGTGCGAGAACAGCGTTCGCAGGTTTCGCCAGTGCCGGTCCAGCAGAGCCGATGCCTGGATGGCCGACGCACCCCCGGCGTCGAAGACGCGGGACGCCGCCCGCAGCGCGGGCTCCTGGATCGCGACCTTGACCCGCGCGGCGGCGATCGATGCCGCGGCTTCCAATTCGGGATCGATCCCGCTGTCACGCGCGGCGTCCAGCGCTGGTGCGATGTCGGCCGCCGCGCTGCGCACCAGGGCTTGCGCGGCGTAAGCCACCGCGTCGATCTCGCCGACGATCTGCAGCAACTGCGGGTCAGCGGTCGGGGTGTCGGTGCTGGCGAAGGTGTAGGTGCGGCGCCGGCCACGCACCAGGGCCGCAGCATCCGCCGTCAGGCTGCGCAGGATTCCGGCGGCCACCGCGTGCAGGTAGAGCTGCACCAGCGCACCCCGGGCGCGGTTCACCCCGATGGTCGCGCCCAGCGGGAAGACTTCATCGGCCGCGACCGCGACGTCATTGAATACTGTTGTGCCGCTCCCTGTTTGGCGCTGACCGATGCCGTCCCAATCGTCGAGGTGCTCGACGCCGGGCCGGTCCACCGGAATCACCACGGCGGTCGGGGCGCCGTCATCGTCTTGCGCGGTGATCCGTAGATAGTCGGAGAACTGCGCACCGGTGCTGTAGAACTTCCTGCCGCGCAACCGCAACCCGTCCTCGGTGGCCACCAATCGCGTGTCGCGGTTGTTGCCCCCCACGGACTTCTGGCTCTGTTCGGCGTTGGCGCCCCCGATCAACCCGCCCTCGGCGACCACCGCGACCCAGCGGTCGCTGCCGGCGCGTCGCGGCTTGACTTGCAGCTCCTCGACCAACGCGTAATGGATCCGCAAAATGTGCGCCAGGTCGGGGTCGGCGGCGGCCAGCGCGACGAGATAGTCGAAGAACTGCGGTGCCGTGAAGCCGGCACCGCCAAGTTCGCGGGCCAGTCGCACCGCACCCAGCCGATGGTCGCGAACGAGTTTGAGCCCGCGCAGCGGCGGTTCCGTTCCGCCGTCGGCCAACCGCAGACGATGGTCGGCGGCGATCTCGGCGAGCACGTTGCCGATTGCCGCCGGGTCCGCGGGTGTGTCCTGCCGGTGAACTCCAACGGGCATGTGTGACAGAGCCTTCCGGATGCGTTCCTGCCGTGGCGATCCACGGCAACCAGCCCCAAAACCTATGCGCCGCCGACCGACGCCGACAACGGTTTATAGCGTCACAATTTTTAAGCGGAACGGCGTGTGGTCAGCCATATTCGGGTCGACCTTGCGAGCGCCGGTTGCATCCCGGGTGCGTCCACGTAACGTCGTGACTCATGCCTGCCACGCTGTCCGTCGGGATCGAGGTCGCCGGCGACGGGATCGGCGACGAGCCGCCAGTACGGGGTGTCGCCGGGCTGGCGCACCGCCTGGAATCCGCCGGTGTGCACTACTGGGTGATCGGCGCCGACCGCACCGAACCGCTCGACACCTCCACCCTGGACGCGTCGCTGGTCGCCACCGTCGCGGCCCGGCGCAGCACCAGGCTGGGCCTGGTCGTGGCCGCGTCCGTGCATCGCGACCACCCGTATAACCTGGCCCGCCGGTTGATGTCGGTCGACCATGCGGCGCCAGGGCGGGTCGGCTGGTTCGCCCTCGATGCCGACCGACGCATCGGGCTCAACGCCGTTGCCGACACCTGGACCGGCGCCACCCTCGGCCCCGCGCACACCGCGGCGGCGATCGAGGCGGTGCGAACGCTGTGGCGCACATGGCCCTATGCATCGCTGGTGGGTGACCGCGCGACCGGCGTTTTCGCCGACGCCGCACAGATTCGGCGCGCCGACGTGCACGGCGCCTATCGCATCACTGGACCGCTGAACGTGCCCGGGTCACCGCACGGCGACCCGCCGGTATGGCAGTGGGCCGGTGCCGCCACTGCAAACGCGGACGTGATCGTCGTCGAGGACGGCGAGCCGGTCCCGGATGGCGCCGTCATCCGGCTGCGTTCGGTCGATCACGCGGCGCTGGATCGGGTGGCGGCCACGCCGGGCGCCCGCGGCGTGCTGCTGCGGGTCACACCGGATTCCCTGACAGCGGTGCTCGACGATGTGGTCGCCTCGGCGCAACGCCGCGGTGTACTGGCCACACCCAGCGCCGGCACACTGCGACAACGGCTTCGGCTGCCCGCCCCCGCCGGCCCCGACCTGTCGACACATCGCCGCGCCTTCGACGGCTCCCCGAATGCGGGAGCCCGGCTATGAGCAGCCACGAGCGCCGGCTGACGCTCAATGTCAACGTGTTGAACCTGGGCATTCACACCGCATCGTGGCGGCGATCGACCGAGGCGCCCACCGCGTTCACCGATCCCGGCTTTTACGTGCGAATGGCCGAGATCGCCGAGCGCGGAACGCTGGACGCGCTGTTCCTGGCCGACGGTCCCGCCTTGCGCGATCACCCGGCTCTGCGCCCGTCCCAGGCCCTGGAGCCGACCGTGATCCTGGCTGCCATCGCGGCGGACACGGAGCATCTCGGGCTCATCGGGACGTTGTCCTCGACATTCAACGACCCGGTGGAGCTGGCGCACCGGTTACTCAGCCTCGATCACCTGTCCGGTGGGCGCCTCGGCTGGAATGTCGTCACCACATATTCCGAGGCGGCCGGCGGCAATTTCGGCCTCGCCGCCCTTCCCGACCGGCAAACGCGATATCGGCGCGCCGCGGAGTTCGTCGACGTGGTGCTGGCCTTATGGCGCGACGCCGCGGCCGATGCGGGCGGCATCGACCACCGGGGCGAATTCTTCAGTGTGACCGGCTCGTTGCCGCCGGGCCCGTCCCCGCAGCGGCATCCGCTGCTGGTACAGGCGGGAGGGTCGCCGCAGGGGCGGGACCTGGCCGGCCGCGTCGCGGATGCGGTGTTCAGCGCGGAACTCGACCTGGACGCCGGTATCGAGCACTACCGCTACGTCAAGGACGTCGCCGCGGCACACGGTCGCGGCCGTGACGCGGTACGCATCCTGCCGGGACTCATCACCACCATCGGCAGTAGCCGCGCCGAAGCGCAGCGACGCTACGACGAGCAGAACGAGCTCCTGCCCGCGGGCCACGACGTCGAGCGGTTGTCACAGACCCTCGGGGCGGACCTGTCGGGACTCGCGCCGGACGAACCCATCCCCGCGCGGCTGCTGGGGCCCGTGCCGGATCCATCGAAGTTCGTCGGCTCGCTGGGCTTTCGGGAGTCGTTGGTGCGTCTGGTGACCAGCCGCGGGCTGACGCTGCGGCAGACGCTCCGCGAATTCAGCGGCTCGGGCCACCGGGTGATCGTGGGATCGCCGGTCGACGTGGCCGACACGATCGAACAGTGGTTTTGCGCCGGTGCCGCCGACGGCTTCAACCTGATGCCCGACGTCTTCCCCGACGGTCTGGAGGTGTTCGTCGACGAGGTAGTGCCGATCTTGCGGTCCCGCAAACTTTTCCGCACCTCGTACACGGACAAGACGCTGCGCGAACGGCTCACCGGCGACCGATACGTCGCCGCGGCGTGAACCCAAGAAAGAAGGTGCACCGTGCCCACCGGGAAGGGTCAATTTCTCTGGTACATACCGAATACCGTCGAGCCCGGCCATCGAGGCGACGACACCGTCGACGGCTGGGGCAGCCTGGATTACTCGGTCGATCTGGCGCAGCGCGCCGAGCAACACGGCTGGGAAGGCGCGCTGATCGGGACCGGCTGGGGGCGGCCGGACACGTTCACGGTGGCGACCGCGATCGCCGCGCGTACCAACAACTTCGCGCCACTGGTGGCCGTCCGCCCCGGTTACTGGCATCCGGCGCATTTCGCCAGCGCGGCGGCAACACTGGATCGCCTCAACAACGGCCGGTTGCTGGTGAACATCGTGAGCGGCGCCGATGACCTCGCCGCCTACGGCGACCCCGAAATCGACAAGGCGCGCCGCTACGACCGCACCCGCGAATTCATCCGCCTGGTCCGCCGGTTGTGGAGCGAGGACGATGTCACCTTCCGCGGCGAGTTCTACCGCGTCGAACACTCGACGCTGCAGCCGCGCCCGCTCGGTGCGGACGAAGGCCGGTACCCGAAGCTGTACTTCGGTGGAGCCTCGGCGGCCGCCGAGCAGGTCGCCGCGACCGATGCCGACGTCCAACTGTTCTGGGGCGAGCCACTGGACGGGATCGCCGAGCGCATCGACAGGCTGAAGTCGTTGTCCGACAAGCTCGGTCGCGAGCATGCGCCGCTGGAATTCGGCCTTCGGGTCACCACGCTGGTGCGCGACACGTCCGAACAGGCCTGGCGCGACGCCGAGGCGAAGGTCGCCAAGCTGGCCGGCACCCCCACCATGCTGCTGCTGCACGACCCGGCGGGATCGGCGGGCCAGCGGCGGCTGTCCGATCTCGCCGAGCGCGGCGAAGTGCTCGACTCCTGCCTGTTCACCACGCCGAGCAAATACGGCGGCGAGGGCGCCGGGACGACATGGCTGGTCGGCTCGGCCGGCGAGGTCGCCGCCGCGCTGCGCAAGTACGCCGACCTCGGGGTCACCCATTTCGTGTTGTCGGACACCCCGTACAAGTCGGAGACGGTCCGGCTCGGCGACCAGCTGTTGCCGCTGCTGCGCCCTACGGCCGTCGGAGACTGAGGACCTCAGAGCAGCGCCAGCCCCACGCCCACCGCGCTGGCCAGACACATCGACGGCCCGTGCGGCACCGGGGCCGTACCGCGGGCACCGCCGCCGAGCCGGGCGGCCATCCCCAGCGCCGCGGTCAGCAGCGGCGCCCCCAGCGCCGCCAGAAACCACGCGCCGACGCCGAAGCAACCGGTCAACGCCCCCAGGCCGAGTGCCAGCTTGACGTCACCGGCGCCCATCGCGCCCGGCGACGCGCAGTGCACCACGAAATAGATCGCGGTCAGCGCCCCGGTCCCGGCCAGCGCCGCCGGACCGCGGCCGGCCAGTGTGGCGACCGCCAGAATCGTCGGGGCGCCGGTCAGCGTCAGCGCGTTGGGCAGGCGGCGTTCCCGGATGTCATAGCCACTCAACACCGCCAACCAGGCCAGCACCACACACGCCGCCGCAATTCGCATGCGCGGCACGCTAATCCGGTGCGGCCACCGCGCAAGTCATGGCCTCGCGCGGCGCGGGCCGCCCGGTGAACTGCTCCACCTGCGCGAAGGCCTGATGCAGCAGCATCTGCAGGCCGCTGATCACCCGCCCGCCGGCGGCGCTGACCGCGGCGGCCAGCGGCGTGGGCCACGGGTCATACACGGCGTCCAGCAGCACACCGATGCGTGCGAAGGCGCCGGCGTAGCGCGCGGCGACGTCCGCCGGGATGGTGCTGACCAGCACCTCGGCGCCCGCCACCTCGTCGGCGAGCCCGTTCGCTTCCAGGCCGCAGAACCGGGTCGGCACGCCCAGTTCGACGCCCAGGTCCACCAGCCGGGCCGCCTTGTCGGGGTTGCGGGCTACCACGGTGATGCCGGCGACGCCCAGTTGGGCCAGGCCGGCGACGGCCGCCGGTGCGGTGCCGCCCGATCCACAGACCAGCGCCCATCCAGAAGCGCCGCCCAACGCCCCGGCGACCCCGTCGATGTCGGTGTTATCGGCCCGCCACCCCGTCGGCGTCCGCACCAGGGTGTTGGCCGAGCCCACTCGCTGCGCGCGGTCTGTGCGGTCGTCGGCGAACCGCAGGGCGGCGAACTTGCCGGGCATGGTCACCGACACGCCGACCCATTCCGGCCCCAGGCCGCCGACCACGCCGGGCAGCTGCTCGGCGTCGCATTCGATGCGGTCGTAGGTCCAGTCGGCCAGGCCCAGCGCGCGGTAGGCGGCCAGGTGCAATTGCGGGGATTTCGAGTGGGCGATCGGCTTGCCGAGCACGGCCGCCTTGCGGGGCGCCGGGCTAGCGGGGGGTGCTGTCGAGGACACCGTTGTGCTTAGCCAGCTCGATGTTGGCCAGGTGTTGTTGATAGTCGCGGGTGAACAGCGTTGTGCCCTGCGCGTCGATGGTGACGAAGTACAGCCAGTCACCGGGCTGCGGGTGCTCGGCGGCGTTCAGCGCGTCGGTGCCGGGCGAACAGATCGCGGTGGCCGGCAAGCCCTGCGACACGTAGGTGTTCCACGGCGTCTTTTGGGCCCGGTCGGCGTCGCTGGTGGCCACCTCGCGGCGGTCCAGCGGGTAATTGACCGTCGAGTCGAACTCGAGCGTGTGATGCGCGTGCAGCCGGTTGTAGATGACCTGCGCGACCTTGGCGAAGTCCTGGGAGTTGGATTCCTGCTGCACCAGCGACGCCACCACCAGGATGTCGTAGGGCGACAGGCCCATGGCCTCGGCGGTGTCCACCAGCCCGGACTTGGCGTACTCCTCGGCGCCGGCGCCGATCAGGGTGGCCAGGATGGCCTCCGGGGAGGCCGACGGATCGATGTTGAAGGTGCCCGGCCCGATCAGCCCCTCGATGCGGCGGTGGTCATTGCCGAGCTCACCGACGGGTTCGGTGGCCCATGGCGGCACCGCCAGCGCCAGGGCGGAACTGTTGGTGGCGGCGGCCCGCAGGCCCTGCACCGGGACGCAGCGCGTATCCCCGTCCAGGTCGACGCAGGTGGCGCGCGAGATCAGCGTGAGGATTCCCGGCGTCACCACGTTGGTTTTCATGTCGGTGGTGTCGTCGAGCTGACGGCCCTCGGGAATGACCAGCCGGCCCACCCGGCTCTTGGGGTCGGCCAGCCGCGCGACGGCGTTGGCGGCCGGGATCTCGGTGCGCATCCGGTAGAAGCCCGGCTGGATCGCGTTGATGGCGCTGTTGCCGTGCGCCGCGTTGACGAACGCCCGCACCGTCTTGATGACCTGCTCTTTTTGCAGCGTCTCGCCGATATTGGTGGTCGAGTCACCGGCCTGGACCTGGATCACCAGGTCCCGCTTGCCGCTGCCGGTGTAGTCGTCGCCGGCCCCGAAGAGCGTGTGCCACAACTTGCCGCCCACGAAGACGCCGGCGAGCACCACCACGACGAAAATGGCGAGCGCGATCTTGCCGGCGAAGCGGCGCCGCCGGCGGCCCCGCTCGGCCTTCCGCGCGACGCGGCTCGGCCTGCGCGCACCCACCGCCTCGGGCTCAGCCCGTTCCCGCCGTGCGCTGTCAACCATCGCTGAGCTCCCCCGCCATCGCGGCGCGGCGCTGATCCAGCCAACTCTGCAGGATCGCCACCGCCGCGGCCTGATCGATCACCGCACGCTGTTCTTTGGCCCGCACCCCGGCCGCGCGCAGCGAGCGCTGGGCGGCCACGGTGGTCAGCCGCTCATCGGCCAGCCGCACCGGTACCCCGGCGATGCGCCGGGCCAGCGCGTCCGCCACCTCGATCGCGTCGAGGGCCGACGGGCCGGTGCGATCGGCCAGCGTGCGCGGCAAGCCGACCACCACCTCGACGGCTTCGTATTCGGCGACCAGCGCGGCCAGCTGTCGCAGGTGTTTGCCGGTGCGGTCGCGGCGCACGGTCTTCACCGGGGTGGCCAGGATCGCGTCGGGGTCGCTGCAGGCCACGCCGATGCGCACGCTGCCCACGTCGATGCCGAGCCGCCGTCCCCGGCCGGGGTCCTGGTGAGGATCGCCGGGCCGGTCGGGCGAGCGGTGCTGTGTCAAAACCACTCAATCGACCCGCGCTATCACGGCGATCTCCGAACGTAGGGCGCCGAGCGCGGCGTCGATGCCCGCCGGATCCTTGCCGGAACCCTGCGCCAGGTCCGCCTTGCCACCGCCGCGGCCGTCGACCGTCGCCGCGAGCTGCTTGACCAGGTCGTTGGCGCGAAGACCCAGGTCCTGGGCGGCCGGGTTGGCGGCGACGGCATAGGGCACCGACCCGCCCTGGCCCTCGGCGATCAGCGCGACCACCGCGGGGTCGCTGCCCAGCTTGCCGCGGATGTCGCCGACCAGTGAGCGCAGGTCACCCGCCGTCATCTCGCCCGACATCCGTTGCGCCACCACCCGGACGTTACCGACGCGCTCCGCGCCCGCCGCGGCGTTGGTCGCGGCGGCCCGCGCGCCGGCCAGCCGGACACGTTCGAGTTCCTTCTCCGCCGCCTTGAGCCGCTCCACCAGGCCGGCCACCCGGGCGGGCACCTCGTCGGACGGCACCTTGAGCGACGACGCCAGCCCCGCCATCAGCGCGCGTTCCTTGGCCAGGTGCCGGAACGAGTCCAGCCCGACGTAGGCCTCCACCCGGCGCACCCCGGAACCGACCGAGGACTCGCCCAGGATGGTCACCGGCCCGATCTGGGCCGAGTTGTGCACGTGGGTTCCACCGCAGAGCTCCAGAGAGAAGGGGCCGCCGATCTCCACCACCCGCACCTCGTCGGGGTAGGCCTCGCCGAACATGGCCATCGCGCCCATCGCCTTGGCCTTCTCCAGCTGCTCGGTGAACGTGTGCACCTCGAAGTCGGCCTGCACGGCCTGGTTGGTCACCTCTTCGACCTGGGTGCGCTGCTCCTCGGACAGCGGCCCCTGCCAGTTGAAGTCGAACCGCAGGTAGCCCGGGCGGTTGAGCGACCCGGCCTGAACGGCGTTGGGGCCCAGCACCTGCCGCAGCGCCGCGTGCACCATGTGGGTGCCCGAGTGGCCCTGGGTGGCGCCGCGCCGCCACTGCGGGTCGACCGCCGCGACCACGGTGTCGCCCTCGACGAACTCACCGGACTCGACGTTGACCCGGTGCACCCACAGGGTTTTGGCGATCTTCTGCACGTCGATGACCGCCGCACGGGCGGTCTCACCGGCGCCCGTTCCGCTGATGGTGCCCTCGTCGGCGATCTGGCCGCCGGCCTCGGCGTACAGCGGCGTGCGGTCCAGCACGAGTTCGACCCGGTCGGCCCCCTCGGTGCCGTGGGTGACCACCGGAACCCGCTTGCCGTCGACGAAGATGCCCAGAATACTTGCCTCGGAAGTCAATTCGTCGAAGCCGGTGAACTCGGTGGGGCCGGCGTCGACCAGCTCGCGGTATGCGGTCAGGTCGGCGTGGGCGTGTTTGCGCGCGGCGGCGTCGGCCTTGGCGCGGCGGCGCTGCTCGGCCATCAGTTCCCGGAAGCCGACCTCGTCCACGTGCAGGCCGGCCTCGGACGCCATCTCGAGCGTGAGCTCGATGGGGAATCCGTAGGTGTCGTGCAGGGTGAAGGCGTCGGAGCCCGAAATCGCCTTCGCGCCAGAGGCTTTGGTGGTGCCGGCCACCTCGTCGAACAGCTTCGAGCCCGCCGCCAGTGTGCGATTGAACGCGGTCTCCTCGGCGACGGCGATGCGCCGGATCCGGTCGAAGTCGGCGACCAGTTCGGGGTACGACGGCCCCATCGCGTCACGCACGGTGGCCATCAGGTCACCGACGATGGGCCCCTCGATGTCGAGCAGCCTGGCCGAGCGGATCACCCGGCGCAACAGCCGGCGCAGCACGTAGCCGCGGCCGTCGTTGCCGGGCGTGACGCCGTCGCCGATCAGGATGGCCGCGGTGCGGCTGTGGTCGGCGATAATCCGGTAGCGCACGTCGTCGTCGTGGTTGCCCACGTCATAGGGACGCGCGGCGACGGTGGCCACCTTGTCGATGACCGGGCGCAGCAGGTCGGTCTCGTAGACGTTGTGCACGCCCTGCAGGATGAAGGCGACCCGCTCCACGCCCATGCCGGTGTCGATGTTCTTGCGCGGCAACGGCCCCAGGATCTCGAAGTCGGCTTTGCCGGTGCCCTCGCCGCGTTCGTTCTGCATGAACACGAGATTCCAGATCTCGATGTAGCGGTCCTCGTTGGCGATCGGGCCGCCCTCGACGCCGAACTGAGGCCCGCGGTCGTAGTAGATCTCCGAGGACGGGCCACAGGGGCCGGGGATGCCCATCGACCAGTAGTTGTCCTCCATGCCGCGGCGCTGGATGCGGTCGGTGGGCAGGCCGGCGATCTCCTGCCACAGCCGCACGGCCTCGTCGTCGTCGAAAAAGACCGTCGTCCAGATGCGTTCGGGATCCAGGCCGTAGCCGCCCTGCTCGACGCTGTTGGTCAGCAGGGTCCAGGCCAGTTCGATGGCGCGGCGCTTGAAGTAGTCACCGAACGAGAAGTTTCCCGCCATCTGAAAGAACGTGTTGTGCCGGGTGGTGATACCGACCTCGTCGATATCGGGCGTGCGGATGCACTTTTGGATGCTGGTGGCCCTCGAGTACTCGGGGGTGCGCGCGCCCAGGAAGTAGGGCACGAACTGCACCATGCCCGCGTTGACGAACAGCAGGTTGGGGTCGTCGAGGATCACCGATGCGCTCGGCACCTCGGTGTGGCCCGCCTTCACGAAATGATCAAGAAACCGCTTCCTGATCTCGTGTGTCTGCACTTTCGGAGTCCGCTTCTTTCCGTTACTTCGACGTCTGGCTCCCAGCCTATTCGCCGGGCGTGAGAAGCCCATCTAACGACGCATTTCGACCGCTCACAGTACCTGCCCCCGGCGCGCCGGGCGCCCGGGCGCTAACCCTCGAGAAAGCTCAGCCGGACCGAGCGTTGCGGGTTGTCCCGGTTCAGGTCGACCAGGACGATGCTTTGCCAGGTGCCCAGCATCGGCTCCCCGGCCGAGACCGGCACCGTCACCGACGGCGCGACCAGCGCCGGCATCACATGGTCGGCGCCATGGCCCGGCGAGCCGTGCGAATGCCGGTAACGATCGTCGCGCGGCAGCAGCCGTTCCAGCGTGTCCACCAGGTCGTCGTCGGAACCGGCACCCGTCTCGATGATCGCCACCCCCGCCGTGGCGTGCGGGACGAACACGTTGCACAGGCCATCCCCGCGCGACCAGCAAAACCCGCGCACCGCCTCGGTGAGATCGACGATGCGGCGGCGCGACGTGTCCACGTCCAGCACATCGGTATGCATCCGGCCAAGCCTACGGCGCCGGCCTCACGACCAGCCAATCCTTTGTGAGCGCGGCCACAATTGGCCATTGCGACGCGTAACCGGCAGGAGGAAGGTAGCGAGTGGGGCCGGTGCCACACCGGGCCCGTCAGATACCAGCCCCGACACGAAAGAGGGGTCGACCGTGTACGCACGTTCCACCACCATTCAGGCGCAACCCCTGTCGGTCGACATCGGAATTGCGCACGTTCGCGACGTCGTCATGCCCGCCCTCACCGAGATCGAGGGGTGCGTGGGGCTGTCGCTGTTGGTCGACCGGCAATCCGGCACCTGCATCGCCACCAGCTCGTGGGAGAGCATCGAGGCGATGCGCGGCAGCGCCGAGCACGTGGCGCCCATCCGTGACCGGGCCGCGCTGATGTTCGACGGCAGCGCCCGCGTCGAGGAATGGGACATCGCCCTGCTGCACCGAGACCACCCGTCCCGCCAGGGCGCGTGCGTGCGCGCCACCTGGCTCAAGGTGGTGCCGGATCAGCTCAACCGGTCGCTGGACTTCTACCGGTCCTCGGTGCTGCCCGAGATGGAAGACCTCGACGGGTTCTGCAGCGCCAGCCTGCTGGTCGACCACCCCGCCTGCCGCAGGGCCGTCACCTGCTCCACGTTCGACTCGATGGAGGCGATGGCCCGCAACCGCGACCGGGCCAGCGAACTGCGCAGCAGGCGGGTTCGCGAGCTGGGCGCCGAGGTGATCGACGTGGCCGAGTTCGAGCTGGCCATCGCCCACCTGCGGGTGCCCGAGCTGGTCTAGCGGGTCCCCCTCTTACTGCGGATGATCGCGCGCAACCGGTCTAGCCGGCCGGTCATTTCGCGCTCACCACCGCGGCCGGTGGGCCGGTAATAGTCGACACCGACCAGCTCGTCGGGTGGATACTGTTGCGCGACAACGCCATCCGGGTGGTCGTGCGAGTACTTGTAGCCCTGCGCGTTGCCCAGCCCGGCCGCACCCGAATAGTGCCCGTCGCGCAGATGGGGCGGAACCAGTCCGGCTTTGCCGGCCCTGATGTCGCTCATCGCCGCACCCAGCGCCGTGGTGACCGCGTTCGATTTCGGCGCGGTGGCCAGATAGACCGTGCAATGCGCCAGGGTGAGCTGCGCCTCGGGCATGCCGATCAGCGCCACCGTCTGCGCGGCCGCGACCGCCACCTGCAGCGCGGCCGAGTCGGCCATGCCGATGTCCTCGCTGGCCAGGATCATCAGCCGGCGCGCGACGAACCGCGGGTCTTCCCCGGCGACCAGCATGCGGGCCAGATAGTGCAGCGCGGCGTCGACGTCGGAGCCGCGGATCGACTTGATGAAGGCGCTGATGACGTCGTAGTGCTGGTCGCCGCTCCGGTCGTAGCGAACCGCGGCCTCGTCCAGCGACTGCTCGACGGCGGCGACGGTCAACTCGGCACCGGGTTGCACCGCCGCCCCCACCGCTTCCGAGGCGACCTCCAGCGCCGTCAGCGCGCGCCGGGCGTCGCCGGCGGCCAGCCGCACCAGCAGGTCGACGGCGTCCGGCGCGACGGTGACCTGACCGCCCAGCCCGCGCGGGTCGTCGATCGCGCGCTGCACCACGGTGCGGATGTCGTCGGCGCTCAGCGGCCGCAACTGCAGGATCAGCGAGCGCGACAGCAGCGGCGCCACCACCGAGAAGCTCGGGTTCTCCGTGGTCGCCGCGACCAGCAGCACCACCCGGTTCTCCACGGCCGACAGCAACGCGTCCTGCTGGGTCTTGGAGAACCGGTGCACCTCGTCGATGAACAGCACCGTCTGTTCGCCGGACAGCAGCGCCCGGCGGGCGGTGTCGATCACCGCCCGAACGTCTTTGACGCCGGCCGACAGGGCCGACAGTGCCTCGAAACGGCGGCCGGTCGCCTGCGAGATCAGCGCGGCCAGCGTCGTCTTGCCGCTGCCCGGCGGCCCGTAAAGGATGACCGACGCCACGCCCGAGCCTTCGACCAGGCGGCGCAGCGGCGATCCGGGGGCCAGCAGATGGTCCTGCCCGACCACCTCGTCCAGCGACGCCGGACGCATCCGGACCGCCAGGGGCGCGCCGCCCGACGCGCCCGCCCCGTGATCGGTTGGCTGCGGCGCGCCGGGTAGGTCAAACAGACCGTCGGACACGGCTTCAGGCATACCACGACGGGCAGACGCCCGCGCCGGCCCAGGGCACGCAGCCGGCAATCCGGGCGCCCACGGGGCATCTTTGCTAAGTTCCGGGTTGCCGACTTCCGCGGGCGTTCCCTCCTGGAAACTTTCGCCACACGAGGAAATCCGACAGCAAGGACGGACATGAGCCAACCTCCCGAGTACCCGGGCACCCCGGCAGACCCGCAGGGCACCAACCCTCCCGGCTACCCGCCGCCCGGTTACGGCG
>NZ_MVHG01000400.1 GCF_002086125.1 Mycobacterium arosiense ATCC BAA-1401 = DSM 45069
GCAGAACGCCAGCAGGTAGACGGCGAAGAACTCGGGCGAGCTGAACGCCAGGGCGAAGCGAGCGATATGGGTGGACAGGAAGGTCAGCAGCAGCACGCCGACCAGCGCCCCGAGGAGCGCCGAGGTGAAGGCGGCGGTCAGCGCTTCGCCGGCCTGGCCGTTGCGCGCCATCGGGTAGCCGTCGAAGGTGGTGGCCACCGACGACGGCTCGCCGGGGATGTTGAACAGGATCGAGG
>NZ_MVHG01000401.1 GCF_002086125.1 Mycobacterium arosiense ATCC BAA-1401 = DSM 45069
GTCCAAGTCGGTGATCAGCAAGCGTGTCAGCGATCTCGAACGACGCCTCGGCGTCCGCCTGCTTTATCGCACCACGCGCAACGTCGAGCCGACCGAGGCCGGGCATTTCTTCTACAAGGCCGCCAAGGCCTCGCTGCAGGAACTCAACAACGCCGCGGAGATCGTAGCCCTGCGCGAGAACGACCTGTGCGGCGAATTGCGCATCGTCACCCCGATGAGCTTCGGCACCCTCTGGC
>NZ_MVHG01000402.1 GCF_002086125.1 Mycobacterium arosiense ATCC BAA-1401 = DSM 45069
GCCTGGATGCGAGTCGACCGGCCAGAGGCCTCGAACTGCTTGTTCATCGCCGCGGTGCAGACTTCGAATTTCAGGATGTTGGCCGCGAGCGGTCGAGAGTCAGGAATCAGCGGCCGCGACAGCATTCCGTCCTTGCCGATCTGGTCGACGGCTTGACTCCAGATTGCATCTCCTACACCTACGCCCTGGATCGCGAGCCAGAGCACCATGATCTGTATTAGCGAGTAGCCATGCCC
>NZ_MVHG01000403.1 GCF_002086125.1 Mycobacterium arosiense ATCC BAA-1401 = DSM 45069
GTACCGCCGCCTGCCTTGGGGGCGGCTCGCCCAGTTGCACCTGCTGGACGACCGCCAATACCGCGCCCTTCAGGCATGCCGCAAACCCGGCGCCACCAATGCGGGAGGCATGCGCCCTGCCGACTGCGCCGAACTGGCCGACCCCACCCGCAGCCCAGCCTGCTGGGCCCTGCCCAAGAGCAATGGCTGGACGCTGGCCTGGCCGCAGATGCGAAGCACGACCACACCCGCTGGAG
>NZ_MVHG01000404.1 GCF_002086125.1 Mycobacterium arosiense ATCC BAA-1401 = DSM 45069
GTCGATGCGCGACGGCTACTTCGAAATGGACGTCGACGGCGTGATCCTCACCGTCAACCCCGCGCTCTGCCAACTGCTCGGCCAGACGCGCGAAACGCTGATCGGCCATCCCTACTACGAACTGCTCGGCGAAGACGACCTGGCGCGTGCCCGCCAACCCTTCCAGCGCGCCATGCAGAGCGGCGCAGGCAAGACCTTCGCCATCCCCCTGCAGCGCGCCGACGGCAGCCTCGGCT
>NZ_MVHG01000405.1 GCF_002086125.1 Mycobacterium arosiense ATCC BAA-1401 = DSM 45069
GGCGGGTCTCGGTCCAGGGCTGGTGCGGACGGTCCCATTCGATCCAGGCCAGCCGCCGCCCCTGGCCGGCGGCACGCGGCGCGGCGTAGAAATCGGCGCCCTCGACCAGCACCCGGCGCGCGCCATCGGCGTCCAGGCGCACGATGCGATGCACTACCCCGGTCGGCCCATGGCTCTCTTCCACCGCCAGCAGGGCATCCCAGGCATCGACGTAGGCCAGGTCGCCGTAGCGACAC
>NZ_MVHG01000406.1 GCF_002086125.1 Mycobacterium arosiense ATCC BAA-1401 = DSM 45069
AATTCTGCCTGACCGGTCAAGTTTAGAATAGGAAAAATAAATCCGTCCCCTTTTGGCCGTCCTTTTGGCACCTTTTGGCCGTCAGGTTGTTGAGCAGGATGCCCAGGGCACTGGCATCGCCCATGACCGACACGTCCTCAGCCTGCGCCAGCCCCAGGTCGTTGCCGCTCAGATCAGATTGGCGGATGCGATCGCTGATCACCTGTTTTCACAACGCGAGCGGTAAGCGTGCCGC
>NZ_MVHG01000407.1 GCF_002086125.1 Mycobacterium arosiense ATCC BAA-1401 = DSM 45069
GAACTTCGCTGCGCGGCGACGCGGCGGACGATGCACAAGCGGCGCAACTGTGGTAAAACGCCACACGGCCATCTCGGTGGCCGTAACGTTCTCAGGGCGGGGTGAAAGTCCCCACAGGCGGTAATGGCGCGCAAGGCGCCTAGCCCGCGAGCGCTTGCCGGACCGGCCACCGCCGGACGACAAGGTCAGCAGACCCGGTGCGATTCCGGGGCCGACGGTCATAGTCCGGATAAAG
>NZ_MVHG01000408.1 GCF_002086125.1 Mycobacterium arosiense ATCC BAA-1401 = DSM 45069
GTCCAGCCGGCGGTACTCGGCCAGGTCCAGGCCCAGCCGCTGCGAGTGGCGCCAGGCGCAGCGCTCCAACCAACTGACGTAGACGGCGTTGTTCGCGTGGCCGAGCCCGTCGATGTCCTCGGCGAGGACCCTGAGGTCGATCACGAACGGATCGGCGTAGTCCCAATTCATCAATGCTGCTCCAGGCTGCCGGCCAGTTCGCGCGCTTCCCTGGCCAGTTGTGTGATCTGATCCC
>NZ_MVHG01000409.1 GCF_002086125.1 Mycobacterium arosiense ATCC BAA-1401 = DSM 45069
ATACCAGCGCCGAGAGGAAGATCGCCGTGCCGGTGGCGGAGATCGGGTCGAACTTGAATACCGCGGCGATCGGCGTGGCGCTGGTGGCGATCGGCGCGCCCTTGACCACCAGTTGGTCGAGGTGCGGGATGGCGAAGTTGAACACCAGCCAGTAGAGCTCGCCGCCCGGGGCGAACAGGGCCTTGAAAGGTTTCAGGGTCCAGATGGTCACCAGTACGGTGAGCACCAGGAACGG
>NZ_MVHG01000041.1 GCF_002086125.1 Mycobacterium arosiense ATCC BAA-1401 = DSM 45069
AGACCGCGACCTCGGCCGCACCCCCGCGGCCACCACCACTGAGGAATAATCACCACCACCACCCCAGGGGGTCAATTTTCACTTGCCGCCAGGGGGTCAAAATTCAGATGCCGTCGACAGACGTGTCGACTGTTGCGCTTGACATTCGAATCATCCGTTCCGTCAGGAGATTTGAAGACTATCGGACCGAGAAACCGGCATCCAGTGGCCACGCGATGCCGGTGATGAATTTGGCTTCGTCGGAGACCAGCCAAGCGACGGCTCCCGCGATGTCCTCGGGTTGCAGGATGGGGATCGGAAGCGTGTTTTGCATGGTCGCGAGCGCCGGGTCGTTGGACTCGAACAGCTTGGCCATCGTTTCGTTCATCACCATGCCGGTGGCCACGCCTGTTGGATGAATGGTGTTGACCCGAATTGAGTGCTCGCCCAAGTGATTGGCCCACACTTGCATCAGCCCGACCAGGCCACGCTTGGCGGCCGTGTAAGCCTGTCCACCGGCGCGGTCGGTGCCGGTGCCCTTCAGGCCGGCGCTGGAACTGGTGAGCACGATGGATCCGCCGCGTCCGCCCGCAACCAATGCAGGAATAGCGGATTCCACGGTGTTCCACGCGCCGATCAGGTTGACATCGATGATGTCACGGAAGACCTGTCGGCGGTCGGATCCATTGGTGAGGCGGATGATTCCCGCGTTGGCTATGACGATGTCGAGACGGCCAAACGCATCGACGCCTTCTTGGACAACGCCCTCGACTGAATCGGCGTCACGCACATCAGCCTGCAGTGCGACGATGCGCCGGCCTCTGTCCTCGACAAGCTTGACCGTCTCCCCGAGGTCGGCGGGTGTTGCGTTCGGATAGTCCATCGAGTCGATATCGGCGCAGATGTCCAGCGCGATAATGTCCGCGCCGTCAGCGGCAAGCCGAACGGCGTGGGCGCGGCCCTGTCCACGTGCGGCGCCGGTGATGAAAGCGACTTTGCCTTCGAGGCTTCCCACAGCTGCTCCCTACGTCCCATCGGGTTGGTTGCCGGTATGGGCCCGCGCAAGTCGTAGGCCCTCTTCGGAGTCGTCTACCTCGACACTCCAGTTGCCGCATGAACATGAGGCACGAAAGTGCCCGTTCTCCGGCAGGATCGACTGCCCATCGCAGCTGCCGTCGGTGTTGGCGATGCTGCTGAGGAACTCGAGTGGTTTCTCATGGAGTGCGTTGTCGTCGTCAGCCATGACGATTACTCCTGTGGGCCTTCGGGTCTCACGGCACGGAACACCGGGAGCACCCAGCCGTCGGTGATCGGTGAGAAGTCGACCCGCAACGGCATGCCGATTTCCACATCGGCCGGCACCACGTCGATAATGTTGGTGACCAGGCGCGCGCCGGGCGCGTCGGGCAGATCCACCACCGCTGCGACCACAGTCAATTCGGGCATGCCGGGTATTCCATGCAGGATCGCGAAGCTGTATACGGTTGCCTCACCGCTGAGTTTCACCCAGTCAACTTCCGTGGACTGGCACGAGGGGCAGAACGGAGTCGGCGGGAGCCGGAAGGTGCCACACTTCCCGCATTTCGGCGCGGTGAGGCGACGGTCCTTTGCCGCCTGCCAGAAAGGTTCGGTGTGCCTGTTGACTGCGATGCGCACGTGTTCCCCCGGGATGGTGGTCGCCAATTGGGCGGTGCTGGTGCTCATGCGGCCCGACCAAGGATCAAGCCGCTGACCGGAAGGCTGGCCGGCCCGCCGGTGATCAGAGCTAGTTCGGCGTCGGGCACTTGGTTGATGGCAGTGCCGCGCATCTGCTCGACCCCCTCCATGATGTGGGTCATGCCGATGATGTAGGCCTCGGAGAGCTGGCCACCGTGGGTGTTGACCGGTATCGAGCCGCCGTCGTAGCGGACGGCTCCGCTTTCGACGAACGCTCCGCCTTCACCTTTCGGGCAGAATCCATAGTCCTCTAGCTGCATGAGCACCATCGGGGTGAAGTGGTCGTAGAGCAGTGCGACATCGATGTCGGCGGCGGTGATTCCGGCTTGCCGGTAGAGCCGTTGGGCGATGGGTTTGTTGCCAGAGGACGCGAAGTATTCGTCGGGCATGCCCATCCATGCGAAGGCTCGCCCCCACTCCTTGACTCCACCGTGTGCGGCGGCAACCACCGGAACCGGTGGTTGCCGAAGGTCGCGCGCGCGGTCGACGGAGGTGGTGATCACCGCGGCGGCGCCGTCGGTCTCTTGACAGAAGTCATAGAGGCACAACGGTTCTGAGATCATGCGTGCGTTGAAGTAGTCCTCCAGCGTCAGCGGCGTGCGATGGATCGCCTTGGGCCGATTGAGTGCGTTGGTTCGGGTGGAGATGGCCACCTCTGCGAAGGCTTCGCGCCGGGTGCCATACAGGTACATGTGCCTGCGCGCCAACACCGACATCAGCTGACCAGGCCCCGCCAAACCGGACGGCTGGAGGAACGAGTTGATCGGATCGGGCTCGATCGCGGAAAAGATCGTTCCCAGACGTTGTTTCGATTGTTGCAACGCCATCACGGTGACCACGACAGAAGCGTCGCCGGCAACGATCGCTGCGCGGGCCAACCCGATGGCGCCGGCGGATCCCCCGCCGCCGGATGTCAGGGCTGCGCTGAATCGGACCTCGGGGATGCCGAGGGTTTCCATGAAATCCCCGGTGTCCATCTTGTCGGTGTAGCCGGCATTGGCACCCGAGTAGTAGGCGAACCCGTCGATGTCCTTGACGGACAGTCCCGCATCCGCGCAGGCGGCCAGGATCGCTTCGCCGGCCATCTCGTACATGGTTCTCGGAAGCGATTCGCCGCGCTTGTAATACGGTGTGGCGCCGATCCCGACGATGGCGACGTCAGGTAACCCGTTTGACTTCGGCACGGCTCAGATCGCCTCCGCCGGCACGGGCGGGACGTCGGGGAACAGCTCGTAAAACGTGCCCTGGGTAATGCGCAGCCGGGTCTCGTCGCTCACCCCGTCGAACAGGCCCTTGAGCGTGTCCTGGGTGTGGCCGAAGGTGCCTTCCATGTGCGGATAGTCGCTGCCGAACATCACGTTCTTGTAGCCCATGTGGTCGAAGGCGGCGACCGCCGACTCGTCGTGCTGGAACGACGCGTAGACCTGACTGAATAGGATCTCCTTTGGATTGCGGCTGAGCTTGGGACGCACCGCCATGTGGTGCTGGCGGTAGCCCTCGAGGAGCCGATCCCCCAGGAACGGCACCCACGTCGCACCGCCCTCCGACACCAACACCTTCAGATTCGGTTGGCGGTCCAAGGCCCCCGAGGCCACCATCTTCATGGTCGCGCGCTGGCCGGAGAACGTCGTCTCGGTGTAGTTCATGATCGCCCCGCCCGGACCCCGATACACCTGACCCATCCCACCGGTGGCGCTGTTGCTCATGGTGATGTCCACCGGATCGGTGCCGATATGAAATGCCAGCACCACGCCGGCCTCTTCGGCGGCCGCCCAGAAGGGCTCCCAGTCATTGCGATGCCAGTCCGGGGCGCTCGGATGCGGCGTCGTTGGCAAGAACACCGCCTTGAAGCCCTTGTCGGCGGCCCACTGCAGCTCCTCGACCGCGTCGTCCACCACCAGCGTGGGCACCTGAGCCGTCACCACGTAACGGGGCGACACCGCCACAATCTCCTCGAGCGCCCACTCGTTGCTGGCGCGCATGCAGGCCTTGAGCAGCTCCGGCGTCCGGAACATGGAGGCCCACATACCCAGCGACGGGAAGATGACCTCGCCCCACACACCTTCTTGGTCCAAATCCCCCAAACGCGCACGAGCGTCGCGGATGCCCTTTGGTTTGGCACTCTCCTCGGCGAAGAACACCATGGCCGACGACGGCAGTTTGCGCCGGAAAATCTGGCCATCGACGAAAACGGTCTCGTACTCGCCGTCGGGGTCCTTCTCCGTGCGCGGGGTTAGCTCGGCCAACCGCTTGGGCAGCCGCGATTGCCACAGATCGTCGGGCTCCAGAAAGTGGGAGTCCCCCGAATTCGTCCAGATTTTCGTCATCAGGTCCTCTGCATTCGCCGTAGATCGCGAAAAATTGATTTTCAGAAGACTATGGGGTGGGTTTTGCCGTGTCAACCATCGATTATGCGAGTTGCGGACTTCCCATGATGATCGGGGCGGATTAGGATGCAATCCAACTCACAATCAGTACGCGAAGCGAAAAACATATTTTCGAGGAGAGCGCCCGTGACAGCCGCCGCCAGGACCCCGGAAGACACCGTTTCGCCCCTGGCCGGGATTCGTGTCATCGACCTGTCCACCACCCTGCCCGGCGCGATCTGCACACAATTCCTGGCGGATGGCGGCGCCGACGTCTTGATGCTGGAAGCGCCCGGCGGCAGCCCTGTGCGCGGGCTGCGTGGGTGGCCTGCACTGGGACGAAACAAGCGCAGCCGCGTTGCACACCTGAAGACCGAGGCCGGCGCCGCCATCCTCGACGAGGCACTCGCCGGCGCCGACGTGTTAGTCACCACTTTCAGCCCGGCGGCATTGGCCAGAGTCGGTATCGACTCCCAAGCGCTGTCGGCTGCACATCCGCAGTTGGTAATTGCGCACATCACTGGGTGGGGACGAAGCGGGCCATGGCGCGATTTGAAAGGGTATGAGGCTCTGGTGCACGCCAAAGCCGGCTTGTCGCATGCCCTGCGCCGGATGGCCAATCCACCGCAACCTGCCTACATCACCACCCCGTATGCCAGCTTCGCGGCCGGCCACATCGCCGTACACGGCATCCTGGCCGCCATACATGAAAGGCGCCGCAGCGGGATCGGGCAGATTGTGGACGCGGATCTGGTGCGCGGAGTGCACGCCATCGACGCTTGGAACTGGTTCGGCGAGTTGGTGGGTATTCGGTGGCCGGACTCCTACACCACGGCCGAGGCATGGACGCCTGAAGGCGCGCCGCAGAGTCCGCTGCTGCTGGCGCTGTTGGCCGGCACCACCAAGGATGGCCACTGGTTGCAGTTTGCGCAGGTGTCGCCCCGCTTGTTTCGGGAAATGCTGACCGAGTTCGGTGTGCTGCCGCTGCTTGCCGATCCGAAGTGGAAGGGATTTCCCGCGCTGGAGGATCCGGGGTTGTACAAGGAATTCTGGTCCATCCTGTTGTCGAAAGTAGCGGAGCGAACTCTCGCCGAATGGACACAGTGCTTCGAGAACAACCCAAACCTGTGTGCCGAACTGTTTCGGTCCGGACCGCAGGTCTTCGACCATCCCCAACTCGTGCACGACGGACGCTCGATCGTCGTCGACGATCCCGAGGTCGGTCCAGTGCGGCAGCCAACGACACTGATTCACACTCGGCGGGGTCCGCTACGCTGTCCGCGTCCGGCACCCCGGATCGACGACGCGGCAAGCGATCGGCCGATGTTGGGGCGTCAAACCGCATCGGAGAAAGGCGGTCTCGCCGACGCGCCGCCGCTGGCGGGTGTGACCATTCTGGAGTTCGGCGAAATGTTCGCCGCTCCCTATGCGTCGAGTGTGCTCGCCGATCTGGGCGCTCGCGTCATCAAATTCGAAGCGATGAACGGCGACAACATTCGGACGTTGCTACCATTCCCAGAAGCCGCCGGCGCCAAGGTGATGCAGGGCAAACAAAGCATCCAAGTGGACTTGCATACCGACGAAGGCCGTGCCATTGCGCACCGGCTGGTGGCCTCCGCCGATGTTGTGTTGCAATCCATGCGATCCGGCGCCGCCGACCGGCTGGGAATCGGTGCAGACACCCTGCGCGCGATCAACCCCGACCTCATCTACGTGTCGGCTCCAGGTTACGGCCAGGACGGACCATTCGGCGATCGGCCTGCGTACGCACCCAGCATCGCGGCTGCCGGTGGGATCGCCCTGACGAACATGCCGGATGCCATGCGGGCAACTGCGGACCTCGACGACACCATGCACCAGGTGCCGCGAGTGACAGCCGCCGGGGCAGCGCCGGAGCTGCAGTGCGATGGTCTGGCGGCGCTCGCCGTCGCCTCGACCATCCTGACCGCACTGGTCGGTCGCGACCGGGGTCGCCCCCTCGGCGCGGTTCGCACGTCGATGCTCGCCACCGTTACCCATGTGTTGACGGATTGGGTCGTTGACTATCCGGGGGCTCCCGAACCGGTAGCTCCAAAGCATGGTGTGTACGGCTTGTCGGCCCTCTACCGCATCTATGAGGCCAGTGAAGGGCGGATTTTTTTGGCAGCGCCGCAACCCAAGGAGTGGCCGGCTTTGGCCGCGGCGCTCAGTGCGTTCACTGACCTGGCCGACGACGAGCGCTTCGCTACCCCGGAAGGCCGCGAAGCGCGCGACAGTAAGCTCGCCGAGCACCTCTCGGAAGTATTCGCCAAGGAATCGGCCGCAACATGGGAGAAGCACCTCAGCGCGGCCGGGGTCGGCTGCGTACAAGTCCACGACGGCGCGCCAGCTCGACTGCTGCAAGTTGACCCGCAACTGGCGGCCGAATACACCGCGCGTGCTTTCAGTCCCATTTTCGATGAACACCTACGGCTTTCGCCGTTGGTCAACATGAGTAGGTCATCGACCCTCTCGCCGGGAGGATGCCTGGCCGGCCAACACACGGACGCGGTGCTGCGGGAGTTCGGCTACGATAGCGAGGCCATCGCAAAATGGCAGGATACCGGTGTAATCCACTGTGGTTGAGTCAAAGACGAGTCGCTCATCGGAACGACAGCACATCATCGACGCCGCGTACCGGTGCATGGACCGCAATTCTGGTGCCTCGACGTCCATCACCGAAATCCTCAATGAAGCCGGGCTGAGTACCCGCGCCTTCTACCGAAACTTCAGCACCAAACACGACCTCCTGCTCGAGATGTTTCGGCGGGATCGTGAGGCGGTGCTCGCGCAGCTTCGCGAAATAGTCGCGCGCGCACCCACCCCGACCGAAGCGCTGCGGCTGTGGATGATGCACATGTTCGAAATCGTCTCCGACCCGCGCAAGCGCAAAAGGATGGCCACCTTCTACTCCGAGGAGATGCGCCGCACACCAGGGTATGCCCGAGAACTCGAACTCGTCGCCACCGCCGAGGAAAGCGCGCTCGCCACTATCCTGCACAGAGGACGAGCCGACGGCACCTTCACCGCATGCGCTCCCGAAGCGGATGCGAGGACGATACGCGCGGCTTTCGAAGCAGCCTTCCTCGACCGGTTTCACCAGAAATCGACCACCACTGTGGCCGAGGACGTCGACCAGCTACTCGGATTCGTACTGCGCGGAGTTGGGGCGCTTGAATCCAGTCACGCAGCTCTGTCCTCAGCTGAATAGTCGGATGAGATTTGTTGGACGACTTTCGATTTGGAGTGGCGCTATCGACGCTGAAGTCGCGAGACCAATGGCGGGCCGCGCTGCGTCGTGCCGAAGACTTTGGTTAGGACACCTTTGGTTCAAGGCGTCGTCGAGGCCCTGCGCCAGTGCCTGCACTAACGCATCGAGTGCGGCATGATCATCGTCGCCTCCATCAGGTCAGAGATGGTCCCTGACTGGACGTTATTGCAGTGCAGAGTTTCTCACCGAAGCTAGCACGCTACCGTCACAAGCGACTTGACTCGGGAACGAGCCAGGATGCGATCATGGCAAGTATGGACTGTGGTGACCGGTTAAACTCGCATTAGAAAGAGCGGAACAACAAGGAGCAGGAAGAACCTGATCTCAAATACCGTAAACCACGCTCCGAACCGAGCCAACTCAAACTTTCACCGCGCAACGGTCAGTTCGTCCGGGCACTATCGGCACTGGCAGCCAGCCTGGAGATCTATCAGCGCACCCCGGCGCGGGTCTTGCCCAAGATCGACTTCGACGTCCCGTCCTGGCTGCGCATCCATTTGCGGCCGGCGTGGTCAGCGCCATCAATGTCCTCGGCCGGGTCGCGCCTATCGCAATACGAGTGGTAAAACACTGCCGCTGCAGCCAGTTTCGAACGATTAGGGCAACGTTGGTGCCGATTTTGTCGGCCTTCCTATTCATGCTCCATACGATTGGTTCGATGCCCTGATATCGCCCTGAGTCTTACCGTCTGCGTGAAACGCAGCCGACCGACTTTCACCGTGATCCACACGGCGACAAGACCTGCCGCTTGGACGCGCTATGAAGGTAGATAGATGCGCTAATCACCTTGTTTAACAATCCGGCGCGTTTGTTCATCTTCGTTGCATCTCGACCCCCCAGTGTAGATATCCCAGGGTCGTAACTTGTCAAGCCGCTTGGGCGGTTTGACGGTGGGCCCAGGCAGTTTGTTCGCTGTAGTGGGTGTCGTGGCGGAGGCAGCCGTGCAGGATGCCGACGAGTCGATTGCCCAGGGCGCGTAGGGCTTGGTGGTGGAGGTCGCCGGCGGCGCGGTGCTGGTCGTAGAACGCTCGGGCGCCGGGGCTGTTGTTGATGGCGCCCAGGGCCCATTGGTCGATGACGTCGTAGAGTCTTCGATTTCGGACCCGGCGCGCCAAGATGGCGCGTTTCTTGCCGGAGGCGACGGTCAAGGGTGATGTTCCGGCGTAGTTTTTGCGAGACTTGGCGGTGGTGTATCGGTTCGGGTCGTCCCCGAACTCACCGAGCACCCGGGCGCCGAGCACAGCACCAAGTCCTGGCAGGGAGAGGTAGATGTCGGCGTCCGGGTGTGTTTCAAAATGTGTGACCAGTTCGGTTTCAAGCTCGCTGATCTGGCGGTTGAGTTCGCCGATGATGCCTATCGCAGCGCGGGTGGTCGCGGCGAACGCGGCGTTCAACGGTCCGGGAGCGGCGAGGTGTTCGGTGTGCAGCGCCGCTGCGATCTCTTGGGCGCGAGTGTCGATATTGCGTTGACGCCCCGCCTTTTTGAGGGCGGATCGGATCTTGGCCAGGCTCAAGCGCACACCTTGTTCCGGGGTGGGAGCGCGGCCCAAGACTGCCAAGGAGTCGCGGTCATGCAGGTTCTCGAAGGCCTCCAATGCTGCCGGGTAGTACTCCCGCAGCGCGCTGCGCAGCGCGTTGGTGTGCCGGGTGCGGGCCCAGATCAGGTTTTGGTGTGCTCGGGCGAGGACCTTGATCGCTTCGGCCTCGGCGCTGTCGCCAGCCAGGGCGCGGTGGTTGTGCCGGTCGGTGCGGACCAGGTCCGCCAGCACTTTGGCGTCGCCGGCGTCAGATTTCGCACCGGACACTTGATGGCGGTCGCGATAGCGGGCGACTGCCAGCGGGTTGATCGCGAAGACCTGATACCCGGCTGCGCCCAGGGCCTGTACCCATAGACCGCGGTCGGTTTCGATGCCGATCACTACGTCGCTGGGTTCGTTGGCGTGAGTGGCGATGATCTCGTGCAACCCCGCAATACCAGCCAGTCCTTCGGGTAACCGCCGCGACGCCAACCTTGCTCCGTCAGCAGCCATTAGGTAGATATCGTGGTGATCCTCGGCCCAATCGTCACCGACGAAGATCATTCATCGGCCCTCCTAATCCCGTTGTGGTCCAACCAATTCAGAGCCGAAGGACACCCGGCTGCGACCTAATGGACCAGTGCTCTGCCGGCACGACATCCCATCAGCGCTACAGGCGGCCTCACCAAACCGGCTGGGGCACCTTCTACAGCTAGAAGTCGACTCACGCCACAGGTTCTCACCAGTGCTCACCCAGCCGGCGGCTCGGTGATCAGCTTCCCCGCAAACCAGCCATAAGGCCGCCAACGGCACGCCGATCGGATCCCATTAGGTTCCCAATCTTCCTGGCGGATGGCGCCGCCACTACGTCGGGGTTTGCAGAATTCTCATCAAAATGGCGGATCCGCTTTTCTCATCTTTATGGCGGATCCGAGAACCGGACGGTTGTGCCTACTGTGGTCGCTCAGTTCGCTAACGGCAACGAGGTTCGGCGGTTGGCGACAAGGCCGCTTGCTTGCGCCGCTGGCTGGACGAGAACGCCGAACGCAACGCAATGAAATCGACAGGCTCCCAACGGAACTAGCGGTTCTCTATCTCCTTGCAACGAACCTTCGGAGTCGGGTCCGACGCGCGTAACGTGTTTCAACACTTAGAGCAACTCCGCGAAGAAGACGTTCCGCTCGAGTCGAAAAAGCACCATGCTTGCGCATAAGGAACAGCTGTCCTTTAAGGCACACATGTGTATGATTGCGACGTGACATTTGCTTCGACCTTGTCCCCACCGACGGACCGCCGGGTGCGACGATCACGTGCGGCGCTGATGTCCTCCGCCATCGCGGTGGTGACCACCCACGGCACCACCAATGTTGGACTATCCGAGATCGCCGAGCGAGCGGATGTGAGCCGCAAAGTCGCTTATCAGCAGTTCGGAGACCTCCAAACGCTGCTGCTGGAGGCCGGACTGGACCTCGCGCGACGTGAATTGGTACCCGACGTCGAGACGCTGCCCCCCGGTCGTACGCGGGCTCTGGCTTGCGCACGACACTTCGCCGAGCACCGGGTCTTCTACCGGGCACTGCTTACCAGCTCCAGCGGGTTCGCCCTGGAAGCCGGTTTGGCGCAGCTACTTTGGCCCTATACCCGAGACCGCCTCGAGGAGCTTTTCGGCGGTGAATTCGACCCACAGCTGATCGGCGACCTAGCCGTACACCTTGGCGGTGGTGCGATGGCCATGCTCAAGGCCTGGCTCACCCGCGGTGAGAATCACTTGGATGCCGAGGCATTCGCCGACCGGATGCTTCGTGTGGCGTACTTTTTGGTGCCCGCGGGCGCCGCGAGCTTGACCGACAACGGCGTCGACGGAAGCCCGACGCCATCGAACGGAGGAACCTGACATGGTCCGCCAAGCGAACGACACCTGGGACCTCACCTCGGGCGTCGGCGTGACTGCCACCAGTTGCGCGGCAACGCGTGCTGTCGCATCACGTCGATACCCGCATCTTGTGTGCGATCCCTACGCGGAGGCGCTCGTCGACGCCGTCGGCATCGACGCCTACTCGAAGCTGGCCCGCGGTGAACTGACATCGGAAAACGCGACTGCGTTGGACGAGTCGGCGATCGCCTACACCGTGGCACGCACGAAATTCTTTGACGACTTCTTACTCGACGCCGCGATCGATTATGGCATCCGCCAAGTCGTGATCCTGGCCTCCGGCCTCGATACCCGCGCCCACCGATTGGCGTGGCCCCCGGCTACGGTGGTTTTCGATGTTGACCAGCCAGAAGTCGTGTCGTTCAAGACGCGCACCTTGCACCGAGTCGGTGCCGCCGCCGCGGCGTTGACCAGGGACGTCGGTGTCGACCTACGCGACGACTGGGCGACCGCCCTGGAGACCGCCGGCTTCTCGACACTGCAGCCCACCGCCTGGATTGCCGAGGGCTTGTTCGGGTATCTGCCACCAGATGCCCAGGACCGGCTGCTCGATCAGACCACCGCTTTGTCCGCGTCGACCAGCAGGTTGGCGATCGAGTACGTCGATGCGCCCAACCTTATCGAGGCGATGAACGCCGACCGCGCCAGCAGCGCCCTCCACAGCGCCGACGGCGCGTCGGAGAGCACGACGAATCTGGTGTACGGCGGGCCACGCCACATCATCGGCGACTATCTGTCGAGCTTGAAATGGTCTGTCTCGGAGGTGAAAACCGCCGACTTGCGAATGAGGTACGGACTTCCGCGCGCCACCGACCCCGACTCGTTGGTCAATCGATTCGCTTACGTCTCCGCGTTGCTGGCACCAGGTGACTGATCGAGTTCGATTCCGAGCTCGAACCCGCTGGTAAACCGAAGCACGTCGATTTCGGGCGCCGACCGCCGATCTGCAATAACCGCAGATGGTCAACGACGACGCCCTGATGCGTCAATCGGCAGCCACGGCTCGCACGAAGTTAGCGGTGAATTCCTCGCACGTAGTGTCCATGTCAGGCACATCGATCACAGCGGCGGTGGATAGCGCGGGTCGGCCAAGCATGTGTAGCACCATCGGGCCCATCAGTTGCTGAATGAGCAACGGCGTGGGCGAATCGCGTATCCGTCCTCGCTGCGCCTGTGTATTCAGCCATGTACCAAGCACTTCCAGCATCCGAGGAATGGCGTGTTGGGCAAGCGTCTGGACGGTCGGGCTGGTGGGACGGGCGAACACCTCGGCGAGGATCGCCGGCGCGACCCGCGGCTCGCGGCCCAGCGCTGTGGCCAGCGCCTGATACAGGCGCCGCACCGTAGCGGTCAGGTCATCAGTGGCGGTGTCGAGGACATCCTCGAGCTCAGGGATGGGGCTGTGGTGTTCGAACACGATCCGCAACAGTTCATCGCGACTGCCGAAGGCCATGTAAAGGCTGTGCGCCGCACAGTCGGCACGGGTGGCGATGGCCTCCAAAGTAGCTGCAGCCAAACCGGATTCGCTGATCAACGCCGCCGCCGCGGCCAACGCCCGAGTGCGGACCGGCACCTGACCACCAGGATCCACCCCGGCAGCGCGGACAGCCTCGTCCAACGCGGCCCGAGTGCCGCCAAGGCGGCGCAACAGGGTGCTACGCGAAATCCCAGCCTCACGCGCGATCACCAGTACCGGCACATCGGCTACGTCTACGCCCCGCTTCTCGGCAGCCCGCAGGGCCGCTTGCACGAGTTCCCCGGCAACCGGGAGTTCCTCAACATCAAGGCGGCTGTCGAGCCTAGATGGCGCGGCAGTCATGCTATAAACTCCTGTGGAACTAGATACAAGCCCAAATTACTTTCTGTACCAATTAGGTTAACACGGTGAGACGGCAGTCGAGCATGGTGGCGCCACGGCGCAGCTGAATGAGAACGGGATCAATGAAGAGGTTTTCGATCGGCCGCCGCCTACAACGGTCCTGGGTCGTTGTGGTTGCGCTCGTCGTGATCGCCGCCGCGGGCTCGGGCGTCTATCGACTGCACGGCATTTTCGGCTCGGATAACGACACCTCGACCCCCGGTCCCATCGGCAATGACGTCAACTACAACCCAAAGCACATCACCTTGGAGGTGTTCGGCCATCCCGGGACGGTGGCCACCATCAACTATCTCGACATCAACGTGCAGCCGCAGAAGGTCATGAATGCGCCCCTGCCGTGGTCGTTGCAGATGGTCACCACTCAACCCGGGGCGTTCACCAACCTTGTCGCACAAGGCAATAGCGACTCGCTGGGCTGCCGCATCATCGTGGACGGCGAAGTCAAAGACGAAAGGATCGTCAACACCGTGAATGCCTATACGTTCTGCCTGGTGAAGTCCGCATGACCGACCGTGGCGGACCCCGGCGTTCGGTACCGCGGCTGCTCCTGCGGTTCTCGGTGCCGATTGCGGCTTTCTGGCTTGCCGTGGCCGTAGTCACCAATGTCTACGTGCCGCAACTGGAAAAAGTTGCCCAGGCCCACAACGTGTCACAGAGCCCGCAGGACGCACCGGCTCTGCTGGCCAGCAAACGCATCGGCAAGGTGTTCAAGCAATTCGACTCCGACAGTGCGGCCATGATCGTGTTGGAAGGCGATCAGCCACTCGGCGCCGCCGCGCATCGCTACTACGACGGCCTGATCAAACAGCTCGCACATGACACGAAGCACGTTCAGCACATCCAGGATTTCTGGGGGGATCCGCTGACCGCCTCGGGCTCCCAGAGTGACGACGGCAAGGCCGCCCTGGTGCAGGTCAATCTCGCCGGTAACCAGGGCCAGTCGCTCTCCAATCAGTCCGTGGATTCGGTGCGCGACATCGTGGCCCACTCGTCGCCGCCGCCGGGGGTCAAGGTATATGTCACCGGCGCCGCCCCGCTGGTCACCGACCAGTTCGAAGTCGGCAGCAAAGGGACTTTGATGGTCACGTTGATCACGATCGCGGTGATCGTGGTCATGCTGTTTTGGGTCTACCGTTCTCTGGTCACCGCCATTCTCGTGCTTTTCACGGTGATGATCGAGTTGACCGCATCCCGCGGAGTCGTTGCCCTGCTGGCGAACTCCGGGATCATCGGCCTGTCGACGTACTCGACGAATCTGCTGACGCTGCTGGTGATCGCGGCCGGAACCGACTACGCGATCTTCATCCTCGGCCGCTATCACGAAGCGCGGCATGTCGGCCAAGACCGTCGGGAAGCCTTCTACACGATGTACCGCGGGACCGCACACGTCATTTTGGGCTCGGGCCTCACAGTCGTCGGTGCGGTGTTCTGTCTGCACTTCACCAGACTTCCCTACTTCCAAACTATGGCCATTCCGGCTGCGACCGGCGTCCTTGTCGCGCTGGCAGCCGCACTGACCCTGGCCCCGGCGATTTTGGCCATCGGGCGCCACTTCGGTCTGTTCGACCCCAAGCGTGCGATGCGCACCCGGGGTTGGCGGCGCATTGGCACCGCCATCGTCCGCTGGCCCGGACCGATCCTTACCGCGACGGTGGCCGTGGCGCTCATTGGTCTGCTGGCCCTGCCCGGATACACGACGAGCTACGACGCGCGCAAGTACATGCCCGCCGATTCGCCGGCCAACCTCGGCTATGCGGCCGCCGAGCGGCATTTCGGCGCAGCCCGGCTCAATCCCGAACTGCTGATGGTCGAGGCCGATCACGATATGCGCAATCCCGCCGACATGCTTGTGGTCGAAAGGATCGCCAAAGCGATCTTCCACCTGCCCGGCATTCAGAAAGTGCAGGGGCTCACCCGGCCCCAGGGCACCCCTATCGTGCACACCTCGATCCCGTTTCAGATCAGCGCCGGAAACGTCGGAAACATCGAGAACCAGCAGTACCAGAAGGACCGCGCAGACGACCTGCTCAAGCAGGCCGACCAGATACGCCACACGGTCAGCATCTTGAACCAGCAGTACTCACTTCAGAAAAACCTCGCCGCCTCGACCCACGACGAGACCCAAGCCTTTCATGACACCATCGGCACCATCAATGAATTGCGCGACGAGATCGCCGATTTCGACGACTTCTTGCGCCCGATCCGCAGCTATTTCTACTGGGAGAAACACTGCTACGACATCCCGGCCTGCTCCGCGATCAGAAACGTCTTCAACGCCATCGACGGGATCGACCAGCTCAGCCAACAATTCACCACACTGACAGCGAGTCTGGACAAGCTGGATGCGGGCCAACAAAAACTCGTGACGCTGCTGCCGCCCCAGATCGCCGATCAAGAGAAGAATCTACGGCTGACGCTGTCCAACTACGCCACCAACTCCGGGATCAACGCCCAAACCCGGGCCAACACCGACACCGCGACCGCGCTGGGCCAGGCCTATGACGCCGCCAAGATCGACGACTCTTTCTTCCTGCCGCCCGAGGCCTTCGCCAACCCCGAGTTCCAACGGGGCCTGAAACTGTTTTTCTCCCCGGACGGCAAAGCCACCCAAATGATCATCACCCACGAAGGCGACCCCGCCACCCCCCGGGGCATCGCCAGTATCGACGCGATCAAAAATGCGGCCAAAGACGCGGTGAAGGGCACCATCTTGGCCGGCTCGCACATCTACCTCTCCGGCACGGCCGCGACCTATAAGGACATCCAGGAAGGCGCCACCTACGACCTGATGATCGCGGCGATGGCGGCGTTAAGCCTCATCTTTTTGATCATGCTGTTCATCACCCGAAGCCTGATCGCCGCGATCGTCATCGTGGGCACGGTCGCACTGTCGCTGGGCGCCTCGTTCGGCCTGTCGGTGCTGCTTTGGCAGGACATCCTCGGCATCCAGTTGTACTGGATCGTGTTGGCGCTGGCCGTCATCCTCCTACTGGCGGTGGGGTCGGACTACAACCTGTTGCTCATCTCGCGGTTCAAAGAAGAGATCCACGCCGGAATCAATACCGGCATCGTTCGTGCCATTGCCGGCAGCGGATCGGTGGTCACCTCCGCCGGTCTCGTCTTCGCGGCCACCATGGCCTCCTTCGTGTTCGCCGATCTACGGGTGCTCGGTCAGATCGGGACCACCATCGCGCTGGGCCTGCTGTTCGACACCCTGATCGTGCGTGCGTTCATGACCCCGTCCATCGCCGCGCTGCTGGGGCGCTGGTTCTGGTGGCCATTGCGGGTGCGGCCGCGCCCGGCCAGCACGATGCTGCGGCCCTACGGACCGCGCTCCGCGGTCCGCCAGCTGCTGCTGTGGGAGGACGGAGACCCTGTGGTGACCCCCGACAGCACCGTCAAAGCGAAGACATAGGAGCTTCAACGATGGCCTACGGTCTATACAGCTTCCTCACGATAGTCGTTGCCGCGCTGGGATTTACGTTTATCGGCTGCGCGTTCCTGTTCATCAGGCGGCTAGAGGATCGACGGCCCGCCGCGTTGGGTGAAACAATAGGCGCTCACAAAACAGTTCTGGCCAAACTCCGCAAGCGCCAACCCATGTCCGCAGACGAGATCGACTACGCGCGCGAAATCGTCTCGGACTGCCGCTCACCGCTCGCCTACTCGATACCGGCCACCCTGTTCGCGATGGCGTGCTTCTATGTGTTCGGCTGTCTGCAGCAACTCCACGGAGCCCCACCATCGATTCGCACATTCATCGGGGGGCTCCCCGCCATCGGAGCCACCAATCTGACCATGCAGCTGCTCAGGGTCGCGCGGCTGAAAGGGCGTCTGCAGAAAGTGGTTACGGCAGCGCGCGAGTCGCCCGATGCGCTGATTACGCGGTAGCCGGCGTGCCCGCAGCTCCAAAGGACCCGAGGCGACGATCGCGGCCGTCATAGCCGTAGCAAGCCAAATGGTGTGAACCATCTACGATTAGCGAGTTCGTGGAAGTAGTCCTTCAGCGATCGCGGTTCCCGGCCGAGGATCGCGCGCAGCACCAAAGCGTTGCCGCCGGGTAGGCCATGGCGGTCGTAATGGGCCAGCATGCGGGCCATGCCATCGCGGAACGACCCTTCGGGCATCTTGGACGTGAACTGCTCCGCCGGAAGGTGTGACGCAGTGATCGACCGTCCCAGCACCTCACTGAGGATCTCGGCGGCCTCTTAGCTGTCGAAGTTGCCCGGGGCGCTGAATTCAAAGGTGCCGCAACTGAGCTGGGAGCCGGTCATCGCGAGCGTGGCGACTTCGGCGACGTCGCGGTAGTCCACCCAGAACCCGCATGTGTCGGCACCTCTCTTAGGCTTTCAAGGTCTGCGGAGACCGACCACGCTCCGCATAAACCTCGGCGTTCGCCGCGAACTCGGTATAGACGTCGCCGATGTGTCGGTCACCGTGATCGACATCGAAAACTGCCTTCCCACCTTCTCGGTGCAGCCGCCGGGCGCAAGGCTAGGAGGATGACGGGGCGATACCGGCGGCCCGTACGAAGCCGTCGGCGAAAACGTCACAGACGACGTCGATATCAGGGAGGTCGGTGCCCAGTAGATTCGCCGCGTTGGGCCGCAGGAGCATGTGAATCACCATGGGAGCGAGCAGTTCCTGGATCAGAAGCGACACCGGCAGGTCGCGAATATGACCTGCCTGAATTTCAGCGGTCAGCCATTTCCCGATCACGGCGAGCACCTGTGGACCCTTGTGGTTGAGCAACGTCTGCATCGCAGGGCTGGCGGGCCGGGAAACCGCTTCGGCGAACATGGCCGGACCGACCCGGGGTTCCCGGCTGAAGGAGTCGGCCAGTAGCGCGTAGAAGCGCCGTACTGTCCCGAAAAGGTCGGTATGGTCCTCGGCCAGGAATTCTTCGATGTCAAGCAAGGGGCTGTGGCGGTCAAAGACGGTGCGCAGCAACCCATCACGTGTGCCGAAGATGGCGTAGAGGCTTTGCACCGAGCAGTCAGCGCGGACCGCGACGGCTTCCAGCGTGGCTGCACTCAAGCCACTTTCAGCGATCAAGGCCGCCGCGGCATCGAGGGCCCGGGTGCGTACCGGTGGCACCCCACCAGGATCGACGCCCCGACTGCGCACCGCCTCGTCGAGTGCGGCACGTGAGCCACCGAGCCGGCGCAGCAATGTGCTGCGCGAGATGCCGGCGTGGCGTGCGATCACCGTGACCGGCACGTCCGCGACATCCTTGCCGAGTTCCTCGGCAGCTTGCAACGCCGCCTCGACCAACGCATCGGCAATGGTCGAAACATCGGACGAGGCCGTTGCATCACTGGCTGCGTCTGTTGCTTCACGCGTGTTCATGACTGCCTCAGCATAAAGGTCGCGACGTCGACAAAGACCCAGCGTTTGGGATATGGCGCCGCGGCTCCCGCTGTGATACGTTATCAGATGTTAACTCTATACGAGTGTCAGCGGCGCGGTTTCGTTCGGCGTCCCTCGCCCCGACAACGACGGCGAAACGCGCCGTCAAACGGCCGAAAACGCCGGCGGTGCAACGAAACCTGGTCTGACGACCAAACAGGAGTTGTACTGCGCAGCCAACCCGAGGTGCTGCGAACACTCAGCGATACTTCGAAGGAGAGCTGCGATGAATGCGGAAGCGCCCGATCGCACGATCGCCTCGATGCCTCGGGGCGGCCCCGATGCGTCATGGCTGGATCGCCGATTTCAGACCGATGAACTTGAGTACCTCGACCGCGAGGATGCCCCCGACGAGGTCAAGCAGAAAGTCATCGCGATGCTTGATCGGCTGGGTGGATTGTTCAAAATGCATGAAAAGGACGCCCGCACCTCGCTGGACGTTGTGCAGGACGTCCCGAGTCCGCGGATCCTGGAATTAGGCGCAGGCCATGGCAAGCTGTCGGCGAAGATACTCGAATTACACCCGAAGGCGACCGTTACGGTCACCGATCTGGACCCGACATCGGTGGCCAACATCGGCGCCGAGGAACTGGGGACCAATCCACGGGCGCGTACTCAAGTGGTCGACGCCACCGCAATCGATGCCGAGGACGACAGCTATGACCTGGTGGTGTTCGCGCAGGCGTTTCATCACCTGCCCCCGGCGGTCGCCTCCCGCGCTATCGTCGAGGCCACCCGCGTAGGCAAGTCCTTCCTGGTCATCGACCTCGAGCGACGCACACCAGTGGGGTTCGTGCTGTTTTGGGCGCTGCGGCCGCTGTTGCAGCTGTTGACCCTGCCGTCGTCCTCGCTGCGACCCCTGCTCCACGACGGCTACATCAGCGCGCTGCGTGCCTACAGTCCTTCGGCGCTGCAGGCCCTGGCTCACGCCGCCGATCCGGCCATGAGCATCGAATTTCTGCCCAGGGCAAAGGGCTTCGGCCTCCAGTCAGTGGCTATCCTGTTCCGCCGGCCGGACCCAGCCACACAAGCAGGTCACTCGGGAACGTTCTGACCCCCGCGGGCCTCCCCCAAAACCTAGTGCGCAGTGGCCCGGCGTGATACGTTAATGAATGTCTACTCTAGTAGAGTGCCGGCAAAATACCGTTCGTCAATCGAATTACCCCTCAACATGTTTGGCTAGCGCAGTGAAATGGAGACTCAACGTGAGCACGAGATACTTAGACATTTATCGTCGGGAATGGCCTCGGGTGGCCGCGGTGCAGGCGATGGTGCTCGGCGGAGTGAGCCTGCTGGTCGGGCGCAAAACGCAAACAAATCTTCGCGCCTTGTCGGTGATGAACGCTATGACGATGTGCGCCCATCAATACGAGGAATACGTCGATCCTGGCTGGTTCCCGGGCATGGTCAACGTCGCCCTATTCAAGAGCGACCAGCCATACAACTATCCTTTCAACGCACATTCGGCAATGTGCGCCAACATTTTCTTCCGTGCCCTCTACGTGCCTGCGATGATCTTCCCGAAGGTCAAATGGCTCGGGCTACCGCCCGTGCTGCTCGGCATATTCCAAGCATTCGGCCATGCCATCGTGATACCCCGGGCGATCCATACTAAGTACAGTCCAGGCGCCCTGACCGCAGCGTTTCTGCATCTTCCAATCGGCATCACCTACCTTTCCGCATTGCGCGCCCAAGGACCGATCGGCCGCGGTAACTGGGTCAAAAGCGCTGTGGTGCTGTTGCTTTTCCTGATCTTCGGTGTCGCGACGCCCAACCTTCGCGGTCGCGACAAGAACAGTCCCCACGCCTTCACTGAGCATCAAATGGGTCGCTACGCCCCCGGCAAGATATCGCCAGAGCCAAGCACTCCCGGCACAAACGGCTAGCAGGGCCGAACGATCTCGGCGGCGGCGCATCACCCCGACGCGGACGCAACGATTATGGCCTTACGACAACAAAGACAAGGGATTTCATGATCAGGAGAGTGCTGCACGCCTGGTTGCCGTTGCTGGTGTTGGCCGCGATCGCGCTCGGGGTGTTCGTAATCTTCCGGCTGCACGGAGTTTTCGGGTCCGACACTGAAATTCGTCGCGAAGGCTCGGGGCTCGCCAAGGACGCCAAGCCGTTCAATCCCAAGCGGATCACGTACGAGGTATTCGGGCCGGCGGGAGCCGTCGCGACTATCAACTATCTCGATCTGTCGTCGAATCCTCAAAGTATCAAGCAAGTTCCGCTTCCATGGATCCTCACGCTGACAACAACGGCGCCGGCGAGCACGCCGATCCTGCTCGCCCAGGGCAACGCTGACACGATTGGCTGTCGGATCACGGTGGACGGCATGGTCAAAGACGAGAAGTCGGCTGACGGCGTGGACGCATTCACGTTCTGCCAGGTGAAGTCGGCATGACCATCCATCGCGCGGGAGTGCCGCCGTTCATTCCTCGGTTCATTCACACGTTCGCGGTGCCGATACTGCTCGGATGGGTGGCGCTCACCGTGTTACTCAACGTCGCGGTGCCCTCTTTGGAAGTGGTGGGTCAAAAGCACTCCGTATCGTTGAGTCCCGACACCGCCCCATCCACGAAAGCGATGAAGCACATCGGCCGAGTCTTCAAGGAGTCGGACTCGAATGCCTCGGCGATGGTCGTGTTGGAAGGCGATCAGCCGTTGGGGGATAAGGCCCACCGGTATTACGCGGACTTGATCAAGAAGCTCGAAGCCGATCCCGCGCACATCACCCACGTGCAGGATTTCTGGGGAGACCCGCTGACGGCCGCCGGAGCGCAAAGCAGCGACGGTAAAGCCACTTATGTGCAACTGAATCTTGCCGGCAATCAAGGTGAAGCTCTGGCCAACCAGTCCATCGACGCAGTCCGCAAGATCATCGCCAGCACCCCCGCACCGACAGGAATCCACGTCTATGTGACCGGGGCGACCGCGCTGACCGCCGATCAGCAACACGTCGGGGACAGCAGCCTGAAACTGGTCACGATAATCACGCTGCTGGTCATCTTAATCAGTCTGTTCATCGTGTACCGCTCTGTCGTCACCGTGTTGCTGGTCCTGGTGATGGTGGTCCTGGAAGTGGCGGCCAGCCGGGGCGTGGTCGCTGCCCTCGGGTACTACAACCTGATTGAATTGTCGACGTTCTCGGTGAACCTGCTGACCATGTTGGGCATCGCCGCGGGTACCGACTACGCCATTTTCGTCCTGGGCCGCTATCACGAGGCGCGTACTGCCGGTGAGGACCGACACGCCGCCTTTTACACGATGTATCGCGGTACTGCGCACGTCATCCTTGGTTCGGGTCTCACCATCGCCGGCGCGACCTACTGTCTGCACTTCACCCGGCTACCCTACTTCCAAACGCTGGGTGTACCACTGGCACTCGGCATACTGGTGGCGGTGCTGGCATCGCTGAGCATGGCGCCGGCGATTCTAATTGTGGGCAGTCGGTTTGGGCTCTTCGAGCCCAAACGCGTTGCGCGGACCCGCGGTTGGCGGCGGGTGGGGACCGCAGTGGTTCGCTGGCCGGGCCCGATTCTCGCAGCGGCCTGCGCCCTGGCGCTCGTCGGGTTGGCCACGTTGCCCGGGTATAAGACCAGCTACAACGACCGCAAATTCATGCCAACCAATATTCCAGCACAGCAGGGATTCGCCGCCGCCGACCGGCACTTCTCCCAGGCCCGCATGAATCCGGAAATCCTGATGCTCCAAGCGGATCAGGATCTGCGTAACTCCGCCAACATGCTCATCATTGAACGCATTGCCCGCAACATCTTTCACACACCAGGGATCGCACGGGTACAAACGATCACCCGGCCGTTGGGCACCCCGATGGACCACACCTCCATCCCCTATCAAATGGGAATGCAAGGCGTGGGTCAGCAATTGCAGCGCGACTACATGAAGGGCCAGATGGACCAGATGCTGGTCATGGCCAACCAGATGGGCACGATGGTGACCACCATGGAAAGCATGATCGAAATCATGAAGGAGATGACGGGCATCGTGCACAACCTCGTGGCACAAATGAAATCCATGGTCACCGAGATGAACGACCTACGCGACAAAATCTCTGACTTCGATGATTACTTCCGGCCCATCCGCAGCTACTTCTACTGGGAGAAACACTGTTTCGACATCCCGGCTTGCTCGGCGATGCGGTCGATCTTCGACGCCCTAGACGGCATAGATGACCTCACCGACCAAATCTCGCAGCTGATGCCGCAGATGCAGAAGATGGACGCGATCATGCCCGAGATTCTCAAAATCATGACACCGATGGTCGCGATGATGAAGTCGATGCACACCATGATGCTGTCGATGCACAGCACCATGGCCGGAACCCAAGACCAAGGCGCTGCCATGCAAAGCAAGGGCAACCCCATGGGTCAAGCATTCGATACCGCCAAAAACGATGACTCGTTCTACATGCCCCCAGAAGTGTTCGACAATGCCGACTTCAAACGGGGTATGAAGATGTTCATCTCCCCGGACGGGAAAGCGGTGCGCTTCATCATCTCCCACCAGGGCGAACCCGCCACGCTCGAAGGTATCGCCCACATCAACGCAATCCGCAACGCCGCATTCGAAGCCATCAAAGGCACACCGCTGGAAGACTCACGCATCTACATCGCCGGCACCGCGGCCACCGCCAAAGACATGAAAGAAGGAGCCACCTACGACCTGCTGATCGCCGGAGCCGGAGCACTGATCCTGATCTTCATTGTCATGCTCGTCTTGACCCGCGCCGTCATTGCCGCAACCGTCATCGTCGGCACCGTTCTGTTGTCGCTAGGTACGTCCTTCGGACTGTCAGTGTTGTTGTGGCAGTATATTTTAGGAATCCAATTGCATTGGATGATCCTGGCCATGTCGGTCATCATCCTGCTGGCGGTCGGATCGGACTACAACCTGCTGTTGGTATCCCGGTTCAAAGAAGAAATCCACGCGGGAATCAAGACCGGCATCATCAGGGCCATGGCCGGCACCGGCGCGGTCGTCACCTCGGCCGGCCTGGTCTTCGCCTTCACCATGATTTCCTTCGGGCTCAGTGCGCTGCTCATCCTCGCCCAAGTCGGCAGCACAATCGGGATGGGCTTGCTGTTCGACACTCTCATCGTCCGCTCGTTCATGACGCCGTCCATCGCCGCATTGATGAGCCGCTGGTTCTGGTGGCCCCAGCGTGTCCGCAGTCGGCCGGCACGAACGCCGGCCCTGGCAATCGCCACCGAAGGCGACACGCTGCGTTACCCCACCCCGGTAAGCCGATGAAGCGCGCCGCCGCCGATAGTGCCCAACCGATCGACACGAGGCGGTGACGCAATGTGGCCGCCGACGGACGAGCAGATCCAGGCGATGCCCCCGCAGGAGCGACGGGACTTGATCCGCCGCCTCGAACGGCCGGTGTCGGAACGGATAGACCCGGCAACGCGACGGGCACGGGTGCGGGTGATGGTCGCCGGATCGCTTGCCTTGATCCCCTGGATGGTTTACCTCTGGGCCACCCTGCCGGTCCGCCATCTAGTCACCAACTGGCCTTTCACATGGGTCGGCTTTGACTCGCTGCTGATAGCACTGGTGGCAGCGACAGCCTACCTCGGCGCGCGCCGCCGCATCGTTCTCACCGCGTTCGCCACCGCGGTCATGCTGATTTGCGACGCCTGGTTCGACGTCACCACCGCGGGACCCCACGACGTCTCGGTATCGGTTGTTACTGCGGTATGCGCGGAAGTGCCCCTCGCCGGGTTGCTGATCCTCGGAACGGTTCGCCTGATGCGAACTATGGCAAGCCGTCTCTGCCTGCTGACGCCCGATATGTACCTGTGGCAGCTGGAATTACCCGTCTGATGGCACCCAAGTAATAGAGGAGTAGACAATGAGTCCGGCAAAACTCTTTCGGCGGCATTGGCACGACATCGGGCTGGGTTCGGCTGTCGTGGCGGCAGCGTGGCTAGTGGTCGGCTGGGAGAATTTCGGCGTCCTACAACGGCTGCTCATAATCAACTTCGTCATCGTGCTGCTCCACCAGTTCGAGGAGTACAGCTGGCCAGGCGGATTTCCAGCGGTGGCGAACGTGGTAATGGTTCCGATGTTCGGCAACTCCCGGTACTTCAAGCCGCTCAACCAGCTCTCCTCCGCGGCGGCGAACGTCACTTTTGCTTACGTGTTCTACTTACTTCCGGTCTTTTTCCCGCGCACCATCTGGCTGGGGCTGGCCACCATCATCGTCGGGGCAGTTCTGCAGGTGATCGGCCATGCCATCGTGGTGAACTACCAGATCCGGTCCTTCTACAGCCCCGGCGTCGCCACCGCGGTTTTCGGCTGGTTGCCATTAGGTGCGGTCTATGTGCATTACATTCACCACCACGAACTGGCTACCGGGTGGGATTGGCTAGCCGCCGTCGCATACATGGTCGTCGCCATGGCTCTGATTTTTTACGTGATCGAGCAAGTCATCTTCGGCGGCGACAATCCTCCGTTCCCGTTCGAACAAGACGAGATGGAGCGCTTCCAAATTCCCGAAAAGCTTGCGGCCGCCCGCCGCAAGCGAGATGGCACTCCCCTCTGATTAGGGCAAGGACACCAGGATGAGCACATCCACCCTCGACGTCTACCGCAAGCACTGGCCACCCGCCAGTGCGCGGTGGTTGTGCCGGTCGGTGCGGACCAGGTCCGCCAGCACTTTGGCGTCGCCGGCATCAGATTTCGCACCGGACACTTGATGGCGGTCGCGATAGCGGGCTACTGCCAGCGGGTTGATCGCAAAGACTTCATACCCGGCCACGCCCAGGGCCTGCACCCATAGACCGCGGTCGGTTTCGATACCGATCACTACGTCGCGGGATTCGTTGGTGTAGCCGGCGATGACCTCGTGCAACCCAGCAATACCGGCCAGTCCTTCGGGTAGCCGCCGCGACGCCAACTTCGCTCCCTCAGTAGCCATTTGGTAGATATCGTGGTGATTTTCGGCCTAATCGTCACCGACAAAGATCATTCATCGGCCTCCTAACCCTGTTGTACTGCAACCATTCAGAGCCGAAGGACGCCCGGCGGCGACCTAATGGACCAGTGCTTGTATCGGCACGACATCCCATCAGTTCCCTGAGTCAACCCCTACGCAGCGGTTGGCTGCTTGGCCGGTTCGTGTCGAGCGGGGTCGTATGCGGTTTTGGTGCGCCAGCAGGCCCAGATGATGCGCAGCCAAGCTCGGCCTATGGTGCGCAGAGCGTGTGGGTGGCGTTGTCCTCGGGCGCGTGCGGCAGCATAGCGTTGCTGGGCCCAGTCACTGGATCGGCGGCTGTTGTCCAGCCAGGTGTGCAGTGCCTGGCGCGCGCGGCGGTTGGTGGCGTGCCGAAACGGCACCGTGTGTGTCTTGGAGGCGCGGGTCACCGGGGCGAGGCCGGTTTCGGCGGCGAGTTGGTCAAAACTGGTGGCGCGTTCGAGGATCGGCCCGACCGCACCGATGATCTGGGCCAGGTTGAGGGTGCCGATGCGCGGCAGAGCGGCCAGCAGCCCCGCGTAGGGGTGTCCTGTCGCCTTCTCGGCGATCATGGTGTCGAGCGTGTCGATGCCGGCCTGCAGGGCACGCACGACTGCGACCTGGGCACGGATCATCTGCCCCACCACCGGCTCGCTGAGCCGACTGGCCGATATCGGGGCATTGCCCAGACGGTTCAGCAATTCGGCGCCGCTACGACGGCCGCTGTATCCGCGGCGGCGGCAGAGCGCCTCAATCCGAGCAGGCGTGAGCCCAGTGGCGGCCTGCGGTGTCGGATAGCGGTCGAGGAAGTCCAGCGCGATCGGCGAATGCAGTTGGGCGAAAATGGTTTTCCCGCCGGGCCAGTACTGGTCCAGCAGTGCCGTCAACTGGTTGACCGCAGCGATGCGCAACCCGAGCTGATCGTCACGTTGACCGGTCAGCGCCTGCAGCTCGAGGGTTTCGGGCAGGGTCGGCGCCAACACGGGCAAGCGGTGGATGTCGGTGCGGGCGTAATCGGCCAGCTTGAACGCGTCGCCAGGGTCGTCCTTGGCTCTGGCTGCTCCCCATCGTGGACGCACGGCGTAAAATGCATTCGGGTGCACCGGGATCACCGGGTATCCGGCGGCCAGCAGCCGGTCCACGACCAGCCCGCGAGTGCTCTCGATCGCCACCGGCAGCCCGCCGGGATCACCATAGTCGGCCAGCTTCGCCACTGCCCGCGCGATGCCGTCCTCGGTATGCGGGATCGCCATGCGGTGCACCGGCTCACCGGCGGAGTCGATCACGGTCACGTCGTGGACAGTGCCGCCCCAGTCCCAGCCGACGAACAACGGCTGTCTCCTTCGAGGTCGATCCTCACCTCTGCGGAATCGAGAGCCGCTGCCGGAAGCTCACTAATAGGCCCTCCCACGGGCATGTCCCTGACGCCGGTCCACGGCCCTCGGCCCGGCAGGGCTGGCGGAACTGATGGTGGCCATCAAGTGGCTCGCGCTCAGGGCCATGCACCCGCCGAGACCGAGAGGTCACAACCCTAAGCTGTTCGGGCTGCAGCAAGGATGGTGCCCTAGTGAGCGCTACAGGCGACCTCACCGACCGGCCGGGGCACCTTCTAAGCTAGAAGTCGACTCACGCCAGAGGTTCTCACCAGTGCTCACCAGCCGGCGGCTCGGTGATCAGCTTCCCCGCAAACCAGCCATAAGGCCGCCACGGCACGCCAATCGGATCCCATTAGGTTCTCATTCCTTCTGGCGGACCACGTCGTCTACACCTGAATTTCGCGGGATTCTCGTCAAGATGGCGAATGCGCTTTTCTCATCTTGGTGGCGGATCTTGCAACCGTACGGTTGTGCAAATCTGCATCGTCACGCCAGTCCGCACCGCCGCGCCACATAAATCTTGCTGAGATGAGGTGGCTGTCGACGGCATCTGAATTTTGACCCCCTGGCGGCAAGGCGGCTTCTAGTCAACGTCGCAACAGTTGATGGTCTGGTGAGGTTAGCAGCGCGGTGAATAGTTCGGCGGGACTGCGGTCTTCGAGGGTGTGGCGGGGGCGGTTGTTGATCTCGTATTCGACAGCGCGCAGATGGTCGGGTGTGTAGCTGCTTAGGCTGGTGCCCTTAGGGAAGTATTGCCGTAGCAGCCCGTTGGCGTTCTCGTTGCTGCCGCGTTGCCAGGGCGAGCGCGAATCGCAAAAGTAGACGGGTACACCGAGGTCTGCGGTGATGTCGGTGTGCCGGGCCATCTCGATGCCCTGATCCCAGGTGATCGATCGGATCAAGTTGGATGGCAGGCCGCCCATGGTCGTGGCGATCGCGATGCGCAGCGAGTCGGCGTCACGGGCGGGGAGGTGCATCAGCCGAATCAGGCGGGTCTGGCGCTCAACGAGGGTTCCGATCGCCGAGCGCTGGTTCTTGCCGACGATGAGGTCACCTTTCCAATGCCCCGGTTGGCTGCGGTCGGTGGGAGCGAATGGCCGCTGATGGATCGACAGCATCGGATACGCGAACCTCGGACGACGCCGGCCCGGCCGCTGGTGAGCGCGGCGATGGGTCCTGCCGGTGCGCAACGGGCCGCGGTGTGGCGACCTGACCTGTGGCGGTCGGATCAAGCGCGAATGTGGTTGGTACACAGCCTGATAGATGCTTTCGTGGCACAACCACATCAATTGGTCCTCTGGGTATTCACGTCGTAGGTGTCGGGCGATCTGTTGTGGGCTCCACCGCTGAGCGAGCAGCTCGGCGATCAGATCGCACAGGGCCGGGTTCTTGTCGACCCGCCGCTGGTGGCGACGGGCTCGGCGCTGGACCGCCCACCGGTGCGCTTCGAACGGCCGGTACTGACCGTCGCGGCGGCTGTTGCGGCGCAACTCCCTCGATACCGTCGACGGTGCCCTGTCGAGCGTGGCGGCAATCCGCCGAATACTCATGCCTGCGCGGCGCAGATCGGCGATGCCGATCCGCTCCTCTTCGGATAGATATCGATCGCTGATCTGACGCACAGCCAAACGATCGAGTGCAGGTACGAATCCCACGACCTCGCCACGCCGATAAGTCTTATAGCCGCGAGCCCAATTGTTTGCTGCGGTACGGGACACACCCAATTCTCGAGCAGCCGCCGAGATTGACCAGCCCCGGGCGCGCAACTCCATGAATCGCTGGCGCTTGGCGGATTGCGGCCGGCGGCCCGGGCCATTCTTCATGCGACGCGACGATGGCAACACAACCTCCAAAACCTAGAGAAGTGTTGCGACCGCCCCTAGAAACCACCATGCCGCGCCGGGGTCAGTTTTCAGGCGCCGCCGACAGTGGCGTCCCCACCTGCTGACCTGAACTATCTTGCTCGACAGTCGTTCACACCGACACGGTAGATAATCTCAATCATCCAAATGGAAATGTTGCGCCGTTTTCGTCAGATGAATCAGCTGGTTGCTGCCCCCGACCGCCGTTGTGACCATCGCCCGTGTTGACCGAGTGCGGCTATTAGCCAGCGATATTCGGATTGACGGACAAATCCGGTGAACTCAGTGAGAACACGCCAGGCTGGCCAGTTAGTGAGGTTTCACCGCGGGCAAAATGAGGGTGTCGATGACCTGGCGCACAAATTCCGCGTCAACGGTCTGTCCGCTGACGACGCGTAGCAGCCCCATCGCGGTCAGGACGTCAGTCACTAGAGACCAGTCGCGTGCAGAGGATATTTCGCCTCGGGCCGAGGCCTGGTTCAGAACCGCCGAAAGGACCCGTCTGCCTTTGAACAGAATCAGGTCATCGAGGGCAGTTGCGAGGTCGGGGTCGTGGGTGGCCTCCAACGCGACTCGCAAGATGAGGTCGTTGCTGATCGAGGTGTTGTCGTTATGCTCGGCTTGTTCGACGATGGCATCGAGGTCGCCTGCCAGGCTGCCGGTATCAGGTGCGTCGTTACTGACCAAATCGGGTCGCCAATACACGAGAGCGTCGGTGATCAGGGCGGCTTTTGATGACCATCGTCGATAGATTGCCGCCTTTCCCACACCGGCGCGCGCGGCGATGTCGTTCATGTTCGAAGCGTCATATCCGTGCTCTGCCAGAGCAGCCAGTGCGGCGTCAAGGATCGCTGGATCGCGCGAGCGGTCCAGTCGCCCGACAGTGCGTTGGCGCAGTTTGGATTTCGGTTCCGCCAGGGCTTCTGACCTGTCAGCTGACAACGTTGTCTCTCGTCAGCTGCGCAGGGTTGTTAACACGTTTCACCTTGAACTCAATTGGGGGATGGGGGCAGTGTGCACGTCCTTCTCGGCTTCGTCAATCTTTTTGGTCCGGAAGACGTTGAGCGGCCACCAGAACCAGCGGCCCAGCGCGGCGGCGATCGCCGGTGTCATGAAGGCACGGACTATAAATGTGTCAACGAGTAGGCCCATTCCGATCGCGGTGCCGAACTGTCCAATCACGCGCAGGTCGCTGACGATCATCGATGCCATGGTGGCCGCGAATATCAGGCCGGCCGCGGTGACCACCCGGCCCGAGGCGCCCATGCCGCGGATGATGCCGGTTTTCAGGCCGGCCGGGATTTCTTCCTTCAGCCGGGAGACCAGCAGCAGGTTGTAGTCGGACCCCACGGCCAGGAGGATGATGACCGTCAGCGGAAGCACAATCCATTGGAGGCCCAGCCCAGATATGTCCTGCCAGAGCAGGACGGACAGACCGCATGCGGTGCCCAGCGATGCCAGCACTGTGCCGACGATCACCAGGGCGGCCACCAGACTACGGGTGATGAGCAGCATGATCGAAAAAATCAAGATTAGGGTGGCGATGCCGGCGATCGTCAGGTCGACGACCACCCCGTCCTGCATGTCGCTGTACATCGACGCGGTGCCCGCCAGGTAAACCTTCGCGGATTCCATCGGGGTGCCCTTGATGGCGTCGGTAACCGCCTGCTTGATTCCCTGGACGTGCTGGATGCCTTCCACCGAGGCGGGGTCTCCTTGGTGGGTGATGATGAACCGGACGGCCGTGCCGTCGGGCGAGACGAACATCTTCAAGCCGCGTTTGAAATCGGGGTTTTTGAACACCTCCGGCGGCAAATAGAACGAGTCGTCATTCTTGGCTTCATCGAAGTACTGCCCCATCAGGGTCGATCCTTCGGCGCCCTCCTGCATGTGCGCCTGGATGCCGGCCATAGTGCTGTGGGTGGACAGCAGGAAATTCCGCATGGTCTTCATTGAGTCGATGGTCGCCGGGAAATCGGCCAGCAGCTTGGGCATCAGCTGATCCATGCGGTCGAAATCGCCGGAGAGCCCGGAGATTTGATCCGAGAGCTCGTCGATGCCGTCCAGCGCGTCGAAGAGAGATCGCATGGACCAGCAGACGGGAATGTCGAAACAGTGTTTTTCCCAATAGAAATAGCTGCGAATGGGCCTGAAAAAGTCGTCGAAATCGGAGATGTGGTCGCGCAACTCATTGGTAGTGTCGACCATCTCGTGCGTTCTGCCAACCATGCTGTGTGTGGTCGCGGTCAAGTCTTTCATAACCCCGTACATGTGCTCCATGATTGCGATGGTGTGGCTCAGTTCGTCGGCCTGTTGCAACATCTGCGCCGTGTTGTCGTTGTTGAACTTCGCCGTCTGTAACGTGGCCGAATTCTGCATCGCGATCTGAAACGGGATCGAACTATGCTCGATCGGCGCGCCCAGCGGTCGGGTGATGGTTTGTACCCGCCCGATTCCGCGTTCATGAAAGACGGCCTTGGCGATCCTGTCGATGATCAGCATGTCGGCGGGGTTGCGCACGTCATGGCCGGCATCGACCATCAGCAATTCCGGATTCATCCGCGCAGGGCTGAAATGCCTCTCGGCCGCCGCCTGCGCGACGTTCGCCGCGATGGTCGGCGGCGTGTACTTCCTGTCGTTGTAACTCGGGACATAGGTCATCAAGCTCACGAAGCCGATCACTGCAACAAAAAAGGTCACGACGATAATCGGCTTCGGCCACCTGGTCACAAGGGTGCCGACTTTGCGCCAACCCCGTTCGGAAACCTGACGTTTCGGATCGAAGAATCCGAACCGTGACGCGACCGCGAGCAGCGCGGGCGCAAGTGTCAGGCCCGCCAGCATCGTGACCACCAAGGCGATCGCGCACGGGACTCCCATGGTCTGGAAATACGGGAGCCGGGTCGCGGTCAGGCACAGGCAGGCGCCCACGATCGTCAGCCCCGAACCCAGGATGACGTGCAACACGCCGTGGTAGGCGGTGTAGTACGCCTGTTCTCGATCTTCGCCCCGGGACCGCGCTTCGTGGTAGCGGCCCAACAGGAAAATGAAATAGTCGGTCCCCGTGGCGATGGTCAGCATTGTGACCATGCTGACGGCGTACGGGGTAAGGCCGATGATGTTCAAATTGCCGGCGGTGGCCACGACGCCTTCGGCGGCATAGAGCTCGAATCGGACCAGTACCAAAGCGAGGAGCGCATTCTTGAGCGAGCGGTAGATGCCGAGCAGCATCACAAAGATGACACCGATCGTGACGGTCGTCATCAGGTCCATGCTGTTGTGCGCGGCGATGAGCGTGTCCGTATTGAGCACGGTGTTGCCCGCCACGTAGGCCTTGACGCCCGGGGGTGGCCGCACGCTGTCGACGATCTTTCGGACCGCAGCTACCGAGTTGTGGCTGGGGGTGGTGCCCTGAGCTCCGTCAAGGAAGACCTGGACATAGGCGGCCTTGCCGTCCGGGCTTTGGGAGCCGGCAGCGGTCAGCGGATCACTCCAGAAATCCTGGACGTTCTGCACATGCTTGTCGGCCTTGAGCTTCGCGACGATCTTGTTGTAGAACACGTGCGCGCTGTCGGCGAGCTTGTCGTTGCCTTCCAACACGACCATCGCCGTGGAGTCCGTATCGAACTCCTTGAACTTGTGGCCGATGGTCATCATGTCTTTGAAAGCGGGCGCCTGCACCGGCGTCATGGGCACCGAGTGCTTGCCCGCCACCTCGCCCAGCGACGGCGTCAACAGCGTGGTGCCGAGCGCGATAAGGAGCCAAAACAGGATCACCGGCACCGCCAGGACGCGGATCAGGCGAGCGATGCGGGAGCGAGGCAGTTGCGCGGTTTCGCTGCTCATACCGATTTCACCAAGCAGTAAACGAAGGGCAGGAATTCATCGGAGCTGCGGTCGTCTCGGATTTGGCCGTCGACGATGACCCGGCATCGAAGGTGGCGCATGCCGCTGCCCTGGACAACGATGTTGGCCGACATCGACGGCAGGGTCGTCACGATGGTGTACGACCATGGCAGTGCGGCGTTCTCGACGAGATGGGGTTGTCCGTTTTCATCGAGATAATTCGCGTTGACGGCACCGCCCGCTGGTGCCGTGATCTCGTAGGTGATGTGCTTGGGATTGAATGGCTTTGTATCGGCATAAACATCCCCTCCCCCGACAGCGGTATCGGCACCGAAACTGGCACGTACGCGGAGGACGACATAGCCGCCGAGTGCGATAACGATGACCAGAAGCAGCGGTATCCACGCCTTCTTGAGCAGTCGAAACACCCACTATCTCCTCACTGACGGCTACCGCGAAACGCTCATGAGTCATCGGCCCGTGGTCCGAACATGCTCAAATTGTCCGACCGCACCGACAACGGAACTTGAGTTCCATCAGTGGTGCGCTAGGGACTTTACCGCATCACCGAGCACTCCGCCGACGAAGGCCAGTTCGGCCGTGCACCGTGGGTTGTTTAATGTCGTTCGGGCAGTGATGATTCGCTGTTACGGGCACCGGTTGTGGATTAGGAGGCTAATGGCGTCATCGCCAGCTTGCACTTTCGACCGTCGCCGCTCCCGCCAGTTAGACGAGTGATGGTTCCGGCTATCGCGGCTGCCTCACCGTGTTCAACGACGTGGTTGTCGACGGCATCTGAATTTTGACCCCCTGGCGGCGAGGTGAGTTCCAGTCATCGTCGCAACAGTTGATGGTCTGGTGAGGCTAGCAGGACGGTGAAAAGCTCAGCGGGACTCCGGTCTCCGAGGATGCTCTTGGGTCGGTTATTGGTCTCGTACTCGACTGCACGCAGATGCTCGGCGGTGTAGGCGTTCAGGGTGGTGCCTTTCGGGAAGTATTGCCGCAGCAGGCATTACCATTTTCGTTGCTGCCGCGTGGCCAAGGTGAGCGCGAGTCGCAAAAGTAGACCGGCGCACCGAGGTCGGCGGTGATGTCGATGTGCCTGGCCATTTCGGTGCCCTGATCCCACGTGATGGAGCGGACCAGCGTCACCGGCAAGTCGCTCATGGTGTCGGTGATCGCGATGCGCAGGGAGTCGGCGTCGCGGGTCGGCAGGTGCATCAGCCGAATCAGGCGCGTCTGTCGCTCGACGAGGGTGCCGATCGCCGAGCCCTGGTTCTTACCAACGATGAGGTCTCCTTCCCAATGGCCAGGCTGGGAGCGATCGGCGGGATCGAATGGCCGCTGGTGAATCGACAACATCGGTTGGGCGAAGCGCGGACGGCGTCGACCGGGACGTTGGTGGGCGCGGCGGTGAGTCCGTCCTGTGCGCGGCGGGCCGCGGTGCGGAGTGGTGAATTTCGGCGGTCGGATCAAGTGTGATTGGGGCTGATAGACGGCCTGATAGATACTTTCGTGGCACAACCGCATCGACTGGTCATCGGGGTATTTCCGGCGTAGGTGCCGGGCGATCTGTTGCGGGCTCCATCGCTGGGCCAGCAGCTCGGCGATCAATTCACAGAGGTCGGGGTTTTGTCGATCCGACGCCGGTGACGACGGGCTCTGCGTTGAACCGCCCAGCGGTGCGCTTCAAACGGCCGGTACTGGCCATCTCGGCGACTGTTGCGGCGCAGCTCCCGCGACACCGTCGACGGTGCCGACCAAGCTTGTCGGCGATCTTGCGGATACTTAGGCCTAGCGACGCAGATCAGCCCTGTCGATCCGCTCTTCCTCGGACAAATAGCGACTACTGATTTGGCGCACAGCCAAACGATCGAGGGCGGCCACGAACCCGACGGCTTCGCCACGCCGATAAGTCTTATCTCCGCGGGCCCAATTGTTTGCTGACGTCCGCGAGACTCCAACTTCACGGCCCGCCGCCGAGACGGACCAGCCCCGAGCCCGCAACTCCATAAACCGCTGACGCTTGGCCGATTGCGGACGACGCCCCGGACCCTTTTTCACGCGGCGAGACGATGACAACACAACCTCCAGAACCTAGAGAAGCGTTGCGACCGCGCCTAGAAACCACCTTGCCGACAGCTGATCGGTTTTCGGTTGCCGTTTTACAGAGTCAACATGTTGGCTGATCCGTTGCAGATTCGCCGCCATCGCTCGCCGGCCTGCGGGGAGGAGTGAATTCCTCCGGCACTCAGGCCATTGCGCGGTCTTGAACGGCTCCGAGTGCTGCTGCAAGCGGGCCGCCCTGTCGGTGGCCCATCCGCTCGATATAACGGGCTCTAGCACCGAAACCTTGATCAGTACGACGGCGGCGGCCTGACAGCGGCGGGCGGCGGCTGCTGTCGCCTAGATCAGCGCGCCATGTTGGTGAACCGCGACAGATGAAGCTGGTGCGCGACGGTCACCGTCTTGGTGGGCCCGTTGCGGTGTTTGGCGAGAATGAAATCCGCCTCTCCCCCGCGCGGGTCGTCACGGTCGAACGCGTCGGGCCGGTTCAGCAGGATCACCATGTCGGCATCCTGCTCCAGCGATCCCGACTCGCGAAGGTCCGACAGCATCGGCTTCTTGTCGGTCCGCTGCTCAGGACCGCGGTTGAGCTGGCTGATCGCGACAACGGGCACCTCGAGTTCCTTGGCCAAAAGCTTGAGCTGGCGCGAGAATTCGGATACCTCGAGCTGCCGCGACTCGACCTTCTTTCCCGACGACATCAGCTGCAGATAATCGACGACGACCAGACGCAGGTCGGATTTCTGTCGCAGCCGGCGCGCCTTGGCCCGGATCTCCATCATCGTCAGGTTCGGCGAGTCGTCGATATACAGCGGGGCCTCGCTGATTTCGCTCATCCGCCGCGCCAGCCGCGTCCAGTCTTCGTCGCTCATGCGGCCCGACCGCATGTCGGCCAATTTGATCTTCGCTTCCGCCGACAGCAGCCGCATGACGATCTCGGACTTGCTCATCTCCAGCGAGAAGATGACGCTGGCCATACGGTGCTTGATCGAGCACGATCGCAAAAAATCCAGTCCCAGAGTCGATTTGCCCACGCCAGGCCTGGCCGCCACGATGATCATCTGCCCGGCGTGCAGGCCGTTGGTCACCTCGTCGAGCTCGGTGAAACCGGTCGGCACGCCGCGCGCGACGCCACCGTTGGAGGCGATGGCGTCGATCTCGTCCATCGTCGGCTGCAGCAGATCCTCGAGGGGAACGAAATCCTCCGACGTCCGGCGCTCGGCGACGTCATAGATCTCCGCCTGCGCGCGGTCGACCACCTCGGCGACGTCGGCCCCCTCAGCGCCCGCATAGCCGTACTGCACCACCCGGGTGCCCGCCTCCACCAGGCGCCGTAGAATCGCCTTCTCGGCCACGATGGTCGCGTAGTAACTCGCATTGGCCGCCGTCGGAACCGTCGAGATCAACGTGTGCAGATACGGCGCCCCGCCGATCCGGCGCAGCAGGTTGCGGCGGTCCAGTTCCGCGGCGACCGTCACCGCGTCGGCCGGCTCACCACGCCCGTAGAGGTCCAAGATCGCGTCGTACACGTTCTGATGGGCGGGACGGTAAAAGTCCCCGGGCCGCAAACGCTCGAGCACATCGGCGATGGCGTCCTTGCTCAGCAACATGCCGCCCAACACCGCTTGCTCGGCCGCCAGATCCTGCGGTGGCTGTCGCCCGAAGTCCTCGCTGGGCGGCGAAGAATCCATGCCCGACGTCAAGTCGTCGACGACCGCCACGGATTCCCTCCTCCCTTGATCCACGCATCCGAACATACATTCGATAACCGGTGTTGAGCGTAAGTCAAGGCCCTGACAACCTGCGCCCCATGGCACCCGCACGCCGGCGCCGGGACGACGTTAAACGTTGCTGGCTAGTCCGCAAAGGGGGCGCTGTTTATGAAGCTGTGCATCGTGTGTGGATATCCGTCGACACCGGTGTTGAGCGGGGTGTGGAGAACCTGTGGATTAATGCAAAGGGCTGGGACATCGGTGCAGATACCGGCCATACAACGCCATCAATTTAGTGTGGACAAGAATCTCTACGGCGTGTCGTCCCAGGTTACCGCCCCGGGCGTGTTGGCTTGCCGCCATATTTTCCCGACGTTACAGCCCGGTAAAGTGCGCAGCCCGAATACACCGCAGAAATAGTTCGCCAGGGAGCACGTCCGCGACGCTGCTAGCGAGGTGCGGCCGGGCGCAGGCAGCACAGACGAAGCCCGGCGGTGGCCGATCACGGCCACCGCCGGGAATGAGCAAATGTCGGGCGCTTAGCTCTGCGCGACAACCGCGAGCGCGACTTCGACGTCGACCTCGGGGTGCAGGTGCACCGCCACCGGGTGGGTCCCGACGGCCTTGATGTGCGACTTGGGCAGCCGGACGGTCCGCTTGTCCAGGTTGGGGCCGCCGGCCTTCTTGATCGCCGCGACGACATCGTTGGCGGTCACCGAGCCGAACAGCTTGCCCGAGTCGGCGGCGGTCTTCACCGGCAGCTCGACCGGGCCGAGCGCCTCGATCGCCGCCTTGAGTTCGTTGGCGTGCCCGAGGTCGCGCACCGCCTTGGTTTCGCGGGCCCGGCGGATATCGTCGGCCTGCTTCTGCGCGCCGCGGGAGGCCACGATCGCCAAGCCGCGCGGAAGCAGGAAGTTGCGGCCGTAACCGTCCTTGACCTCGACCGTATCGCCGGTGGCACCGAGATGGTCGACGTCAGCCGTCAGAATCAGCTTCATCGTTTCGTACTTTCGGTAGGCCCTCGGGGCGACTATCGCGCCGAGGAGGTGAAGGGCAGCAGCGCCACCTCGCGGGCATTCTTCACCGCGATGGCGATGTCACGCTGGTGCTGCACGCAGTTGCCGGTGACGCGACGCGCACGGATCTTGCCGCGCTCGCTGATGTAGGTACGCAGCAGCGCGGTGTCCTTGTAATCGATCGCTTGATCCTTCTTGGCGCAGAACACACATTTGCGTGCCTTGACCGGCTTTTCCGGAGCCGGCCGCCGCTTGTTGGACTTGGCCATGTCTGTCTTTCTTTCCGTTCTCTGTTATTGAAGTTTTCTCGAATCAGAAGGGCGGTTCGTCGTCTCCGCCGCCGAACGAACCCGATGCGGGCGCGCTGCCCCAGGGGTCGTCAGCGGGTGTGCTGCTTGCCGAAGCCGACTGCTGGCGCGGTCCGCCGCCGCCACCAAAGCCGCCGCCTCCGCCGCCACCGCCGCTGCGGCTGGCTTTGTTGACCTTGGCCGTGGCGTACCGCAGGGAGGGGCCGATCTCGTCGACCTCGACCTCGACGACGGTGCGCTTCTCACCCTCACGAGTCTCGAAAGAGCGCTGCTTGAGCCGGCCCGTGACGATCACCCGGGCACCGCGCGTCAGGCTTTCCGCGACATTCTCCGCGGCTTCGCGCCAGATATTGCACCGCAAGAACAGCGCCTCACCGTCTTTCCATTCCCCGCTCTGGCGGTCATAGATCCGGGGGGTCGACGCCACGGTGAAGTTCGCGACGGCGGCACCCGACGGAGTGAACCGCAGCTCGGGGTCGGCGGTCAGGTTTCCGACAACGGTGATAGTGGTGTCACCAGCCACAGTTTCCTCCTCGTTCCGCCCTGCGCCTCGCCGTTCGGGTGGTGGGTGTCATGAGCGTAGTTTCGCTGAGCTCTCCACAGCCTAAGCAGGTGCGCCGACGAGAATCACGCGACGCAGCCAAGGCTGTTAGTGCTTGTCGATGCGCATCACCTTGGTGCGCAGTACCGACTCGTTGAGGCTCAGCTGGCGGTCGAGCTCGGACACGGTCGCCGGCTCGGCTTTGAGGTCGATGACGGCGTAGATGCCCTCGGCGTGCTTGGCGATCTCGTAGGCCAGCCGGCGCCGGCCCCAGATGTCCACCTTGTCGACCGATCCACCATCCTTGCGGACGACGTTGAGGAACGTCTCCAAGGACGGGGCAACTGTGCGCTCGTCGAGCGTGGGGTCAAGAATGACCATGATTTCGTATGGACGCATGGAAACCTCACCACCTCCTCTGGTCTCAAGCGGCCACGGACGATCCGCGGCAGGAGGGTCGCCTGCGTCGGCAACCGCATCAGGCTACCGGATAGCGGGCTGACCAGAAAAATCCGGACGGTCGGGCAACCCCGCTAGTGCCGAGCGGCCAAGTATTCGTCGGCCCTGGCCACGGTCGCGCCGTCTGCTTTGGCGAGCGCGCCCGAGTCGAACGGCGGCTGTGGGTCGTATTCGATGAGCAGCTGCGCGGCCTGGGCGGCCTCGCGATCGACGAGCAGTTCCACCAGACGTAGCGCCATGTCGATGCCGCTGGACACGCCCGCGGCGGTGATGACCCGCTGCGGCAGGTGTTCGACGACTCGTTGCGGCACGTAGCGGGCGCCCAAACCATTGAGAAGCTCGGCGGCCCGCCAATGCGTGGTGGCCGTGAGCCCGTCCAGCAGCCCGGCCGCAGCCAGCAGCAGGGCACCGGTGCACACCGAGGTGGTGAACCGGGTGTTGAGGTGGACCGCGCGCAGCCACGCCCGGATGGTCTCGTCGTGGATCAGCTGTCGGGTGCCTATGCCGCCGGGGAACACCACCACATCGGGCGCGTCCACGTCTTCGAAGGTGGCATCGCAATTGACACCGAGCATGCCGTTCTCGGTCCGCACCTCACCACGGTCGTGCCCGACGAACACGACGTCGATGGACGGGATGCGTTGCAGCACTTCGTAGGGCCCCACCGCGTCGAGCGCGGTGAACCGCGCGAAGATCGGGATGGCGATCTGGATCATGGCGCCCCGCTTGCCACTGCGGTCCGCTCGTCGGCGTCCTCGGCTGCCGGGACGCCCGAGCGGCGCGACCCCGGCGGCCGCAGCCAGTCAGGCAACCAACCGGGCGGGGCGTCGGGTGCGCGGTCGAAGGGTCCACCCGCGGGATCGTCCGCCCGTCCGCCCCATCGCACCAAGTCTTCACCGGGCCGGTAGATCTGGCGAATCACCAAGGCGCACAATATGATAACGGCGATATCCCGCAGCAGCACGGTGGTGGTGAAGACCTGTTCGGGCAGGGAGCGGTTAGGGTTGCCGTACAGGTAATACATCCGCGGCACCCACACCAGCGCATCGACGGTCATCCACGCCAGCAGCAGCCGGCGGTGCGGCACGGCGAGCACCGCCAGCGGCACCAGCCACAGCGAGAACTGCGGGCTCCACACCTTGTTGGTCAGCAGGAACGCCGCGACCACCAAAAACGCCAGCTGCGCCACCCGCGGCCGCTGCGGGGCGGTCAACGCGATGAATGCGATTGCCGCGCAACACGCCACGAACAGCACGGCGACAACGGTGTTGAGCACCGTCGGTGGCTGCCAGAATCCGAGCTTGGGATCGAAACCCCGCCACCCGGTGAACGATCTGATGACGGTGTACACCGAGTCCATGTCGGCGCCGCGTCGCGTGTTGAGCCGGAAGAACTCCGACCACCCCCGCGGGAAGAACACCAGCACGGGCAGGTTCACCAACAGCCAGGTGATGACGGCCGACACGGCGGTGCGGACCCACGCGCGCAGCCGTCCGGTCCGGACTCCCAGCAGCAGCATCGGGCCCAAGAACAGCAACGGGTAGAGCTTTGCCGCGGCGCCCAATCCGAGCAGCACGCCCGCCAGCACCGGTTTTCGTCTCGCCCACGCCAATAGGCCGGCCATCGCGAATGCCGTTGCCAGCGCGTCGAAATTGGTGAAGATCTGGAAGATCAAGATGGGCGAACCCGCCACCAAGGCTGCATCCCAGATCCGTCGCCCGGCCAGGCCAGCGCTCGCCCAGACGGTGGCCAGCCAGGCCAGCGCCAGCCCGAACGCGGCGACGTCGAAGAACATCACCACCTCGGCGACTACCGGAAGCGGGGCGAGCTTACTCAGCGCGGTGTAGGTCTTGGCCAGCGCCATCGACACGTATTGATAGATCCCGGTCAGCACCGGATACTCCATGTAACGCACCGCGGGCCGGCCGTCGTAGCGGATCTGCTGGGCGCCGGTGGAGTCGGTCTCGACCCAGCTCGACTTGTAGGGAAACTTGCCCTGGCTCAACATCTCTGCGCCATAGAGCGGCACGGTGTCGGAGTAGCACAGCTCGTAGTAAGCGCGTTGGTTGTCCCAGTTGGCCACGCGCTGATCGGCGGTTCCGGTACCGGTGCTTTGCAGGCACGCGGCCTTCGTCGACCAACCCAACGCCAGGAAGACCAGCGCGATCAAGAACATCACCCGCAGCGGGGTCATCAGCCGGGAGCGGCCTATCAGCGCGTGCCGGCCCACCGGGCCACCGATGACGTCGGCGAGTGCGGCGCCCAGAAAATCGTTGCGGCTCGGGCAGTCTCGGTTGTCGGCGCTCCGCAAATCCGCGGCCAGCCGCTGCGGCGAAGTGGTGGCGCCTTGCTCCACGGCGTCGGTCACGGTGGCGGCGGCGGTGCTTGGGGTCCACCCGGCGGGACGCCACCACCCGGCGGCACGCCATTACCCGGGACGCCACCACCCGGCGGGCCGCCACCAAACGGGCCTCCAAACGGGCCCCCCGGCGGACCGCCCGGCTCGGGACCACCCGGCGGGCCGCCGCCGGGTGCTGGTGGCGCCGCAGTGATCGTCGTGGGCGGACCGACCGGGATGGTGATGCCGGGCGCCACTTCGATG
>NZ_MVHG01000410.1 GCF_002086125.1 Mycobacterium arosiense ATCC BAA-1401 = DSM 45069
CATCGAACTCGCCGAAGAACAGTTGCGCATCTACCTGCTGTCGACCTCGCGGGCGCGCCTCGCCGCGCAGTGGCAGGAGCGCCAGCGCCTCCTGCCGGACACCGAGCACCCCGGCCTGCTGGCCCTGGCCGAGCGCCGGGTGATCGCCGAGGAAGACCTGATCGTCCTGCTCAGCGCCAACATCGGCCAGTTCCGTGCCGCCGAGGCGATCGTCGAGGAAGCCGCCGGCCTGGCC
>NZ_MVHG01000411.1 GCF_002086125.1 Mycobacterium arosiense ATCC BAA-1401 = DSM 45069
CCGCCAAAGGCGGTGCTCGACGAATTGCAGCAGGCCGGCGTCAAGCTGCTGGTCGACGTGCGCGCCATCGCTTCCTCGCGCCGGCCCGGCTTCTCCAAGACCCAGCTCGCCGCCGGCCTCGACGAGCGCGGCATCTCCTACCTGCACCTGCGCGGCCTCGGCACCCCCAAGGAAGGCCGGCTCGCCGCGCGCAGCGGCGACGTCGCCGCGTTGAGCCGGATCTACGCCGCCCACC
>NZ_MVHG01000412.1 GCF_002086125.1 Mycobacterium arosiense ATCC BAA-1401 = DSM 45069
GAAGTATTCGAAGTGACCGAAGCGCACGTGGCTGGGCGCCAGGCGCAGCAGCGTCGCCGCGCTTTCCTTCTTCTCGCGCCAGACCGGCGTGCTCGAACCGATCACGCAGAGCGCCCGGCTGCTGGGAATGCCCAGTGCCGGAAGGGCTTCGGAGGCGAGGAACTCGCGGATCGACGAGCGCAGCACGGCGCGCCCGTCGCCCATCCGCGAGTAGGGGGTCTGGCCGGCGCACTTG
>NZ_MVHG01000413.1 GCF_002086125.1 Mycobacterium arosiense ATCC BAA-1401 = DSM 45069
GGCGTCACCGTCGGCCACAACGCCATGCTGCATGGTTGCAGCGTGGGCGACTACAGCCTGGTGGGGATCAACGCGGTGATCCTCAATGGGGCGAAGATCGGCAAGTACTGCATCATCGGCGCCAACGCGCTGATTCCCGAGGGCAAGGAGATTCCCGACGGCTCGCTGGTGATGGGCTCGCCGGGCAAGGTAGTGCGCGAGCTGAGCGAGCCGCAGAAGAAGATGCTCGAGGCC
>NZ_MVHG01000414.1 GCF_002086125.1 Mycobacterium arosiense ATCC BAA-1401 = DSM 45069
CGGTGAACTTCATGATGTTGCCCTTGTGCACCAGGGTCACCGAACTGCGGTCGTTGTCGACGGCGTATTGCAGGGCCTTGCGCACCATGCGCTTGGTGCCTTCCTGGGAAACCGGCTTGATGCCGATGCCTCAGTTCTCGGTGAAGCGGATCTTCTTGACGCCCATTTCCTCGGTGAGGAACTTGATGACCTTCTCCGCTTCCGGCGAACCGGCCTTCCACTCGACGCCGGCAT
>NZ_MVHG01000415.1 GCF_002086125.1 Mycobacterium arosiense ATCC BAA-1401 = DSM 45069
GTCGAAGGCAACCAGTTGATCAATCACCTCAGCGTACGCGCCAGCCACGCCGAGCGCATGCGCTCCAACCCGGACAGCGTGCGCAGCCAGCTCGGCGATAGCGTGTGCAGCAACACCGGCTATCGCCAGTTGCTCGCCCGCGGCGCGATCCTCACCTACAGCTTCACCGAGTACAAGACCAACCAGCCGGTCGCCACCGAACGCTTCGATGCCGGCAGCTGCCGCATCCAGGGC
>NZ_MVHG01000416.1 GCF_002086125.1 Mycobacterium arosiense ATCC BAA-1401 = DSM 45069
GTACGAGGACGTGCGTCTGGCCTTCGCGCCGGAGTTCCAGGCGGCCTTCTTCGGCGGCGACCCGGACAACTTCAACTTCCCGCGCTACGCCCTCGATGCCGCCTTCCTGCGCGCCTATGAGGACGGCAAGCCGGTCGCTTCGCCCAACCACCTGAAGTGGAACCCCAACGCCCCGGTCGACGGCGAAGTCACCTTCGTGGCGGGCAACCCCGGCTCGACCTCGCGTCTGCTGAC
>NZ_MVHG01000417.1 GCF_002086125.1 Mycobacterium arosiense ATCC BAA-1401 = DSM 45069
GCTCAGGCGGTAGTTCAGCTCGCCGAACACACCGAGGTTCTTCTTCGTGTCGTCGAAGGCCGACAGCCCGCGCAGGTGCAGTGTCTCGTCGGTGCGGGTGCGGGCGTAGTAGACCCCGCCCATGCCACTGATCCGGTCCTCCTGCTCGCCGAAGCTGACCCGCGATTCGTTGGAGGCGTTCTTCTGGCGGATGTCGGCGTCGCCCTCGCCGCCCGCGCCGGTGGTGCGGTGCAC
>NZ_MVHG01000418.1 GCF_002086125.1 Mycobacterium arosiense ATCC BAA-1401 = DSM 45069
TGTCCGCGCATGGTCACCGGCCCCGGCCCGACCGGAGAGTTGCTGGCCTGATCAGGAGCTTGACCGCCCGTGGCTGCGGGCGTGTCCCGTCACAGTCCTGCCGTCTCCGACCGGACCGGAACCTACGTTCCCCGGTCCAAGGAGATGAACGCGATGCCCAGTCTTGCCGACGTGGTCGATGTCGTCATCGGGGTCGACACCCACAAGCACACCCACACCGCCGCGGTCGTGGAC
>NZ_MVHG01000419.1 GCF_002086125.1 Mycobacterium arosiense ATCC BAA-1401 = DSM 45069
GATTGAAGGCGGCCGCGCCGCCCTGGAAATTCGTCTCAGGCCCCGTGCGCGGGATGTTCGAAGGCGCCGGGATCGGCCGGCAGGATCATTCGCGCCGGGGCCTGGCGCGTGGCCTTGCGCCGCGCCACCAGGTAGTAGAGGACCGCCGGCACCAGCAAGCCGATGATCCAGGAGATATCCACGCCGCCGAGGTGCTCGACCATCGGTCCGGTGTACAGCGTGGTCGCCAGGAAC
>NZ_MVHG01000042.1 GCF_002086125.1 Mycobacterium arosiense ATCC BAA-1401 = DSM 45069
GTGCCACAGGCCCGCGGACCCCATCGCCCCCCGAGCGGGCCGCCCCAACCGTCACCCGTGCAGCCACCGCCCCGGCCGTCGTCGGCGCGCCCCGAACCGATGCTGGGGGCGACGGCGCTGGACCGCTTCGACATACCCGACACCGGCGCCAACAGGTTCAACTGGCGACAGCTTCTGCACCGCGTGACCGGCATCGAGCTTGGCCCGGGCAAGGACACGGCGTATGAGAACGAGCTGCGGCAGCGCATCCGCGCAACCGTCGGCGGCGCGTTCCCGATCGCCGTGCTCAACCTCAAGGGTGGGGTCGGTAAGACCACGGTGGTGGAGGCGCTGGGGTCGACGTTCGCGGCGGTGCGCGGCGACCGGGTGCTTGCCCTCGACATCGACGCCGGAGACCTGGCGGAACGCCACGGCCAGCGCAATTCGCACAGCATCGCCGACCTGCTGCACGGCAAACCGGCGCCGCAGTACGAGGACATCCGCGCGCTGACCTACATGAACGGCTTCGGCCTGGAAGTGCTCGGGCTGCCGGACAGCGACTGGCGCCTGGAGCGCCACGACATGCTGCGGGCCTTCTCGATGCTGCGAAACCAGTATTCGCTGGTGTTGGTCGACTGTGTGAAAACGCTCAATTCCGCTGTGATGGACGCTGTTCTGCCGGAATCGCGTGCGCTGGTGGTGGTCACCAGTCTCGCCATCGACGCGGTACGCAAAACCCGAGCGACGCTGGAGTGGTTGTGCCACAACGGGTATCAATCCTTGATGCAGTGGACGGTACTGGCCGTCAACCACGTCGAGCCCGCCAAGGCCGACGGCGTGGCCGTCACCGAACTCGACCGACTGTCCGCCCGCGTCGGTGCCACGGTGGAGCTACCGTTCGATCGCCACGTGCACGATGGACGAAAGATCGCGCTGGACCGGCTGAGCAAGGAGAGCCGGCGCAGTTACCTGCAGATGGCGGCCCTGCTGGCCGAAATGTTCCCCGGCAGGGGAGGGGAGCGCGCTCGCGATCACCACTGGGCCGATCGGTGGTGACCCGCTTCGCCCGGCTCCGCTGCGCTCGCGATCACCACTGGGCCGATCGGTGGTGACCCGCTTCGCCCGGCTCCGCCGCGCTCGCGATCACCACTAGGCCGATCGGTGGTGACCCGCTTCGCCCGGCTCCGCCGCGCTCGCGATCACCACTAGGATTGAGCGCATGAGTGTTGCCGCCAGCGCCGACCTGATGGATTTCGACGACGCCATCGCGCGTTTCGATCCGGTACTCGGCCTTGAGGTGCATGTGGAACTGTCCACCGTCACCAAGATGTTCTGTGGGTGCACCACCGCATTCGGCGCCGAACCCAACACCCAGGTGTGCCCGGTGTGCCTCGGCCTGCCCGGCTCGCTGCCCGTGCTCAATCAGACCGCGGTAGAGTCGGCCATTCGCATCGGGCTGGCGCTGAACTGCGAGATCGCGCCGTGGTGCCGCTTCGCCCGGAAGAACTACTTTTACCCGGACCAGCCGAAGAACTATCAGATTTCGCAATACGACGAGCCGATCGCCATCAACGGCTACCTGAACGCGCCGCTGGAGGACGGCACCACCTGGCGGGTCGAGATCGAGCGCGCGCACATGGAGGAAGACACCGGCAAGCTCACCCACATCGGCAGTGAGACGGGCCGCATCCACGGCGCGACCACGTCGCTGATCGACTACAACCGCGCCGGTGTGCCGCTGATCGAAATCGTCACCAAGCCCATCGAGGGCGCCGGAGCCCGCGCACCGCAGATCGCCCGCGCCTACGTGACGGCGTTGCGAGACCTGTTGCGCGCCTTAGGCGTATCCGACGTCCGCATGGACCAGGGCTCCATGCGTTGTGACGCCAATGTGTCGCTAAAACCCAGCGGTGCGACCGAGTTCGGCACTCGCACCGAGACCAAGAACGTCAACTCGCTGAAAAGCGTCGAGGTGGCCGTGCGCTACGAAATGCAGCGCCAGGCCGCCGTTCTGGCCTCCGGCGGTCGAATCATCCAGGAAACCAGGCACTTTCACGAGGCCGGCGGCTACACGAGCCCGGGCCGCACCAAGGAAACAGCCGAGGACTACCGGTATTTCCCCGAGCCGGACCTGGAGCCCGTCGCGCCCAGCCGCGAACTGGTCGAGCAGCTGCGCGCGACCATCCCCGAGCTGCCGTGGTTGAGCCGCAAGCGCATTCAGGACGAGTGGGGCATCTCCGACGAGGTGATGCGCGACCTGGTCAACGCCGGGGCGATCGAATTGGTCACCGCGACCATCGCGCACGGCGCCTCCAGCGAGCAGGCCCGCGCCTGGTGGGGAAATTTCCTGATGCAGAAGGCCAACGAGGCCAACGTGGCGCTGGACGAGCTGGCCATCACGCCCGCCCAGGTCGCCGCCGTCGTGGCGCTGGTCGACGAGGGCAAGCTGTCCACAAAGTTGGCCCGTCAGGTCGTCGAGGGCGTGCTGGCCGGGGAGGGCGAGCCCGAAGAGGTGATGACCGCTCGCGGTCTGGCGCTGGTGCGCGACGACTCGGTGACCCAGGCCGCCGTCGACGAGGCGCTGGCCGCCAATCCCGATGTGGCAGAAAAGATTCGCGGGGGCAAGGTGGCAGCGGCCGGCGCGATAGTCGGCGCGGTGATGAAGGCCACCCGCGGCCAGGCCGACGCCGCGCGGGTGCGTGAATTGGTGTTGGCCGCCTGCGGCCAGGGCTAGCCGCCCGCAGCTGCCGACTGTGCTTTCCACGACGCGGCACGCCGATACGGCGTCGTGGATATCACTGCGGCCCGATCACGCCAGCCGTTAGCTCTTGTCGTCGCTGTTGCGCGGGAATCCGCCGCCCTGCGGGAAGAGCGGGAACACCACGTCGTCCAATTTCTCGGCATCCCCGGCCGTCTTGTTGACGGTTGCGCCCCAGACGTTTCCATCCGGCGACATGCGCAGCGCCCAGGCGTGGGCGTGGGTGTCCTTGCGGACGACGTCGGGTTCACCGGTGACCGCTCCGGTGGTCGGCGCCAACCGCACCGCGACCGTCAGCTTCGTGTTGATCAGGTTGACCAGCACCGTCCCGTCCATCGCCGCGCAGCCGGCCACCCCGGGCTTGTCCGGCCAGGTCCACACCGTGGAGACGTCGGACGTTTTGGTGATGCGCTGCAACCGATCCGCCGTGGGGGTGCGGTCGGCGACATACAGCGAACCGTCGACCGGGTCGGTGCACAGGCCGCCGCCGGCACCCACGCCGGACAGCGCCGTCGTGGGCGGCGCCTGACCCACGGTGGTGGGTTGCTCGATCCGCAGCACCTTGCCGGCGAGCGACTTGGGGTCGGCCGCCAGCGCCGGGTTGCCCGCGTCGCCGGTCATCACCACGAGCGTGGTGGGGCTGGTGAAGATCAACGCCCCGGTGTTTCCGCTGGCGCCCTTGGGGATCCCGGTCAGGATGTCCTTGGGGATGTCACCGTCGGCCACCCGGATCACCCGATTATCGGTGGGCGTGCTGATGTAGGCGTACATCAGCCGGTCTTGCTGATAAGTGGGTGACATCACGATGTCCATCAGGCCGCCGTCGCCGGACGGGTCCACCGGGATCACCGTCTTCACTTTGGGCTCGGCGTTGACCGAGATCTCCTTGACCGCGCCCGTGGTGCGCTCGGCGACCAGCGCCGTCTTGCTGTCCGGGCCCATGATCAGGCCACTGGTGCTCTCCAGGCAGCCCTGCATCACGCCAGGGGCGGGGCACGCCTTGGGGAACGGCGTGGGCGGCAGCGGCGGCGGCGGGGGTGGCGTCGAGCTGGGTTGCGGCTTGAGCTCGGGGGCGGTGGTGAACGGCTGTGACTGAGCGTCGTTGAAGCGCGCGCACCCGCTCATCACCAGCACGAGGGCGCACAGCGCGGCGAACCCGCGCCGAACCGACCGCCCCGCTCGCCCTAGTCGCATGACCGTCAGGCTACGGACAGTGCCCGCGGCGCCGCCACACACGTCCCTCGTGCCGCCGCCGAAGCCCCGATTGGGGCCGCCCGCGCGCCACCCCCGGCCCACCGGGCGATCTCCCGCTGCGGGCCGCGAAACGAGCCCGGAAGGCAATTTCGAGCCGATCCGGGCCGGTTTGGCGGGCAAACCACCGATTGCCAGGCGAAAGCGCCGCTCAAATCCCCAATTCAGGGCGGAATGCCCTTACCCTGACACCCGTGACCAGTCAACCGAATGACGCACATTGGCAACGCCCCGGCGAATCCCCGGAGCCAACCCCGGGACGCCCCGCATCGGCGCGGCTGGTCGATCCCGAAGATGATCTGACGCCGGTCGGCTACCCCGGCGACTTCAACCCGTCCACCGGAACCACCACCGTCATTCCGTACGGCGGCGCCGCGGCGGTCGCCGGCTCCGGAGCCGGGGGTTACAACCTGCTGGAACAGCAGGAGCCCCTGCCCTACGTCGAGCCGCATTCGGCGGCCCGGCATGCGGCTTCCGAGAGCGCCGACCTTGACGACGACGAACACCACGACCGACTGCACGATCTCGGCCGGCGCGGAACGCAGCATCTCGGTTTGCTGCTGCTGCGCGTCGGGCTGGGCGTGGTGCTCGGCGCTCACGGGCTGCAGAAGCTGTTTGGCTGGTGGGGCGGCTCGGGCGTGACGGGCTTCAAGAACTCACTGTCCGATGTCGGCTACCAGCACGCCGACATCCTCGCCTACGTGAGCGCCGGCGGGGAGGCCGTGGCGGGTGTGCTGCTGATACTGGGCCTGTTCACGCCAGTAGCCGCGGCGGGCGCGTTGGCATTCTTGATCAACGGCCTGCTGGCCAGCGTCTCGGTGCGGCCGCACACCCGCAACTTCTCGTTCTTCCTGCCCGAGGGCCACGAATACCAGCTCACTCTGATCGTCCTCGCCGCCGCGGTGGTCTTGTGCGGACCCGGCCGCTACGGCCTGGACGCGCGCCGCGGTTGGGCCCATCGGCCCTTCATCGGCTCCTTTGTAGCGTTGCTGGCCGGCATCGCCGCCGGCGTCGGCGTGTGGGTGGCGCTCAACGGCGTGAACCCGATCGGCTGACCAGCTGATTCATTGGTAGGGGTTGGGGACCCGCCCGGCGCTGGCCTCGGTCAGCTGCGGCAGCGTGGAGAACGTGACCGCCGGCAACCGCAGCTCCTCGCCGCTCTTGAGGCGCGCGCGACCCCATGAACCGCGGTGGAAACGCAACCCGTCGATGTCGTCCCAGCGCACCTGCCGGCTGCCCAGCAGCGTCCGAACGGTCACGCCCCTGTCGTCGGCGGCGGTGCGTAACCGGACGATCAACGCCGACAGCAGTATCGGCAGGATCAGCAGCGGCAGGGACGGCGGCCAGAGCATCACCGGTATCAGCAACCCCAGGGTCAAGAACCCGACGGCCAGATGCGCCATGGGCGACACCCTGATCACGACGGGCGCTTGGGACGGGGTTTGGGGAGACGAACCACTAGCCACCCCGCCATCATTTCACCCCGCAGCCGGGGCTGGTGCCGCGTCCGTCCACCCGGCGCGGCGGCGGGCAACCCGCCTGGTGACGGGTCACGGATTTGACTGCTGAGCTGTGCGAAGGCTACCGTCGAACGCTATGGATACCGCCGGAAAGCCCGGAATGCTCGTAGTACTTGGTCGGCGCGTTGGCGGCTGACTTGCGTTTGAGCATTTGAAGCATTCCAGCCCCAACGCGCAACCCTCGTGCAGCAGATAGCTGTCGGGGGTTTTTTGTTGCCCCAGAGATTCCCCGAAATGAATAAGGACTGAACGACAGTGAGCGCTCCCATCAGGCAGCACGCCTCCGCGATATCGGACGCTGCCGACATCGCTACGGACGCGGCCAAGCCCGCCGCGAAGTCCATGGCCGGTAAGCCGAAACGCATTGGGCCCGAACAACTTACCGGCGCCCAATCGGTGATCCGTTCGCTGGAGGAACTCGGCGTAGAGGTCATCTTCGGCATTCCCGGCGGTGCGGTGCTGCCGGTCTATGACCCGCTGTTCGACTCGCAAAAGCTGCGTCACGTCCTAGTCCGCCACGAGCAGGGCGCCGGCCACGCCGCCAGCGGCTACGCGCACGCCACCGGCAAGGTCGGTGTCTGCATGGCAACGTCGGGCCCCGGCGCCACCAACCTGGTGACCCCGCTGGCCGACGCCCAGATGGACTCGATACCCGTCGTGGCCGTCACCGGCCAGGTCGGACGCTCGCTGATCGGCACCGACGCCTTCCAGGAAGCCGACATCTCGGGCATCACCATGCCGATCACCAAGCACAACTTCCTGGTCCGGTCGGGTAACGAGATCCCGCAGGTGCTGGCCGAGGCTTTCCACATCGCCTCCTCGGGGCGCCCCGGCGCGGTGCTGGTCGACATCCCCAAGGACGTCCTGCAGGGGCAGTGCACGTTCAGCTGGCCGCCGCGCCTGGACTTGCCGGGGTACAAGCCGAACACCAAACCGCACAGCCGGCAGATCCGTGAGGCCGCCAAGCTGATCGCGGCCGCCCGCAAGCCGGTGCTCTACGTGGGCGGCGGTGTCATTCGCGGTGAAGCGACCGAGCAGCTGCGCGAGCTGGCCGACCTGACCGGCATCCCCGTCGTGACTACGCTGATGGCGCGCGGCGCGTTCCCGGACAGCCACCCCCAGCACATGGGCATGCCCGGCATGCACGGCACCGTCGCCGCGGTGGCGGCCCTGCAGCGCAGCGACCTGCTGATCGCGCTAGGAACGCGCTTCGATGACCGGGTGACCGGGAAGCTGGACACCTTCGCCCCGGATGCCAAGGTCATTCACGCCGACATCGACCCCGCCGAGATCGGCAAGAACCGCCATGCCGACGTGCCGATCGTCGGCGACGTCAAGGCCGTCATCATCGAGCTGCTCGAGTTGCTGCGCCAGGACGGGATCCCCGCCAAGCTCGAGATCGCCGAGTGGTGGGCCTACCTGAACGAAGTTCAGTCCACCTATCCGCTGAGCTACGGGCCGCAGAGCGATGGCAGCCTCGGCCCGGAATACGTCATCGAAAAGCTCGGCCAGATCGCCGGTCCGGACGCCCTGTACGTCGCGGGTGTGGGGCAGCACCAGATGTGGGCGGCCCAGTTCATCTCCTATGAGAAGCCGCGCACCTGGCTGAACTCGGGCGGACTGGGCACCATGGGCTTCGCCATCCCGGCGGCCATGGGGGCCAAGATGGCGCGCCCGGAGGCCGAGGTGTGGGCCATCGACGGCGACGGCTGTTTCCAGATGACCAACCAGGAGCTGGCCACCTGTGCGATCGAAGGCGTGCCGATCAAGGTGGCGCTGATCAACAACGGCAACCTGGGCATGGTGCGCCAGTGGCAGACGCTGTTCTACGGGGAGCGCTACTCGCAGACCGATCTGGCTACGCATTCGCATCGCATCCCGGATTTCGTCAAATTGGCCGAGGCGCTGGGTTGCGTCGGATTGCGTTGCGAGCGTGAGGAAGACGTTGACGACGTGATCAATGCGGCGCGTGCGATCAACGACCGGCCGGTGGTGATCGATTTCATCGTCGGCGCCGACGCGCAGGTGTGGCCGATGGTGGCCGCCGGCACCAGCAACGACGAGATCCAGGCGGCACGCGGCATCCGCCCGCTGTTCGACGACGAGAGCGAAGGGCACGCCTGATGAGTGCGCAAACGCATACCCTGTCGGTGCTGGTCGAGGACAAACCCGGTGTGCTCGCCCGCGTGGCCGCGCTGTTCTCACGGCGCGGATTCAACATCGAATCGCTGGCGGTAGGTGCCACCGAGCAGAAGGACATGTCGCGGATGACGATCGTGGTCTCCGCCGAGGAGACCCCGCTCGAGCAGATCACCAAGCAGCTCAACAAGCTGATCAATGTCATCAAGATCGTCGAGCTCGACGACGACAACTCCGTGTCGCGGGAACTGGCGATGATCAAGGTCCGCGCCGACGCGGGCACCCGCAGTCAGGTCATCGAAGCGGTGAACCTGTTCCGCGCTAAGGTGATTGACGTTTCCACTGAGGCGCTGACGATCGAGGCGACGGGTGACCGCGGCAAGATCGAGGCGCTGCTGCGGATCCTGGAGCCGTTCGGCATCCGTGAAATCGTCCAATCGGGTGTGGTGTCGCTGGCTCGCGGTCCACGCGGAATCGGCACGGCCAGATAAGTTTCAGCGCAAACAAGAAGGAGATAGAGAAGTGGCTAACCCGTCTGGGCAGACATTGCCGATGTTCTACGACGACGATGCGGACCTGAGCATCATCCAGGGTCGCAAGGTCGGTGTCATCGGATACGGCAGCCAAGGACATGCACACTCATTGAGCCTGCGCGACTCCGGCGTGCAGGTGAAGGTGGGCCTCAAGGAGGGGTCGAAGTCGCGGGCCAAGGTCGAAGAGCAGGGCCTGGACGTCGACACCCCCGCCGAGGTCGCCAAGTGGGCGGACGTCATCATGCTGCTGGCGCCCGATACCGCACAGGCCGACATCTTCAAGAACGACATCGAACCCAACCTCAAGGATGGGGACGCCTTGTTCTTCGGACACGGCCTCAACATCCACTTCGATCTGATCAAGCCGCCGGCCAACGTCACCATCGCCATGGTGGCACCGAAGGGCCCGGGGCATCTGGTGCGCCGCCAGTTCGTCGACGGCAAGGGAGTGCCCTGCCTGATCGCGGTCGACCAGGACCCGACCGGCAAGGGCGAGGCGCTGGCGCTGTCCTACGCCAAGGCCATCGGCGGCACCCGGGCCGGCGTCATCAAGACCACCTTCAAGGACGAGACCGAGACCGACCTGTTCGGTGAGCAGGCCGTGTTGTGCGGTGGCACCGAGGAATTGGTGAAGACCGGGTTCGACGTGATGGTCGAGGCGGGTTATCCGCCGGAAATGGCGTACTTCGAGGTGCTGCACGAGCTCAAGCTGATCGTCGACCTGATGTACGAGGGCGGTATCGCCCGGATGAACTACTCGGTCTCCGACACCGCGGAATTCGGCGGCTACCTGTCCGGTCCGCGCGTCATCGACGCCGGCACCAAGGAGCGGATGCGAGAGATCCTGCGCGACATTCAAAGCGGCGAGTTCACCAAGAAGCTGGTCGCCAACGTCGAGGGCGGTAACAAGCAACTCGAGCAGTTGCGCAAGGAGAACGCCGAGCACCCCATCGAGGTCACGGGTAAGAAGCTGCGCGACCTGATGAGCTGGGTGGACCGGCCGATCACTGAGACGGCCTAGTCTTCCGCCGAGCAGACGCAAAAGTCCCCAATTTGTCCGCGTGTCGGGTACTTTTTGCGTCTGCTCGCGCTAAGAGGTGAGCCGAAGATGACCCGCCGAGTAGTAGATGATCGCGAGTTTCGTCACCGCGTCATCGTAGGCCGCAAATTTGGCATCGTGTCGATTCCAAATTCCCGCCGCAACAATGTGCGCGCCGCGTAGTAGCCGGCCATGCCGTGCACACCGCCGCCGGGCGGGGTGGCCGCAGAACACAGATACACCTTGGGAATCGGTGTGCGCCAAGGGTTTAACCGCGGTGTAGGCCCGGCGATCGCCCGCCAGGCGGAATTGCCGCCCATCCCGATGTCACCGCCCACGTAGTTCGCGTTGTGCTCGCACAACCGTGCGGCCGGCACCGCGCGCGCGGCCACCACCACATCGCGGAAGCCGGGTGCGAAGCGCTCGACCGCCGCGGTCACCGCTTCGGTCGCGTCGACGGTGGACCCCGACGGCACGTGGGCATAGGTCCACAACGGCCGTCGGCCGGCAACGTCGATGCGGCCGGGGTCGGCGACGTGCGGCGACGCCGCCAGCACCATGGGCCACTGCGCGTGGCGGCCGGCGGCGATGTCGGCCTCGGCGCGCGCCATCTGGGCTCGGCTGCCGCCGAGGTGCAGCGTCGGGGCCTGCCGCAGCCGCGAGTCCGACCACGGGATCTCGTCGCTCAGCACGAAGTCCACCTTCGCGACGCCGGGCCCAAACGTGTAGCGCCGCAAGGCTTTGGCGTAGCGGGCAGGCAGGGCGTCGCCGTAAATCCGCAGCAGCGCGGTCGGCGCGGTGTCGAAAGCGACCACAGAGCCGGGCGGCACCGGTGGAGAAGTGACTTCGGTGCTCACCGTGAGCTCGCCGCCGTGTGCGCGCAGGTCGGCGATCAGGGCGTCGGTGATCGCCTGGCTGCCGCCCACCGGAATCGGCCAGCCGACCGAATGCGCGAGGGTGGCCAGCATCATCCCGGCACCGGCCGCGGTCAGCGACGGCATCCGCGAAATGATATGGGCGGCAACGCCGGTGAACAGCGCGCGGGCGTCCTCGCCGGCCAACGATCCCCACGCCGGGGTCCCCTGGGCCAGCATCCGCAGGCCGAGCCGCAGCGCCGAGGGCAGCGAGTTCGGCATCGACCGTTTGTCGCCCAGCAGCAGGGCCACCACGTCGCCCGAACGCTCGACCAGCGGACCCAGCAGGCGCCTGAAGGACGCGCCGTGCTCGAGTTCGGCACAGGTGCGGTCCAGGTCGCGGTAGGCGATGGCCGCCGGACGCCCGGGCAGCGGGTTGGCGTAGGAGATCTCCGGCACCGCCAGCCGCACGCCGCGCCCGGGCAGGTCGAATTCGGCGAAGAACGGCGACGCCAGCGCCAGCGGGTGCACCGCCGAGCAGATGTCGTGCAGGACTCCGGCGAAATCTGGGTCGGCCGCGGTGCGTGAACCGCCGCCAAACGTCGGTTGAGCTTCGACGACCTGCACTTTCAGGCCGGCCCGGGCGCAGATTACGGCAGCCGTCAACCCGTTGGGTCCGCTGCCGACGATGGTGACGTCCACGCGTCAATTACAGCCGATAGGCTGGCCGGGTGAATCTGCCTGTTGTACTCATTGCCGACAAGCTCGCCGAATCAACCGTCGCCGCCCTCGGTGACCGGGTCGAGGTGCGTTGGGTAGACGGCCCCGACCGGGAGAAGCTGCTGGCGGCCGTGCCGGAGGCCGATGCGCTGCTGGTGCGGTCGGCCACCACGGTCGACGCCGAGGTGCTGGCCACAGCGCCCAAGTTGAAGATCGTCGCCCGGGCCGGGGTGGGCCTGGACAACGTCGATGTCGACGCCGCCACCGAGCGCGGTGTGCTGGTGGTCAATGCGCCGACGTCGAACATCCACAGCGCCGCCGAGCACGCGCTGGCGCTGTTGCTGTCCGCGGCCCGTCAGATCCCCGCGGCCGATGCCTCGCTGCGCGAGCACACCTGGAAGCGGTCGTCGTTCTCGGGCACCGAGATCTTCGGCAAGACGGTCGGCGTGGTGGGGCTGGGCCGGATCGGGCAGTTGGTCGCCCAGCGGCTCATCGCGTTCGGGACCCATCTGATCGCCTACGACCCCTACGTGTCGCCGGCGCGCGCCGCGCAGCTGGGCATCGAACTGCTGACGCTGGACGAGCTGCTGGGCCGCGCCGATTTCATCTCGGTGCACCTGCCGAAGACGCCCGAGACCGCGGGCCTGATCGACAAGGACGCGTTGGCCAAGACCAAGCCGGGGGTGATCATCGTCAACGCGGCCCGCGGTGGTCTGGTCGACGAAGCGGCGCTGGCCGACGCGGTGCGCAGCGGCCACGTGCGCGCGGCCGGTCTCGACGTCTTCTCCAAGGAACCCTGCACCGACAGCCCGCTGTTCGAACTGCCGCAGGTGGTGGTCACGCCGCATCTGGGGGCGTCGACCGAAGAGGCGCAAGACCGGGCCGGCACCGACGTCGCGGCGAGCGTGAAGCTTGCTCTGGCCGGGGAATTCGTCCCCGACGCGGTCAACGTTGGCGGCGGGGTGGTCAGTGAGGAGGTGGCGCCCTGGCTGGACCTGGTGCGCAAGCTCGGGGTGCTGGCCGCCACGCTGTCCGACGGCCCGCCGGTTTCGCTGTCGGTCCAGGTGCGCGGCGAGCTTGCCTCCGAAGATGTTGAGGTTCTTAAACTTTCGGCCCTGCGCGGGTTGTTCTCGGCCGTCGTCGAGGGACCGGTGACGTTCGTCAACGCACCGGCGCTGGCCGAAGAGCGCGGCATCACCGCCGAAATCGGCACTGCTTCGGAGAGCCCGAACCACCGCAGCGTGGTCGACGTGCGCGCTGTTGCGCCCGACGGCACCGCCGTCAACGTCGCGGGCACCCTGTCCGGGCCGCAGCTGGTGGAGAAGATCGTGCAGATCAACGGCCGCAACTTCGATCTGCGTGCCCGCGGTATCAACCTGGTGATCAACTATGTCGACAAGCCCGGCGCGCTGGGCAAGATCGGCACGCTGCTCGGTTCGGCCGGGGTGAACATCCAGGCCGCGCAACTTTCCGAGGACGCCGAGGGCCCGAGTGCGACGATCCTGCTGCGCCTGGACCGCGACGTGCCGGGCGAGCTGCGGGCCGAAATCGGCGCGGCCGTGGGCGCGAACAAGCTTGAGGTGGTTGATCTTTCGTGAAGCGCGCCGGCGACGATGCAGAGCGCAGCGATGAGGAGGAGTGGCGCCGATGAAGCTCGCCATCATCGAAGGTGACGGCATCGGCCCAGAGGTAACCGCCGAGGCCGTCAAGGTCCTCGACGCGGTGCTGCCCGGAGTGGACAAGACCAACTACGACCTGGGTGCGCGGCGATACCACGCCACCGGCGAGCTATTGCCGGACTCCGTCGTCGATGAGCTGCGCGCGCACGACGCCATCCTGCTCGGAGCCATCGGCGACCCCTCGGTACCCAGCGGCGTGCTGGAGCGAGGGTTGTTGCTGCGCCTGCGCTTCGAGCTGGACCATCACATTAACCTGCGTCCGGGCCGGCTGTACCCGGGCGTGAACAGCCCGCTGGCCGGCAACCCCGACATCGACTTCGTGGTGGTGCGCGAGGGAACCGAAGGTCCCTACACCGGCACCGGCGGCGCCATCCGCGTCGGAACGCCCAACGAAGTCGCCACCGAGGTAAGCCAGAACACGGCATTCGGTGTGCGCCGGGTGGTTGTCGACGCGTTCGAACGCGCGCAGCGCCGCCGAAAGCACTTGACACTGGTGCACAAAACCAACGTGCTGACCTTCGCCGGCAAGCTCTGGTCGCGCGTCGTGGCCGAGGTCGGCCGGGACTATCCCGACGTCGAGGTGGCCTACCAACACATCGACGCCGCGACCATCTTCATGGTCACCGACCCCGGTCGCTTCGACGTGATCGTCACCGACAACCTGTTCGGCGACATCATCACCGACCTGTCGGCGGCGGTGTGCGGCGGAATTGGCTTGGCCGCCAGCGGAAATATCGATGGCACCCGAACCAACCCGTCGATGTTCGAGCCCGTCCACGGCAGCGCGCCGGACATCGCCGGCCAGGGCATCGCCGATCCGACCGCTGCCATCATGTCGGTGGCGCTGCTGCTCGCCCATGTCGGCGAAGACGCTGCCGCCGCGCAAGTGGACCGGGCCGTGGCGTCCCATCTGGCCAGTCGCCCGAGCGGAAGGATATCCACCGCCGAAGTCGGCGAAAGGATTGCGTCCGGGCTCTAGTCTCCAAGCCGGGCGGCAGCAATCGCGTCGGCACCAACGGCATTGCCGCCAGCGGGAACAACGCGCACAGCATCCATGCCGGCGGATATTTCGCGGCCGAGATCAACGCGCCGAACAACGGGGGACCGGCGGCCGCCATCATCCGCTGGGTGGTGTTCTGGATGCCCAGGGCCCGACCGCTCCAATACGGCCCGGCGAATTCGGTGATGGCGGTGGCTTCCAGCCCGTTGTCGAGGACCGCGATCACCGAGATGGCGACCATCAGCACCGACTGCCACCGGGTGTCCATGTAATCGGCCCACGCCAGCAGCAGCAGAGTCAGCACGGCGGCGGACGCGATGTAGCGCACGGGCCGCATGCGCGAACCCAGCCGATCCGACCACCGGCCCACGGCCACCCGGCCGAGCGCGCCGAGCAGCTGCGAAAGAGTGACCAACCCGCCGGCGGCCGCGACCGACCAGTGCAAATTCCTGATCAGCCACACCAGCATGAACGTCACGGTGACCGTTTGCGGCATCATCATCAGGCCCGCCACCGCGTGAATTCGCCACAGCGTCAACGACCCTCGGTAGGGATTGGCCAGTTCCTGATCGCTGGCGCTGGCACGGGGTTTGCGCGGCGGGTCGACGATTCCGACCATGCTCACGATCGCCCCGAGCACGCACGCCAGCGCGGTAAACCGAAGGCCGGCCTGCGGCCCGTGTTGCGCAAGCTCGGGAATTACCAGCGCGCCCACGGCGATTCCCAGCGGCTGGGCGGTCTGGCGGATGCCCATTGCCAGCCCGCGCTGATGTGGCGGGAACCACGCGGACACCAGCCGCCCGCCGGCCGTGTTGCAACTGGCCGCGGCCATGCCACCGAGAAACAGATAGACGGCGATCAGCACCATCGAATGCGCCGACGCGGCGGCATAGGCCGCTATTGCGGTAAGCGCCGACCCGGTGGCCATCACGGCCCGCTCGCCGACCCGATCCAGCACGTAGCCCCAGAGCACCAGCGTGACCACCATGCCCCAGCTGGGCATCGAGGCCAGCAGGCCGGCTTCGTCGAGCCGGATCCCGCGCGCGCTTTGCAACGACGGGATGAGGAACGCGATGCCGTTGATGAAGAGGAACGAACTCGCCGTCGCCAGCAGCGAAACGATCATGATCGACCAGCGCGCGACCACGCCGATTTCGGGCGTCGCGGCGGGCTCGGTCTGCATTCCCCATGCTTGCACACCGGCGCGAAATTTAGGGGTAGGACTCCTGCCGTTGCCCGGTGACGGGCTCGATGGTGACGGCCCGCCACGCCCGGCCGCGCCGCGCTCGCGACCGTCACGGGGCTCGATGGTGACGGCCCGCCACGCCCGGCTGCGCCGCGCTCGCGACCGTCACGGGGCTCGATGGTGACGGCCCGCCACGCCCGGCTGCGCCGCGCTCGCGACCGTCACGGGGCTCGATGGTGACGGCCCGCCACGCCCGGCTGCGCCGCGCTCGCGACCGTCACGGGGCTCGATGGTGACGGCCCGCCACGCCCGGCTGCGCCGCGCTCGCGACCGTCACGGGGCACGATGGTGACGGCCCGCCACGCCCGGCTGCGCCGCGCTCGCGACCGTCACTAGGCTCAACCGAATGCGCCTTGGTCGAATCGCCAGCCCGGACGGTGTCGCCTTCGTCAGCATCGAGGGTGAACTCAACGACCCAGCCGAGATGATCGCGCGGGAGATCGCCGAACATCCGTTCGGCCAGCCCAACTTCACCGGCCGATCGTGGCCGCTGGCCGACGTGCGGCTGCTCGCTCCGATACTTGCCAGCAAGGTGGTGTGCATCGGAAAGAACTACGCCGATCACATCGCCGAGATGACGGCGATGACCGGCCCCGCGCCGGCGGATCCGGTGATATTCCTCAAACCCAACACCGCCCTCATCGGGGCCAACGCGCCGATTCGGTTGCCCGCCAGCGCTTCACCGGTGCACTTCGAGGGCGAACTGGCGGTGGTGATGGGTCGGCCCTGCAAGGACGTCTCGGCGGCCCAGGCCGCGGAGAACATCCTCGGCTACACCATTGGCAACGACGTGTCCGCGCGCGATCAACAAAAGTCCGATGGCCAGTGGACGCGGGCCAAGGGGCACGACACCTTCTGCCCGGTTGGGCCGTGGATCGTCACCGACCTCAAACCGCTGGACCCGGGCGATTTGGAATTGCGCACCGAGGTCAACGGCGAGGTCAAGCAGCACAGCCGTACCTCGCTGCTGATCCACGACATCGGATCCATCGTCGAGTGGATCTCAGCCGTGATGACCCTGCTGCCCGGCGACATCATCCTCACCGGGACGCCGGCCGGTGTCGGCCCTATCGAGGACGGCGACACCGTCTCGATCACCATCGAGGGCATCGGCACCCTCACCAATCCCGTGGTCCGCAAAGGAAAATCGTGACTGCACCCGCACAAGCGGACCTGGTCCGGGTTCGCTTCTGTCCCTCGCCCACCGGCACCCCGCACGTCGGAATGGTCCGCACGGCGCTGTTCAACTGGGCCTACGCCCGACACACCGGGGGCACCTTCGTCTTTCGCATCGAGGACACCGACGCGCAGCGCGACAGCGAGGAAAGCTATCTGGCGCTGCTCGACGCGCTGCGCTGGCTCGGCCTGGACTGGGACGAGGGGCCCGAGGTGGGCGGACCCTACGGTCCCTACCGCCAATCGCTGCGCAGTGAGATCTATCACGACGTGGTGGCCAAGCTGCTCGAAGCGGGTGAGGCCTACTACGCGTTTTCGACGCCGGAGGAGGTGGAGGCGCGCCATGTCGCCGCGGGCCGTAATCCCAAGCTGGGCTACGACAATTTCGACCGCCACCTGACCGATTCCCAGCGCGCCGCGTTCCTGGCGGAGGGCCGCAAACCGGTGGTGCGGCTGCGGATGCCCGATGAAGATCTCGCGTGGGACGACCTGGTGCGCGGGACCACCAGCTTCGCGGCCGGGTCCGTCCCCGATTTCGCGCTGACCCGCGCCAACGGAGATCCGTTGTACACCTTGGTCAACCCGTGCGACGACGCGCTGATGAAGATCACCCACGTGCTGCGCGGCGAGGACCTGCTGCCGTCGACCCCGCGCCAGCTGGCGCTGTATCAGGCACTGATTCGGATCGGCGTGGCCGAGCGCACCCCGCAGTTTGCCCATCTGCCAACGGTATTGGGCGAGGGAACAAAAAAACTTTCCAAGCGCGACCCGCAGTCCAACCTGTTCGCCCACCGCGACCGGGGTTTCATCCCCGAAGGCCTGCTCAACTATCTCGCGCTGCTGGGCTGGGCCATCGCCGACGACCACGACGTGTTCAGCCTCGAGGAGATGGTCGCGGCGTTCGATGTGGTCAACGTCAACTCCAATCCCGCCCGCTTCGATCAGAAGAAGGCCGACGCGCTCAACGCCGAGCACATCCGGCTTTTGACCGTCGACGACTTCACCGCCAGGCTGCGCGATTATTTCGTCCGCCACGGTCATCGCCTCGAACTGGACGATGCGGGCTTTGCCACCGCCGCCGCATTGGTGCAGACCCGGATCGTGGTGTTCGGCGACGCATGGGCCCTGCTGAAGTTCCTGAACGACGACGAGTACGCGATCGACCCCAAGGCGGCCGCCAAAGAGCTGGGACCCGACGGTGCCGCGGTCCTGGACGCGGCGCTGGCCGCCCTGGATGGCGTGGCGGACTGGACGGCGCCCCAGCTTGAGGCCGCGCTCAAGGCGGCCCTCATCGACGAACTGGGGCTCAAACCGCGCAAGGCGTTCGGTCCGATCAGGGTGGGTGCCACGGGAACGACGATCAGCCCGCCGTTGTTCGAATCGCTGGAGCTGCTCGGCCGCGACCGCAGCGTGGCGCGGCTGCGGGCGGCGCGGGAGACGGCCGGCCGGGACCCCGCGCCCTGAGCGACCGCGACCACGCGTGCGCAGTGCTCGGCCAACCTTTGGTAGTCTGCACTGCGGTTTACCGAAAGCCGACAACAGCTGGCGGCTGCGGACTCCAAAGAGCTTGGGAAGTCCGTAATCGACGCTGACCAGCGGTTTTAGGCAGCCAATGGGGTATGGTGTAATTGGCAACACAGCTGATTCTGGTTCAGCCATTCTAGGTTCGAGTCCTGGTACCCCAGCAAAACCCCCTCCGCTCCAAGCGATTAGGTGGGCTTAGCGGGGTGAGCTATGCTGGCACTCCGGATCGTCTCTGGATCGTTTATGGCCCCGTCGTCTAGCGGCCTAGGACGCCGCCCTCTCACGGCGGTAGCGTGGGTTCGAATCCCATCGGGGCTACAAATATCGCAGTTACTGGTCGGTCCCCAAAACCGCCGGTGCTGTCGATCCACCCACCGGCATGGCCGGCAGGCCGAGTTTGCGGTGATCCCATGAGCGAGCCCGCCGGGCCACGATGCGAACGCACACCCGCTTGTTCATCATCTGCTCGACAAACGGCTTCATCTCGTCGGTGTAGGGGCCGGTGTAGCGCTCCCAGACGCTGACCCCCACGCGGTGTGCGACGTCGGGATCGTCGACGATCTCGGCGACGCCCTCGAAGGACACGCCGCGCAGGGTGTCGTAGGTGTGGCCGTCCTCGATCAGGAAGCTCACCCGCGGATCGCGCTTGAGGTTGACGGCCTTCTGCGACTTGGCCTTGGTCTCCAGCCAGATCTCGCCGTCGACGACGGCGTACCACATGGCGGTCAGGTGAGGCTGGCCGTCGGCGCCGATGGTGGCCAGCGTGCCGGTGCGGCTGTTGACGACGAAATCGGCGATCTCGTCTTCGGACATGACGATGCTCGCGCGCTGATTGGTTCCCATGGCGGTCAGTCTGTCAGGCCGGGTGCCATCCGGTGTGCGCTGGTGGCTCAGAGGCGACGGGTGAGCGCATCGGCGGCGGACAGCAGATCGGCCGCCCACCGCGCCCCCGGGCGGCGGCCGATCCGGTCGATGGGTCCCGACACCGAGATGGCCGCGACGACGGCACCGCGGCTATCGCGCACTGGCGCCGACACACTCGCCACCCCCGGCTCGCGCTCGGCCACACTCTGGGCCCAGCCCCGCCGCCGCACTTCGGCCAGCGTTCGTTCGGTGAATTTCGCCGTCGCGAGCACCGCTTTCTGGGTGGCCGCGTCGCTATGGGCCAGTAGCACTTTGGCACCCGACCCGGCCGTCATCGGCAGTCGGGCCCCGACCGGAACCGTATCGCGAAGGCCGGCAGCGGGTTCCAGCGCGGCCACGCACACCCGGTCGGTGCCCTCGCGGCGGTACAGCTGCACGCTTTCGCCGGTGGTCTCGCGCAACAGCGGCAGCACCGCGGTACTGGCGGCCAGCAGCGGATCATTGACGTGGGCGGCGAGTTCGGTGACGGCCGGGCCGAGTAGCCAGCGTCCTTCGTCGTCGCGCGCGAGCAGGCGATGTACTTCGAGGGCGGCCGCCAGGCGGTATGCCGTCGCGCGGGGCAACGAGGTGCGCTCACACAGTTCCGCTAATCCACAGGGTGATTGGGAGACCGTGCGCAGGAGACCCACGGCTTTGTCCAGGACTCCGATACCGCTATGCTGTCTCATAGAAAGATACTAGCGTCTCGCATTCTGAGATAACAGCCCGATGATCGGCGAGCCGCTACCTGAGGCGAATTGAGGCGAGTTCGATATGGGAACCGACCAAGGACCGGCGGCGGCCACCACCAAACCGCGCACTTTGGCCGAAAAAGTTTGGGATGACCACGTGGTGGTGTCCGGTGGTGCCAGCGAGCCCGACGTGATCTACATCGATCTGCACCTGGTGCACGAAGTCACCAGCCCGCAGGCCTTCGACGGTCTACGCCTGGCCGGCCGGCCGGTCCGCCGTCCCGATTTGACGCTGGCGACTGAGGATCACAACGTCCCGACCATCGATATCGATAAACCGATTGCCGATCCGGTGTCGCGGACCCAGGTCGAGACATTGCGGCGAAATTGTGCCGAATTCGGTGTGCGGTTATACCCGATGGGCAACGTCGAGCAGGGCATCGTGCACGTGGTCGGGCCGCAGCTCGGCCTCACCCAGCCGGGAATGACGATTGTTTGTGGGGACAGTCACACCTCGACCCACGGCGCATTCGGCGCACTGGCCATGGGAATTGGCACCTCGGAGGTCGAGCATGTGCTGGCGACCCAGACGTTGCCGCTACGGCCGTTCAAGACGATGGCGGTCAATGTCGAGGGGCAGCTGCCCGCCGGCGTGACGGCCAAGGACATCATTTTGGCCCTGATCGCCAAGATCGGTACCGGCGGCGGCCAGGGGCATGTCATCGAATATCGCGGCAGCGCCATCGAATCGCTGTCGATGGAGGGCCGGATGACCGTCTGCAATATGAGCATCGAAGCCGGTGCGCGGGCGGGAATGGTGGCTCCGGACAAAACCACCTTCGATTTTCTGCGCGACCGCCCGCACGCCCCGCAAGGGGCGCAATGGGATGCGGCGATGCGCTATTGGCAGCAGCTGCACACCGACCCCGGTGCGCAATTCGACACCGAGGTCTACCTCGACGCCGCCTCGCTGAGCCCGTTCGTGACGTGGGGGACGAACCCCGGCCAGGGCGTGCCGCTGGCCGACGCGGTGCCGGATCCCGAACTGATGAACGACGACGGACAGCGCCAGGCGGCTGAGAAAGCGTTGGCATATATGGACCTTCGACCCGGCACGCCGATGCGCGACATCGCCGTCGACACGGTCTTCGTAGGCTCTTGTACAAACGGTCGTATCGAAGACTTGCGGGTCGTCGCCGATGTGCTGCGCGGTCGCAAAATCGCGCCAGGCGTGCGGATGCTCGTCGTGCCGGGGTCGATGCGGGTGCGTGCACAGGCCGAAGCGGAAGGGTTGGGCGAGGTTTTCACCGCTGCCGGCGCGCAATGGCGCCAAGCCGGCTGCTCGATGTGCCTGGGGATGAATCCCGATCAGCTTGCGCCGGGGGAGCGGTGCGCGGCGACGTCCAACCGCAACTTCGAAGGGCGCCAGGGTAAAGGCGGTCGCACCCACTTGGTGTCTCCGGCCGTTGCCGCCGCGACAGCGGTTCGCGGCACATTGTCTGCTCCCGCCGATTTGAGCTGACATATTCGACTGCGAAGGGAATGAGCATGGAAGCTTTTCACACCCACACCGGTATCGGTGTGCCGCTGCGGCGCTCCAATGTCGACACCGATCAGATCATTCCGGCGGTGTATTTGAAGCGCGTCACCCGAACCGGTTTCGAGGACGGCCTGTTCGCCAGCTGGCGGTCGGATCCGTCTTTCGTGCTAAACCTCAGCCCCTTTGACCGGGGGTCAGTGCTAGTGGCCGGACCCGATTTCGGGACGGGGTCCTCGCGCGAGCACGCGGTGTGGGCGCTGATGGACTACGGATTCCGGGTGGTCATCTCGTCTCGATTCGGTGACATTTTCCGCGGCAACGCCGGCAAGGCCGGGCTGCTGGCGGCCGAAGTTTCCCAGGACGGTGTGGAGCTGCTCTGGAAGCTCATAGAGCAGAGCCCGGGGTTGGAAATCACTGTCAATCTTCAAGATCGAAATATCACCGCGGGAACGACGGTGCTGCCGTTCAAGATTGACGACCACACCGCTTGGCGATTGCTCGAAGGACTTGACGATATAGCCCTTACGCTGCGGAAACTCGACAAGATCGAGTCTTTCGAGATGGCCTACCCGGACTGGAAACCGCGCACCGCGCCCACCTCGTGAGCGGTCGGCTGCGGCCGATTTTCTGCTTGATCGGCTAACTAAACCGAGCCGATTTTTAAGGCCCTCCACCGATCAAGGGCGGCAACCGGATTGCGAAACCGCCGCACGCGTTGGGTTGAAATTGCGCGTGGCTCTTGGAAATTTGCTGGGTGAGGGTTTACCGTGTCCACTAGTCGGTTCAAATCGAGGACCACTAGTGTCGGAGGGATTGATGAACAAGGCAGAGCTCATTGATGTGCTCACAACTAAATTGAACACGGACCGTCGACAGGCGACCGCTGCGGTCGAGAACGTTGTCGACACCATTGTGCGTGCGGTACACAAGGGCGACAGCGTCACCATCACCGGGTTCGGCGTTTTCGAGCAGCGGCGCCGCGCAGCGCGGGTGGCCCGCAACCCGCGGACGGGTGAGACGGTGAAGGTGAAGCCGACGTCCGTCCCGGCGTTCCGCCCCGGTGCCCAATTCAAAGCGGTTGTGTCTGGCGCACAGCGCCTCCCGTCGGAGGGCCCGGCCGTCAAGCGCGGTGTGGTGGCCGGTGGTGGCGCGGCCAAGAAGACCGCCGCGAAGAAGGCTCCCGCCAAAAAGGCTGCGGCCAAGAAGGCTGCGGCCAAGAAGGCTGCGGCCAAGAAGGCTCCGGCCCGCAAGGCCGCGACCAAGGCTCCCGCCAAGAAGGCGGCGACCAAGGCTCCGGCGCGCAAGGCGGCGAGCAAGGCCCCGGCCAAGAAGGCCGCGAGCAAGGCTCCTGCCAAGAAGGCCGCGAGCAAGGCTCCTGCCAAGAAGGCCGCGAGCAAGGCTCCGGCCAAGAAGGCCGCGGCCAAGAAGACGACCGCGCGCCGCGGTCGCAAGTAAGCGAAGTCAAAATCTAGACACGAGTACCCTTCGGGCGGCAGCGGTGCCCCCGAAGGGTATTCGTGCGCTTAGCTGCGGGCCGCCGCCGTCAGACCAGCGGCGGTCGCAAGCGCGGCGAAGCCGGGCGCGGCGGGCCGCCGCCGTCAGACCAGCGGCGGTCGCAAGCGCGGCGAAGCCGGGCGCGGCGGGCCGCCGCCATCAGACTAAGCCCGGACGTTGGCGGCCAGCGCGCCGCCGATGTGGTCGGCGGCCACCAACCTCCCGCCTGACAACGACAGCACCCACGTGCTGCCCTTGTGATTGCGTGATTTGTCGGGCCGCACGCCGTCGCGCTCACACCACCACGCGATCAGGTCCGGAATCACCTTGCCCTGAGTGCAGACAACCGCCGTGCCGTCCTGCTCGGCGATCTCCAGCATTCGGCGGCGGCCGCGTTTCGCGTTCTTGGCGTAGGCCTCTTCGGTCAGGGTCGGCTCGTTGTGCACGGGCAGGCCCAATTCCTCGGCAAGCGGTTCCACGGTCTGGTGGCAGCGGACGCGGTCGGCCGCATACACCTGCGACGCACCGAATGCGAGCAGCTGCGGAATAAGCGCCTCGGCCTGCGCACGTCCGCGCTTGTCCAGCGGTCGCTTGGCGTCATCGCCGGAGAAGCGCGACTTGCGCCCGGCCGTGCCGTGCCGGACCACCAGTAGCGTGTGGGTGTCGGCGGGCTTTTTATTGAAGTGACGCAGAACTTTTCGGTCTTGTGTGTAGTCGAGTTTGGCCATCGCCTCGGCGATCGGAAGCCACAGCAATCTATCGACTTCATGGTTCGGCACGAAGTCGCCGGCGGTGGCGCGTGCCGACCAGTAATAGACCTTTTTGACGCCTTGGTCGATTGGATAGCTCACCTGGTCCAGCCGCCTGCCGAGGATGGCGCGCTGGCCCGTCTCTTCGCGGACCTCCCGCACGGCGGCCACCGGCGCCGTCTCGCCGGGGTCCACCTTGCCTTTGGGCAGGGACCAATCGTCATAGCGGGGGCGGTGAATGACGGCGATCTCGACGTCGGAATCGGTCGAGTGGGCATCACCCGGCCGCCACAGCACCGCGCCGGCGGCATAGACTATCCGGCTTCCGGAGCGCCGTGCGGTGGACGCGTTCTGGGTCGGCACCTTAACTCCTGCAGATCAATTCACTCGGGGCCGCGCTCGATCGCGATGTGGCCCGGAACAAGTCCGAAATCACCGCACGGGTCTAGGGACTGCGATGGCGCTCCATCAACGATACTTGGTGGTCGCGCACGGTATGGCCCTCTTGTGGCGACGGGGTCCACTGCCCGTCGGGCCCCAATTCCCAGCACCGGGTGGACGAATCCAGTGCGGACTCGAACAATTCGTCCAGCTGCCCGGTGAGCTTGGGATCCTTCACCTGGACCAGCACCTCCACGCGCCGATCGAGGTTGCGGTGCATCATGTCGGCGCTGCCGATCCAGAATTCGTTGATGTTGCGGAAATGGATGATTCGCGAATGCTCCAGGAAGCGGCCGAGAATGGAGCGCACGGCGATGTTTTCGGAGTAGCCCTCGGCGCCCGGGCGCAACGCGCAGATGCCGCGCACCACGACCTCGACCCGCACTCCGGCCTGCGATGCTCGGTACAGCGCATCGATCACCTGCTCGTCCACCAACGCGTTCATCTTGAGACGAATTCGCCCGTCACCTCGTTCGCGGTGCGCGGCGATTTCGCGTTCGACGCGTTCGATGATGCCGGTGCGAATTCCGTGCGGCGCCACCAGCAGATTGCGGTAGGAGACCTTACGCGAGTAGCCGGTAAGCGAATTGAACAAATCGGTGAGGTCCGCACCGATATCCGGGCTCGCCGTCAGCAGGCCGACATCCTCATACAGGCGGGCGGTCTTGCTGTTGTAGTTGCCGGTTCCGATGTGGCAGTACCGTCGAATCGCCGAACCTTCGCGGCGCACCACCAGGCACGTCTTGCAGTGCGTCTTGAGTCCGACGAGGCCGTAGACCACGTGCACCCCCGCCTGCTCGAGTGCGCGCGCCCAACGGATGTTGGCCTGTTCATCGAAGCGCGCCTTGATCTCGACGAGCGCCACGGCCTGCTTTCCGGCCTCGGCCGCTTCGATGAGCGCCCGCACGATCGGTGAATCACCGGAGGTGCGGTACAGCGTCTGTTTGATCGCCAGCACGTTGGGGTCCGCGGCGGCCTGCTGAATGAAGCGCTGCACGCTGGTGGAGAAGGAGTCGTACGGGTGGTGTACCAGGACGTCGCCCTCGCGCAGCGTCGCGAAGATGCTCTTGGGAGATTCGCGATCGGCGAAGGCGGGGTGGGTATCCGGGACGAACGCCAGGTCCTTGAGCGCGGGCCGGTCGAGTTCGTAAATCTGCCACAGCGACGAAAGGTCGAGCAGGCCTGGAACTTCGATGACGTCACCGGGATGCACGTCGAGCTCGCGCAGCAGCAGTTCCAGCATGCCCTCGGTCATGTCATCGGCGATCTCGAGCCGCACCGGCGGACCGAACCGCCGGCGCGCCAATTCCCGTTCCAGCGCTTGCAGCAGATCTTCGTCGCGGTCTTCTTCGACTTCCATGTCGGCGTTGCGGGTGATGCGGAAGGCGTGATGCTCCACGATTTCCATGCCCGGGAAAAGAAGGGGAAGGAAGGCCGCGATCAGTTCTTCCATCGGCAGGTAGCGGACGATGGCCCGCTCCGAGCCGTCGGTGCTGTTGATGGTGGCGAGCTCGACGAAGCGATCGACGTTGTTGGGCACCTTGACTCGGGCGAAGTGCTGGCCGCCGTCCTCGGGCTGACGCACCATCACCGCCAAGTTCAGGCTCAGCCCGCTGACGAACGGGAACGGGTGCGCGGGGTCGACGGCCAGCGGAGTCAGGACGGGGAAGACCTGTTCGGTGAAATAGCTCGACAATTCGTCGCGCTCGGCCTGATCGAGGTCGGCCCACGTGACGATGTGGATGCCCTCTTCGGCGAGCGCCGGTCGCACCGAATCGAGGAACACCCGCGCGTGCCGGGTGGCGATGCGCTGAGTCTGTTCTCCGATCAGGGCGAGTTGCTTGCGCGGCGTCAAACCGTCGGCCGAGCGGACCGACAACCCCATCTCATCACGACGTTTGAGGCCGGCGACGCGTACCATATAGAACTCGTCGAGGTTGGAAGCGAAGATCGCCAGGAACTTGGCGCGTTCCAGCAGCGGCAACGAGTTGTCGTCGGCCAGCGCCAGCACGCGGGCGTTGAAGTCCAGCCAGCTCAGTTCCCGGTTCAGGTAACGGTCGTCCGGCAGGTCGGTCATTGCGGCCTGGGTCGCAGCCGGTGGTGCTGCCACGGCCGAGTCGCCCGGATGCCACAAGTTCTCGTCGGGTCGCGCCTCAGCTTCGATTTCAGTCACCCTGCGATCATTGCTCATCACGCGTGGGTGCTGCTAGCGCTCGCGGGACATCCATTCGCCGTTGGGCCGACGTTCACCCGTCGGACAGATATATCCGCGGTGATCGAAATCAGTGCGTCGCGATGGCCCGGGCGGTCGCTGCCCCCACCCCGAGGCGACGGGCGGCGGCGAGGTCGTTGGGGGTGTCGACATCACACCGCAGCCCGGGCCAGGCGCCGGTCAGCTCGATCGCACCCGAACTGCGGTGCCGCGCCGAGGAATCGGCGCCGAATCGCGGGTCGAGCGGGCTTCCGAACGCAAACAGCGCCGCGGTGCCGGTCGCCAGCCGGTCCGCGACGAAGCTGCGCCGGTGCTGGCGTGCGGCGGCGATCGCCTCGTTCAGCTCCTGAGTTTGCAACGCGGGTAAATCCCCTTGCAGCGCAACCACATTAGCGAAGGAACCGCCCACGGCGCGTTCCGCGGTGGCGATCGCGTTGTTCAGCGGATCGGGGTGATCCTCGGGTGTGGGGTCGACCAGCACGTCGGCGCCCAGCTTGCTGGCGGCGGCGGCCGCCGCGTCGTCGGGCGTGATCACGGTGATCGAGCCCAACGCCCGGATTCGCCCGGCGGCGGTCAGGGTGTCCATCAACATGGCCAGTACCACGCTTTCCCGGGTGCGCGCCGAGAAGACCGGGGCCAGTCGGGTCTTGGCCGCGGCCAACCGCTTGACGGCGATGATCAAAGCGACGTCGCCCGCACCATTGGCCGAACCGTCGGCTCGTATGCCGCTCATGAGATGCCATCCTGCCAGCGACACCCCGCTGCCGGGGCAGGCTGGCTCGCGTGACGCCCTGTCCGTCGCTGATCTAGGGTGTAGCGGCTGCAAGTGCCGCGTGAGCTACACCGACCACGGACAGGGGGTGGTACATGACCAGCACATCACCGGGTGCCGTGGCGGTCATGGGTGCCGGAGCGTGGGGCACGGCGCTGGCCAAGGTGCTGGTCGAGGCCGGCGGACCGGAAGCGGGGGTCACGCTGTGGGCCCGCAGACCCGAGATCGCCGAGCAGATCAACTCCACCCGCTACAACCCCGACTACCTGCCCGGCACGTTGCTGCCCCCGGGCATCCGAGCCACCGCCGACCCGGCCGAGGCCCTGCGCGACGCGTCGACGGTGCTGCTCGGCGTGCCGGCGCAGACCATGCGCGGCAACCTCGAGCGCTGGGCGCCGCTGGTCCGCGAGGGTGCCACGCTGGTGAGCCTGGCCAAGGGCATCGAGCTGGGCACCCTGATGCGGATGAGTCAGGTGATCGTGTCGGTCACCGGCGTCGACCCGGCTCAGGTAGCGGTGATCTCGGGGCCGAACCTGGCCAGCGAGATCGCCGCATCCCAGCCCGCCGCCACCGTGATCGCCTGCAGCGACTCGGGCCGGGCCGTCGCCCTGCAGCGCATGCTGAACAGCGGATACTTCCGCCCGTACACCAACAGCGATGTGGTGGGCACCGAGGTCGGCGGGGCCTGCAAGAACGTCATCGCGCTCGCGTGCGGCATGGCGGTCGGTGTCGGGCTCGGCCAGAACACCGTGGCGGCGATCATCACCCGCGGCCTGGCCGAGATCATGCGGCTGGGGATTGCGCTCGGCGCCAAGGGCGCGACGCTGGCCGGGCTGGCCGGCGTGGGCGACCTGGTGGCCACCTGCAGCTCACCGCGTTCGCGCAATCGCTCCCTGGGCGAACGGCTCGGCCGGGGAGCGACCGTCCAGTCGCTGCTGGCGGGCACTCCCGACGGCGGCGACGGGCACGTCGTCGAGGGTGTGACGTCCTGCGAATCGGTGCTGGCGCTGGCCGCCAGTTACGACGTTGAGATGCCCCTCACCGACGCCGTGCACCGCGTGTGCCACAGGGGGCTGTCGGTCGACGAGGCGATCGCCCTACTCTTGGGCCGCAGCACCAAGCCCGAATAAAGGGCCCGGCAAAGGGCCGCAGGCCGACCGAGACGGGTGCCACCCGGTAGCCTCTTGAGATTGTGAATGCCAGCGAGCGGTCGGCGCCGCACCCCGGTGAGCGGGGTGGCGAGCGGGTGTGCGTCGCCGTCGTGTTCGGCGGGCGCAGCAACGAGCACGCCATCTCGTGCGTCTCGGCGGGCAGCATCCTGCGCAACCTGGATCCGGATCGGTTCGACGTGGTCGCGATCGGCATCACCCCGGAGGGGTCGTGGGTGCTCACCGACGGCGACCCGGCCGCGCTGGCGATCACCGAGCGGCGACTGCCCGAGGTGACCGCCGCGTCGGGGACCGAACTGGCTTTGCCGGCCGATCCCCGGCGCAGCGGCCAGTTGGTGTCGCTGGCGCCCGGCGCCAGCGAGGTCTTGGCGTCGGTCGATGTGGTCTTTCCGGTGCTGCACGGCCCCTACGGCGAGGACGGCACGATCCAGGGCCTGCTCGAACTCGCGGGAGTGCCCTATGTGGGGGCCGGTGTGCTGGCCAGCGCGGCCGGCATGGACAAGGAATTCACCAAGAAGCTGTTCGCCGCCGAAGGTTTGCCGGTCGGTGCCTACGCGGTGCTGCGCCCGTCGCGCTCGAGGCTGCGCCCCGAGGAGTGCGAGCGGCTGGGCCTGCCGGTGTTCGTCAAACCCGCGCGGGGTGGGTCGTCGATCGGTGTGAGCCGGGTGTCGAGCTGGGATCAGCTGGACGCCGCCGTCGCCGCCGCCCGCCGCCACGACCCCAAAGTCATCGTCGAAGCGGCGATCGTCGGCCGGGAGCTGGAGTGCGGCGTGCTCGAAATGCCCGGCGGCACAGTCGAAGCCAGCACACTGGGCGAGATCCGGGTGGCCGGAGTGCGGGGGCGCGAGGACTCGTTCTACGACTTCTCGACCAAATACCTTGACGACGCGGCCGAACTGGATGTGCCTGCCAAGGTGGACGACGAAATCGCCGACGCCATACGGCAATTGGCGATCCGGGCGTTCAAGGCCATCGATTGCCAGGGGCTGGCCCGGGTGGACTTCTTCCTCACCGAGGACGGGCCGGTGCTCAACGAGATCAACACGATGCCGGGGTTCACCACGATCTCGATGTACCCGAGGATGTGGGCGGCCAGCGGCGTGGATTACCCGACCCTGCTGGCGACGATGGTCGAGACCGCGTTGGCCCGCGGCGTCGGCTTGCGCTAGCGGGTCGGCGCCATCGGGCCTTGCGGCGATCGCGAGCGCGGCGTGGCCGGGCGAAGCGGGTCGGCGCCATCGGACTTAGCGGGGCTGGCCGGGATCGATGGGCGCCGCGGGCATGCTGTGGTCGATGACCTCGGAAATCTGTTGGATCGGCGTCGGGCCCGATCCGGTCGGCAGCGTGAGCGCCACGTAGACCCCGCGGTCCACCGCGTACCAGGTCGATCTGCCCGCGTCGCCGGCGGATTGCTGTTCGGAACTCACCTGAAACCACTGCACCCGGTCGACGACCTGGATCGGTGAGCCGAGGACGAACTCGGCCGGGCGGTCCAGCCCGCAGCGCAGCACCACCGGGTCGCTGTCCGGCCCGGCGCGCCACGCGGCGGCGCCCTGGGGGGCCGGCTGCTCGAGGGGCGCGCGATGGTAATCGCCGAGCCGCTGCGGCAGCGCACCCATCAGCGCGCGGCAGCCCGACCCGCTTGCCTGCGGCGCCGGTACCGCGGGCACGGCAACCGCACGCGGGGGCGCCTGGCGGGTCGCCGCGATGGCCAGGATCACCCCGATCGTCGCTACGGCCAGCAGGATCGCGGCGATGATCAGCGCACGCGGCGGGCCGCCATCGGCGTCCGTTTCGGTTGCCACCGCCGCGCACCTCCTTTTCTGCTCACCACTATCGCCTTCGTTGAGCCGCAGTCCAATTTATTCTTGGGTTCCAGATAACCCCCGGACCGTCGGGCACGCGGGCCCTATCGTGAATGGCGTGCAAGACGGACCGGGCGAGTCACCCTCATTGCGGCAACTCGGTGAATTCGCCGTGATCGATCGGCTGGCGCGGCGCCGGCAGCAGCCCGCCGCGGTCGTGCTCGGCCCGGGCGACGACGCCGCGCTGGTGTCGTCCGGAGATGGGGGCGTCCTGGTGTCGACCGACATGCTGGTGCAGGATCGGCACTTCCGGCTGGACTGGTCGACGCCGCACGACATCGGCCGCAAGGCGATCGCCCAGAACGCCGCGGACATCGAGGCGATGGGCGGGCGGCCGACGGCGTTCGTCGTCGCCTTCGGTGCGCCCGGGGATACGCCGGCGGCGCAGGTGGAAGCGCTGGTCGACGGGATGTGGGACGAGGCGCAACGGTTCGGCGCTGGCATCGCCGGCGGTGACCTGGTGCACAGCCCGCAGTGGGTCATCTCGGTAACGGTGCTGGGCGGGCTGGACGGGCGTCCGCCGGTGCGGCGATCTGGCGCGCAACCCGGTGCGCTGATCGCCATCGCCGGGGACTTGGGCCGCTCTGCCGCGGGATTTTCATTGTGGCGCAAGGGGATTACGGAGTTCGACGAGCTGCGGCGCCGGCATGTGGTGCCGGAGCCGCCTTACGGCCAGGGAGCGGTGGCGGCGGCCGGCGGTGCGCAGGCGATGATCGACATCTCCGACGGCCTGATCGCCGACCTGCGTCATGTCGCCGAGGCGTCCGGGGTGGGCATGGATTTGTCGATGGCGGCGTTGGCCGCCGACCGCGATGCGCTCGCCGCGGCCGGGGCCGCCGTCGACGCCGATCCGTGGCACTGGGTGCTGGGCGGCGGTGAGGATCACGCCCTGGCGGCGTGTTTTGCCGGTCCCGCGCCGGTCGGCTGGCGCATCGTCGGTCGGGTTCTCGACGGGCCGGCGCGGGTGCTCGTCGACGATCAGGAGTGGACCGGCTACGCCGGCTGGCGGTCGTATTAGGGTGACGCGGTGACCGTTTACGCGATCGCGAAGAGCCGATGACGACCGCGCGTCCGTTGGGGGAACTGGTCGAGCCGGGCTGGGCGAGTGCGCTGCAGCCGGTGGCCGAGCAGGTGGCCGAGATGGGGCAGTTCCTGCGGGCCGAGATCGCGGCCGGGCGCAGGTATCTGCCGGCGGGGCCGAATGTGTTGCGTGCCTTCACCTATCCCTTTGACGACGTCAGGGTGTTGATCGTCGGCCAGGACCCCTACCCGACGCCCGGACACGCTGTGGGCCTGAGCTTTTCGGTGGCGCCCGAGGTGCGGCCGCTGCCGCGCAGTCTGGCCAACATCTTTCAGGAGTACACCGCCGACCTGGGCCATCCGCCGCCAGCGTGCGGTGATCTGACGCCCTGGGCGCAGCGCGGCGTGCTCCTGCTGAACAGGGTGCTCACGGTGCGCCCCAGCAATCCGGCGTCGCACCGCGGCAAGGGCTGGGAGGTGGTGACCGAATGCGCCATCCGGGCGTTGACCGAGCGGTCGCGTCCCCTGGTGGCGATCCTGTGGGGCCGTGACGCGTCGACCCTCAAACCAATTCTCGCCCAAGGGAATTGCGTGGCCATCGAGTCGCCGCATCCGTCCCCGCTGTCGGCGTCGCGCGGGTTCTTCGGTTCGCGCCCGTTCAGCCGTGCCAACGAACTGCTGACCGGGATGGGTGCCGATGCGATCGATTGGCGCCTGCCGTGACCGAGATGATGGCGTTGCGGGCGCACCGGCGGGGCGGCCCGGAGCAGTTGGTGCTCGAACGGGCCCCGCGCCCGGTGCTGGCCGCGGGGGAAGTGTTGGTGGCGGTTCAGCTGGCCGCGATGCTGGGCGCGCGGGTGACCGCCACCGTGCGCAGCGACACGGCCAACCTGCTGCGCGGATGCGGCGCGCAGCGGGTCATCGACGTGCGCACCGAGGCGTTCGACGAAACCGGTGCCGGGTACGACGTCGTCATCGATACGGTTGGCGGGCCGACATTGGAGCGGTCGTTCGGCGTGCTGCGCCGCGGTGGCCGGCTGGTCACCCTGTCGGCACCGCCTCCGGAGGGCTGTGCCGCGGAATTCGGCGTCACCGCAACCTTTTCGTCGTCACGCCGAATCGGGCGCGGCTCGACGAGCTCGCCGCGCTGGTCGATGGCGATCGATTGCACGTCTCGATCGCCCAGACGTTCCCGCTCGACGCGGGTCGGGAGGCGTTCCAAAGCCGCGACGACGGCAGGCGCGCCGGCAAGACGGTGCTGATCGTGCGGGACCGACGGGCATCACGAGCCCGCGAAATTCACGTCCTTCGTAACGGCATGCCACTCTCCGATCGACGCCGACCAAAGCTTGTCGCGCATGGCCTTCAGCACGTCACGGCACAGCGCGCCGTCGAAATCGCCCGGGGCGCAGTCATTTAGCTCTTCGTTGCGTTGCGCGTCGGCCATCACGGCGGCCGGGTCGAAGGCGCTGCGGGGTGCCATGCGGGTCAGAATTTCAGATGCCGGCTCACGTCGCCGACCTGGTCGACGAACATGGTGCGGCTGTCAAAACACCAGGCACCGTTCACCCGGTGAAAGGTGTCGTGGTAGTGCCCGGTGACGATGACCTGCAGCGGCAGGTCATCGGTGGCCTGCGTGACGCAGTAGTAGGACGTGCTCCGCGCGGTGCCGGCCGCCTCGTCGATATAGAGCTGCACGTTGGTCGTGTTGTGTTTGGTCTTCGGGGTGCCGTCGTCGTAGATGTGCGTGGCCATCTCGTACATCTCCCGCACCCGCGCCGAGCCCGCGAACACCGTCTCCGGCGGCCCGTCCTCCACCCCGCAGATGCGGCCGTGCTCGAACAGCCGGGCCACCCCGTCCAGGTCGCCGCCGTCGAGAAGCTGCGCATAGGTGTAGATGAGGTTGGTGATCTCGGTGGCGCTGCCAGTCATATCGAACCGCCTCGAAAGTCTCGCGCACTGTTCCGCGAACAATGTTGGCAGAACCGGTCCAACTTACATAGAACCGACTACTACTCTTGATCGCCGTGACCCTACCGTGGACGCCGAGCAGGCTCGGCAATCTCACGGGCAAACGCGTGATCGTCACCGGGGCGACCAACGGCGTCGGGCTCGGCACCTCGCGTGCGCTCGCCAAAGCCGGCGCCCACGTGATCCTGGCGGTGCGCAACACCGCGCTCGGCGAGCAACGCGCGGCCGAGATGGGTGGGTCGACCGCCGTGGTCAAGCTTGACCTCGCCGATCTGTCGTCGGTGCGCGCCTTCGCGGACCTGATCGACGGCCCGGTGGACATCCTGATCAACAACGCCGGCACCCTGACCGACCGGCGCACCGAGACGGTCGACGGCTTCGAGATGACCCTGGGCACCAACCTGCTCGGACCGTTCGCCCTGACCAATCTGTTGCTGCCCAGGGTGCGTTCGCAGATCATCTGCGTCGGCTCCGATGCGCACCGGTCGGCGACGCTGCGGCTCGACGACCCGCACCTACGCCGGCACAAGTGGACGAGGCTGGGCGCCTACGCGCAGTCGAAGCTCGCGGTCATGCTGTGGGGTCTGGAGCTGGACCGCAGGCTGCGCGCGGCCGGATCGCCGATCGTCACGCAGCTCACCCACCCGGGCTGGGTGGCCTCGAATCTGTCAAACCTCGGGAACTCGCCGTTGATGAAGCTGGCCCACCAGGGGGTCAAGGTGGTGGCCGACCGGTTGGCCAACGACATCGACGAGGGTGCGGCGCCCACGCTGTACTGCATCAGCGAGCCGATTCCGCCGGGCAGCTACGTCGGGGTCAGCGGCAGGTTCGGGCTGCGTGGCGGCCCGGTGCTGATCGGCCGCACCCCGCTGGCCTGCGACTACGACACGGCCGCGCGGCTGGTGGCCTTCGCCGAACGCGAGACCGGCACGACACTGGAGGTGTAGTCATGGGCGAATTCGACAACATGGTGGCCGTTGTCACCGGCGCCGCGCGCGGCCAGGGCCGCAGCCACGCGGTGGCGCTGGCGGAGCAGGGCGCCAACATCATCGCCGTCGACATCTGCGCCGACCTCGACGCGATTCCCTACGCCCTGGGGACCGAATCGGATCTTGCCGAGACCGTGCACCTGGTCGAGGCGACCGGCCGCAAGGCGGTTCCGGTGGCCGCCGACGTCCGCGACTTCCAGGGGCTGCGGGCCGGGGTGCGGGCCGGCGTGAACACACTCGGCGACATCGACGTCGTCGTCGCCAACGCCGGGGTGGTGGCCATCGGGGTCACCGAACCGGAGTCCGAACCGGTGTTCAACACGATCGTCGACACCAACCTCAAGGGTGTGTGGCACACGCTGCTGGCGACGGTGCCATCGATCGTGCGCAAGGGCCGGGGCGGGTCGGTGGTGCTGGTCAGCTCGTCGCAGGGCCTCACCGGTCGCGGCGGCGACGGCAGCGCGGCGATGTTCGCCTACGCCGCGTCCAAACACGGTGTGGTGGGGTTGATGCGCTCGGCGGCGAATGCCTATGCGCCCCACAAGATTCGGGTCAATTCGATCCACCCGAGCGGCGTCGCGACGCCGATGATCCTCAACGATTTCGTGGTGAACCGAATGCTGGAGAACCCCAACCCGGCCCTGTCGCAGACGCTGCTACCCGACGTGCCGCTGGTCGAGGCGCAGGACGTCACCGAAGCGGTGCTCTGGCTCGCCGGCCCGCGATCGCGTTACGTCACCGGTGTGGCGATACCGGTGGACGCCGGCCACGTCGTCATGTGAACGACCGCTAGCCCCAATGGCGGCGACCCCGCTCGCCCGGCTTCGCGATCGCCGCTAGCCCCGGACGACCTTGCCGGCTTTGATGCAGGACGTGCAAACGTTCAGCCGCTGCTTGTTGCCGCCCGGGCGGGTGACGACGTGCACGGTCTGAACGTTGGGGTTCCACCGGCGGCTGGTGCGGCGGTGGGAGTGCGACACCGACTTACCGAAGCCGGGGCCTTTCCCGCAGATGTCGCACACAGCGGCCATTGTTCAAGCTCCTCAAATCTCGGGGGTCCGGCAAACCGGCCGGGACAGCCCGGGCTCAACCGGGCACACCTGAGGATACCGACTGTCGTGGGAACCACCAAAACGGTCAGAACCGGCTGACCCTGCGGTTACGTGCGGTCGCCCCCGGGTGGTTGTGCGCTGGAACCCTCCCGCACCGTCGTCATGCAGTCGATCACAGTACCGGCTTTCGGCGAGGTCACCGGGGCGTCCGGTCGTTAGGATGGCAGCGCCGCCGATGGTCGGTGCGGTCGTGTGTCAGGCGCGGACGGCGCGCTGATTTGGCTGAAGTCTTCTTCCCGGCGGTGCCGGCCCGCGCGGAGCTGCGGATGAGGCTGGGAAGCAAATATCGGCAGGTTTGAGGGGAGTGCGCGGGGTGGTTGCGCGCGCCGAAAACACCGCCGGTCCAGCCCGCGTCGAAAGCCGGCGGGGCTCTCCGGTGGGCGTACGACGGTTGATCTTGAGGTTGCGCCGGGTGGCCGCGGCCTACCTGGTGGTGGCGGCGCTGGGCAGCGTCGCCATGGGTAGTACGTCGCTCAACTGTCCGACCGCCGTGGGCGGGCAGTTCGACATCGGCCAGGGCGGGCCGGGTCCGAGCGTGTCGGGGTCAACTGCGGACGGTGCGACCTGGTGGTGGCAGCCCGGTGACCCCCGACCGGCGGTACACGAGGCCGCCGCCGTGCGCGGCGGCATCCCGCTGCGGCAGGTCGCTTTCGACGGTCGGGGGGTGTGGCCCGACGGACCCGAGGCGATCCGCGGCTATCTCGAGGAGGCGCTGACCCGGATCGGGGTCACCGACGCGTCGGCCCGTGGTCGCTGGATCGAGGGGATGATGACCATCGCCGATCACGAGTCGCAGTTTCATTCGGGTGCCATCAACCTGTCTGACAGCAACGCGTACGGGCCTTCCCAGCTCGATGGTGGCCCGCTGCACGCCACGCGGGGCCCGTGGCAGGTGATGCCGGATACCTTCGCGGCCTTTCACCAGCCCGGGACGTCGAACTCGGCGTGGGATCCCGTGGCCGCCGCGTGCGCGTCGATCAACTATCAGATGAGCCGCTACGGCGTCAGTCGCGATGGCAGCAATGAGCGCACGCTGGTGGGGCAGGCCAATTCCGGTATCCGGCAGGGCTATTAGCCTCGCCTGCTGTTCGCTTTCCTCAACGGCGCAGAGCAACTGAGCGCAACGGCGCCGTCGCCGGGCTACGCTGGCGCCCACCGGGGAATTGGTGCGGAGGAGGTGGGTCACACTGGGCACTGCTGATACGTCGCAAGATGGTCTGCTGGACGCGATCACCCTGCGCGACTGGGCGCACACCGCCGTCAGCGACCTGATCACGCACATCGACGAGATCAACCGCCTCAACGTCTTTCCCGTCGCCGACTCCGACACCGGCGCCAACATGCTGTTCACCATGCGTTCTGCCCTGGCCGAGGCCAACGCGGGCGCCGAGGGCGGATCGGGCTGCGTGGCCCGCGCCGCGGCGGCGCTGTCGGCCGGCGCGCTGAATGGCGCCCGCGGCAATTCCGGCGTGATCCTGTCGCAGATCCTGCGGGGCGTCGCCGACGTCACCGCGAGCGCGGCCGCCGATGCCGGGGGCGAGCTGCCCCACATCGACGCCGCCATCCTCGGTGCGGCGCTGCAGCGCGGTGTGGAGCTGGTGATCAGCTCGATGGGTGGTGAGGAGATCTCCGGGACCATCGTCTCGGTACTGCGTGCGGCCGCCAACGCCGTCGCGCAGTGCGCCCGGGCCGGGGACGGCCTGGCAGCGGCGGTCATCGCGGCCGGCGACGCGGCGGTGGTCGCGCTGGAGAAGACGCCCGAACAACTCGACGTGCTCGCCGACGCCGGCGCCGTGGACGCCGGCGGGCGTGGTTTGCTGGTCCTGCTGGACGCGCTGCGGTGCACCATCACCGGGCAGGCCCCGGCCCGCGCGGTGTACGAGCTGTCGCCGCGGGCGCGGCAACCGGAGGCCCCCGCGCAGCGCCCGGCGCCCCACTTCGAGGTGATGTACCGGTTGGACGGCTGCCACCCCGCGGCGGCGGACCGGCTACGGGATCGGTTGGGGGAGTTGGGCGATTCGGTGGGCATCGCGTCGGCGCCGTCGTCGGCGCAGCACACGTACTCGGTCCACGTGCACACCGACGACGCCGGCGCCGCCGTGGAAGCGGGCCTGGCGGCGGGGCGGCTCAGCCGCATCGTCATCTCGGCGTTGAGCTCGGGCGCACCGGGCCTGCCCGCGGGCGGCTGGACGCGCGAGCGCGCCGTGCTGGCGGTGGTCGACGGGGACGGCGCCGCCGAGCTGTTCGCCGGAGAGGGCGCCAACGTGCTGCAACGCGATCCCGGGCACGATCCCGTCACGAATATCAGCGCACACCAACTGATGCGGGCCATCGTCGACACCGGCGCCGCGCAGGTGATGGTGTTGCCCAACGGCTACGTGGCGGCCGAGGAGTTGGTGGCCGGCTGCACCGCGGCCATCGGCTGGGGGATCGATGTGGTGCCGATCCCGACCGGGTCGATGGTGCAGGGGCTGGCGGCGCTGGCCGTGCACGAAACCGACCGGCAGGCCGTGGACGACGGCTACACCATGGCCCGCGCCGCCGGTGCCGCGCGGCACGGCTCGGTGCGCATCGCGACCGAGAGCGCGCTCACCTGGGCGGGACGCTGCCGGCCCGGCGACGGCCTGGGCATCGCGGGGGACGAGGTGCTGATCGTGGCCGCCGATGCGGTGGGGGCGGCGATCGGCCTGCTCGATCTGCTGCTGGCCTCCGGCGGCGACCTGGTGACGGTGCTGCTGGGCGCCGGTATCGACTCCGACGGCTCGGATGCCGATGCCGGCGCGGTCGGCGACATCCTGGAAGACCACGTGCACGACCACCACCCCGGGACGGAACTGGTCACCTATCGCACCGGCCATCACGGCGACGCGCTGCTGATCGGGGTCGAGTAGCGATGGTGTCGCTGTCCGACCGGCTGGACTTCGTCGTGGGTGGCAAGGTTGCGGAGCTGTTCGATGAGGTGTTCGGCATCCGTACCGTCGACGACCTGTTGCGCCACTACCCGCGTAGCTACACCGAGGGTGCGAGCCGCTGGGACGCCGACGACGAACGGCCGCCGGCCGGTGAACACATCACGATCGTCGACACGATCGTCGACACCGAGACCTTTCCGATGAAGAAAAACCGGAAGAAGCTGTGTCACCGCATCACCCTGGGTGCCGGGCGAAACAAGGTGACCGCGACGTTCTTCAACGCGAACTTCATCAAAAAGGACCTGACCAAGGGCACCAAGGTGATGCTGTCCGGCGAGGTCGGGTTCTTCAGGAACGTCATGCAGCTCACCCATCCCGCGTTTCTGCTCCTCGACACGCCGGACGGGCGCAACCGCGGCACCGTGTCCCTGAAGAGCATCGCCAACGCCGCGAAGACCACCGGTGAAGACATCGCGGACGCCTACCAACGCCACTTCTTCCCGATCTATGCCGCCAGCGCCCGGCTGCAGAGCTGGACCATCTTCGGCTCGGTGCGGCAAGTGCTCGACGTGCTCGATCCGGTGCCGGATCCGCTACCCGAGCAGCTGCGGGCGAAATTCGGCCTGGTCTCCGAGGACCAGGCGCTGCGCGACATCCACCTCGCCGAGAGCGAGCCGCGACGGCAGCGGGCCCGCGAGCGCCTGACCTTCGACGAAGCCGTCGGTCTGCAGTGGGCGCTGGTGGACCGCCGCCACGGCGAGCTGTCGGAGTCGGGGCCGTCGGCGCCGCCGCGCCCGGACGGTTTGGCCGCAGAACTCTTGGGGCGCTTGCCCTTTGAGTTGACCGCCGGGCAGCGCGAAGTGCTCGGCGTGTTGTCCGACGGGCTCGCGGCGAGCCGGCCGTTGAATCGGCTGCTGCAGGGTGAGGTGGGTTCGGGCAAGACGATCGTCTCGGTGCTGGCGATGCTGCAGATGGTCGACGCCGGATATCAGTGCGCGCTGTTGGCGCCGACGGAAGTGCTTGCCGCCCAGCACCTTCGATCGATTCGCGACGTACTCGGCCCGTTGGCGATGGCGGGCCAGTTGGGTGGTGCCGACAACGGCACCCGGCTGGCGCTGCTGAGCGGTTCGATGACCGCCGCGCAGAAAAAGCAGATCCGCGCCGAGATCGCCGGTGGGCAGGTAGGCATCGTCGTGGGCACCCACGCCCTGCTGCAGGACGCGGTCGAATTCGACAACCTGGGCATGGTGGTGGTCGACGAACAACACCGCTTCGGTGTCGAGCAGCGAGATCAGTTGCGCGCCAAGGCCCGTCCCGGTGTGACACCACACCTACTGGTGATGACGGCCACGCCCATACCGCGCACCGTCGCGCTTACCGTGTACGGGGACCTGGAAACCTCGACGCTGCGCGAACTTCCGCGCGGCCGCCAACCGATCACCAGCAATGTCATCTTCGTCAAGGACAAGCCCGCATGGCTTGCCCGGGCCTGGCAGCGGATCACCGAGGAGGTCGCCTCGGGCCGCCAGGCCTACGTGGTGGCGCCGCGCATCGACGAGAGCGACGACCCGGGTGATGAGCAGAACGCCAAGGCGCCGGAGACCGCCGAAGGTCTTTACGCCCGGCTGCGCTCCGGGGAGCTGGCGAACCTGCGGCTGGGTCTGATGCACGGGCGGCTGTCCGCCGAGGAGAAGGACGCCGCCATGGCGGCCTTTCGGGCCGGTGAGATCGATGTGCTGGTGTGCACCACCGTCATCGAGGTGGGCGTCGACGTACCCAACGCCACCGTGATGCTGGTGATGGACGCCGACCGGTTCGGGATCAGCCAGTTGCATCAGCTGCGCGGCCGGATCGGCCGGGGCCGGCATCCGAGTCTGTGCCTGTTCGCCAGCTGGTCCGCGCCGGACTCGCCGGCCGGGCGGCGGCTGCGCGCGGTGGCCGAGACGCTGGACGGCTTCGCCCTGGCCGATCTCGACCTCAAGGAACGCCGGGAAGGAGATGTGTTGGGCCGCAACCAATCCGGCAAGGCGATCACGCTGCGCCTGCTGTCGTTGGCGGACCATCTGGAGTTCATCGAGGCCGCCCGCGACTTCTGCGTCCGGGCCTACGCCGACGACCGCTCCAACCCCGGATTGTCGCTGCTGGCCGCGCGATTCACCGACACCGACCGCATCGAATACCTGGACAAGTCTTGACCGCCGGCGACGATGCAGAGCGCAGCGATGAGGCGGGGGTACCACCCGCTTGGGGGAGGGCGGCGCCGTTGAACCGGAAGGTACTGCTGTGGCTGGCTGCGGCGGCGGCGCTGGCATTGCTGGTGGCCTATCAGACGGTCGGGTCCTCGACCGCCCGGCATTCCGCCGAATACGCCGCGCGCGCAGACGTTCCGACCGTGCTGCCCGGCACCGATGTGCTCGCCGGCGTCGCCGTCGTGCCCCTGCGTCAGCACCGCTACGACTACCTTCGCTCGGCGTTCGGCGATGCGTGGGACGACGAGAACGACGCCCCGATGGGGCACAACGGATGCGACACCCGCGACGACATCCTCAACCGTGACCTCGTGGACAAAACATTTGTGTCGGTGAAGCGGTGTCCGGACGCGGTGGCCACCGGGACATTGCATGATCCGTATACCAATGACGTGATCGCGTTCACACGCGGCGCGCATACCGGCGAGGCAGTTCAAATCGACCATATAGTGCCGTTGTCGTATAGCTGGGACCAAGGGGCATGGAATTGGACTCCTGAAATGCGGACTCGGTTCGCGAACGACCCGGCCAATTTGCTTGCGGTGCAGGGCCAGGCGAATCAAGATAAGGGTGACAAGCAGCCGGCACTGTGGATGCCGCCTAACGCAGCGTTTCATTGTCAGTACGCCATGCAATTTATTGCGGTGATGCGCGGCTACGGACTCCCTGTCGATGGCCCGTCCGTTCCGGCCTTGCAGCACGCTGCTGCTACCTGCCCAAAGGGTTGACTGCCAGTGGACAGTTGGCACGCTTTCACTGCTTATCCGGGGTCTGGGCTGGACGGCGTACGGCTGTTTCCTATTAGGACGGTTGGCCATATTTTGCCTGATCGGGAACAGTGGAATGAGTCCGTGTTCCCGGTTGGGGTCTGGCGGGTTGCGTCCGCCAAGGTGGTGTACGAGTCGGGGACCGATTTGGTGACCGGCGTGTCGTAGCCGAGTGATTGAAGGT
>NZ_MVHG01000420.1 GCF_002086125.1 Mycobacterium arosiense ATCC BAA-1401 = DSM 45069
TCCAGGTGCCGTCCATCACCGCCTGGGCCGAGCGGATATAGTGCGGGCCCCAGTCGTTGACGATCGAGGTGAGCACGGTCTTCGGACCGAAGTGCTGCATGTCCGAGGCGTAGCCCACGGCGTACACCCCGCGACGCTCGGCGGCCTGGATCGGCGCCGGGCTATCGGTGTGCTGGAACACCACGTCGACGCCCTGGTCGATCAGCGCGTTGGCCGCGTCGGCCTCCTTGCCC
>NZ_MVHG01000421.1 GCF_002086125.1 Mycobacterium arosiense ATCC BAA-1401 = DSM 45069
GACCGCCCGTTCCTCGGCATCTGCGTCGGCATGCAGGCATTGCTGGAGCGCAGCGAGGAGAACGACGGGGTCGACTGCATCGGTCTGTTCCCCGGCCAGGTGCGCTTCTTCGGCAAGGACCTGCACGAAGCCGGCGAGCACCTGAAGGTGCCGCACATGGGCTGGAACCAGGTGAGCCAGGCGGTGGAGCACCCGTTGTGGCACGAGATTCCCGACCAGGCGCGCTTCTACTT
>NZ_MVHG01000422.1 GCF_002086125.1 Mycobacterium arosiense ATCC BAA-1401 = DSM 45069
TCGCCGAACAGCACCGGTGCCGATTCGTTGCTGAGCGCCTGAAGGACCATCTCCGCCAGGCGCTTGGTGCTGCCCATCACATTGGTCGGTCGCACCGCCTTGTCGGTGGAAATCAGCACGAAGTTCTGCACGCCGACCTGCACCGCGGCCTGCACCGCATGCAAGGTGCCTATCACGTTGTTGAGAACGCCCTCGGCGATGTTGTGCTCGACGATCGGCACATGCTTGTAGGC
>NZ_MVHG01000423.1 GCF_002086125.1 Mycobacterium arosiense ATCC BAA-1401 = DSM 45069
GAAGCGTAGTGCGGTGGCCATTGCGAAACACTCCTCTCGGGAAACGCAGGCTTCCCGACGTGAAGGGACGGGCAGGAGATTCGAACCGCCGAGGCCCTGCGCAAGGCGCGGGCAGCGGGGAACGGCACGGCGAAACGGCGACTGGGGGGCTCGCGCCCCTTCTGCGACGGACCTGCGCGAAGCGCTGGAGTTCATCTGCAAGGACCTGTCGGAAGCGATAGGTACGCTAGCGA
>NZ_MVHG01000424.1 GCF_002086125.1 Mycobacterium arosiense ATCC BAA-1401 = DSM 45069
GGGCCGGCAGGCGGTCTTCGACGAAGGGTTTGAAGCGCTTCTCGACGATGATTTCCGGCAGCACCGTATCGCGGGCCTGCTCCAGGCCGAGGACCAGGTTCTCGCGGATCGCCGCCGGGTCGAGGAACGGGGTCTGCCAGAAGCTCTTTTCCACGCGGTAGCTGTTCAGCAGCGCCAGCTTCGGTACGCCCATCGCGGCGATGGTCTGCAACACCCGGCGGAGCATCTTCGGT
>NZ_MVHG01000425.1 GCF_002086125.1 Mycobacterium arosiense ATCC BAA-1401 = DSM 45069
CTGCCGGACTTCGCCCACATCGACGAACCCTACTGGTACGCCAACGGCGGCGAGCTGAGCCCGGCCGAGTTCGGTCGCCGCGCGGCGCTGCAACTGGAGGAGAAGATCCTCGAACTGGGCGCGGAGAACGTCGCCGCCTTCGTCGCTGAGCCCTTCCAGGGCGCCGGCGGCATGATCTTCCCGCCGCAAAGCTATTGGCCGGAGATCCAGCGCATCTGCCGGCAGTACGACGT
>NZ_MVHG01000426.1 GCF_002086125.1 Mycobacterium arosiense ATCC BAA-1401 = DSM 45069
ATTATGCCGTTTCAACCGTGTCCTGACTGCCACCATGAAGCAATTCATCGATTTCATCCCACTGATCCTGTTCTTCATCGTCTACAAGATAGACCCTCAGAACGTCGAGTTCGCCGGGTTCAATCTGAGTGGCATCTACGGCGCGACCGCGACCCTGATCCTCGCCTCGGTGATCGTCTACGGCGCCCTCTGGCTCAAGCACCGCCACCTGGAAAAGAGCCAGTGGTTCACCC
>NZ_MVHG01000427.1 GCF_002086125.1 Mycobacterium arosiense ATCC BAA-1401 = DSM 45069
GCCCGGCCCGTCCTGGTAGCCGCCGGTCATGGGATTACCCTGGTAGTCGTAGGCATCGCCGTTGTACTTGATGTCGATATCGGCGTAGTTGACCGTCAACTGGGCGATCCGCTTGTCGATGAACGCCATGGCCGCCGGGTTGTTGAACGCGGCGCTCGGATCGTTGGGAAACAGCGAGCCGCCTGCCATCGCACGGCCCCAGCCCGCCGTGTTGGTGGTCGGCACCATGAAGC
>NZ_MVHG01000428.1 GCF_002086125.1 Mycobacterium arosiense ATCC BAA-1401 = DSM 45069
ATCTTCAACTGTTCCTTGAGGAAGAATTCGCGCTGGTGTTCGCCGATCTTGCGGTTGACCTCGGCGGACAGTTCCTTCTGCAGGCGCGCGACTTCCACCTCCTTGCGCAGCAGCGGCAAGACCTTCTCCATCCGCTTGAGGATCGGCACGGTGTCCAGCACTTCCTGCAGTTCGCCGCCGGGCGCGGTGGTCAGGGCCGCGGCGAAGTCGGTGAGTGGCGACGGGTCGTCGGG
>NZ_MVHG01000429.1 GCF_002086125.1 Mycobacterium arosiense ATCC BAA-1401 = DSM 45069
CTTCATCCAGGCGCCAGCCGACCACGTCGACCATTTCGCCCTTGCCCTGGGCGACGCCGATGATCTTGTCGGAGGTGGCGATCTGCTTGCTCTTCGCCGCCGGGCCGGCCGGCACCAGGCGTACGACCTTGACGTAGTCGTTGTCGCTCTGCAGCACCGCGCCGATGCCTTCCAGCGAGAGGCTCATGTTGATGTCGAAATTTTCCGCGTTGTCCGGCGACAGGTACTGGGTG
>NZ_MVHG01000043.1 GCF_002086125.1 Mycobacterium arosiense ATCC BAA-1401 = DSM 45069
CTCGACCCCGAGATCGACCTGGACGTCGTGGCCGGCAAACCCCGCCCCGGCAACTACGAGTACGCCATCAACAACTCATTCGGCTTCGGCGGACACAACGTGGCCATCGCCTTCGGGCGGTACTGACCCCCGTTTGGTGGGCGAAGCGCGGGGTAAAGCCCCGCTATGGCTTTCGCCGAATATCAAAACGAGCTGTACGACCAGTCGCTGCACGGCAATCAGCCGCAGTATCCGATCAGGTTCGAGGAGCTGGAGGAAAAGGCCTCGGCGGCGATGGCGCCGAAGGTCCTGGGCTATGTGGCCGGCGGCGCCGGTGACGAGCACACCCAGCGCGCCAACTGCGCGGCCTTCAAGCGGTGGGGCCTGTATCCGCGCATGGGGATCGCCCCGGAGCAGCGCGACATGTCCGTCGAGTTGTTCGGCATCAGTTTTCCGTCTCCCATCTTCATGGCGCCCATCGGCGTCATCGGGGTGTGCGACCCCGACGGGCACGGCGACATGCTCTGTGCGCGCGCCTCGGTCCGCACCGGCGTGCCGTTTTTCGTGGGCACACTGTCGGCCGACCCGATGGAAAACCTCGCCGCCGAGCTCGGTGACACCCCGGCGTTTTTCCAGCTGTACACGCCCCCGAACCGCAAAATGGCCGCCAGCCTGGTGCACCGGGCCGAGGCGGCCGGCTTCAAGGGCATCGCCGTCACCCTGGACACCTGGGTCACCGGCTGGCGCCCCCGCGACCTGAGCGGCGGGAACTACCCGCAGGTGCCCAGCGGGTGCCTGGCCAACTACACCAGCGACCCGGTGTTTCGCGCCACCCTGAGCCGGGGCGAAGACGCCACCGAGGCGGCGGTGCGCAAGCTGCCGATCTTCGGTGGGCCGTTCCGGTGGACGGACCTGGAGTGGCTGCGGTCCGAGACCAGCCTGCCGCTGATGGTCAAGGGCATCTGCCATCCCGACGACGTACGCCGCGCCAAAGACATTGGCGTGGACGGCATTTACTGCTCCAACCATGGCGGACGGCAAGCCAACGGCCGGCTGCCCTGCCTGGATTGCCTGCCGGAGGTGGTCGAGGCCGCCGACGGGATGCCGGTGCTGTTCGACTCGGGGGTGCGCGGCGGCGCCGACATCATCACGGCGCTCGCCCTGGGTGCGACCGCCGTGGGGATCGGCCGCCCGTACGCCTACGGGCTGGCCGTCGGTGGTGTCGACGGTATCGTGCACGTCCTGCGGTCGCTGCTGGCCGAAGCGGACCTGATCATGGCCGTTGACGGGTATCCCTCGCTCAAGGACCTCACCCCCGACGCGTTGCGGCGCGTCGAATACGCTCAGTAACAAGGCTATTCGTAACTCCCCTCCACGTACCAGCGCCGCTGGCGATAGCACAGCAGCAGCGCACGCTCGCTCTCCAGCAACACCTGGGCGCGGGCGGTGCGACCGCCCCCTTGACCGGCCACCGGCCGGTCATCCCACCACCGCTCGTCGACCGGCCAGGGCCCGGACCACCAGCACAGCCGCTCGTCCCGGCCATGGGCAACGATGCGTTCGGGGTCGGCGGAGAACAACCCCCGGATGGTCACCCGTATCGGATTCCCTTGGGCGTCAAGTAGTTCCACTGGGTCGTCCAGCAGCACCGCCGGCGACGGCTCGGGCAGCCGGCCGGGCCACGGCAGATCGGGATCGGCCCGCGGCACCGGCTCGTCGCCCAGCGGGATCAGCGTGATGCGCTCGGCCGGGCCGCGCCCGCCGGACAGCACCGGCACCCGCACCGCCTCCGGGCCGAGCAGGCCCTGCACCCGCACCAGCGCCCGGCGGGCCCGCAGCCTGTCCTCTTCACCCAGGCCGCCCCAGAGCGGCAACTGCAGCGCCTCGGCCGAGACCACCTCCACCGCGGCCAGCCGCAACAGCGTCACCGCGGCGGAGGGGCGGGGAGTGCGCGCGGTGCGGCTGCTCAACCACCCGTCGAGCTGCCAGCGCACCCGATCGGCGGTGGCGTCCTCGGTCAGCGGCTCGGCGCACCGCCACACCCGGTGCAGCTCTTCGCCGTTGGCGGTGACGGCGTGGATGGCCAGCCGGGTGCATCCCACGCCGGCGTCCATCAGCGCCTGATGCAGCCTGCCGGCCAGCGAGCGCCCGGCGAACGCCGCGGCATCGACCCGGTCGATCGGCGGATCGCAGTCCAGCACCGCCTCGAGTTCGGCGGGCGGCTCCCGCCCGGAGGGCGGCCGTTCGGGCTCGCCGCGGGCCCACCGGTGCGCGGTCACCCCGTCGGCGCCGAACCTGGAGGCCACGTCGCTGCGCGACAGCGCGGCGAACTGCCCGATGGTGCGAATTCCCATCCGCCACAACAGGTCCGTCAGTTCTTCGCGGCCGGCACCGGACAGGCTCGGTTCGGTGGCAAGTTGGCGGATGGACAGCACCGACAAGAATTTCGCGTCGCCGCCCGGCTCGACGATCCGGCCCGCCCGGGCCGCCAGGACCGCGGTGGACAACCGGTCGGCGATCCCGGCCTGACACTCGGCGCCGGCGGCGGCCACCGCATCGATCAGGCGTTCGGCGGCGGTGGCCTCGGACCCGAAATAGCGGGCCGCCCCGCGCACCGGCAACACCAGGAGGCCGGGCCGCAGCACCTCGGCGCGGGGCCCCAGGTCGTCCACCGCCGCAATCACCGCTTCGAAGAAGCGGGCGTCGCGGTCCGCGTCGGCGGCGGTGACGTGCAGTTGCGGACAGCGGGCCGCCGCCTCCCGGCGCCGCAGCCCCCGCCGCACTCCCGCGGCACGGGCGGCCGGCGAGCAGGCGATCACCCGGTTGGCCAGCGTGACCGCGATCGGGGCGGTCGCGGACAGACCCGCGGCCGTCGCCGCCGCGACCGCGGGCCAATCCATGCACCAGATCGCCAAAACCCTTGAACCAGAAGGGGTTTCCACGGTACTTACCCGGCTCGGGCCGGGGTGGTCACCCGGCGTCCCGCACACGTCCCGCTGACCTGCAGCCGCACCCGGCCGATCCGGCCGAATCCCGGACGGCCCTCGGCGGTGATCTCATACCCACAGACCCGGGCGGCAAGGCGCGTCGGCGCCCCTTGCCAATCACCGCCGGTGACCAGCAGGGTGCAGCCCTTGTTCCGGGCGCGGGCCACCACCGCCCGCGCCCGGGGCGGCGGCACCCGGCACCCGCCCAGCCCCAGGACCACCAGGTCCATGCCGTCGACGAGCACCGCGGCCACCTCCACCGGATCGGTTCCCGGATCCGGTATTACGGCGAGCCGGCTCAGATCCGCCCCCATCTCCGCGGCGGCCAGCAACCCGATGTCCGGCTGGCCCACGATGGCGGCGTTGCCCCCGGCCGCCGTGACGGCGGCCACCACGCTCAGCAACAGCGACCGGGCACCCGAGAACACCGCCACTGTCCCCCGCGGCACCGGCGCGGGCAGCAGGTCGGCCAGCCACGGCGGGAGGGCCAGCTGGGATTCCGAGTCCGGCAGCAGATCGTCGGCGCGTGCGACGGCGCGGCCCGACATTTCCGCCATCCGCCTGCGAAGCGATTCGAGCTGCTCAGCGTGGTTTTCCTGGGGGTGATCGGAGGCGAGAGCCGCAGTCATGACCAGCCTCCCAATCCGCACTTTTTCGAAAGTATGTTCGATCTACTCGGAGTAAACACCCGCTCTCCGACAACCGTCAAGAAACGCAAGAGGCGGCTGATACGTTCGGTGTAGGTGTTGCTGGTGCTTCGTCAGGAATTCGTTTCGGTTACTCGGCCGAATCTGCGCTCGGGGGCGTGACCGCATATCACGACGGCTATGAGCGTCATTCATGGAGACCGCAAATGGGTCGTAGGGTCGGGGCATGGACCTCGACTGGGCCACCCAACTCGCCGCGCATCTGGGAGCCGGTACCGGATTGCTGGAACGTGCGGCCGAGGGCCGACGGCGGCCCTGGAACGGGCCCGTTCACCATCGACTTCGCCTTCCAGACACCGGAACCGGAACCGGTCACCACAATCGCCTGGCGGCTGGCGCACGTAATTGTCGGCGTGTTGGGCATGCGCGCCGCCTCGCACTTCGGCGGCCCGGCCATGTCCTACGACACCTTCCGCTACGCGGGCAGCGCGGACGAGGCGCTGGGCCAGCTCGACCAGGCCTACGAGTCGTGGTCAGGTGGCGTGCGCAAGTTATCTGCGACCGGGCTGAACCGGCCGTGCGGTCCGGCTGAGGGGCCCTTCGCCGACTACCCGCTCGCCGCCCTCGTGCTGCACATCAACCGGGAGGTCATCCACCACGGCGCCGAAATCGCACTGCTGCGCGATTTGTACCTGCGCGAAGCGCTGCGGCGTAGCATCGCGGTGGACCCGAGTCGGTGAGTTGTGTTCAGGGGATAACCAAATGGACCAGTCACGGTTGTGGGAGCTGGAAAATAGCGGGTGGCGGGCATTATGCGAGCAGCGTGGCGCCGAGTTCTACCGTGAGATGCTCACAGATGATGTCCTGATCGTCGTGCCCGGGATACTCATTGATCGGGCGACGTTTCTGGCGAGCGTGGATAGCGAGCCGTGGGCCAACTATCGCATCGAAGATCCTCACGCGGTGGAGCTAACGCCCGACGGTGTCATGCTCACGTACCACGTGACTGCCTCCCGGTCCGAGGGGCAACCTTATACGGCGTGGTTGACCAGCACCTGGGTTCGTCGTGACGATGACTGGAGGATGGCGTTCCACCAACAGACACCAGATCCTTAACCCTCCATCAAGCAAGGCAAGAGGCGGCTTTATGCGATCGGTGCAGTGTGGCTGATGGTGCTCTTTGGCGACCACGCCGTGACGGCAATTTCGACGAAGCCCGCAGCGGACAGAGCCCGCAGCTACTCCCACTCTATGGTGCCGGGGGGTTTGCTGGTGATGTCCAGCACCACGCGGTTGACCTCGGCCACCTCGTTGGTGATCCGGGTCGAGATGCGCTCCAGCACCTCGTAGGGAACCCGCGTCCAGTCGGCGGTCATGGCGTCCTCACTGGACACCGGGCGCAGCACGATCGGGTGTCCGTAGGTGCGGCCATCGCCCTGTACGCCGACCGAACGCACCTCGCCGAGCAGCACCACCGGGCACTGCCAGATCAGCGTGTCCAGGCCGGCCGCGGTGAGTTCCTCGCGGGCGATCGAGTCCGCACGCCGCAGCGTGTCCAACCGGGCAGCGGTGACCTCGCCGACGATCCGGATCCCCAGACCCGGACCCGGAAAGGGTTGGCGCGCAACGATTTGCTCCGGAAGGCCCAGCTCGCGGCCGACCGCACGGACCTCGTCCTTGAACAGCAGCCGCAGCGGCTCCACGAGTTTGAACTTCAGGTCCCCCGGCAGGCCGCCGACGTTGTGGTGGCTCTTGATGTTCGCGGTGCCGGTGCCGCCGCCCGATTCCACCACGTCCGGATACAGCGTGCCCTGCACCAGGAACTCGACCCCAGACCCGTCCCCCGCAAGCGGGAGGTCCCCCCGGTCCCCCACGATGTCCCGTACCGCACCCTCGAAGGCCCGGATGAACTGGCGGCCGATGATCTTGCGCTTGCCTTCGGGATTGGTCACCCCCGCCAGCGCGTCGAGGAAGGTGTCGGCCGCGTCGACGGTGACCAGGTTGGCTCCGGTGGCGGCGACGAAATCGCGCTGCACCTGCGCGCGCTCGCCGGCGCGCAGCAGGCCGTGGTCGACGAAGACACAGGTCAACCGGTCACCGATGGCACGCTGCACCAGCGCGGCGGCCACCGCGGAATCCACCCCGCCCGACAGCCCGCAGATCGCCCGGCCGTCACCGATCTGTACGCGCACCTGCTCGATCAGCACCTCGGCGATGTTGGCGGCCGTCCAGTCCGCGCCGACCCCGGCGAAGTCGTGCAGGAATCGGCTGAGCACCTGCTGCCCGTGCGGGCTGTGCATGACCTCCGGGTGGTACTGCACGCCGGCCAGGCGGCGGGCCCGGTTTTCGAAGCCGGCCACCGAAGCGCCCGAGCTGCTGGCCACCACCTCGAACCCGTCCGGTGCGGCGGTGACCGCGTCACCGTGGCTCATCCACACGGGCTGCACATTCGGTAGCCCCGAATGCAGTTCGCCGCCAAGGACTTTCAGTTCGGTACGACCGTATTCGCTGGTGCCGGTGTGGGCGACGGTGCCGCCCAGCGCCTGCGCCATCGCCTGAAACCCATAACAGATGCCGAACACCGGCACCCCGAGATCGAACAGGGCCGGGTCGATCTGGGGTGCGCCGTCGGCGTAGACACTGGACGGCCCGCCGGAGAGCACCAGCGCCAGCGGGTCGCGGGCCTTGATGTCCTCGACCGTGGCGGTGTGCGGGATGACCTCGGAGAACACCCGCGCCTCGCGGACGCGACGGGCGATCAACTGCGCGTACTGCGCGCCGAAGTCCACGACCAGCACCGGTCGAGCCGGCGCTCCGGACACCTCGGAGATCTCGAGTTCAGGGCTTTCAGTGGGGTCGGCCACGCACGCGAGTCTAGTGGTCATCGTCCGACTCCCCGGACGGCTGGCGACACGCGTGGCGGGCATGGTGGAGTGGGTATCGATTAACCAGCCCCCGACACCAGAGAGGACCGCCGGTGAGCTCAGCGCTGGGTCTGCCAGAGAAAGTGCGTGCCTGCCTGTTCGACCTCGACGGCGTGCTCACCGACACCGCCAGTGTGCACACCAAAGCCTGGAAGGCCATGTTCGACGCCTATCTGAAGGATCGGGCCAACCGCACCGGTGACAAATTCGTCCCCTTCGACGAGGCGGCCGATTACCGCGAATACGTCGACGGCAAGAAGCGCGAGGACGGCGTCCGCTCGTTCTTGGAGAGCCGCAACATTCACCTGCCCGACGGCAGCCCGGACGACGCGGGAGACGCCGAGACGATCTACGGCCTGGGCAACCGAAAGAACGACATGTTTCAGAAGGTTCTGAAGGAGGACGGCGTCAAGGTGTTCGACGGGTCCCGCCGCTATCTCGAGGCGGTGTCGGCCGCGGGGCTGGGAATCGCCGTGGTGTCGTCGAGCGCTAACACCCGCGACGTCCTGGAGGTCACCGGCCTGGACCGGTTCGTGCAGAAGAGGGTGGACGGCATCACCCTGCGCGACGAACACATCGCCGGCAAGCCCGCCCCCGACTCGTACCTTCGCGGAGCGCAGCTGCTCGACGTCGACGCCGCAGCGGCGGCGGTGTTCGAAGACGCATTGTCCGGCGTGGCCGCCGGCCGGGCCGGTAACTTCGGGTTTGTGGTGGGCGTCGATCGAGTGGGCCAGGCCGAGGACTTGCGCCGTCACGGCGCCGACGTGGTGGTCACCGACCTCGCCGAGCTACTGGGCTCATGATCACCGACGAAGCCTTCCCCGTTGAGCCCTGGCACGTCCGCGAAACCCGGCTCGACCTGAACCTGCTGGCACAATCCGAATCCCTGTTCACCCTGTCCAACGGGCACATCGGGCTGCGCGGCAACCTCGACGAGGGCGAGCCGTACGGCCTGCCCGGCACCTACCTGAACTCCTTTTACGAGAAGCGGCCGCTGCCCTACGCCGAGGCTGGCTACGGCTACCCGGAAGCCGGCCAGACGCTCATCGACGTCACCAACGGCAAGATCATCCGGCTGCTGGTCGAGGACGAGCCGTTCGATGTCCGCTATGGCGAATTGATTTCCCACGAACGGGTGCTGGACCTGCGCGCCGGAACGATGACCCGCAGTGCGCTCTGGTGCTCGCCCGCCGGCAAGCAGGTCAAGGTGGTGTCCACCCGGCTGGTGTCACTGGCCCAGCGCGGCCTCGCCGCCATCGAGTACTGCGTGGAAGCCGTCGACGAGTTCGTCCGGGTGACGGTGCAGTCCGAACTGGTCACCAACGAGGACCAGCCGGAAACCTCCGGCGACCCGCGGGTTTCGGCCATCCTGGAGAGCCCGCTCGAAGAGGTCGAGCACGAATACACCGACACCGGAGCGGTTCTCATGCACCGGACGCGCAACAGCGCGCTGATGATGGCCGCCGGCATGGACCACGAGGTCGACGTTCCCGGACGCGTCGAGGTCAGCACCGACGCGCGTGCCGATCTGGCCCGGACCACGGTGATCTGCGGTCTGCGCGCGGGACAGAAGCTGCGCATCGTCAAATACGTGGCGTACGGCTGGTCGAGCATGCGCTCGCGTCCCGCGCTGCGCGACCAGGTGGCCGCGGCGCTGCACAGTGGCCGCTACAGCGGGTGGCAGGGGCTGCTGGATTCCCAGCACAAATACCTTGATAACTTCTGGGATTGCGCCGACGTCGAGGTCGAGGGCGACCCGGAATCCCAGCAGGCCGTGCGATTCGGGCTCTTCCACCTGCTGCAGGCCAGCGCCCGCGCCGAACGCCGCGCGATCGCCGCCAAGGGGTTGACCGGTACCGGCTACGACGGCCACGCCTTTTGGGACACCGAGGGGTATGTGTTGCCGGTGCTGACCTACACCGCGCCGCACGCGGTCGCCGACGCGCTGCGCTGGCGGGCCTCCACCCTGGACCTGGCCCGGGAGCGGGCGGCGGAACTGGGATTGCGGGGGGCTGCGTTCCCCTGGCGGACCATCCGCGGGCAAGAATGCTCGGCCTACTGGCCGGCCGGCACCGCGGCCTTCCACATCAACGCCGACATCGCGATGGCCTTCGAGCGCTACCGCATCGTCACCGGGGACGACGACCTGGAAGCCGATTGCGGGCTGGAGGTGCTGGTCGAGACCGCCCGGCTGTGGCTCTCACTCGGCCATCACGACCGGCACGGTGTCTGGCACCTCGACGGCGTCACCGGCCCCGACGAGTACACGGCGGTCGTGCGCGACAACGTCTTCACCAACCTGATGGCCGCGCACAATCTGCGCGTCGCCGCCGACGCCTGCAACCGCCACCCCGACGCGGCCAAGGCGCTGGGGGTCACCCACGAGGAGACGGCGGCGTGGCGCGATGCGGCCGCCGCCGCCAACATTCCCTACGACGACGGGCTGGGCGTCCATCAGCAGTGCGAAGGATTCACCACCTTTGCGGAGTGGGACTTCAAGGAAAACCACGCCTACCCTTTGTTGCTGCACGACCCGTACGTGCGCCTGTACCCCGCGCAGGTGATCAAGCAGGCCGACCTGGTGCTGGCGATGCATTGGCAGAGCCACGCCTTCACGCCGGAGCAGAAGGCGCGCAACGTCGACTACTACGAGCGGCGCATGGTGCGCGACTCGTCGCTGTCGGCGTGCACCCAGGCGGTGATGTGCGCCGAGGTCGGGCATCTGGAATTGGCACACGACTACGCCTACGAGGCCGCCCTGATCGACCTGCGCGATCTGCACCACAACACCCGCGACGGCCTGCACATGGCCTCGTTGGCCGGCGCGTGGACGGCGCTGGTGTCCGGCTTTGGCGGCCTGCGCGACGACGAGGGCATCCTGTCGCTGGATCCTCAACTGCCCGATGGCATTTCGCGGCTACGGTTCCGGCTGCGCTGGCGAGATTTCCGGGTCACGGTCGATGTCAACCACGCCGTTGTCACCTACACGCTGCGTGACGGGCCCGGCGGCGAGCTGACCATCCGGCACGCCGGCGAGGACATCGAGCTGAGCACCGAATCCGCGACGACCGTCGAGCTGCGTCCGCGCAAACCTCTACTGTCGCCACCGCGCCAACCGCCGGGGCGCGAACCGCTGCACCGCCGAGCCTTGATCGCGGAATCCGTTCTGGATCATTGAGGGTCGGCGGGCGCCAGGATCCGTTGCACCTCGGCGCCGGCCGACTCGCGTATCTCGTCGTCGGTCAGGTCTTCGATCCCGGTGGCGGCGCGAAGGATCGGCGCGAACAGCCGCCAACCGAATTGCAGGGCAAGGGCATTGGCGACAGCGAGCCGGGCCTTGACCTCGTCGTCGTAAAGGGGCAGCACGCCGTCGAGCAGCGTCGCGATGTTGGGAAAGCGTTGCTGTAGCCGGCCGGCCGGGTAGCCGTCGAGCACGGTGCGCGCCATCACCCGCATCTGCCGATCCAGGGAACCCTCCAGCACCGCCGCGGGCGCGTCGGTGCCGAGCAGGGCGCTCAGGTTGGCGCCCAGGTGATCGAGCACAGCGCCGACCAATTGCTCCTTGGTGCCGAAGTGGCGGAACACCAGTCCGTGGTTGACGTTGGAGCGTGCGGCGATATCGCGGATGGACGTCGCGGCCGGACCGCGCTCGGCGAACAGGTCGGTGGCGGCTTCAAGGATCGCCGCGGCCACCTCCGCGCGCCCGGTGGGCGCTTTCCGGCGGCCTGTTGCGGATTTTGTAGTCACATGACTACACTACCAACTGTAGTCAGTCGACTACGCCCGTTTTGACGAAGGAACACGGAAATGACAGGTCAGATCACCGTCACCAAGCTGGGCAGTCGGATCGGCGCCCGGGTGGACGGGGTTCGCCTCGGCGGCGACCTCGACCAGGACGCGGTCGAGACGATCCACCGGGCACTGTTGGCCCACAAGGTGATCTTCTTCCGCCACCAGCACCACCTCGACGACTCCGAGCAGCTCGCGTTCGCCGGTCTGCTGGGCACGCCGATCGGCCACCCGGCCGCTTCGGCCCTGGCCGCCAAGCACCTCCCGGTGATCACCCCGATCGACTCCGAGTACGGCAAGGCGAACCGCTGGCACACCGACGTGACGTTCGCCGCCAACTATCCGTCGGCGTCGATCCTGCGTGCGGTCAAGCTGCCGACCTACGGCGGCTCGACGCTGTGGGCCTCGACCGTGGCGGCCTATCAGCAGCTGCCCGAGCCGCTCAAGCACCTGGTGGAAAATCTCTGGGCGCTGCACACCAACCGCCACGACTACGTGAGCGCCGAAGCGCTGAGCGAGGGCCAGCGGGCGTTTCGGCAGGCGTTCGAAAAGCCGGACTTCCGCACCGAGCATCCCGTGGTGCGGGTGCACCCCGAGACCGGCGAACGCGCCCTGCTGGCCGGTGATTTCGTGCGCGGCTTCGTCGGCCTGGACAGCCACGAGTCAACCGCCCTACTGGAACTGCTGCAGCGGCGAATCACCGTGCCGGAGAACACCATTCGCTGGAACTGGGCGCTCGGCGACGTCGCCATGTGGGACAACCGCGCCACGCAGCACCGGGCGATCGACGACTATGACGACCAGCCCCGGCTGATGCACCGCGTCACCCTGATGGGCGACGTGCCGGTCAACGTGCGCGGGGAGCGCAGCCGGGTGGTCAGCGGCGCGCCGCTCGAGGTGCTGGCGAGCTGACCGGATCGATCGGCAGCCAGCGCAGCGCACCCGGCGCGTCGGCCGGCACCGCGGGCGCCTTCGGCGCGATCGGCTCCAGCCGCCGATACGGCTCGCCCTGCGACGGGCGCTGGTCGTCCTCGCCGTTGTTCGGCCACAACGAGGCGGCCCGCTCGGCCTGGGCGGTGATGGACAACGAGGGGTTGACGCCCAGGTTCGCCGAGATGGCCGCGCCATCCACCACGAACAGCGTCGGGTAGCCGTAGACCCGGTGGTACGGGTCGATGACCCCGCGCTCGGCATTGTCGCCGATCACCGCGCCGCCGAGGAAGTGCGCGGTCAGCGGGATGTTGAACAGCTCGCCCCAGGTGCCCCCGGCCACGCCGTCGATCTTGTCCGCGATGCGGCGGGTGACCCTGTTGCCCACCGGGATCCAGGTCGGGTTGGGCTCGCCGTGGCCCTGCTTGCTGGTGTACCAACGGATGCCCAGCTTGCCGCGCTTGGTGTAGGTGGTGATCGAGTTGTCCAGGTGCTGCATCACCAGCGCGATCAGCGTGCGCTCGCTCCACTGATGCACGTTGAGCAAGCGCATCATGCGGCGCGGATCCTCCCGGGCCTGGTTCAACAGCTGCCTCCAGCGCGGCACGTCGGTGCCTTCCGGGCCGTGGCCGTCGGTCATCAACGTCTGCAGCAACCCCATGGCGTTGGAGCCCTTGCCGTAGCGGACCGGCTCGATGTGCGTGTCCGAGGTCGGGTGGATCGACGACGTGATCGCCACCCCGTGCGTCAGATCGAGGCCCGGGTCGAGCTCGAGCTTGCCGGCGCCGACGATGGACTCGGAGTTGGTGCGGGTCAGCACCCCCAACCGCTTCGACAGCCGGGGCAGCCGGCCCTCGTCGCGCATCTTGAACAACAGGTGCTGGGTCCCCCACGTCCCCGCGGCCAGGACCACGTGCTTGGCGGTGTAGGTGCGCCGGTCGCGGCGCAGCCAACTGCCGGTGCGTACCGTGCGAACCTCCCACAGGCCGTCGGGACGCTGTTCGAAGCGCTTCACGGTGGTCATCGGAATCACTTGTGCGCCAGACGATTCCGCGAGCGCGAGATAGTTCTTCAGCAGGGTGTTCTTGGCGCCGTAGCGACAGCCGGTCATGCAGGCTCCGCACTCCAGGCAGCCGGTGCGCTCCGGTCCGACGCCGCCGAAGTACGGGTCCGGCACCGTCTTGCCCGGGGCCTTGGTGCCGTCGGGACCGAAGAACACCCCGACCGGGGTCGGCACGAACGTGTCCCCGCAGCCCATCTCGTCGGCGACCTCTTTGACGATGCGGTCCGCGTCGGTGAACGTCGGGTTCTCCACCACGCCCAGCATCCGGCGCGCCTGGTCGTAGTGCGGCATCAGCTCGTCGCGCCAGTCGGTGATGTGCGACCACTGCTGGTCTTTGAAGAACGGCTCGGGCGGCACGTACAGGGTGTTGGCGTAGTTCAGCGAACCGCCGCCCACGCCGGCGCCGGCCAGGATCAGCACGTTCTTGAGTGGGTGGATCCGCTGGATGCCGTAGCAGCCCAGCCCCGGCGCCCACAAAAACTTACGCAGATCCCAGGACGTCTCGGCGAAATCCTCATCGGCGTACCGGCGTCCGGCCTCCAGTACACCGACGCGGTAGTTCTTCTCGGTCAGCCGCAACGCGCTGACGCTGCCCCCGAAACCCGAACCGATGATCAGGACGTCGTAATCCGGCTTCATCGCACCAGTATGGCCTTACCCGCGGGTAACAAGCCAACGGCCCTCGTGAGGCTAGCTACCGACGGTCAGGCCGACCTTCTGGAACTCCTTGAGGTCGCAATAGCCGGCCTTGGCCATCGACCGGCGCAGGCCGCCGACCAGGTTGAGGCTGCCGAACGGATCGTCGGACGGCCCGCTCAGCACCCGCTGCAGCGGCGGGCGTTCACCGACGGCGATCTGCAGCAGGGCGCCGCGCGGCAACGACGGGTGCGCCGCGGCGGCCGGCCAGAACCAGCCCTCGCCCAGCGCCTCGGCCGCCTCGGCGAGCGGCGTGCCCAGCACCACCGCGTCGGCTCCGCAGGCGATGGCCTTCGCCAGATCACCGGAGGTGTGGATGTCGCCGTCGGCCAGCACGTGCACGTAGCGACCGCCGGTCTCGTCGAGGTATTCGCGCCGCGCGGCGGCGGCGTCGGCGATCGCGGTGGCCATCGGCACGCTGATGCCCAGCACCTCGTCGCTGGTGGTCACTCCCCTGGTGGCGCCGTAGCCGACGATGACGCCGGCGGCGCCGGTGCGCATCAGGTGCAGCGCGGTGCGGTGGTCCTGCACGCCGCCGGCGACCACCGGCACGTCGAGCTCGGAGATGAAGGTCTTGAGGTTCAGCGGTTCCCCGTCGTTGGCCACCCGCTCGGCCGAGACGATGGTGCCCTGGATGACCAGCAGGTCGATGCCCGCGGCCACCAGCACCGGGGTCAGCGCCTGGGCGTTCTGCGGGCTGACCCGCACGGCGGTGGTGACCCCGGCCTCCCGGATCCGGGCGACCGCGGAGCCCAGCAGGTCCGGGTCCAGCGGCGCGGCGTGGAATTCCTGCAGCAACCGGATGGCCGCCGAGGGCTCGGGCTCCTTGCTGGCCGCCTCGACCAGCTGGGCGATCTTGGCCTCGACGTCGGCGTGCCGACCGATCAGTCCCTCGCCGTTGAGCACGCCCAGGCCGCCGAGGCGGCCCAGCTCGATCGCGAACTCCGGCGACACCAGCGCGTCGGTCGGATGCGCCAGCACCGGGATCTCGAACCGGTAGGCGTCCAGCTGCCAGGCCGTCGACACGTCCTGCGACGACCGGGTGCGCCTGGAGGCCACGATGCTGACTTCGCTCAGTTCATAGCTGCGACGGGCGACGCGGCCCATCCCGATCTCGACCATCTTCGGCCTCAGCGCGCGTAGTAGTTGGGGGCTTCGACCGTCATGGCGACGTCGTGCGGGTGGCTCTCTCGCAGCCCGGCCGCCGTGATCCGGACGAACTGCGCCTGTTGCAGCGCCTCGATGCTCGGCGAGCCGGTGTAGCCCATCGCGGCGCGCAGGCCGCCCGTCAGCTGGTGGATCACCGAGGACAGCGGGCCGCGGAAGGGCACCCGGCCCTCGATGCCCTCCGGCACGAGTTTGTCTTCGCTCAAAGCGTCGTCGGCGAAGTAGCGGTCCTTGGAGTACGACTTCCCGCCGCCCGACCCGCGGCCGGCCATGGCGCCCAGCGACCCCATCCCGCGGTAGCTCTTGAACTGCTTGCCATTGACGAAGATCAACTCGCCGGGGGCCTCGGCGGTGCCGGCCAGCAACGAGCCCAGCATGGCCGTCGACGCGCCGGCGGCCAGCGCCTTGGCGATGTCGCCGGAGTACTGCAGGCCGCCGTCGGCGATCACCGGCACGCCCGCCGGGCCGCAGGCCGCGACCGCCTCCAGGATCGCCGTGATCTGTGGTGCGCCGACGCCGGCCACCACCCGGGTGGTGCAGATCGATCCCGGTCCCACGCCCACCTTCACCGCGTCGGCGCCGGCGGCGACCAGGGCCGTGGCCGCCGCGCGGGTGGCGACGTTGCCTCCGATCACCTCGACCTTCTCGCCCACCTCGGCCTTGAGCTTGCCGACCATGTCGAGCACCAGCCGGTTGTGCGCGTGCGCGGTGTCCACGATCAGCACGTCCACCCCGGCGTCGACCAGCATCATCGCGCGGACCCAGGCGTCGCCGCCGACCCCGACGGCCGCCCCCACCAGCAACCTGCCATCGCGGTCCTTGGTGGCCAGCGGGTGTTGTTCGGTCTTGACGAAGTCCTTGACGGTGATCAGCCCCGTCAGCCGGCCGTGACCGTCGACGATGGGCAGCTTCTCGATCTTGTGGCGGCGCAACAGCCCGAGCGCCGCGTCGGCGGACACCCCCTCCTGCGCGGTGATCAGCGGCGCCTTGGTCATCACCTCGGCCACCTTTTTGGTCTGGTCGACCTCAAACCGCATGTCGCGGTTGGTGATGATGCCCACCAGGGCGCCCGACTCGTCGACCACCGGCAGGCCGGAGATGCGGAACCGCGCGCACATCGCGTCGACCTGGGCCAGGGTGTTGTCCGGACGGCAGGTGACCGGGTCGGTGACCATGCCGGCCTCCGAGCGTTTGACCATCTCGACCTGCCCGGCCTGCTCGGCGACCGGCAGGTTGCGGTGCAGCACTCCCATGCCGCCGGCCCGGGCCATCGCGATGGCCATCCGCGACTCGGTGACCGTATCCATCGCCGAGCTCACCAGCGGCACCTTGAGCCTGATCTTCTTGGTCAGCTGGCTGGAAGTGTCCGCGGTGGCGGGCACCACGTCCGAGGCCGCGGGCAGCAACAAGACGTCGTCGAACGTCAGCCCGAGCATGGCGACCTTGTGCGGATTGTCGCCCCCGGTGGGCACCGGGTCGTCGACTAGGCCACCCACCCGCACATATGAACTGCCGACGAGGTCAGAGCTGTCCTCCAGGTGGGACATGCCACGGGTCATCTCTTGCGCCCTCCATACGATGCGGCGTGAGAAACCCATCCTATCGGCTTGCCTGGCCCTGTCGTCCGCTTGCTCGGGCGCGCCGCGCGCGCCAAACGGCGTGATCGAACCATCCGGCATGGCGGGTGGCTGCCTGCTGGCGTTATCCGGGGCGGGCTGCGTAGGCTAGAGGCGTGCGCGACCACCTCCCACCGGGTTTGCCGCCCGACCCCTTCGCCGACGACCCCTGTGATCCGTCGGCGGCATTGGAAGCCGTCGAGCCAGGCCAGCCCCTGGATGCCCAAGAGCGAATGGCGGTCGAGGCCGACCTCGCCGATCTGGCCGTGTACGAAGCGCTGCTGGCGCACAAGGGGATTCGCGGGCTGGTGGTCTGCTGCGACGAATGTCAGCAGGATCACTACCACGACTGGGACATGCTGCGGGCCAACCTGCTGCAGCTGCTGATCGACGGCACCGTGCGTCCGCACGAGCCCGCCTATGACCCCGAACCGGACGCCTACGTCACGTGGGATTACTGCCGCGGGTACGCCGACGCGTCGCTCAACGAAGCGACGTCGGACGCCGACGGTTTTCACCGCCGGCACTGATTCAGCGGCTCACTGATTCGGAATCAGCGGCGCCACCGGCGGTGGCGTCTGGCCGTGATGGTGATGATGCTTACCGACTGACGGACTCGTCGACACGCTCGGCGCGCCGGCCGGCGGGTTGAGCGGTGCGGGCGGCGCCGCGGGGATCGCGGAAGCCGGCCCGGCCGGCGCGGCCGGGGGCGAGGCGACCGGGAGCGTGGCGTTCGGATCACGCGCTTCGACCTTGGCGTTCAACAGCTTCAGCTGGCTGGTCAGCTCTTGTTTGCTGGCCGGGTCGTCGATCGACTGCACCAGGCTGCTCACCTCGGTCAGCTGGTTTTTGGCCCGCTCCCACTCGCCGCGATCGATCGATTCCTGCACCTTCGCCAGGTCGGCCTTGGCGGCCAGCATCTCCTGCTTTTCCTGGACCTGCGGCTGATCGAAGAACATCGCGTGCAGCCCATACAGGGCTCCGCCGGGCCGGGCCTCGACCACCATGGCGCCGAAGCCACTGAGCACCATCAGCGCCGCGGCCACCGTTCCGACGACGGCCAGGCCGCGGTGACCGCGCCGACGTTCGGCCAGCCCGGTGCGCAACGCGTTGACGGCCTCTTCCGGCGTCACCAGCGCGCTGGCCGGCGGCCACCTCAGGTTGTCGCGCCAGTCCTCGAGCAGCGTGGTGAGCACGCCGACCTCGGGGTCCTCGACGTCGACCGGCCGACGCTGGGCGAGCGCATCGAGCAGCAGGTCGGTGCGGGCGAATTCATCCAGGGGCTCAGGCACAGTCACCTGCCGCGATCATCTCGGACTTCAGCCGCGACAGCGCGCGGTGCTGGGCAACCCGGACGGCCCCGGTGGTGCTGCCCACGGCGGCCGCCGTCTCCTCGGCGGACAGGCCGACGACGACGCGCAGGATCAGGATCTCGCGCTGCTTGGCGGGCAGGATTTCGAGCAATTCGCTCATCCGGCTCACCGAATCCGCTTCGATCGCAAGCTGTTCGGGTCCCGCATCACTCGACCAGCGATCGGGGATCGATTCGGTGGGATAGGCGAGATCGCGTCCCGCGGCCCGGTGCGCATCGGCGACCTTGTGGGCCGCGATGCCGTACAGGAAGGCCAGGAATGGGCGCCCGCGATCGCGATAACGCGGCAGCGCCGTGATAGTCGCCAAGCACACCTCCTGTGCCACGTCATCCGCTGACAGACCACCCCGATCGACCGTGCCGACACGCGCTCGGCAATATCGCACGACGATCGGACGGATGGTCTCCAGCACCTCCCTCAATGCGTTGTGGTCTCCGGTGACGGCCTTGGCGACCACAGCGTCGAGACGTTCCCCTGCTGGAATTGTCATCGACGGTGATATCTCCAACGTTACGAAGCGGACACATCGCGGGCCAACCGGGCTAACTAACGCAATGACAATAACGGTCGGGAGGCCGTTTTAGGCGGAACGCCACGTCCCACCGGCGCGCCGCACCTGGCCTGCGCAGACATCGCGGATTTCGTGCAGCCGATGTGCCGCAAATGTGACACTTCCGATGTCAATCAGCAAGCAAGTCAGCGCCCAACGAAGAGGCAGCAGCCCTAACGGGCCCGTGGTCGCCAGCGCGGCGTCCGCGACGGCGCGGGCGCGCTCGAGGTTGCCCGCGCAGCACAGCGCGGCGGCCAGTACCACTTCGCTTTTGACCCGGTGGCGCGGCGATCCGACGGTCATGGCCGCCGCGAGCTCCACGCCTTCGCCGGCGTGACGGACTGCGGCGTCGCCGTCGCCGCGGGCCATCGCCAGTTCGGCGGCCACCCATCGCCGGCGCACCGGCAGCCGATCGGGCATCGCGGAATTCGGCGACGCGAGCAGCGGATCGGTGCGCGCCAACAGTGTCGCCGCGGCCGCGAATCGCCCGACGCCCAACGCGTCGGCGGCCAGCCCGATGAGGGCGTCGGCGCACGCCTCGGGGTCGCCGCCGGCCAGCGCCAGGGCGCGTCCGTCCCAGCCCCGCGCCACGCTGTGCCAACCGAGCTGACGCAGGAAAGACCCCTGCGTGCTCATGGCCAACGACGCCAGCCGCCCGGTCGCCGCGGTGCGCCGCAACGCCGCGAGGTCGCGGTAGGCGGCGCCGTAGCGCCCCTGGCCCCCGGCCGCCACGGCGCGTAGCCACAATTGGTCCGGCGTCGTCGCCGACGGCAGCGGCCAATCGGCCGGGCGGTCGCCGAAGGCGGCGTCGGCCAGCCGCCGCCCAATCAAGGAAGTGTGACGAGTTTCAATCACAATGATGTAGTAAACAGTTTGTGGTCTTCATGTTACCGAATCGTTAAGCACCATAGCCCTTGGAAAAATTTGCCTTATCCCCTTCCCGCGCGCTGAGCTGGGCAATCTCGTTTCGGCCAACTGCCTGGTAGCACGGCATGAGTTTGGCAATTTCAATCGAGATGAACGCAACGTTAATTCTGCTCCAACGGGCACATACTTTGTCGGGCTAAGTGGCTATTGACGGAAATTCGCCGTCGCCCCTAACGTCTACGCATGACGGGTAGTCATCGGTGACCCCACTCCACTTAATTTAAGTTGCACCCAACCGCTTTCACGAACCTGACCTCGAGCGGGCGGTGCAGAGAGGGAACGAGCCAATGCCACAGCCGGAGCAACTACCTGGACCCAACGCCGACGTGTGGAATTGGCAACTGCAGGGCTTATGCCGCGGCGTTGACTCGTCGGTGTTCTTCCACCCCGACGGTGAGCGTGGCCGGGCCCGCATGCAGCGCGAGCAACGCGCGAAAGAGATGTGCCGGCAGTGCCCGGTGATCCAAGAGTGCCGGTCGCACGCCCTCGAGGTCGGTGAGCCCTACGGGGTTTGGGGTGGGCTGTCCGAGTCCGAGCGCGACCTGTTGCTCAAGGGAGACATCGGCCGCGGGCGCACCATTCGCCGATCGGCCTAGTCGCCCATCCCCCGGGGTGCGCAAACCCACCGAGTAGGCCGTTTCGCCGCGAGCGAAGGCGGGTAGGCACCGCAAATGAAAAAGGCCGCGCGCTTTGCGGTCGCGGCGCTCACCGCGACCGTGGTGCCGCTGGCCGCATGCTCGAACCAGCAAGGCAGCCAGCCCAATACGTCACCGCTGACCAGCTCGACCCCTGGAGCCGAGCGGCTGACCACCCAGCTGAAGACCGCCGACGGTAGTCCGGTCGCCAATGCCACCTTCGAATTCGCCAACGGCTATGCGACGGTGACCGTGGAAGCCGGACCCAACCACGTGCTCAGCCCCGGTTTCCACGGGCTGCAGATTCATGCGGTGGGCAAGTGCGAGGCCAATTCGGGGGCGCCCAACGGCGGCTCGAGCGGTGACTTCGACTCCGCCGGTGGCGTTTACCAGGCGGCCGATCACACGAGTTATCCCGCCAGCGGTGATCTCACCGCGTTGCAGGTGCGTTCCGACGGCTCGGCGAAACTGGTCACCACCAGCAGCGCGTTTACCTCCGCCGACCTGAGAAACAGCGCGGGCACCGCGCTGATCATCCACCAGACCGCGGACAATCTGGGCAGCACCGCCCCCACGGGCGAATCGGGCAAGCGGCTGGCGTGCGGTGTGATCGCGGCGTCGTCGGCCACCACGACCTCGTCGACCACCAGCGTCACGACCAGCACCACCACCACCGTCGTGCCGCCCGCGTCCACCAGCACGAGCACCAGCACCGTCACGGTCACCAGCAGCCCGACCCTGACGTCGACACCCACCACGACCGTGACGACGCCGCCCACCTATCCGCCCGGGCGCTGACTCCGGCCACCACGAAAGTTTCGCACCGCTTACCCGATGGCGGGTCCGGCCATGGCCGCAATCGCCCGAGAACGACCATTCGAGGCCGCGCCCGGCCGCAGGCCCCTACTGTGCTGACCTGCAGACGCTGTTGTTCACGCTCGGGCTGGTGCTGTTCCTGCTCGGGCTGTTGACCGGGTTCGCCGTGCCGGCGTTGAAGAACCCGCGCATGGCGCTGTCGAGCCACCTCGAGGCCATCCTCAACGGCATGTTTCTGGTGCTGCTCGGTCTGCTCTGGCCGCACATCCACTTGCCCGACGCCTGGGGCATCACGGCGGTGGCACTGGTCGTCTACGCCGCCTACGCGAACTGGGTGGCGACGCTGCTCGCATCGGCATGGGGCGCCGGGCGCAAACTCGCGCCCATCGCGGCGGCCGGCCACGAGGCCTCGGCGGCAAAAGAGGCGTTTGTCAACTTCCTGTTGGTCTCCCTCGCGCTGTGCATCGTGGTAGGCGTCGTCATCATCATCGTCGGGCTCTGACAGCGACCCGCGCGCCTAGACCGGGTGGGCGTCGGGGGTGCGGACATGCTCGGGACGGAAACCGCGCCCGACGAAGATCGCCGGAATCGCTTGCAGCGGGCCGACACCCACGATTTTGGGAACGCGGATCGAGGACAGGTCACCGCTCAAATTGGGCGCGATCGCCCTGTCCTGTATGAACACCTGAGCGGCCTGGATGATCCGGGTGGGTAGCTCGCGCCGCCGCTGCACTTTTGCGAGGTCTTCGTCGGTCACCCGGCCTTCGCGCAGCGGGGCGCACAGGACGTTGGCCGCGGCCACCGCGTCGGCCACAGCGAGGTTAATGCCGACCCCACCGGCCGGCGACATGGCATGCGCGGCATCGCCGATGCACAGCAGCCCCGTTCGCCACCACGTCTCGAGCCGGTCCACCCGCACGTCGAGTTCGCTGGTGTCGTCCCACGAAGTCAGGTCGTTGACGTGCTCGCGCAGCCGCGGTTGCGCGGTTGCGATCCGCTCCTTGAACGCCTCCAGGGATCCTTCCCGCGGATTTGATCCTTTCGGCACCAGATAGGCGATCTGCCAGTAATCGCCCCGGTAGATCATGGCCATCATCAGGCCCTTGCGAAGCACCGCGAACAGTTCCTGGGGGTCGCCCGGGCGCCATTTCAACCGGAACCACAGGACATCCATCGGCGAATGTGCCGCGGCGGTCCGAAGCCCCGCCGCAGCGCGCACCGCGGACTTGCGTCCATCCGCTGCGATCACCAGCTTGGCGCGCACCTCGAGGTCCGGCGTGCGCACCCCAGCCACCCGGTCGCCCTCGACGATCACGTCGGTGACCTCAGCATTGCGAACCAACGTGAATTCGGGGTAGGCAGAAGCCTTTTCGGCGAGGAAGTCGAGAAAGTCCCACTGCGGCATCATGGCGATATAGGGCTGGGTGAAGCCCAGCCGCTTAAGCACCTTGAAGTTGCCGAAGGTGCGAATGGAGCCGTCGGTGTCGAAGGCGACCCGGTCGATCTTGGTGTGTGGTAGCCGCAGGAACTCATCGATGAACCCCAGCTCGTCCATAATCCGCAGGGTGGTCGGATGCACGGTGTCGCCGCGGAAGTCGCGCAGGAAGTCGTTGTGCTTCTCCAAGACGACGACCCGGATTCCGGCACGGGCGAGCAGCAGAGCATGAACGATGCCGGCGGGGCCTCCGCCGGCAACACACACCTGCGTCTGCATAACCTGCGTCATGGGCGGGACTCCTCGCGGGGTGTCAACTACGATTGCAGACTACGACATCGACACCGCCCGCCACCTTTCCGCCGACGCGTTTGTGCGTGCCGTGGCGACGCAGCTTCAGGCGGGGGCTGCGGGGGCGTGGGGCCGATGCCGAAGACCTGCACCTCGACCGACTTTCCCTTCAGGGCGTGAAACCCTGTGTCGGTCAATCCGATTGGCCGGACACGCAGCGCGTCGACGGTTTGTTGGGTGAGCAAAATCGCGTCCCCGGTGGACTTGGTGAGCTGTTCGACGCGGGCGGCGACGTTGACGGCGGCGCCGATCAGGGTGAACTCCAGCTTGCCGCCGCCGATGGTTCCGGCGATCACCTTGCCGGTGTTGATGCCGATGCCGATGCGAAGCTCACCCTCGAATCGCTGCGCCACGCGGCGGTGAATCGACACAACGGTGTCCACCGCCGCATCGGCATGGTCGGGGAGATCGTTGGGGGCACCGAAGACGGCCAGCGCGCCGTCACCGAGGAACTTGTTGACGTGCCCGCCCGCCTCGACAACGGCCGGCACCACGATTTCGAACAGGGTGTTGAGTCAGGCCACCGTGTCCTCGGCTGTGTTGGCCTCGGCGAACGGGGTGAAATCGCGGACGTCGACGAACATCACCGACACCTCGCGACGCTCGCCGGTGAACACGTCGTCGCCCTGCTGCAGCCAGGGCAGGGTCGACGTAGGTGCCGAACGCGCTTTGAAGTCGTTGCCGCTCAGCCAATCCCGCCTGCATGCGATTGAACGACGCCGCCAGCGCGCCGAGGTCGTCGTCCTGCACCACGGGCACCCGCCGCGAGTAGTCTCCGGCCTCAACGCGTCTAGTGCCTTCGGCAAGATGCCGAATCGGCTTCAGGGACGGCCCGAACACACTGACGACGGTCATCGGCACGGCGAAGCCCCAGGTCAACAGGCAGCCGATGCCCACCCACAGCAGGGGGAATTGCCGGCCCCGATCGAACTCAGCTGCGACCATCGCGCCCGCCATGGAAAACCCGAACGCGACCGAGAGTATGGACAAGTTGGACCATGCGGCGAATGTGGGGCGCGAGCGGGGCAGGGAGTCGCCGACCCGCTGTCGCCAGCGATGGCGGCCCGTAATGGGCGCATCGGCCCTTCCGGCACGCTGTGCACGCCGATCAGGTGTGAACCGGCCCCGACAGCAGCACCTAGGACCGCGTATTGGAACATGGCGACGGCGGCGGCCGCCCCCGCTTCGAGGTAGTGGTCCGATTTCTCGAAAGCCGCGATGGCACACGACAAGAAGAGGTAGATCGGGAACGGCACCACGACGGAGACCCCGCAAATCACCCACGAGTACCGCGCGCCGAACCGGTCCCACGCCCACTGCACGAAGCGGTCCACGGCGCGAGAGTAAACGGATTCGAACGGCCTAACCCACGAAAACGAAACACCCCCAGCCATCAGGCCGGGGGTGTTTCTTCGGCACTACCTAGTGGTGGTGATGACCGTGGCCGTGGTCGTCGGATTCCTCGGCCGGCTTGTCGACGACCACCGTCTCGGTGGTCAGCACCATCCGGGCCACCGACGCGGCGTTGAGCACCGCCGAACGGGTGACCTTGACCGGGTCGATGACGCCGTCGGCGATCAGGTCGCCGTACGTCAGCTTGTCCGCGTTCAGCCCCTGCCCGCCGGGCAGCTCGGCCACCTTGTGCACCGCGACCGCGCCGTCGAGCCCGGCGTTGGTGGCGATCCAGTACAGCGGCGCCCCCAGCGCCTCGGAGAAGACGTCGACGCCCAGCGCCTGGTCGCCGCTCAGGGACCCGCGCAGTGTCTTTAGCGCCCTGCGCGTCTGCAGCAGCGCCGAGCCGCCGCCCGCGACGATGCCTTCCTCGACAGCCGCTTTCGCGGCCGCGACGGCATCCTCGACGCTTTCCTTGCGTTCCTTGAGCGCGGTCTCGGTGGCCGCTCCCACCTGGATGACGGCCACCCCGCCGGCCAGCTTGGCGAGCCGCTCCTGCAGCTTCTCGCGGTCCCAGTCGGAGTCGCTCGCCTCGATCTCGGCGCGCAGCTGCTTGATGCGGTTGGCCACCGCATCCTTGGTGCCACCGCCGTCGACGATGATGGTGTCGTCCTTGCTGACCACCACGCGGCGGGCCGAGCCCAGCACGTCCGTGCCAACCTCGCGCAACAACAGCCCCGCGTCGGGGTTGATCACCTGGCCGCCGGTCACGATCGCCAGATCCTCCAGGAACGCCTTGCGGCGGTCGCCGAAGAACGGCGCCTTGACCGCGACGGCTTTCAGCGTCTTGCGGATGGAGTTGACGACCAGGGTGGCCAGCGCCTCGCCCTCGATGTCCTCGGCGATGATCAACAGCGGCTTGCCGGATTCGGCGACCTTCTCCAGCATGGGCAGCAGGTCGGGCAGCGAGCTGATCTTGTCCTGGTGCAACAGGATCACCGGGTCGTCGAGCACGGCCTGCTGGGAATCGAAGTCGGTGACGAAATACGCCGACAGGAAGCCCTTGTCGAAGCCGACGCCCTCGGTGAACTCGAGCTCGGTGCTCAGCGTCGAGGACTCTTCGACGCTGACCACACCGTCGGTGCCGACCTTGGTCATCGCCTCGCCGACGAGCTCACCCAGCAGCTGGTCGCGCGACGACACGGTCGCCACCTGCGCGATCGCGTCCTTGCCGGAGACCGGGGTGGCCGCGGCCAGCAGCGCCTCGGACACCGCGTCGGCGGCCTTGCCGATCCCCACCCCGAGCTCGATCGGATTCGCGCCGGCCGCGACCAGCCGCAGGCCGCCCTTGACCAGCGCCTGCGCCAGCACGGTCGCCGTCGTGGTGCCGTCGCCGGCGACGTCGTTGGTCTTGGTGGCCACCGACTTCACCAGCTGGGCGCCCAGGTTCTCGAACGGGTCTTCCAGGTCGATCTCACGCGCGACGGTCACGCCGTCGTTGGTGACCGTCGGGCCACCGAATGCCTTGGCCAGCACCACATGTCGGCCGCGCGGCCCGAGCGTCACCCGTACCGCGTCGGCGAGCGTGTTCACGCCCGCCTCGATGGCGCGACGCGCGGTCTCGTCGTACTCAATGATCTTGCTCATCAGGCTCCTTTCGCCGGGCTTCCCGGGCTCAAACGCATGCCGCCCCGGAAATCACCCGCGCGGACGCGGGGATCGCCGGGGCGGAACACGGTTCTTACTTGGAGACGACAGCCAGCACGTCGCGTGCCGACAGGATCAGGTACTCCTCGCCGCCGTACTTGATCTCGGTGCCGCCGTACTTGCTGTAGATGACGGTGTCGCCTTCCGAGACGTCCAGCGGAATCCGCTTCGCGCCGTCTTCGTCCCACCGGCCGGGGCCGACTGCGACGACGGTGCCTTCCTGCGGCTTCTCCTTGGCGGTGTCAGGAATGACCAGACCAGAAGCGGTCGTGGTCTCGGCCTCGTTGGCCTGCACGAGAATCTTGTCCTCGAGTGGCTTGATATTCACCTTCGCCACGATTGGAGCCCTCCACTGTTTGGGTCGGGTCCGGGACGCGCCCGGACCGGAGTTGGCGGTCGGCACGGGTTGGACCCGCACCTTCCGAGTTATCAGGTGTTCGGCATTCGTCCGTGCCCGAGCGTCGTCGTCGCGGGTGCCGACACAGGGCTTGGCCGATTGCCACCTAGCACTCTATACATGCGAGTGCTAGCACTCAAGGGCCCCCCGCTGCTTCTCCGCCGTTGTCGTGTCCGCGGTCAGCGAACATCAGCTCACCTGCGCTTTTACCACGGGCAGCCCCGGGTCACTGGGCACGTCCAACGGGGACGGCGGCGCCCCGGCGGCGACCAGGTGCGCCGCGAACGAGGCGATCATCGCGCCGTTGTCGGTGCACAGCCGGGGCCGTGGGATTCGCAGCGTCAAGCCCGCCTCGGCGCAGCGCCGCTCCGCCAACTCACGCAGCCGCGAATTGGCGGCCACCCCGCCCGCGATCAGCAGGGTCTGCACACCCAGCCCGGCGGCGGCGCGCACCGCCTTTCTGGTCAGCACGTCGGCGACGGCCTCCTGGAAGCCGGCCGCGATGTCGGCGTTCACCGCGTCCGGGTGGCTTTCCAGGTAGCGCGCGACGGCCGTCTTGAGACCGGAGAAGCTGAACGCGTAGGGGTCGTCACGCGGCCCGGTCATGCCGCGCGGGAAGGGTATCGCGTCGCGATCGCCCGTGCGGGCCAGCTCGTCGAGCACCCTGCCGCCCGGATAGCCCAACCCCAGCAGCCGCGCCACCTTGTCGTAGGCCTCTCCGGCGGCGTCGTCGACGGTGCTGCCCAGCTCGACGATCGGCTCACCGAGCGAACGCACGTGCAGCAGGTGGGTGTGGCCGCCGGAGACCAGCAGCGCCACGCATTCGGGCAGTGGCCCGTGCTCGTAGGCGTCGGCGGCCAGATGCCCGCCCAAATGGTTCACCGCGTAGAAGGGCACCCCCCAGGCGGCCGAATACGCTTTGGCCGCAGCGACTCCCACCAGCAGGGCGCCGGCCAGCCCGGGACCGATGGTGGCCGCGACAACGTCGGGCTTGGCCAGCCCGGCGGTCGACAGCGCGCGGCGCATGGCCGGCCCCAGCGCCTCCAGGTGTGCGCGCGAGGCGATCTCGGGCACCACGCCGCCGAACCGGACGTGTTCGTCGACGCTGGAGGCCACCTCGTCGGCCAGCGGCGTCACGGTGCCGTCGGAGTCCAGTCGTGCGATGCCGACTCCCGTTTCGTCGCAAGAGGTTTCGATTGCCAGGATGTATGTCATCGGGCTCCCCGCCGCATCGTGTACGCGTCCGCGCCGCTGACCCGGTAATAGCGGCGCCGCAGGCCGATCTGCTCGAACCCGGCGCTGGTATAGAGCCCGATGGCGGCCTCGTTGTCGGTGCGGACTTCCAGGTACACCGCACCGCCGTCGGCGAAGGTCAGCAGCTCGTCGAGCAGCCGGCGGCCGATGCCCCGGCCCTGGTATGCCGGATCCACGCCGATGGTGTGCACCTCGTATTCGTAGGGCGGGGTGCGGCCCAACCGCGAGATGCCGGCGTAGCCGACCAACGTCTGGCCCACTCGCGCGCCCACGTAATGGTTGTGGGCACTGGCCAATTCGCGGTGGAATGCCGCCGCGGGCCAGGGGTCGTCGCCGTCGAAGAGCTGCGCCTCCAGCTCGGCGCAGCGCTGGGCGTCGGCCCGGGTCAGGCCGCCGACGGTCACGGGTTCGCTGTGGGCGGTCATTGCCGCGTCGCCAACGGTTTGGCGTCCGGCCGACGCAGGTACAGGGCCACCAGAGGCTCGGGGTCGGCGGACCAATTAGCCACTGCCACAACCAATCCGGCCGGTGTCGGGCCGCTGGGTTCACACACCGGCAGGCCGAACAGGCGGGCGTGTTCGGGGGAGCCGGCGACGGCCGCCGCGGCACCCGGGTCGACGTCGGCCGGGGCGTTGACCGCCGGGCCGTGGGTGCGCACGCCGTCGCGGTAGCGGGCCCAATAGATCTCGCGCCGGCGGGCGTCGGTGACCACCAACGTGTCCCCGGTGGTTTGCACGCCGACGGCGTCCAGGCTGCAGACGCCGTGCACGGGGATGCCCAGCGCGTGTCCGTAGGCCGCGGCGGTGGCCATGCCCACCCGCAGGCCGGTGAACGGGCCCGGACCGCAGCCCACCACAACGGCATCCAGGTCGGCCATCGTCAACCCCGAATCAGACAGGGCGCCAATCACATTCGGGGTGAGTCGTTCGGCGTGGGCCCGGGCGTCGACGGTGACCCGCTCGGCCAGCACGCTCAGGTCGTCACGAAGGACGAGGCCGGCCGTCACCGCCGGGGTCGACGTATCGAGGGAAAGGACGATGGTCATGGAACGCCCTCATTGTCGGCCCACCGCCAGGTGGCGATCCGCACGTCGGAACCCGTGACGCGCTCGAGCCGGATGTCCAGATGCCGCTCGGCGAGCCGCTCGACCAGGCCCTCGCCCCATTCCACCACGACCACAGCGTCGTCGAGATCGCTGTCCAAGTCCAGTGAATCGAGTTCACCGAGCAGATCGGCCCCCTGATCGCCGGTGTGGTCGAGCAGCCGGTACATGTCGACGTGAATCATGGCCGGGGCGCCGGGGCGCCGCGGCGGATGCACGCGCGCCAACACATACGACGGTGAGGTGACCGGCCCGTCGACATCCATCGCCGCCGCGATCCCCTTGGCCAGTACGGTCTTTCCCGCCCCGAGCGGACCCGAGAGCACCACAACGTCGCCCGCCCGCAGCTGTTGCGCCAGCCGCGAACCCAGCGCCATGGTGTCCTCGACCCGGTCGCAGGTCGCGGTGCCGCCGTCGAGTTCAGCCACGGCGCCGCAACCATTCTCGCATCCGCCGCATGCGCAGCGCCGCCTTGCTCGGGGTGGCCCGCCTGACCAATCGGACCAACCCGCCGTTGATCGCTTCGGGCTTGTCCAGCAGCGCAAGGTGGCTGGCGCCGACGACGATGACCAACTCCGACTGCGGCAGGCTGACGGCCATCTTTCGCGAATACTCGTCGGGGGTGAGCAGGTCGTGGTCGCCGCACGCGATCAGGGTCGGGACCCGAAGCAGCGTCCACAGCCCGGCGGTTTCGTCATGCTTTTCCAACGCGTCCAGAAAGCCGACCATGGTGGGGATCGGGGTGCTGTTCATCATCCGCTGCGAGAACGCGTCCAGGCTGCGGCTGACCTGCAGGTCGCTGTAGGAGGCGGCCCGCAGCACCGGGCCGATCAATGACCGCGACACGTTGCGGCCCCGGTGCATCAGCTTCGGCGCGGACCGGGCGGCGACCCGGACCGCTTCCAGCGCAGGGTTTTTCAGGATCTCACCCAGCGGTGATCTGGAAACACCTTCGGCCGCAGACGAAATCAGCGCGGCACCCACGATTCGGCGTCCGTACTGCTCGGGAAACTGGCGGGCATGCGACAACACCGTCATGCCGCCCATCGAGTGGCCCACCAGCACGATCAGCCCGCGCGGTGCCACCACATCCAGCACGGTTTGCAGGTCCAGGCCGAGTTGGGTCAGGGTATAGGTCTCGGGGTCGGCCTCGCCGGATCTGCCGTGGCCGCGCTGGTCATAGAAGACCATCCGCACGTCGGGCCCCAACTGTTCGGGCAGCCGGGTGCGCTGAAAATGAAAGGCGCCCATCTGCAGGCAGAAGCCGTGGACGAAGACCAGGGTCAGCGGTGCATCGGCCGGACCGGTATCGCGCACCGCGAGCGGAATCCCGTCGGGCGTGGTCACCACCAGCCGGGCGTCATCCTCGAGCCGGTTGAAATCCTCGTTCGCATAGGGGTCTTCGGCCGTGGCGCGCTGGGTCATCGACCGGCGGGCCGAGGCGCCGATGATGGTGGCGACGGCGGTCACCCCCGCGCCTCCCGCAAGCCAGGCCCTGCCCTTGCGGCGCCTGCGGGGTTCCTCAGGACTCAACGGTTCGGGCCTCGCGGTAGGTCCTGGTGATCCGCCCGCGGGGGCTGGTCACGACTTCGTAGTGGATGGTGCCGAGCAGGTCGGCCCAGTCCTGCGCGGTGGGCTCGCCGCCGGCGCCGGACCCGAACAGGATCGCCTCGTCCCCTTCGGCCACGTCGACGGGCCCCGGGCCGAGGTCGACGACGAACTGGTCCATGCAGATCCGCCCGACACCCGGCCGCCGGCTGCCGTTGATCAGCACCTCCAGCCGCCCGCCCAGCGAGCGGAAGACGCCATCGGCGTAGCCGACCGGCAGCAGCGCCAGGTTCGTGTCGCGCTGCGCGGTCCAGGTGTGGCCGTAGGACACGCTCTCCCCCGCGCGGATCGACTTCACCAGCGCCACAGTGCATTTCACCGTCATCGCCGGCACCAGGCCCATGTCGCCGCGCTCGGGCACCGGGCTCAGCCCGTAGATCGCGATGCCGGGGCGCACCATGTCGAAGGCCAGATCGGGACGAGACATGGTGGCCGACGAGTTCGACAGGTGCGCCACGTCGAACCGCACGCCCTGGTCTCGCGCCTGGGCCAGCAAGGCGGCGAAGCGTTGAGCCTGAAGGTTGTTCACGGGGTTGGCGGGCTGGTCGGCGTACACCATGTGCGACATCAGGCCGCGCAGCACGACGGCCTCCTCGGCGACAGCCCGGCGCAGCGCGGTCAACACCGAGGGGTATTGCGCCGGCGCCACCCCGTTGCGGTTCAGCCCGGTATCCACCTTGACGGTGACGGTCGCGGTCCGGCCGGTGCGGCGCGCCGCGTCCAACAGCTCGTCGAGCTGGCGCTCCGAGGACACGGCGATCTGCACGTCGGCCAGCAGCGCAGGCCCGAAGTCGATGCCGGGCGGGTGCAACCAGGCCAGCACCGGCGCGGTGATTCCGTCCGCGCGCAGCGCCAGAGCCTCGGCGACCGTGGCGACGCCCAACTCGGTGGCCCCCGCGGCCAGCGCGGCGCGCGCCGTCTGGGTGGCCCCGTGGCCGTAGCCGTCGGCCTTGACCACGGCCATCACCTGCGCGCCGCCGGCCTGCTCGCACAGCAGCCGCACGTTGTGCTCGATCGCGCCCAAGTCGACCAGGGCCTCGGCGAGGAGGCCCGGGGTCAGGGATATCGGCGTAACGACGCGCCCTTTCATGGCCGCCATTGTCCCAGAAGCCGGAAATCCGCCGCGAAACTGCAACTACCGACACCGCTCCTCGCGAAATGCGTCGCTGGCTGCAGTCTCGCGAAAAGCGCAGCTAGTGCGCGAAGTGCACGGCGCTGTAGTGTCCCCCCGGCTTGAGCTTGTCCAGCGAAGCCAGCGCGGTGCGGGCGTCGTCGTGCAGGGCCCGGGCCAGGTCGGCGGACAGGCCCTCGCGCACCACGATGCGCAGCACCGAGATGTCGGTGGCGTTGTCCGGCATGGTGTAGGCGGGTACCTGCCAGCCGAAGCCCCGCAGCTCGTGGGAGACGTCGAACTCGGTGTAGCCCAACCCGCGGGCCAGCCGGAACGCGACGACGGGGATCGCAGACCCGTCCGAGATCAGCTCACAGTGCTCACCGACCCGGAGTTGCTCACTGAGCCAGCGCGCGGTCGACGACAGCGTCTGCATGACCTGGGTATAGCCCTCGCGGCCTAGCCGCAGGAAGTTGTAGTACTGGCCGACCACCTGGTTGCCGGGCCGGGAGAAGTTCAGCGTGAAGGTCGGCATGTCGCCGCCGAGGTAGTTCACGTGGAACACCAGGTCTTCGGGCAGGTACTCCTTGCTGCGCCACACCACGAACCCGACTCCGGGGTAGGTCAGCCCGTACTTGTGGCCGCTGACGTTGATCGATACCACCCGCGGCAGCCGGAAGTCCCATTTCAGCTCGGGGTGCAGGAACGGCACGACGAACCCGCCGCTGGCCGCGTCGACGTGCACCGGGACGTCCACCCCGCCGCCGGCGGCCAATTTGTCCAGGGCCGCGCAGATCTCGGCGATGGGCTCCAGCTCGCCGGTGTAGGTGGTGCCCAGGATCGCCACCACCCCGATGGTGTCTTCGTCGACGGCGTCGATGACCTGCTCGGGCGTGATGACGTAACGCCCCTCCTCCATCGGCAGGTAGCGCGGTTCGACGTCGAAGTAGCGGCAGAACTTCTCCCAGACCACCTGGACGTTGGAGCCCATCACCAGGTTCGGGGTGCGGCCCTTCCAGTCCTTACCGACCTTCTCGCGCCACCGCCACTTCATCGCCAGGCCACCGAGCATCACCGCCTCGCTGGAACCGATCGTCGACACCCCGACGGCGCTGGACGGGTCGTCGTCGCGCAGCCCGTCGGCGTGGAACAGGTCGGCCACCATGCACACGCAGCGCTGCTCGATGGCCGCGGTGGCCGGGTATTCGTCTTTATCGATCATGTTCTTGTCGAACGTCTCGGCCATCAGCCGTCCGGCCTCCGGATCCATCCACGTCGTGACGAAGGTGGCCAGGTTCAGCCGCGAGCTGCCGTCGAGCATCAGCTCGTCGTGGATGAAGCGGTACGCGGCTTCGGGATCCATCGACTCGTCGGGCATCCGCAGCGCCGGTACCGGCGCGGTGAACAGGCGGCCGGTGTAGGCGGGCGCGATCGAATGGGCGGGCATGGACGGGTGTTGGGGCACGAAAAATCCTCTCTATAGGGCGGCCATGGCGGCTCGGATGTGCGGCACCATGCGCGATGCCGAGGTGGGCGCCTCGCCGGGGCCCGGGTCGGCGGCCGAGGACGCCGCCGCGCGCGCGTGGACGAAGGCCGCGGCGGCGGCCGCCTCGACCGCCGGCAGGCCCGCGGCCAGCAGCGCGCCGATCATGCCGGACAACACGTCACCGGAGCCGGCGGTGGATGCCCACGACTGCCCGGCCGGATTGAGGTAGACCGGGCCGCCCGGGTCGGCGATGACGGTGACGTTGCCCTTGAGCAGCACCGTGGCGCCGAACGCGTCGGCCAGCTTGCGACACGCGCCCACCCGGTCATCACCGGGCGGGTTACCCGCCAGGCGCGCGAATTCACCGGCGTGCGGCGTCAGCACCGTCGGCGCCGTGCGGTTGGCCACCAACTCGGGGTGCGCGGCCAGGATGGTCAGCCCGTCGGCGTCGACGATCACCGGCAGGTCGGTCTCCAGCGCGAACCACAGCGCCGCCGCCCCGACGTCGTCGGTGCCGAGTCCCGGGCCGACGACCCAGGACTGCACCCGTCCGGCCGAGACGGGGGTGGGCGAGGCGATCACCTCCGGCCAGTGCGCTAGCACCTCGCGATGCGCGCTGCCGGCGTAGCGGACCATGCCGGAGGTGGCGGCGACGGCGGCGCCGGTGCACAGCACGGCGGCGCCGGGATACGTCGACGAGCCGGCCATCACGCCGGTGACGCCCTGGGAGTACTTGTCGTCGCGGGGTCCGGGCACCGGCCAGCGGGCGGCCACGTCGGCGGCCTCGAATCCCAACACGTCGGTGTCGGGCAGGTCGAGGCCGATGTCGATCAGTCGGACCCGCCCGCAATCGGCCAGCGCGTGCAAGGGTTTGAGCCCGCCGAAGGTGACGGTCGAAACGGCGCGCACGGCCGGGCCGGTGATCGCGCCGGTCGCCGCGTCGATGCCGCTGGGAATGTCGACGGCGATCACCGGGATGCCGGCGTCATCGACCGCGGCGAACACCTCGGCCGCGGCGGGTCGCAGCGCTCCGGAGCCGGAGATGCCCACCACACCGTCGATGACGAGATCGGTTGTCGGCGAGACGCTTTCGACGACGCGCCCGCCGGCTTTCCGGAACGCCGCCAGGCCCTTGCGGTGGGTGCGCTCCGGGTTGAGCAGGATTGCGTCGGCGGCCGCGCCGCGGCGGCGCAGGAAGGTGGCCGCCCACAACGCGTCTCCGCCGTTGTCTCCGGAGCCGACGACCGCGCACACACGTCGCCCGGTTGTCCCACCGCTGCGCGCCGCCAATTCACCGATGATCTCGGTGGCCAGCCCGTAGGCCGCGCGCCGCATCAGTGCGCCGTCGGGCAGGCTGGCCAGCAGTGGCGCTTCGGCCTGGCGGATCGCGTCTACCGAGTAGTAATGCCGCATCAGAGCCAGATTACGTGCCGGGATCGCGGTGGCTTGGCGCGCACGGCTTTTCGTACCGAACCGATGCCGGGCATCAGCCCGGGGTGGCCGGCGGCACGCGGCGGCGCGCGATGGCCCGCAGCCGCGCCGGACTCAGCTGCCGGCTGCCCTTGGAGCGCGTGCGCGTCAGCGGGTAGAAGCACAAGCCGATCAGGATCGAGGTGAAGTGCCCGATCGCGGTGAAATTCAGTTCGTTACCCATGGTGATCAGCGGGAAACCGAAGATGACGAACAGCACCCCGAGATAGCCCCAGCGCCACGGCCGGGCGATGTGATAGGTGAGCACGGCCATCACGCCCACCAGGAAATAACTCACCCCGATGTCGCGGGCGTGCACCAGCCGTTGCGACGCGTCGTGTTCCTCGATGGCGAAATAGAGGACGCCTTCGCTGATGTAGGTGGCGAGGATGTGCGAGCTCAATCCCACCGTGAGCCAGCGCAGCTGGCCGAGCCAGTGTTCGGCCGGCGCGAGGAACAACGTGAACAGCAGCAGGTAGGGCTCGAAGTTCTTGCCGTCGATCCACAGCAAGCTGGCGAACAGGACGTCGAGCGGGTCCCGGCCCAATTCGTGAATGTTGGTGGAGCGGTGCAGGAGTACCGAGTGCAGCTCCCTGCCGGTGAGATGGGCCTGGATGATGGTCGTGACCATCAGCACCAACAGCCAGCCATAGGTCAGCGGCGCGCTGGTGACGTAATGCCACACCGCGAGCGTCATGCTGCGCACTCGCCCGCGAACCGATGGATGCGCCACCTCTCAACCTTCGCACGCGGGGCGCGGCGCCGGACAGCTTCGGCGGCAAACACGCCGCGGGCGCCCGGCTACTTCGCCGGTGCGGGCTCCGCCGGTGCTGGGGCGGGCTGCGCCGGGGCGGCGGCGGGCGGCGGTTTCAGGTGCCGCCACCAGCAGCCGATGTAGAGAATCATCGAGACCGCCAGCGCGACCAGCACCCAGATGACGACGGTGATGTCGACCCAGCTGCCGAACGGTGGCGAGCCGGGTAACGCGTTGCGCAACGGCACCACCGCGAACAGCATCGCCGCGTACCACGTCGTCATCGGCGGCTGGAACGGCCGCCGATCGCGCGCCGTCTGAATCGCGACGACGAGGGCCAGGCTGGCGATCGTGATGAGCACGCCGAGGATGACGATGGCAAACGCCGCGGTGCTGAGCGAGCGCCGCACGTTCAGCCGGTAGGGACCGTCCGCCTGGGCTCTGGTGGCGGACAGCCGCCACCCGGATAGGTGGTCGACGAAGGTGACCGGCACATGCTCGGGCGCCCGGTCGGTGTCGGGGCCGTAGAAGATCTCGACTTCGATGGGCCCCGAGCGGTATTGATCGAAGGGCCACCGCTCGACCTGGCCGGCGATGGTCAGCGGGACCGCCATCAGGCCGGGCAGCATGCCCTTGGTCCAGGTATGCCGGGACGGCATCGCCGAGGAACGCACGCGCAGGCTCAGATCGTCCTTGAGGTGGTGGGTCTTCGGGTCCAACAACGCCGATCCGGGATTGAACGCCAGGTTGACGGCGAGCACGCTGTTGTTGGACTGGATGTCTTCCACGTTGATGGTTGCCGACGGCTTGTCGCCGTCGGGCGTCGCGGCGGTGGCATCCAACCGCCGGCCGGTACCGCTTTGCGCGTACATCGCGACCGCGACCACGTACGCCGCGACGATGAGGACGATAAGACCTACGACGCCGTACTTCGTGCCGGCCGATCGCATACTTCCTCCCGTACGGACGTAGGCCCAACTTGCCCGCCGCAAACGCCGTCCCAGGGCAATGTAATGGATCGGCCGCGTATCCGCCGGTGATACGGGTTAAGCGGAGCGAGCTGTTCCGCGCCTATTCGACGGTGACGGACTTGGCCAGGTTTCGCGGCTTGTCCACGTCATAGCCGCGGGCCTGGGCCACCGACGCCGCGAACACCTGCAGCGGGATCGTTGACAGCAGCGGCTGCAAAAGCGTTGACACCGGGGGTATTTCGATGAGGTGATCGGCGTAGGGGCGCACGGTGTCGTCGCCTTCCTCGGCGATCACGATGGTGATCGCGCCGCGCGCCTGGATTTCGCGGATGTTGGACAGGAGCTTGGCGTGCAGCACGGCCGACCCCGTGGGGGACGGCATGATGACGATCACCGGCAGTTCGTCTTCGATCAGCGCGATCGGGCCGTGCTTGAGTTCGCCGGCGGCGAATCCCTCGGCGTGCATGTAGGCCAATTCCTTGAGCTTCAGCGCACCTTCGAGCGCCACCGGATATCCGACGTGGCGGCCCAGGAACAGCACCGTCGGGGACTGGGCGAACTGGTAGGCCAGGGAGGCCACCGGCTTGATCGTCGCGATCACCCGAGCGACGAGTTCCGGCATCGCTTCCAGCTCGTCGTACTCGCGCTGCACCTCGTCGGGGTACTTGATGCCCCGGGCCTGCGCCAGCGCCAGCCCCACCAGATAGTTGGCGGTGATCTGCGCCAGGAACGTCTTGGTGGAGGCCACCCCGATCTCGGGTCCGGCGCGGGTGTACAGCACCGCGTCGCACTCGCGCGGGATCTGTGATCCGTTGGTGTTGCAGATCGCCAACACCTTGGCCTTCTGCTCCTTGGCGTGCCGGACCGCTTCGAGGGTGTCCGCGGTCTCACCGGACTGCGAGATGGCGACGACCAGGGTGCTGCGGTCCAAAACCGGGTCGCGGTAACGGAATTCGCTGGCCAGCTCGACCTCGACCGGCAGCCGCGTCCAGTGCTCGATCGCGTACTTGGCCAGCAGCCCGGAGTGATACGCGGTGCCGCAGGCGACCACGAACACCTTGTCGATCTCGCGCAGCTCCTGGTCGGACAGGCGCTGTTCGTCCAGGACGATCCGGCCGTCGACGAAGTGTCCCAGCAGGGTGTCGGCCACCGCGGCGGGCTGCTCGGCGATCTCCTTGAGCATGAAGTACTCGTAGCCGCCCTTCTCGGCGGCGGCCAGGTCCCAATCGATGTGGAACTCGCGGTATGCCCCGGGCCCCAAGTCCTCGTTGCCGTCGAAGTCGGTGATGCGGTAGCCGTCCGCGGTGATCACCACGGCCTGGTCTTGGCCGAGCTCGATGGCGTTGCGGGTGTGCGGGATGAACGCCGCGACGTCGGAGCCGACGAACATCTCGCCGTCGCCGATGCCGATCACCAGTGGGGTGGAGCGGCGGGCGGCGACGATGGTGCCGGGGTCGTCGGCGTTGGCGAACACCAGCGTGAAGTGGCCGTCCAGGCGGCGCAGCACCGCGAGCACCGACGCGGCGAAATCGCCGGCGGTCTCGCCGTGCCGATATGCCTGCGCCACCAGATGCACCGCCACCTCGGTGTCGGTGTCACTGGCGAATTCCACGCCCTGGGCCTCCAGCTCGCGGCGCAGGTTGGCGTAGTTCTCGATGATGCCGTTGTGGACCACGGCGATCTTGCCGGCGGCGTCGCGGTGCGGGTGAGCGTTGCGGTCGGTGGGGCGCCCGTGGGTGGCCCACCGGGTGTGGCCCAGACCGGTGGTGCCGGTGAGGGACAGCGGCGGCATCTGGGCGACCGCGTGTTCCAGGTTGGCCAGCCGGCCCGCGCGACGGCTGACCGTCAGCGTGCCGTCGCCGTTGGCCAGGGCGACGCCCGACGAGTCGTAGCCGCGGTACTCCATCCGGCGCAGCGCGGCCATGACGACCTCACAGGCGGGCTGGCGCCCGACGTAGCCGACGATTCCGCACATTCTGAACAGGGTAGTGCAGGTGGAGCACCAACCCCGCACTCCGCGGTCAGGGCTAGGCCGCCCACCTGCACGAAAGGCCGCCACCCGGGTGGACATCTTGGACCCATCCGCCGAGACCATTCACTCACTCGTCATAAGCGGCGGAAATGTATTTCACCTGATGGATCTGCAACGTTTTCGTTCGGATCAATGTCCATGGAATAGAACGCCTTAGCATTCAAAACATCAGCAAAACCGCAAAAACCTGACGACCCCGAAACAGACAAGCCGCTTCAAGCCCGTCCGGTCACGATCGCGCAGCATGACACGCCCCAAATCCGAGCCATCAATGTGCAGTCAGGCTTCTTTTCAGCCACAAGTCAGACATTTTGGCCACCTAGACCACGTTTTTGCCGAGCCATGAATTTCTTCGTCGGGGATTGTTAACCGGCGGTTTTGCAATGGGTCGTATTGAGATGCGTAACTTTTTCGCAACCGCCCGCCGGGCGCCATGAGGAGGCAATCATGACCGCGGTTCGCCACGACGATCTAGTGCCCGCCCCCCTGGCGCCGGCGTCCCGGCAGACGCCCCGGCCGCACCGGCAGGCGTCACCCAACTCCGGTAACCCGTTGATGGACATGACCACCAGGTTGCTGTCCATGCCGCTGCGGCAGCTGTACGCGGCGCTGTGGCGGGTGGGTGTCATCGAGGTCAGGGCCTAGAAGGGCCCGGTTGGGGCCCGCGCGACCCGGCCGGCGTTCCTTGTCCCCCGCCGCCCGATCGGGATGCGCTAACGTCAACGCGTGGCCCGCATCCGCAAGCTCGTCGCAGCTCTTCACCGCCGTGGTCCGCATCGAGTTTTGCGTGGTGACCTGGCCTTTGCCGGCCTACCGGGGGTGGTGTACGCCCCCGAGGAGGGGCTGAATCTGCCCGGCGTGGCGTTCGGCCACGATTGGCTCGCCGGTGCGGCCCGGTATTCGAACCTGCTCGAGCACCTGGCGTCGTGGGGCATCGTGGCCGGCGCGCCCGACACCCAGCGCGGCATGGCCCCATCGGTGCTCAATTTCGCCTTCGATCTCGGCACTGCCCTGGACATCGTCTCCGGCGTGCGCCTGGGCCCCGGCAAGATCAGCGTGCATCCGGCCAAGCTCGGCGTGGCCGGTCACGGTTTCGGCGGCTCGGCGGCGGTGTTCGCCGCGGCCGGGATGCCGGCCAAGCCCGCGGCGGTGGCGGCGCTCTTTCCCAGCGTCACCAGTCCGCCCGCCCAGCAGCCGGCCGCAACGCTCAAGGTGCCCGGGGTGATCTTCGCCGCATCGGGCGATCCGAAAACCCTGACCTCGCACGCGTTGCCGCTCGCCGACGCGTGGGGCGCGGCGACGCTGCGCATCGTCAGCAAGGCCGAACCCGGCGGCCTGGTCGAGGGGCGGCGGCTGACCAAGATGGTCGGCCTGGCCGGACCGCACCGGCGCACCCAGCGCTCGGTCCGGGCGCTGCTGACCGGCTACCTGCTCTACACCCTGGGCGGCGACAAGAAGTATCGCGACTTCGCCGATCCCGACGTGCACCTGCCGGGCACGGACGCGATCGACCCCGAGGCCGAAACGATTCCCCTAGAAGACAAGATCGTCGCCCTGCTGAAGTGAGACGGCGCGGTCAACGGGATAATTGCCCGGTATGCCGACCGTGCGAGCGCTTTACGACCGCTGGATCATCGAGCTGTAAAGCGGCCGGCCGATCGCGCCCGAGATCGTGACCGATGACTTCGTGGGGCACTGGCCCGGCCGGGAGGTCCGCGGGCCGCAGGCTAAGGGCCCCAGCCCGCACGACTGCGTGGTAAGTGTCATTGATGCGAATCGGGATCGCTCTGGACTATTCGGGCGGCTTCCGCGAGGCGGTGGATCGCGTGGTCGAACTCGAGAAGGCCGGCATCGAGGTCGTGGTGGTGGCCGAGGCGTATGCCTTCGACGCCATCAGCCAGCTGGGATACCTGGCCGCCAAGACCACCACCGTCGAGTTGGCCTCCGGGGTGCTGCCCATCTACATCCGCACCCCGTCGCTGCTGGCGATGACCGCCGCCGGGCTGGATTACGTGTCCGACGGGCGCTTCCGCCTCGGCATCGGCACCTCCGGGCCGCAGGTGATCGAGGGTTTCCACGGCGTGCCGTTCGACGCCCCGATCGCGCGCACCCGCGAGATCGTGGAGATCTGCCGCAAGGTGTGGCGGCGCGAACGCGTGCAATACGACGGCAAGCACTATCAGCTGCCGTTGCCCGCGGACCGCGGAACGGGGTTGGGCAAGTCGCTGCAGCTCATCAATCACCCTGTGCGAGAACGCATTCCGGTCAGCATCGCCGCGCTGGGCCCCAAGAACGTCGAGCTCACCGCCGAGATCGCCGAGTGCTGGCAGCCCGTCTTCTATCTGCCGGACAAGGCCGCGTCGATCTGGGGCGAGGCTCTGGCGGCCGGTGCCGCCAAGCGTGATCCCGCACTGGGGCCGCTCGATGTGATGGTGCACGCGTCGCTGGCCATCGGGGAGAACCTCGACGAGCGGCTGGCCTGGGTGAAGCCGCAGCTGGGCCTCTACATCGGCGGGATGGGCGCCAGAGGCCGCAATTTCTACCACAATCTGGCGACGCGCTACGGATTCGGCGAGGTCGCCGACCGGATCCAGGAGCTCTACCTGTCCGGCCGCAAGCAGGAGGCCATCGACGCGGTGCCCGACGAGTTGGTGCGCGGCATGTCGCTGATCGGCCCACCCGGATACATCGCCGAGCGCATGGCCGCCTTCGCCGAGGCAGGGGTGACCACGCTGTTGGTGAACCCGCTGTCCACCGACCGCGCCGAATCCATCCGCTTCGTCGAGGAAGCCCTGGAGCTGAAGCCCGCCTGAGCGGTCACTGCCCCGCCTGCGGAAGCTGGTCGGCGGCAATCTCGCAGGGTGTTTTCGCCTGGTCGGGCGCGGGTGCCGGCTCGGCGGCGGGGGCCGCGGCCGGTTCGCCCGGCGTGGGCGGCTGGCCCGGTGGGGGTGCGCCGGCCGGGGCGTCGACCGGGGCCGGGG
>NZ_MVHG01000430.1 GCF_002086125.1 Mycobacterium arosiense ATCC BAA-1401 = DSM 45069
CTCGATCCTGGAGCACTATCTCAAGGCCCTGGGCAATGCCACCGACTACGTCTACATGGAAAACCAGTACTTCCGTTATGCCGGCTTCGCCGAGCGCCTGCGGAAGACCGCGCAGGCCCGCAAGGCCCGGGGCGTGCCCGGCGACCTGTACCTGTTCGTCGTGACCAACACCCCCGACTCCAGCGACGCCTCGAAGACCACCTACGACATGATGAAAGGCGTGGGCCAGGAGC
>NZ_MVHG01000431.1 GCF_002086125.1 Mycobacterium arosiense ATCC BAA-1401 = DSM 45069
GTGACCGCCCGCGAAGCCGTCCAGTTGCCGGTGAACGACCCGCTGATGCTGGTCTCGGCCATGGCCGGGGTCACCGAGCACCTGGGTTTCGGAGTCACCGCCAACCTCACCTACGAGGCGCCCTACCCGTTCGCCCGGCGGCTCTCGACCCTCGACCACCTGAGCGACGGGCGGATCGGCTGGAACATCGTCACCGGCTACCTGGAAAGCGCGGCCAAGGCCATGGGCCAGTC
>NZ_MVHG01000432.1 GCF_002086125.1 Mycobacterium arosiense ATCC BAA-1401 = DSM 45069
GGTCATGTCCGTATGAGATTGAAAATACAAGCACGAATCCGACAACGTCCGGCGACGGGAACACCCCGACAGAGCCGGCTCGCACGCGCCAGCCTGCACCTATTTGCGGCGCAACGCAGCCGGCGCCCGGAACGAATCTTACCCCAGAAGCCTGGCGAGCGACCGCGCCCGCCTCCGCCGCCGAACGCGACGGAAAAGGCGTCCAGCGCGCGGGACCCGGGACGTCCTCGCT
>NZ_MVHG01000433.1 GCF_002086125.1 Mycobacterium arosiense ATCC BAA-1401 = DSM 45069
CCTTGGCCAGGGCGGCGCCGATCTCGTTCGGGTCGAACACCCGGATCGCCTTGCAGCCCAGGCCCTCGACCACCGCGACGTGGTCGACGCCGTAGCCTTCCAGCTCGGGGGCGTTGATGTTGTCGAAGGCCAGCTGCACGCAATAGTCCATGTCGAAGCCGCGCTGCGCCTGGCGGATCAGGCACAGGTAGGAGTTGTTCACCAGTACGTGGATATAGGGCAGCTTGAACTG
>NZ_MVHG01000434.1 GCF_002086125.1 Mycobacterium arosiense ATCC BAA-1401 = DSM 45069
GTCGTCCATCGGTCCGTTGATACCGCGCGCGGCGTAGTGCGACTCCCAGCCGCCGGCGGTGACTACCAGCATCGCCCGCTTGCCCTGCATCCGGCCCTCGCCGTAGCGGTCGCCCCAGTGGCTGTCGGAATGTTCGCCGACCCCGTAGGCGAAGCCGCAGGCATAGACGCGATCGATCCAACCCTTGAGGATCGCCGGCATGCTGAACCACCAGAGCGGGAATTGCAGGATC
>NZ_MVHG01000435.1 GCF_002086125.1 Mycobacterium arosiense ATCC BAA-1401 = DSM 45069
GCCGTGCTGGTAGCCGTTGAGCTGGTACTGGAGAGCGGCAGCCTGAGCGCCGAACACATCCTCAATGTCGTGGCACGGCTGACAGCATCCGAACCACCACCCAGCGTCGAAACCCACTTGTCGCTCAAGGAAGCCCCCGTCGCTAACACGGCGCGCTACGACCGCCTGCGTGGCCAGGCCGAGGAGGTCGGTCATGCGTGATTTGATGGCGGAACTCAAGGAGCTGCGCCTG
>NZ_MVHG01000436.1 GCF_002086125.1 Mycobacterium arosiense ATCC BAA-1401 = DSM 45069
GAACAGGCCGAGGCGCTGGCCGCGGCCGACCGTGAGCAGGCCATTGATCGAGCGGATGCCGACGTCGAGAGGTTCGCTGATCGGGTGGCGCTTGAGCGGGTTGATCGTCGGGCCGTCCATCGGCACCCAGTCTTCGGCGCGCATTCCGCCCTTGCCGTCAAGGGCGCGGCCAGCGCCATCGAGCACCCGGCCGAGCATCGACATGCCCATCGGCAGGCGCCCGGTGTCCGGC
>NZ_MVHG01000437.1 GCF_002086125.1 Mycobacterium arosiense ATCC BAA-1401 = DSM 45069
AGCTCGACCTCGGCGTCCCAGTTCGCCGAGTGGAACGCCGGACCCTGGAAGCGCTCCAGGCCGGGCAGGCGCGGCAGCAGCGGCCGGCTCAACTGGCCGGTGGCGCAGACCAGGGCCCGTGCGCGCAGCGTCTGGCCATCGGCGCAGCGCACCTGCCATTCGCCGCTGCCGGCGTCGAAACGGGCCTCCTCCACCTCGCAGTGGAAACGGATCTTCTCGCGCAGACGGTACT
>NZ_MVHG01000438.1 GCF_002086125.1 Mycobacterium arosiense ATCC BAA-1401 = DSM 45069
GGCCACCCCCTTGACCCAGGTCTTCACGCCCGGCAGCTGGGTGTAGCGCGGTTCGTGCAGGACTTCGCCGACCTCCCCCATGGGGGTCCTGATGGACATCGTCATGCCCGGCCTCAACGGCTTCCAGGCGACCCGTCAATTGACCAAGGACGCCGAGACCAGCGCCATCCCGGTGATCATCGTCACCACCAAGGACCAGGAGACCGACAAGGTCTGGGGCAAGCGCCAGGG
>NZ_MVHG01000439.1 GCF_002086125.1 Mycobacterium arosiense ATCC BAA-1401 = DSM 45069
CCTAAAAGCCTGGAAACACAAGGGCTCCAGCCTTTCACGGAGGGGCCGGGGAGGCCCTCTGGAGCGCGTTTTCGATCCGCCTGGGGGAGGTAGCCGTCCATCCGTTTCATGCAGGATGGGTAGTTTCCAGGGCAATTGTGACAGTCGCCGCCGGCATTCGCAGTCGAGAAAAGAAGCGAGGAAGCACGCCTTTTTCCGCGCGCAAAAGCAAAACCCCCGGTCATCGCTGAC
>NZ_MVHG01000044.1 GCF_002086125.1 Mycobacterium arosiense ATCC BAA-1401 = DSM 45069
GGCCGGGATGGGCACGGGCGTCGGCACGACCGCGGGCTGGGGTAGGCCGGCCAGGCCGGCCAGCCCGGCGAACGCGCCTACGGCACCGAAGGGAGCGGCCACGACAAGGAGCGCGGGAGCGAGCAACTCGGGCTGGCTGGTGAGGATCTCGAGGATGTGCGTCGGCCAGTCGAACAGAGCGAGCTGGACCAGATATTGAAAGGCCAACGCCGGGTTGTGCACCAGGTAATAGCCGAATTGCTCGAAATCTTCCAGCAGTTCCAGCGCGCGCACCACCCAGAAGATGGGCTGCCCGGCGTTGGTGTAGGCGTCATAGTCCAGCCCGTTCACCGTGCCCTGGGCGGGGTTCCAGTTGATCCCGAAGTTCTTCAGGATGTTGGCGATGAAGTCGTTGAACGGGTTGTCGATGGTGGGGTCGTGGTCCGGATCCCCCGAGTCATCGCTTGACGCATCGGATTTCACGATCGGCGGCGCCGGATCGGGCTGCGGCGTCGACGCGACCGCCGCGCTGGACGCCGCTTGGTAGGTGGACATGGTGGTGGCGGCCTGCGTCCACATCCGCGCGTAGTCGGCCTCGTTGACCGCGATGGGAATCGTGTTGACGCCGAAAAAGTTGGTCGCCACCAGCGCCCCGTGCACGACATGGTTCGTGGCCAGTTCAGGCAGCGTGGGCATGGCGGCCAGGGCCGCGGTGTAGGCCGCCGCGGCCACCTCGTGCTGACTGGCGGCCGTCGCGCTGTCGGCACCCGACTTCGTCAGCCACGCCAGGTACGGCGCGTGCGCCACCGCGTAGGACTCACCGCTGGGCCCCTGCCACGCCCCGGCCTGCACGCCCTCTAGCAGGGTGCTCAATTCTTCTGCGGCGGAGGAATACTCGGCGCTCAGCTGCGACCAGGCACCGGCTGCCGCCAGCAGCGGACCGGGTCCCGGACCGCTGCTGAGCAACGCGGAATGCAGTTCGGGCGGCGAGGCCATCCAAATCGGGGCCGTCATCAGGCACTCCTCGGGCTGGAAGGGATACCAGACCGAGAAGCCTAATGAATATGATTGTCGTTTTCAACCGCTAACGAATCCGCCCTGCGCACTAGACCAGCGGGCGGCCCTTCTTGATCCTGCGGTCCAGGTCGTAGAGCAAGACGTTGAACGGGAACTGGCGGACGAACCGCGGCAGACACCGGTTCACCGCCGAGAGCACGGCGATCAGCCTGTCGAAGCGGCGTTGCCTGGTCGCGTCCCAGGGCAGGCGCATCTCGTCGCGGAACCGCTGCGGCAGGAAGCCCGTGGTGATCAGCAGCGCGAAATCATCGGAGAGGCGCTGCAGTCGACGCGGCAGTTTCACGCCATGAATGCGATTGGCGGCGATGGGAAACAGGTACTCCCGCACGGCGTCGTCGATGTGAACCTTGGCCAGCGATTCCTCCCAGTAGCGGTCGAACGCCGCGCGGTCGGCGGGCCACATCTTCGGCGGCACCTGCAGGGTCGTGGCCAGCGTCATGCCCTCGCGGTAATGCCGGTCGGCGTCCTCGCCCTCGAGTTCACCGATGAACATGCGATAGATGTCGACCCCGCCCTTGTACAGGCACGCCCCGACCCACAGCTGCAGCTCGGGGTCGAGAGCGTTGTACGCCACCGGGCTTTTGCTGTCCGGGGTCGAGTACACCTGCGCGTGAGCGCGATTCACCGCGCGGCGGAAGGCGTCCTTTTGGGCATCGCTGCCGTTGGTCGCCACGGCCAGGTAGGTGAAGGTGGTGCGGGCGCGCTTGATGGGATGCAGGTCGACCCGGCCGCTTTCGACGCGGCTCTCCATGACGCCGTATCCGACGCCTGGTAGCGCCAACTGCATGATCACGTTCGCCGGGCCTGCCAGCAACGCGACACCCATCAGCCCCTCGTCGATACCCAGCGTCCGCCACCGCCGGCGCCGCGGCGATCGGGGCGGATCGCTGATCCTGCGCTCGACGTGCGCCATCGACTGGTGCACCGGCTCATGGATAGCCATGCGTCAGATCCTCCCAAGGCGCCGGTCCGCTAATGTGCGAACGCTTGTTTCCTGATATTGGCCCGATCGGCCGTTAGTGTCAAGATGGTTTCCATGAGCGACACGTCCAGCGCGCGGCCGTACCGCGGAGTCGACGCCGCAGAACGCCTGGCGACCCGCCGTAACCGGCTGCTCGCCGCGGGACTGGACTTGCTCGGGGGGCAGCAGCAGAACATCTCGGCGGTCACGGTGCGCGGCGTGTGCCGCAGCGCCGGCCTGGCCGCCCGGTACTTCTACGAGAGCTTCGCCGACAAGGACGAGTTCGTGGCGTGCGTGTTCGATTGGGTCGTCGCCGAGCTGGCCGCGACCACGCAGGCGGCGGTGGCCGCGGTGCCGCCCGGCGAGCAAACCCGCGCGGGGATGGCCAACATCGTGCGGACCATCACCGACGACCCCCGCGTGGGACGCCTGCTGTTCAGCACGCAGCTGGCCGATCCGGTGATCGTGCGCAAACGCGCCGAGTCCAGCGCGCTGTTCGCCATGCTGTCCGGGCAGCACGTCGGCCACGCGCTGCAGGTTCCGGCGAACGAACGCATCAACGCCGCTGCGCATTTCGTGGTGGGCGGCGTCGGCCAGACCATCAGCGCCTGGCTGGCCGGTGACGTCCGACTCGAACCGGAGCAGCTCGTCGACCACCTGGCGGCGCTGCTCGACGAGCTCGCGGAGCCAAACCTGTACCGCCCCAACGAAACACGTGCGGGCGCCTAGCGTCCCGCGGCGAGCTCACACTCGGTTGAACGTGCGCCAGTCCGTCGTGGCGGTCAGCAAGAAATCGTCCAGCACACCCGAAATGGCCTGGCGCAACTCCTGATCGAATTCGGGCCACCCAGCTCGTAACTTAGGACCGAAACGAAGACCCGGCCGTGGACACACCCCGACAGCAAGGCCAGCGCCCCGTTGGTACGGTGCATCGTCGCGCTGGTCACGCCCGGGTACACCGACTTCATCGCGAAGCAGTCGGCCTCGCTGCCGTCCGGCCGATTCACGGCGGGATCTATGGCATTCTCCCGCGAGATCACCCGCGGTGCCGTAGCCTCTTTCCGCCAACCGGTGGCATGGCAGGCGGGTACGAAACCCTCACCGCCTCATGGGAACAGCGGCAGCTGCCAGAGCCGCATGCCGGGGCGCAGCAGCCACAACCGCGTCATGGTGAGCCGCAGGATGCGCACCGCGCTGGTGATCATGAAGATCGCCAGGGGCACCTCGATCAGCAGTGCCGTGATCACCGACAGCCAGATGTCCTTGGGTCCGGCGGTCATCAGGTCGAACCAGGCGTCGCAGAACAGCAGAACCCCGGTGGTGAAGGCGGCGAGCACCAGCAGCTGACGACGCAGGTACCCGAGCACCGCCGTCGTCAACATGAACGCCACCAGCAGCACGTCGAAGCCGACCCAGGTGATCGGCCAGTTGTGTGCGACGTAGTTCTCCGGCAGCGTCACGGACAGATACCCCAGCCACGGGATCATCGCCATGGAGCCACCGATCATCAGGCTCAGCCGGATGCGGCGCACCCGGGCCACGAACTCCGGGTCGACCACGTCGCCCAGCGGCCGCTCCAGCCGGGTGATCAATTCCCGGCGTTGCTCGGGTGTCAGCGCCGCGATCTGCGCGTCGGTCAGAATGCCGTCGGTCATCAGACCATCCTCCGGCTCGGCCCGGTCGGATCAGTGGGCGGCACCCACCAGGGGCCGGCGGTCCGCAGCGGTTCTGGGCACAGCCTTGGCATCACCGCTCTCGAATTCCTTGACCCAGCAAGCGAATTCGAGGGTGATGCCGTCGGGGTCCTGGAAATAGAACGAGCGCACGTAGACGCCGGGATGTACGGTCGCGGACACCTGCAGAGGGCTTTCGTCATGGTTGAGCACCGGCCCCACCCGCACCCCTTTGTCCTTGAGGAGTTGGCGATAGGCGTCGAATTTGTCCGCCGGCACGTGGAAGGCCAGGTGGTTCATGGTGCTGACCGCGCTGGTGATGTCGCCGATGCCCGGGATGGCGCCCGGCGACGAGATTCCGGGCACCCGGTCCGGGGCGTCGGCAAACCAGAAGAAGGCGACGCAGTCGCCGTTGCCGGCGTCAAAGAAGAAGTGCTGGCCGGCACCGCCGGGTAGATCGAGCGACTTGATCAGCGGCATGCCGAGGATATTGCTGTAGAAGTCCACGGTTTTCGCCATGTCCGAACACACCAGGGCGACATGGTTGATCCCGTCGAGTTCGAATTCCGTGTTGGTGTTGTGCGGCTTGATCATCTGGTGGCTCCCCTCGATCCCCAATTGGACTCCTGGCCAAGATCCAAATCTGAACCTAACATCAGTTTCAGTTTTGGCCCAGGGCCCAGGGGAGGTGCATAGGTGTCGACCGCGGCGTCCCCGGCTGAGCGCGACAGCCAGCCCGCCGAGCTTCCCACCCGTCGCGGCAGGCGGACGCGGGCCGCCATCGATATGGCCGCCCGGACCGTCATCGCGCGCAAAGGGGTGCTGGCCACGACCATCGCCGACATCGCCGCCGAAGCGGGCCGTTCGGCGGCGTCGTTCTACAACTACTACGACTCCAAAGAGGCGATGGTGCGTCAGTGGGCGCTGCGCTTTCGGGACGAGGCCAACGAGCGCGCGCGGTCGGTGACCCAGCACGGTTTGTCCGACCGTGACCGCGCCTACGCCGCCGCCGCCGCGCACTGGCACACCTACCGCAACCGGCTCGCGGAGGTGATCAGCGTGTCGCAGCTGGCGATGATCAACGACGACTTCGCCCAGTCTTGGGCCGAGATCTGTGAGATACCAGTCTCTTTCATCACCGAGTCGGTTCACCGAGCCCAGGGCAAGGGCCACTGTCCCGACGACGATCCGCGGCTGATCGCCGAGGCCATCGTGGCGATGTTCAACCAGTTCTGCCACCTGCAGCTCGCCGGGGCGCGTGCGTCAGAACCCGACGATCAAGCGTGCATCCGGACCCTGGCCAACATCTATTACCGGGCCATCTACGCGTCAGGAGGGCCGTTGAATTGAGTCGTCGTGCCGGTGCCGCAGTGTCCCGGGAATTCGTCGGACTGCCGTCGCCCACCGCGGGACGCACGGGCGCGGGCGGGCACCCCTGCCAAGGGCTTTATCACCGGGGGGTGGGACGCAAGCCCACGGTGGCGATGATCGCCACGCACTACCACATCGACTTCTCCGAGCACTACCTCGCCGACTACATGGCCAGTCGCGGTGTCGGGTTTTTGGGTTGGAACACCAGATTTCGCGGCTTCGAAAACAGCTTCCTGCTCGACCACGCGCTGGTCGACATCGGCGTCGGAGTGCGCTGGCTGCGCGAGGTCCAGGGAGTGGATACCGTTGTGCTGTTGGGCAATTCGGGTGGCGGCTCATTGATGGCCGCCTACCAGTCGCAGGCCGTGGACCCCAACGTCACTCCCCTGGACGGGATGCGCCCGGCGGCCGGCGTGACCGAATTGCCGCCCGCCGACGGCTACGTGGCCACCGCGGCCCATCCCGGACGCCCGGAGGTGCTCACCGCCTGGATGGACGCCGCCGTCGTCGACGAGAACGACCCCGTCGCCACCGCCGCCGACCTCGACCTGTTCAACGAGCGCAACGGCCCGCCGTATTCGCCGGAGTTCCTCGCCCGGTACCGCGACGCGCAGACCGCTCGCAACCACGCCATCACCGACTGGGCCGAGACCGAGCTCAAACGCGTTCGCGCGGCGGGCTTTTCCGACCGCCCGTTTTCGGTGATGCGGACCTGGGCCGATCCCCGGATGGTCGACCCCGGCATCGAGCCCACCAAGCGCGCGCCCAACATGTGCTACGCGGGCGTACCGGCCAAGGCGAACCGCTCGGCGCACGGCATCGCGGCGGCCTGCACGCTGCGCAACTGGCTGAGCATGTGGAGCCTGCGGGTGGCGCAGACCCGCGCCGAACCGCACCTGGCCCGGATCACCTGTCCCGCCCTGGTGATCAACGCCGAGGCCGACACCGGGGTGTTCCCCTCCGATGCCCAACGCATTTTCGGCGCGCTCGCCAGCGCCGACAAGACGCAATCCTCGGTGGACACCGACCATTACTTCACCACCCCGGGCGCACGCACCGAGCAGGCCGACATCATCGCCCAGTGGATCAATCAGCGGTGGCGCTGACGGTCTCGCGCATTTCGAAGTAGCCACCAGCCCATGTCGTCAGCCAACCGACCGGTTGTTAGCTTGGAAGATACTTGGCCGAAATGGCGTCCTGCAACGGAAGGCGACCAATGCCGATCGCGATAAATCCCGAGCATCAAGAGCTGGCCGATTCGGTGCGCTCGCTGGTGGCGCGCATTGCGCCGTCCGAGACGCTGCACGCGGCCATGGAGACCCCGCTCGAGAACCCTCCGCCGTACTGGCGGGCGGCGGCCGAGCAGGGACTGCAGGGCGTTCACCTGGCCGAATCCGTCGGCGGGCAAGGCTTCGGCATCCTCGAATTGGCCATCGTGCTGGCCGAATTCGGTTACGGGGCGGTGCCGGGTCCGTTCGTGCCGTCGGCGATCGCCAGTGCCCTGATCTCAGCGCACGACCCGGACGCGAAGCTGCTCTTTGAGCTCGCGTCCGGCGCCGAAATCGCGTCCTACGGCCTGGATTGCTGCGCGCTGACCGCCACCCGGCAGGGCAACGCGCTGGTGATCCGCGGCGAAGTCCGCGCGGTGCCCGCTGCGGGGCAGGCCACGCTGCTGGTGCTGCCGGTCGCGATCGACAGTGGCGAGGCCTGGGTCGTGCTGCGCGCCGACCAACTCGAGATTGAGCCGGTGAAGAGCCTGGATCCGCTGCGCCCCATCGCCGACGTGCGAGCCAACGCCGTCGAGGTGGGCGAGGACGTCTTGCTCACGAACCTGAGCGTGGCGACGGCGCACGCGCTGATGACGACGTTGCTGTCCGCCGAAGCCATTGGTGTGGCGCGCTGGGCGACCGACACGGCCTCGAATTACGCCAAGGTCCGCGAGCAGTTCGGCCGGCCGATCGGCCAGTTCCAGGCCATCAAGCACAAGTGCGCCGAGATGATCGCCGACACCGAGCGGGCCACCGCGGCCGTGTGGGATGCGGCTCGCGCGATCGACGAGGCCCGCGAAAACGATTGGGACACAGCGGGTTCTCATGTCGAGTTCGCCGCAGCGGTGGCGGCGACGTTGGCGCCGGCAGCCGCCCAGCGCTGCACGCAGGACTGCATTCAGGTGCACGGCGGGATCGGTTTCACCTGGGAGCACGACGCGGGCGTGTATTACCGCCGGGCCTTGATGCTGGCCGCCTCGTTCGGTCGCAGTTCGGACTACCCGCAGAAAGTCGTCGACACCGCCACCACCACCGGGATGCGTGCGGTAGACATCGATCTCGACCCCGACACCGAGAAGCTGCGGGCAGAGATCCGGGCCGAGGTCGCCGCGCTCAAGGAGATGGAGCGTGAGCAGCGCAAGGTCGCCATCGCCGAGGGCGGCTGGGTGCTGCCCTATCTGCCGAAGCCATGGGGGCGGGACGCCAGCCCGGTGGAGCAGATCATCATCGCCCAGGAGTTCACCTCCGGGCGGGTCAGGCGGCCGCAGACCGGGATCGCGACCTGGATCGTGCCGTCGATCGTGGCGTTCGGCACCGAGGAGCAAAAACAACGGTTCCTGCCGCCGACCTTCCGCGGCGAGATGATTTGGTGCCAGCTCTTTTCCGAACCGGGCGCCGGATCGGATCTGGCCGGCCTCACCACCAAGGCCACCCGCACCGACGGCGGCTGGCGCATCACAGGGCAGAAGATCTGGACCACCGCCGCGCAGTTCGCCCAGTGGGGCGCCCTACTGGCCAGGACAGACCCCAGCGCCCCGAAACACGCCGGCATCACCTACTTCCTGCTGGACATGCGCAGCGAAGGCGTCGCCGTCAAGCCACTGCGTGAGCTCACCGGCAACGCCATGTTCAACACCGTCTACATCGATGACGTGTTCGTGCCCGACGAGTGCGTGCTCGGTGAGGTGAACCGGGGTTGGGAGGTCAGCCGCAACACGCTGACCGCGGAGCGAGTGTCGATCGGGTCCAGCGAGGCCAACTTCCTTGCCACGCTGGCACAATTCGTCGAGTTCGTCCGCGACGGCCACTTCGACCAGATCGCCCAGCACCGAGCGGGCCAATTGATCGCCGAGGGCCACGCGGCCAAGGTGCTCAACCTGCGTTCGACGCTGCTGACCCTCGCCGGTGGGGATGCCATGCCGTCGGCGGCGATCTCCAAACTGTTGTCCATGCGCACGGGCCAGGGCTACGCCGAATTCGCGGTCTCGTCGTTCGGCACCGATGCCGCCATCGGTGACCCCGACCAATTGCCCGGCAAATGGGGCGAATACCTGTTGGCCAGCCGCGCCACCACGATCTACGGCGGCACCTCCGAGGTGCAACTGAACATCATCGCCGAACGGCTGCTGGGCCTACCCCGCGACCCGTAAGTCCAGCGACAGTCCCCGAACAGGGCCATGCCGACCTGACTCAGTCAGGCCGGCATGGGTCCCTCCGTACGCGGTCGGCCATCGACGAGGGTTGGCGTGTCGGCGACGGCCTGTTACCGCGCGGAGATGGTGGTCACCACCACCAGTTCCACCAGTGCTGGGGGCTCCAGTAGCCACCGCCACGGCCCCAGTTGCCGTGCCCCCAATTGCCATGTCCCCGACCATCATGGCCGCCCCATCCACGACCGCCGGGGCGATCGGGGATGAAGCCCGGTCCGCTATGCGGCCCAGCACTGGCGAAGCTCGTGATGGCTGCGGGCGCAGGAGCGGCCTGAGCCACGGGGGCGCCGCCGATGAGCAGCGCACCGGCCACGGCCCCGGCACCTATGACACCTGCGGCCGCGCCGCGTAATGATCGCCCGAAGATCATTTGAGTAATTCCTTTCGGCCAGTTGCTTTCGTTAACAAAAACGCTAGCGGGATACTTCTAAGCAAACAAGTGCAATTCGCATGTTGGTTTGTGAATTAGGCGACAATCGCGTTGGAGCGAACCTCATACCTAGCACTGATTCCGATGCGCATTTACGCAATTCAGACCTTTGTAGATACTGATTCCGAACAGTCCAACACGGAGATAATTGCAGCTCAACTGCCATCTACTGAACTACTGGGTAGCGGATAACGTATATACTGACATCAGTTTGTCCGTGTTAGCGGATTCGCTGACTAAGTGCAATTCAAGGTTGAACTCGCCTTCGTCATTCAATGCGCTATGCGGGTGGCTTATGCGCGGTCAGCTACTCTTTGCTATTTGGTACACGATCTGCGGAATGAGGCGCCGCGCACGCGGCGCAACTGCGGTTCGCGGCGCGGGGCGGCCGACCGGTCCCCGGGCGGCCCGGCGACGCGACTTACGCTGGCCTCGGTGACAGAATCAGTATTGACACAACGGCACCGAGCGCTGATTTACTGATTGGCACTCACGGAGGAAGACACCGAAGTGAACTTCAACAACAGCCACAGCGGACCCAGCGTCGGAACCTTTCGCGCCCCCAACTCGGCCGGCGGCCCGTCGGGAGACGCCGCGCCGACCGAGCGTCTCAGTCTCGGGCAGCAGGGCGGCCACCGGATCGCCGCCCAACCGGCGGCCGGCCAGCCGGGTCGCACCCAGCGGACACGTCGCACCGTCGACCTGCCGGCGGCCACTCATCGGGCCCTCGACATCTGGCAGCGGGAGGCGGCCGACCGGCTGGGAGTCGCCCGGGTGACCGGGCAGGAGGTCCTGACCGCGCTCATCGACCAGCTCCTGGTCGACCCGAAGCTCACGGCGCAGATCACTCGCGCCATCAAAGACCGCCGCTGACTCACGCAAGGCCCGAACGGGCTAGTCGACGTCCATTTCGCGCAGCTCGCGCTTGAGGATCTTGCCCGTCGGGTTGCGTGGCAGTTCGTCGAGGAAAACCACCTCACGCGGCACCTTGTAGCGGGCCAGGTGGTCGCGCACATAGTGCTTGATGGTGTCCTCGTCGAGATCGGCCCCCTCCTTCTTCACCACGAAGGCGCGCAGCCGGTGGCCCCACTCTTTGTCCTCGACGCCGATGGCGGTCGCCTCCACGACGTCCGGATGCCCCGTGATGAGGTCCTCGACCTCGGCCGGGAAGACGTTCTCGCCGCCGGAGACGATCATCTCGTCGTCGCGCCCACTGATGTAAAGCAGGCCGTTCTCGTCGAAGTAGCCGACGTCGCCCGACGACAACAGGCCATCGATGATCTGCTTCTTGCCACCCCCGGTGTAGCCCTCGAACGGGAAGGCGTTGCCGACGAAGATGCGCCCCACTTCCCCCTGCGGCAACTCTTTGCCGTTGTCGTCGTAGATCTTGACCTTCACACCCTTGACCACCGGGCCAACGGTCGAGGAATTGAATTCCAGGTGCTTGGGCTCGGCGATCGTGGCGAAGGCGATCTCCGTCGAGCCGTACATGTTGTAGATCACCGGGCCCAGGCCCTTGAGCGCCCGTTCCGCCAGCTCCGATCCGAGTGCCGAACCGGACACGAAGACGATCTTCAGTGAGGACAGGTCGGGCTTGGAGTCCATCTTCTCGACCGCGTCGAGGATGCGGGACAGCATCACCGGGACCACGACCATCGCGGTCACCTTGTACTTTTCAATGTCCTGTAGCACCAGCGGCGGCTTGAACTTGCGTCGCAGCACCAGTGTCGAGCCCAAAAACATCGCGATGGTGCCATGCAAGAAACCCAGCGCATGGAACATCGGGGCGGGCAGCGAGGTCACTTCGCCGGCCTTGAACGGCACGTGCGACAGGATTCCCCCGATCGGCGCCAGGGTCGGCGGGGTGCTGCGGTTCGCGCCCTTGGGGGTGCCGGTGGTGCCGCTGGTCAGGATGATGATCGACGAATGCTTGCTTGCCCTGGGGGCGGGCTTCTTGTCGCTGCGTTCGATCAGCTCGGCCAGCGTCTCGTCCTCGCTGCCCGACGGCTCGTCCGCATCGGGATTGGATCCCAGCGCCCGCAGCTTGCCCAGCTCCGGCGAGGCCTTGCTGACGGCCTTCGTGTACTCATCGTCGTAGATGATCAGCCTGGCGCCCTCGCGCTCCGACACCTCCTTGATCTGCGGGCCGGAGAATTCGCTGTTGAGCAGGATGATGCGGGCGCCAACCCGTGCCGCACCGAAGTAGGCGATCAAAAACCAGCGGGTGTTGCGGGCCAGGATGGCGACGCCGTCGCCGCCCTTGACGCCCTTGTCCAGCAGCCCGTGGGCCACCGCGTGCGCGGCCTCGTCGAGCTCGCGGTAGGTGAACTCGCCGTCCTCATCGATGCAGGCGGCCTTGTCGGGATGGCGCCTGGCGTTGAGCGCCGGCAGCATGCCGAACTCGCCCCACTTGTAGATGTCTGCGGCCATCGCCGCGTAGTTCTGCGGGGGCTCGATCCGGAAGGCTCCCGATTCGAAGATCTTGCGCACGTAGTGCAGTTCGGCCGAGCCCCGTTCGACGTACTGCTGAACTTTTGCGGCGGCCTGACCGGGCAGGCCGAGGAGGTTAGGCATGAAATCCACCTTATGTGACGTCCGTCTCAGTACGACCAGAAATTCCGGCGAATTAGCATGAACCACATGACCCGTCCGGTTTCGCTGGAGGTGGCTGGGCGCCAGGTCACGATCACCCATCCGGACAAGGTGGTGTTCCCCCGGGCGAGCGGCCACGAAACCTCGGCCGGCCCGCGCACCAAGCTCGATCTGGTCCACTATTACCTGTCCGTCGCCGACGGCGCGCTGCGCGGTGTGTCCGGCCGGCCGATGATCCTGAAGCGCTTCGTCAAGGGCATCACGGAAGAAGCGGTGTTCCAGAAGCGCGCCCCGGCCAAACGGCCGGACTGGATCGATGTGGCCGAATTGCGTTACGCCCGAGGCACTTCCGCCGCCGAAGCGGTGATCCACGATGCCGCGGGACTGGCCTGGGCCATCAACCTGGGCTGCGTCGACCTCAACCCGCATCCGGTGCTGGCCGACGACCTCGATCACCCTGACGAGCTGCGGGTCGACCTGGATCCGATGCCCGGGGTCTCCTGGCGGCGCATCGTGGACGTCGCGCTGGTGGCCCGCGAGGTGCTCGAGGACTACGGCCTGACCCCGTGGCCGAAGACGTCCGGATCGCGCGGCTTTCACATCTATGCCCGCATCGCGCCGCGCTGGGGGTTTCGCCAGGTGCGGCTGGCCGCGCAGACCGTTGCCCGCGAAGTCGAGCGGCGCGTACCCGACGCGGCGACCAGCCGCTGGTGGAAGGAAGAGCGCGAGGGCGTCTTCGTCGACTTCAACCAGAACGCCAAGGACCGCACGGTCGCGTCGGCCTATTCCGTGCGGGCGACACCGGACGCCCGGGTATCGACACCCCTGCAGTGGGACGAGGTCGTCGGTTGCCGACCCGAGGCGTTCACCATCGACACCGTGCCCGCCCGGTTCGCCGAACTGGGCGACCCTTGGGCGGGGATGGACGACGCTGTCGGCGAGCTCGACCGGCTGCTGGTGCTGGCCGAGGAGATGGGGCCGCCCGAGCGCGCGCCGAAAGGGTCGGGCAAGCGCGGCGGCGGAGCGGCAGGCCGGAGGCGATCCACGATGCCGCTGATCGAGATCGCCCGCACCGAGACCAAGGACGATGCGATGGCGGCGCTGGATGTCTGGCGCGACCGCTATCCGGCGGTGGCCGGCCGGCTGCAGCCGGTCGACGTGCTGGTCGACGGGATGCGTGGGCCCAGTTCGATCTGGTACCGGATCCGGATCAACCTGCAGCACGTTCCCGAAGACCAACGGCCACCCCAGGAAGAACTGATCGCCGACTACAGCCCCTGGGACGAATACGGCGGCCGGCAGAAGCCGTCCTGACGTTAGATTCCCACCCGCGTGATCGCGTTGTGCTTGCGCAGGTAGCAGTACCAGGTGACGCCGAGCAGGGCGAGGAAGAACACGATGTAGAACCGCAGCGCCGGTTCGATGCTGCCGAACTCCGATTTGGACCATGCGTAGGCCAGCGGAACCACGAACCCGCCGAACGCACCCACCGCCGAGATGACGCCCAGCGCACCGGCGGCCTGGCGGCGCATGCCCACCATGGTGTCGGGGTCGCCCCCGGCCAGCTCGCCCTTGACCTTGAAGATCCGCGAAATCATCCGGTAGGTCGAACCGTTGCCGATGCCGGTGGCGACGAACAGGAACATGAAGCTGGCGAAGAAGGCCGGCAGGTTGACCGCGTTGACCGACCACAGCGCCGCGGCCGCCCCGATCGCCAGCATCACGAAGCTGGCCGCGGTGATGCGGGCGCCGCCGATCCGGTCGGCCAGCTTGCCGCCGAGCGGGCGGATGACCGATCCGATGCCGGCACCCAGAAAGGCCCACGCCAGGGCGATGTCACCGCGTCCGAAAACCGTCTTGAGCAGGGTCGGGAACGCGGCCGAGTAGCCGATGAACGACCCGAAGGTGCCGATGTACAGCAACGACATGATCCAGGTGTCGGGGTGCCGCAGTGACTCGACCACCGGCTTCACGTCGGCCTTCGCCTCGCTGAGGTTGTTCATGAACACGAACGCGCAGACCGCGGCCACCACCGCCAGCGGCACGTAGCACAGTCCGGCGCGCGACAGCGCCATTCCGCCGCCGGCGATGACGATGGGTGGGATGACCTTTTGCACCACCGCCACGCCGATGTTGCCGCCGGCCGCGTTCAGGCCCAGCGCCCAGCCCTTGTCCTTCTCCGGATAGAAGAAGGAGATGTTGGCCATAGACGAGGCGAAGTTGCCGCCGCCGAAGCCGGCGGTCGCGGCGATCGCCACCAGGGCGCCGAACGGGATGCCGGGATGGCTCACCGCCCACGCCAGCAGCAGGCACGGGATCAACAGCAGCGCCGCGGAGATGGTCGTCCAGTTGCGGCCGCCGAAAAGCGGAACCGCGAAGGTGTAGGGCAGCCGCAGGAAGGCCCCGACGCCGCTGGGCACGGCCACCAGGCACAGAGCCTGGCTGGCGGTCAGTGCCCACCCGTTAGCGGCGGGGTGCCCATGCGCCCCGGCCGTCATCTGCACCACCACGATGCTCCACAGCATCCACACGCTGAATCCGACGTGCTCGGCGAGGATCGAGAAGATCAGGTTCCGGCGGGCGATCGGCTTGCCCGTCGTCTCCCAGAATTCGGGGTCTTCGGGCCGCCAGTCATCGATCCAATGCCGCCCCTGGCGAGACTCGCGCGGTGGCGCGGGCTGCGATATCGGGGTGATGGTCGTCGTCATCTGGTGGGACTCCTGGGTGCAGTGGGGCGCGGGCGGTGACCACTCGACGCTAGAGACGCACTGTTACCGGTCTGGGTGTGCACAGTTACGCGGGCGATACGCGGAAATCGCAACGGCCCGCACCCGTTTGTCAGAACTCTGCAATGCATGGACGTCGCGAACCCACCGCGAGGCGTTTCGGCTCGTCGAGGAAAACGGCTTCGCCGCGACCACCGTCGAACAGATCGCCGGGTCGGCCGACGTGTCGCTGAGCACCTTCTTCCGTTATTTCCCGTCCAGAGATTTCATGGACGCCGGCATGCCGCTGGGCTAAGGCGCTCAACAGCGCGGCGATGCATTCGTGCGGGCGGAACGCGATACTCTCACGCGATGCGACAGCGATGGAATCGGCGGGGATTCTTGCAGCTCGCAGGCGCTGCCGGGGTTGCCGCGATCGGCGGTGCGACCGCGCTCTCTGAGCTCTTGGCGGGGTGCTCGTCAAGCAAACCGGCTCCGGGAGCCACCCCGGGGTCGGTGACGGTCTCCCACCTGTTCGGTCAGACCGTCATCAAAGAAGCACCCAAGCGCGTCGTCAGCGCGGGCTACACCGAGCAGGACGACCTGCTCGCGGTCGGAGTGGTGCCGATCGCGGTGACCAACTGGTTCGGCGACCAACCGTCCGCGGTCTGGCCGTGGGCCGCGCCCAAGCTCGGCGGGGCGCAGCCGACGGTGCTGAACCTGGACAACGGCATTCCCGTCGACCAGATCGCCGGTCTGAAACCGGATTTGATCGTGGCCGTCAACGCCGGCCTGGACGCCGACAGCTATCAGAAGCTGTCCGCGATCGCCCCGACCGTCGCCCAGTCGGACGGCGACGCCTTTTTCGAGCCGTGGAAGGAGCAGGCCACCACCGTCGGGCAGGCGGTCTTCAAGGCCGACCAGATGAAGTCGTTGATCGACGGCGTCGACCAGAAGTTCACCGACATCGGCAAGAAGAATCCGCAATGGGCCGGCAAGAAGGCGCTGCTGATGCACGGCGCGCTGTGGCAGGGCACCGTCGTCGCCACCGTGGCGGGCTGGCGGACGGACTTTTTGAACCAGATGGGCCTGGTCATCTCCGACAGCATCAAACCCTTCGGCACCGATCAGCACGCCGTCATCCCGCGCGATCACATCAAGGCGGTGCTCGATTCCGCCGACGTGGTGATCTGGACGACCCAGGCGCCGGACGACCAGAAGGCGATCCTGGCCGACCCGGAGGTGGCCGGGTCCCTGACCACCGCGCAGAACCGGCACATCTTCACCACCAAGGACCAGGCCGGCGCCATCGCGTTCGCGTCGCCGCTGAGCTACCCCGTCATCGCCGACCAGCTGCCCCCGCTGATCACCAAGATCATCGGGTAGCCAGGCGGGCGGCGCGGCTGTTTGAGCGTTTGCTAAGGCAGCTCTGGCAGTGCTCGAAAATCCGTCGGCCGCCCCTCGCACAGGCCCCGATCCCGGGGTTACCGTCGAGTAATGAGCGTGATGGATCTTAGCGGCGACCTGGCCCACAACCTGCCGACGGAGCTGGTCGGCAACACCGTCGTGGACTACGGCGACCGCGCGCTGATGGTGCAATGCGGCAGTACCGCTGAGGTATTGGCGTGGGCGGACGCGCTGCACGCCGCAGCGCTGCCGGGGGTGGTCGACGTCGTCCCGGCCGCGCGCACCGTGCTGGTGAAGCTGGACGGTCCCCGCAATCAGGGAGTCATCCGTCAGCGGCTGCGCAAGATGCGCGTCGAGCCCGCCCCGGGCGCCGCCGCGCAGGGCCGCGCCGACGTGGTCATCGACGTCGTCTACGACGGCCCGGACCTGGCCGAGGTCGCCGACCGCACCGGGCTGACCGTCGCGGCGGTGATCGACGCCCACACCGCCACGCCGTGGCGGGTCGGATTCAGTGGATTCGCACCAGGTTTCGCGTATCTGGTCGACGGCGATCCGCGCTTGCGGGTGCCGCGTCGTCCCGAGCCGAGGACATCGGTGCCCGCCGGCTCCGTGGGCCTCGCCGGTGAATTCAGCGCGGTCTATCCGCGTCAGTCCCCCGGTGGGTGGCAACTCATCGGCCACACCGACGCGGTGCTGTGGGATCTGAAGCGAAAAAACCCGGCGTTGTTGACGCAGGGCATGTGGGTGCAATTCCGGGCCGTTTAGCGCGTGATTCGCCACCATAGCTAAGGAGATACCCGTGCCGATTTTGGAGATCCTGCGCACCGGACCGTTGGCCGTCATCCAAGACCTCGGTCGCCCGGGCCTGGCCCACTTGGGGGTGAGCCGATCCGGAGCCGCCGACCGGCGCGCGCACAAGTTGGCCAACCGGCTGGTGGCCAACCCCGATGACCGCGCCACCGTCGAAGTGACGTTCGGCGGTTTCGCGGCCCGGGTCACCGGTGGTGATGTGGACATCGCTGTGACGGGTGCCGACGCCGACCCCACCGTCAACGGAATCAAATTCGGCACCAACAGCATTCACCATGTGCGAGATGGCGAGGTGATTTCGCTGGGCGTGCCCCGTGCGGGGCTGCGCAGCTATCTGGCGATCCGCGGCGGCATCTGCGTACCGCCGGTGCTGGGGTCGCGCAGCTACGACGTGATGTCGGCCATCGGCCCGGCGCCGCTGCGCAGCGGCGACCGCCTACCGATCGGCGAGCACACCGACGCCTATCCAGAAGTGGACCAGGCGCCGGTCGCGGCCATCACCGACCATGTCGTCGAGCTGTCCGTGGTGCCCGGGCCCCGCGACGACTGGTTCGTCGATCCCGACGCCCTGGTGCACACCGATTGGGTGGCCTCGGACCGCAGCGACCGGGTGGGGATGCGGCTGACCGGCCGGCCGCTGCAGCACTGCTACCCGGACCGGCAGCTGCCCAGCGAGGGTGCCACCCGCGGCGCAATCCAGGTGCCGCCCAACGGTTTACCGGTGATCCTGGGTCCCGACCACCCCGTCACCGGCGGCTATCCGGTGATCGGCGTGGTGGTCGACGAGGACGTCGACAAGATCGCCCAGGTGCGACCCGGGCAGACGGTGCGACTGCACTGGGCGCGGCCCCGGTCGCTGGTGGGCGCCCAGTCCGGCGCCGCGAGTTGGCCGTTCTCCTAACTTGCTTCGGCCGCCGATCTGCCGGCGGCGCCCATTCAAAGCCGATGCACCGCGGCTGCGCGAACTGATTGCCCCTCAGGCATTTACCAGATAACTGGTAAACAACTAACAGGCGATATCGGCCCGTTTCGGTTGACCCGTTCGCGTCGTAAATGTGAGCATCGGACCATACGGCGGGGCATGCCCTGCCATTCGGGGCGCCCAAGCGTCGAAAGCCAGTCTCCGAACCGCTTTCCCGATACCGGGCAAGCGCGGCGACCCCTGGCGCGGCGGCGGCCGGATGCGGCGGATCGTGGAGCCTGACGAGAGGGATCTGTATGCACGCCAGCCGGCGCGATGTCGTTGCGGCACACGAGATTTCCACAGCACGAGGACGCGCATGAGCGCCATGGCGAAGAAAGGTGACGATCGCGTGGGCCGTAACCACCGCATCGCGGACTGGAATCCGGAGGACACGGCGGCCTGGGAGGCGGGCAACAACAAGATCGCCCGGCGCAACCTGCTGTGCACCATCGCCGGTGACCACGTGGCGTTTTCCATCTGGACCCTGTGGCCCGTCATGGCGCTGTTCATGCCGGGCTCGGTCTACGGCTTCTCCGCGGGCGACAAGCTGCTGCTGGGCGCGATCGCCACCCTGGTCGGTGGTTGCGCCCGGATCCCCTATACCTTGGGCATCGCCGCCTTCGGCGGCCGCAACTGGACGACGTTGTCGGCCTTCGTGTTGCTCATCCCGACGGCCGGCACCATCGTGTTGCTGGCCAATCCCGGTGTGCCGCTGTGGCCGTTCGTGCTGTGCGCCGCCCTGACGGGCCTGGGGGGTGGCAACTACGCGGCCTCGCTGGCCAACGTCAACGCCTTTTACCCGCAGCGACTCAAGGGCGCCGCGATGGCCGTCAACGCCGGCGTCGCCAATCTAGGGGTGGCGGTGATCCAGTTGGTCGCCCTGCTGGTGCTGGCCACCGCCGGCCACGAGGCGCCGTACTGGGTGTGCGCGGTGTACCTGGTCTTGCTGGTCATCGTCGGCATTGCGGCCACCGTGTTCATGGACAACGTCAACCACGGCACCCAGCTGAGCACCATGGGCTCGATCCTGTTCGAGCGCGACACGCACGTCATCTCGCTGCTCTACATCGCCACCTTCGGTTCCTGGATCGGCTTTTCCTTCGCCTTCGGGCAGGTGATGCAGGTCAACTTCGCCGAAAGCGGGGAGAGCGCCAAGCATGCGGCGCTGCACGCCGCGCAGCTGGCCTTCCTCGGGCCGCTGCTGGGCTCGCTGGCGCGCATCTACGGTGGCCGGCTCTCCGACCGCATCGGCGGCAGCCGCGTCACCCTGGGCGTCCTCGCCGGGATGACCCTGAGCGCCGTGCTCCTGGTCGCCGTCAGCACCTTCGACGACCACCACGCCGCAGCGCACTCCACCAGCATGATCGGCTACGTCATCGGCTTCATGGTGTTGTTCATCCTGTCCGGCATGGGCAACGGCTCGGTGTTCAAGCTGATCCCGTCGGTGTACGAGGCGCGCAGCCGCTCCCTGGACGCGAGCGAGGACGAACGTCGTCATTGGGCCCGCGCGAAATCCGGATCGCTGATCGGCATCTGTTCGGCCGTCGGGGCATTCGGCGGCGTGGGAATCAACCTGGCGCTGCGCCAGTCCTACCTGAGCACCGGCACGGAAACCTCCGCGTATTGGGCGTTTATGGTCGCCTACGTGGTGACGGCACTGATGACCTGGATGGTCTATGTGCGCCGTCCCGCATCGGCCGCGGCGCTGCCCGGTCCGGTGCCGGAGACCGAAGCAGCCCGGGTGTGAGCGGACTCGCAACACGGGCAATGCCACAGCAATTGACCGGTAACGCAACGGAAACGTCGCAGGCATACACACTTCATATGGCCCCCCAACTGGCCCCACCCGACTCCGCGCCGCTGACCGGCTACCGGATCGCCGTCACATCGGCGAACCGCGCCGAGGAGCTGTGCGCGTTGCTGCGCCGCAACGGCGCGGAGGTCTCCAGTGCCGCGGCCATCAACATCATCGCGCTGCCCGAGGACGACGCACTGAAGAACCACACCGAGGCGGTGATCGCCGAACCGCCGGATATCTTGGTGGCGCACACCGGCATCGGCTTCCGTGGTTGGGTCGCCGCGGCCGACGGCTGGGGACTGGCCACCCAACTGCTGACGTCGCTGGCCAAGTCGCGGATCGTGGCCCGCGGCCCGAAGGCGACGGGGGCGTTGCGCGCCGCCGGGCTACACGAAGAGTGGTCACCCAAATCGGAGTCGTCGCGCGAAGTCCTGCGTTACCTTCTCGAATCGGATGTCACCGGCAAGCGCATCGCCGTCCAGCTGCACGGAGCGGCCGACGGTTGGGATCCGTTCCCCGAGTTCATCAACGGCCTGCGCTCGGCGGGCGCGCAGGTGGTGCCCATTCACGTATACCGCTGGAAACCAACGCCGGCCGGCGGTGACTTCGACCAGCTCGTGGCCTCGGTCGCGCGGCGCCAGTTCGACGCGGTGACCTTCACCTCCGCCCCCGCCGGTGCGGCGCTGCTGGAGCGCAGCCGCGAGTTGGGCGTCGAAGACGAACTGCTGCAAGCGCTTCGCAGCGACGTTCACGCGATGTGCGTCGGCCCGGTCACCGCGCAACCGTTGATCCGTGCCGGGATCCCCACGTCATCACCCGAGCGAATGAGGCTGGGCGCGTTGGCCCGACACATCGCCCAGGAGCTCCCGCCCCTGCGATCGTGCACCATCCGCGCGGCCGGCCACGACATCGAGATCCGCGGAACCTGCGTGCTGGTCGACGGTTCGGTGAAGTCGCTGTCAGGATCGGGCATGGCGATCCTGCGCGCGCTGGCGCAACGCCCAGGCGATGTCGTCGCGCGCAACGACCTGCTCCGGACACTGCCCGGCAACAGCAGCGACCCACACGCCGTCGATACCGCGGTGCTGCGGTTGCGAACGGCATTGGGCGACAAGAACATCGTCGCGACGGTGGTCAAGCGCGGCTACCGGTTGGCGATCGATCATCGGGAAGACTCCCCATGGCACTGATCCTGGTGGCGCACGGCACCCGCCGGGCGGGCGGCGTGGCGATGGTGGAAAACCTTGCGGCACAGGTGACTACGCTCGTGCGCAGCCCGGTGGACGTCGCCTTCGTGGACGTGGTGGGCCCCACCCCCAGCGAGGTTCTGGTGTGCGCGAAGGCGGACGACCGGCCCGCCATCGTGGTGCCCGCGTTCCTGTCGCGCGGATACCACGTCCGGGCCGACCTGCCCGCGCACGTGGCCGTCAGCGGACACCCGAACGTGCTCGTCACGCCCGCGCTGGGTCCGAGCGGTCAAATCGCCCGCATCGTCAGCAATCAGTTGGTGAAATGCGGTTGGCGTCCGGGCGATTCGGTGATCCTGGCGGCTGCGGGAACCTCGGATGACAAGGCGCGCGCGGACCTGCACACGACCGCGACGTTGTTGTCCGCGCTGACCGGATCGCGGGTGAGTCTGGCGTTTGCGGCCACCGGTGATCCGCAGGTGGCCGAGGCGGTGGATCGGGCCCGTGCCCGCCACGCCGGTGGCCGCGTCGTGGTGGCCTCATACCTGCTGGCCGACGGCCTGTTCCAACAACGGCTGCACGGCTGCGGCGCCGACCTGGTCAGCGAACCGCTGGGCACCCATCCCGGGCTGGCGCGCTTGGTCGCCAACCGGTTCCGGCGGGCCCTGCCGCCGGTGCTCGCCCCCACCGCCCGGCACGCGTCGCGCCGATCGAGCCCGCATCAGCTGGCCCGCGGTCGCACCGTGCGCTCGGTTCCGTAACGCCAAACGCCCGCGGTCAAGCCACGCCGGTGCCGGGCATTCCTTGATCTTTGCTCCCTGACGGGTGATCCTGGCAGCATGCCCCGTCGCGAAGAGCCATCGCATGGGATCCTCGACCCGGTCGCCAAGATGTTGCGGTTGCCCTTCGGCACACCAGAATTCATCGACCGGATGGTCACCGGCGGGGTGCACCAGGTGGGTCGGCGGACGCTGCGCACGCTGATCACGACCTGGGACGCCGCCGGCGGCGGCCCGTTCGCGGCCAGCGCCATCGCGTCGACGGGGATGGCGAAGACGGTCGAGATCGTGCAAAACATGTTCGTCGGCCCGGTGTTTGGCCCACTGCTGAAAATCCTGGGGGCCGACAAAGTGGCTCTACGTGCCTCGCTGTGCGCCTCACAACTGGTAGGCCTGGGCATCATGCGCTACGGCATCCGCTCCGAGCCGCTGCATTCCATGTCGGTGGATTCGATCGTCGACGCTATCGGGCCGACGATGCAGCGCTACCTGGTCGGCGACATCACTCGAGGAACCGGGGACGGGCTCAGGCCGCCCGCTCCTGGTAGTCCCGCGCGATCTGAACGTAGCCGTCGGCGGTGATCCGCACGGGGTACACCGGCACCGAAACGGTCGGATCGTCGAGGCACGAACCAGTTTCGAGCGAGAAGGCCTGCTTCAGGATGGGCGACTGCACCGTGACGCATCCGTTGCGGTCGCCCACGATCCCGCGGGACAGCACCGCGGCTCCGGAGAACGGGTCGACGTTGCCGATCGCGTGCACCGAGCCGTCATCGAGGCGAAACAGCGCCGCCTGGGAGCCGTCGTCGAGCAGCACGCCGACTCCGCGGCCCGGGATGAGGTGGTCGTAAGCGCAAGCGCGAGTCCACACCGCAATGTCGTTGAGAAGTGTCATGATCCCTTCCTCAGTCTTCCGGAGTTGTCGCTGCACGAACCCGCGGCATGCCAATCGACACAGGGATTTTGCGGCCGGCATGCTCGGTGAATGCCACCGTCGAGTCGATGGCGTCCGGGGCGTTGACGAACGACACGAACCGCGACAGCTTGTCCGGGTCGTCAAGCACGCCCTTCCATTCGCACTTGTAGTTCTTGACGTGCCGCTCCATTGCGGCTTCGAATTCGGCGGCCAGGCCCAGCGAGTCGTCGCACACGACCTCGCGCACGTGGTCGAGCCCGCCATCGAGGGAGTCGACCCACGGCGCCGTGCGTTGCAGCCGGTCGGCCGTCCGGATGTAGTACATGACGAACCGGTCGATGTAGCGGACCAGCGTTTCGGTATCCAGATCGCTGGCCAGCAGCTGCGCGTGCTTGGGCGTCATGCCGCCGTTGCCACCGACGTACAGATTCCAGCCCTTCTCGGTGGCGATGACGCCCACGTCCTTGGAGCGCGCCTCGGCGCATTCCCGGGCGCAGCCCGAGACGCCCATCTTTATCTTGTGCGGCGCCCGCAGGCCGCGGTAGCGCAGCTCCAGGTCGATGGCCAGCTGCACCGAATCCTGCTGCCCGTAGCGGCACCAGTCGGTGCCCACGCAGCTCTTCACCGTCCGCAACGCCTTGCCGTAGGCGTGCCCGGATTCCATGCCGCCGTCGACCAGGCGCTTCCAGATCTGCGGCAGTTGGTCCACCCGGGCGCCGAACATGTCGATCCGCTGACCGCCGGTGATCTTGGTGTAGAGCCCGAAGTCCTGGGCGATCTGGCCGATCAGGATCAGGTGTTCGGGCTTGATGTCGCCGCCGGGCACCCGGGGCACCACCGAGTAGCTGCCGTTCTTTTGGATGTTGGCCAGGAAGTGGTCGTTGGAATCCTGCAACGAGGCCTGCTCACCTTCGAGGATGTGGTCCGACCCGGTGGAAGCCAGGATGGAAGCCACGACGGGTTTGCAGATATCGCAACCCTTTCCGCGGCCGAAACGCTCCAACAGACCGGAGAACGTCCGGATTTCGGTGGCGGCGATGATCTCGAAAAGCTCCGCGCGCGACTGGCTGAAGTGCTCGCACAGGGCCTTGGACTGTTCGACGCCCTCGGCCTCCAACAGCTGCTTGAGCAGCGGGACGCACGACCCGCACGAGGTGCCGGCCGAGGTGCACGCCTTGAGCGCGGGAACATCCGCGCAGCCGTCGGCGATCGCACACTTCAGATCGCCCTTGGTGACGTTGTTGCAGGAGCAGATCTGCGCCGAATCCGGCAACGCCCCAACGCCCAACGCCGTGCCGCCGCCGGAGGAGGCGGGCGCGATCAGCGCGAGCGGGTCGCCGGGCAGCTCGCTGCCGACCATCGGCCGCAGCACCCCGTAGGACGAGGCATCGCCGACCAGCACGCCGCCGAGCAGCGTCTTGGCGTCGTCGGAGAGCACCAGCTTGGCGTAGGTCCGGTTGACCGCATCGTTGATGGCGACCTCGAGGCAGTTTTCGGTCGCTCCCATCGCGTCGCCGAAGCTGGCCACGTCGACACCCAACAGTTTGAGCTTCGTGGACAGGTCGGCCTCGCCGAATTCGGCGACGCCGTCGAGCAGCCGGTCGGCCACCACCTCGGCGGAGGTGTAGCCAGGCCCGACCAGGCCGTAGCAGCGGCCGCCGATCGCGGCGACCTCACCGATCGCGTAGATGTCGGGATCGCTTGTCCGACAGGCCACATCGGTGAGCACCCCGCCACGCTCGGCACGCTCCAGCCCGGCGGCGGTGGCCAATTCGTCGCGCGGCCGGATGCCGGCCGCGAAGATCACCAGACCGGCATCGATGACCTGGCCGTCGGTCAGGCTGACCCGCACCGACGCGCCGCCGTCGGAATGCTCGATCGACTCGATCGATTCGGTGCCGGTACCGACGTGCACCGAGATGCCGAGCTCGCCGATCATCCTGGCCAGCAGCGCGCCGCCGGCCTCGTCGATCTGCTGGGCCATCAGCCGCGGCATCATCTCGACGACATGGGTCTGCAATCCGAACTGGCGCAGCGCATTAGCGGCTTCCAGCCCGAGCAGGCCGCCGCCGATGACGACGCCCGCGGCGGCGTGTGAGGTTTCCACCGCGCGCTGAGCGTCGGCGCGGATGGCGTCGAGGTCGTCAAGCGTGCGATACACGTGACAGGCGGGCAGATCGTGACCCGGTACCGGCGGCACGAAGGCGTACGACCCGGTCGCCAGGACCAAGGTGTCATAGCCGTGCCGCTGACCGTCGGCGGTGACCACCGTCTTTGTCGCGCGGTCGATTTCGGTAACGCGCCGGTTCAGAACCAGCCGGACCTGCTCGTCACCCTCGTATTCGTTGCCGGGCAAGGCCAGTAGCTTGCGATCCCAATTTTCGGTGTAGGAGGTCAGTCCCACGCGGTCGTAGGCGGCGTTTGTCTCCTCGGCGAAAACCGTAATGCGCCACAGCCCCTCGGTGTCACGGGCGCGCAGCGCCTCGACGAACCGGTGCCCCACCATGCCATGTCCGACTACGATGATGTGACGCGGCGCACAGTTGGCGCGCGAAATCCCGTCGGCAGACATGGCTTTGAGAGTAACGGCCGGAAATTACGTTCTTTCCGCGCAATGTGACGGTCCTATGACGAGGATCTCACAACTCACAGGAACCACTGTGATTGAACGTTCGCCGCCGGCGAACGGCGAGGTGGAAATTTAGCGTGGTCGACTCATGTTTGTCCTAGTAGCCGGTCGCCGAGGCGCCGGTCACAGGAATCTCACAACCAAGCTCAAGCAAGCAGAAGGGAAACGTCATGAGCAACCTCGCATTGTGGTCGCGACCGACCTGGGACACCGACCGGTGGTTGCGCGACTTCTTCGGCCCCGCCGCCGCGGCGGACTGGAACACCCCGGCGACCAGCGGTTTCAGGCCCGCCGCCGAGATCGTCAAGGACGGCGACGACGCGGTCGTACGGCTCGAACTGCCGGGTGTTGACGTAGACCAGGACGTCAAGGTCGAGGTCGACCGCGGCCGCCTGGTCATCCACGGCGAACACCGCGACGAGCACGCCGAGGAAAAGGACGGCCGCACGCTGCGGGAGATCCGGTACGGATCGTTCCGCCGGTCGTTCCAGCTGCCGGCCCACGTCACCGGCGACGCCATCACGGCGAGCTACGACGCCGGCGTGCTGACCGTGCGGGTCACCGGTGCTTACGCCGGAAGCCAGGCGCAGCGCATCGAGATCACCAAATAACCTCCGGCCCGTCCCGGACGAAAACAGGCGAATCCGGCGGGGCCCCAACGGCTCCGCCGGATTCACCGCGTCAGCCCCAGCGGGCCAGCAGTTCCTTGGCGCGGCCCGCCAGTGCGGCCTGGAAGAAGGGCCCGAAGCTGACGCGCGCCACGCCCAGCGCACCGAAGGACGCCGGGTCGTCCTGATCGGGCAGCGCGATGGCGTTGACCGGCCGCTGCAACTCGGCGGTCAGGCGCCGCAACGTGTCGGGGTCGTGGCGGCCCACCGGATACAGGACGTCGGCGCCCGCGGCGGCGGCCTTGTTCAGTCGGGCCACCGCCCGCTCGACCCGATCGGAGGCCTCGCCATCCTGGCGCAGGAACAGATCGGTCCGGGCATTGATGACCACGTGCACCCCGGCCGCGTGGGCGGCCGAGCGCAACTCGCCGACCAGGTCGGCGTGTTCGTCGGCGGACCGCAGCCGCTTGCCCTCCGCGTGCACGGTGTCCTCGATGTTGCACCCGACGGCCCCGACGCTCAGCAGGCCCTCGATCAGCCGGCCCGCCCGCTGCCCGTAGCCGGACTCGATGTCCACCGACACCGGGACGTCGACCGCGGCGGTGATCTGCGCGACCCGGGTGAGCACGTCGTCGAATGTCATGCCCTCGTTGTCCGGTTTGCCGATCGAGTCCGCCATCGGATGGCTGCCCACCGTGAGCGCGGCGAAGCCGGCGCCGGCGGCCAGCCGGGCCGACCAGGCATCCCACACGGTCGGCAGGATGACCGGGTTGCCCGGCCGGTGCAGTTCCAGCAGCGCGGCGGCCCGCTCGGCCGGTGCGGTGCGTCCCGTCATAAGCGTTTGCTCCCTCGGCATCCCGGCCGGACGACCTGACGTCTGACGTGTGCGGTGAATAGTATCGGGGGCGTACTGTGATCCAAAACACTGCCGAGGAGATGCGTTGACTCCCACACCGAGCACGACCGGCACGACCGAATTCGCCGAACTGCACGACCTCATCGGCGGCCTGCGGCGGTGCGTGAGCTCGTTGCGGGCCCGATACGGTGACAGCCCGGCCATGCGGCGCATCGTCATCGACGCCGACCGCATCCTGTCCGACGTCGACCTGCTCGACACCGACGTGTCCGAATTGGACCTGGCGGGCGCCACCGTGCAGCAGTCCGGTGAGAAGATCGTCATTCCCGACACCCAGTACGACAGCGAATTCTGGCGCGACGTCGACGACGAGGGTGTCGGCGGTCACAACAGGTCCTGAACAACCCAAGCCCCCCGGAAAGGGGGGGCTTGCATCTGTGTACCCTTCGACAGACAGCCCGTTCGAAGAGGAACAACCAGATGAGCGCACCCACGGCGAACCGTCCTGCGTCCGGTGTCTTTTCACCCACGCGCGCCCGTATCCAGGAACGGACCCTACGCACCGATCGGTGGTGGATGTCGCCGCTGCGGATCGATCTCGGCTTCGCGGCCTTCATTATTTATGCGACGGCGCGGGCGTTCCAGCGGGGTGACTTCTTCGTCGCGCAATACCATTACCTGACACCGTTCTACTCACCATGTCTGAGCAACGCTTGCGGCGGCGCTAGCGACTTCTGGCCGCAAATCCTGCCGAACGTCTGGTGGTTGCCGTTCGCGGCGTTGACACTGCCGTTCCTGTTGCTGTTCCGGCTGACCTGCTACTACTACCGCGGCGCCTACTACCGCACGGTGTGGCAGTCGCCCACCGCATGCGCGGTGGCCGAGCCCCGCGTGCACTACAGCGGCGAGACCAAACTCCCGCTGATCATTCAGAACTCCCACCGGTACTTCTTCTACATCGCCGGCATCATCTCGGTGATCAACACCTACGACGCGATCGTCGCGTTCCATTCCGACAGCGGTCCGGGCGGTTTCGGGTTTGGCCTGGGCAACGTGATCATGGTCGGCAACGTCATCATGCTCTGGGTCTACACGCTGTCCTGCCATTCATGCCGGCACATCACCGGTGGGCGGCTCAAGCACTTCTCCAAGCACCCTGTGCGGTACTGGATCTGGACCCAGGTCAGCAAGATTAATACTCGGCACAAGCAGTACGCCTGGATCACGCTGGGCACCCTGATGCTCACCGACTTCTACATCGCGCTGGTGGCCAGTGGCACCATTCCTGACCTCAGATTTGTTGGCTGACAAGCCATTTCGAAATGGATTAAGAATTTAGCTAGCGAGGGTTTCATGGTTGAAATCGAGCGGCACACGTTCGACGTGGTTGTGATCGGTGCCGGCGGCGCCGGACTGCGTGCGGTTATCGAAGCCCGCGAACGGGGTTTGCGGGTCGCGGTGGTGTGCAAGTCCCTGTTCGGCAAGGCGCACACGGTGATGGCCGAGGGCGGCTGCGCGGCCTCCATGGGCAACACCAACCCGAAAGACAACTGGAAGACCCACTTCGGCGACACCATGCGCGGCGGGAAATTCCTCAACAACTGGCGCATGGCCGAACTGCACGCCAAGGAAGCCCCCGACCGGGTCTGGGAGCTGGAAACCTATGGCGCACTGTTCGATCGCCTCAAGGACGGCAAGATCAGCCAGCGCAACTTCGGTGGGCACACCTACCCGCGGCTGGCCCACGTCGGCGACCGTACCGGCCTGGAATTGATCCGCACCATGCAGCAGAAGATCGTCTCGCTGCAGCAGGAGGACTTCGCCGAACTCGGCGACTACGAAGCCCGGATCAGGGTGTTCGCCGAAACCACCATCACCGAGCTGATCAAGGACGGCGACGCGATCGCGGGGGCGTTCGGCTACATCCGCGAAAGCGGCAACTTCATCCTGTTCGAGGCGCCCGCGGTGGTGCTGGCCACCGGCGGGATCGGCAAGTCGTTCAAGGTCACCTCGAATTCGTGGGAGTACACCGGCGACGGCCACGCCCTGGCCCTGCGGGCGGGCGCGTCGCTGATCAACATGGAGTTCGTCCAGTTCCACCCGACGGGCATGGTGTGGCCGCCGAGCGTGAAGGGGATCCTGGTCACCGAGGGTGTCCGCGGTGACGGCGGGGTGCTGAAGAACTCCGACGGCAAGCGGTTCATGTTCGACTACATCCCGTCGGTGTTCAAGGGGCAATACGCCGAATCCGAACAAGAGGCCGACCAGTGGCTCAAGGACAACGACTCGGCCCGCCGCACCCCGGACCTGCTGCCGCGCGACGAGGTCGCGCGCGCGATCAACTCGGAGGTCAAGGCCGGCCGCGGCAGCCCACACGGCGGCGTCTTCCTGGACATCGCCTCGCGGCTCACACCCGCGGAGATCAACCGGCGGCTGCCGTCGATGTACCACCAGTTCAAGGAGCTGGCCGGCGTCGACATCACCAAAGAGCCGATGGAAGTCGGGCCGACCTGCCACTACGTGATGGGCGGCGTCGAGGTTGACGCCGACACCGGCGCGGCCACCGTCCCCGGGCTGTTCGCCGCCGGCGAATGCTCGGGCGGCATGCACGGGTCCAACCGGCTGGGCGGCAATTCGCTGTCGGACCTGCTGGTTTTCGGCCGGCGCGCCGGCCTGGGTGCGGCCGACTACGTGCGGGCCCTGTCCAGCCGCCCGGCCATCGCCGAGGGCGCCGTCGACGCGGCGGCCAAGCGGGCGCTGGCGCCCTTCGAGGCGCCGGCCAACGGCGCGGCCGCGGAGAACCCGTACGCCCTGCAGCTGGAGCTGCAGCAGTCGATGAACGACCTGGTCGGCATCATCCGCAAAGCCGACGAGATCTCGGAGGCCCTGGCGCGGCTGGACAAGCTGCGTGAGCGGTTCAAGAACCTGCACGTCGAGGGGCAACGTCGGTACAACCCGGGCTGGAACCTGGCCATCGACCTGCGCAACATGCTGCTGGTCAGCGAGTGCATCGCCAAGGCCGCGCTGCAGCGCACCGAGAGCCGCGGCGGGCACACCCGCGACGACCACCCGGCGATGGATTCGTCGTGGCGCAAGGTGTTGCTGGTTTGCGAGGCGGCCGGCGGCGACGAGGTGATCCCGGACATCACCATCACCAAGAAGGATCAGACGCCGATGCGGCCCGATCTGCTGGAGCTGTTCGACATCGCCGAGCTGGAGAAGTACTACACCGACGAAGAACTCGCCGGGCACCCAGGACGGAGTGGCAAATGACCTACAACGCGACGATGCGGGTGTGGCGCGGCGATGACGCCAACGGCGGTCTGCAGGACTTCACGGTCGAGGTCAATGAGGGCGAGGTCGTCCTCGACATCCTCCATCGCCTGCAGCAGACTCAGACGCCCGATTTGGCCGTCCGGTGGAACTGCAAGGCCGGCAAGTGTGGTTCCTGCTCGGCGGAGATCAACGGCAAACCGCGGCTGCTGTGCATGACCCGGATGTCGACCTTCGCCGAGGACGAAACCGTCACAGTCACGCCGCTGCGGACGTTCCCGGTGATCCGTGACCTGGTGACCGACGTCTCGTTCAACTACGAAAAGGCGCGCGAGATACCGTCTTTCGCGCCGCCCAAGGACCTGCAGCCCGGGGAGTACCGGATGGCGCAGGAGGACGTCAATCGCTCCCAGGAATTCCGCAAGTGCATCGAGTGCTTCCTGTGCCAGAACGTGTGCCACGTGGTGCGCGATCACGAGGAGAACAAGAAGGCGTTCGCCGGTCCGCGCTTCCTGATGCGGATCGCCGAGCTGGAAATGCACCCGCTGGACACCCGCGACCGGCGCAACGACGCCCAGGACGCGCACGGCCTGGGCTACTGCAACATCACCAAGTGCTGCACCGAAGTCTGCCCGGAGAACATCAAGATCACCGACAACGCGCTGATCCCGATGAAAGAGCGGGTCGCCGACCGCAAGTACGACCCGGTGGTGTGGCTCGGCAACAAGCTTTTCCGCCGCTGAGCACAAGACGTCGCGCCGTGGCACGTTAGGCCATCGCGGGACTCGGGTAACCGAACTGCATCCTGTCGGGTCGCCCCGCGCGGCCGTCTGTTCACGACCGGAAAGGCAGTTCATGAAGGTTATGCGAGAAACCGCCAGCATCAACAACATTCGCACCGCAATCCGCCAGCTCTCGGTGCGCGCCCAGCTCGCGAAGAAAGAAGGCCGGTACGCCGACGCCGCCGAGCTCGAGAGCCGCATCCAGGGCTTTCGGGAGGAACTGGGCCATCGCCCCTAGCCCGACGGCTCAGCGAGCCGGTCAGGCGCCGAGGCGGCGGAACACGCTGCGATGGAACACGATGGGTGCCACGTTGGCGTCAACGGTCACCTCATTGACCCGCAACACCACGATGGTGTGATCCCCGGCCGGGATGAGCTGCTCTATTGCGCTCTCCAGCCACAGGCCGGTGCCCTTGATGAACACCGCACCGGTGGGCCGCGAGACCGTCTGAAGCCCCGCGAACCTGTCGCCGGTTTTCGCGGCCAGCGTGCGCGCGGCCTCGTCGTGCTCCTCACCGAGGACACTGATGCCCAGCATCGGCAGGTCCTTGAGCTTCGGCCACGTCGTCGAGGTGTTCTGCACGCAGAACGACACCAGCGGGGGGTCCAGCGAGACGGGGACGAAGGTGCTGGCCGCCAGACCTTCCCGAATTCCGTTCACCTCGGCGGCGATCGCCACCACACCGGACGGGAAGTGACCGAAGGCCTCACGCAGTGACGACGCTGTCAGCTTGTTGTTCGAGTTCACCGGACTGATTCGCCCCTAGAGCCGGAGACGGATTTTCGACTGTGACCCTACCCGGCGCCGGTCGCCCCGGCACCGCCACCCTCAGTCGTTTTCTAAGCGTTCTGCCGAATATCCGTGCGCCGCTGCCACATCCGGATGGGCCCGCAGCCGGCTCTTCCAGGCGTTGCGCCCATAGACCGAAAATATGGGGTCGGCCGGATCGTGCGACGGCGTCCAACGGTCATCGGTGCGCGCCGCGAGCTCGTCGGGCAGCGACAGCACCGGTATCTGCGCGTCCAGGCGCGGATTGAAGAAGTAGGGCACCGAGATGCGGTCACCCGCCTGCCCGTGCAGGCTGACCCGGTGCTCGGTGGCCCGCAGGTAGCCGCGCGTGGCCACCTCGAGCAGCTCGCCGATGTTGACGATGAACGCCCCCTCGCGCGGCGGCACGTCGATCCAGCCGTCATCGGGATGGCCTTCTTGCCCGCCGCCGCGTCGGACCTGCAGGCCGGTGCTGCCCGGCTCGGCCAGCAGCAGGGTGAGCACGCCGGAGTCGCGGTGCGCGCCCACGCCCTGCGTGCGCGGCGATCGCAGGCGCGGCGAAGCCGGGCGCAGCGGGTCGCCGCCATCAGCCGTGACCGCGCGTCCCGGGTACCGGATGATCTTGATCAGGGTGGCCGGCGCGTCGGCGAAGGACGCGTCGGACACGCCGGGCGGACTGCCGAGCGAGGCCACCCAGTGTCGCAGCAGGGCGCGGGCGACCACGGACAGCGCGGCGTCCCACTCCTCGATGATCCCGGGCAGCTCCGGCAGCGCGGCCGGCCACTGATTCGGGCCTTGCAACCACCGATAGTCCGACCTGTCCAGCCCGTCGATCGGGGCGCGCTCCGGTCCGACGTCGATCTGCTCACGCCAATCCACCTCGCCGCGGGTCAGCTCGCCGCCAAGCCTGGTGTATCCCCGGAAATGGGGGCTGCGCACCATCGCGACGGCGTCCTTGTCCGATTGCGGCAGCTCGAACAGCCGGCGCGCCGCGTCCAGCATCCGCGCGACCAAGCCGGGTGGCACGCCATGACCGGTGAGGTAGAAGAAGCCCACCAGATGGCCGGCCTCGCGCAGTCCCCGCCGCAGGTGCGCGGAATCGGTCCGCAGGTCCACCGTGGGCACCTCGCACGGCGGGGCAGTGACGCGGCGCACAGCAGTCACGTGTGGACCGTCGCCGCAGGTAGATCGGATTTCAATGGCATGACCAGCAGGTTCCCAACCGGTTGGTTACTTAGGTAATGAAATCTAGCTCACATTGGCTTGCATCCCACTGACGCGAACGATATTTTGGGGTTTGTTACTGGTGGGTAACTTAGACCTAGTACCCAACCACAAGTGGCATTCTCAACGAGGAGGACCGTAGTGAGCCACTACAAGAGCAACGTCCGCGACCAGGCGTTCAACCTGTTCGAGGTTCTGGGCGTTGACAAGGCGCTGGGCCAGGGCGCATACGCCGACCTGGACGCCGACACAGCCCAAGAAATGCTTAACGAAATCAGCCGACTGGCCGAGGGGCCGGTCGCCGACTCCTTCGTCGAAGGCGACCGCAACCCGCCGGTGTTCGACCCGAAGACGCACTCGGTGACGCTGCCGGACTCCTTCAAGAAGTCGGTCCAGGCCGTCATCGAGGCCGGTTGGGACAAGGTGGGCATCGACGAGGCGCTCGGCGGCATGCCGATGCCCCGTGCGCTGGTGTGGGCGCTGCACGAGCACCTGCTCGGCGCCAACCCCGCCGTGTGGATGTACGCCGGCGGCGCGGGCTTCGCGAACATCCTGTACCACCTCGGCACCGAGGAGCAGAAGAAGTGGGCCGTGATCTGCGCCGAGCGCGGCTGGGGTTCGACCATGGTGCTCACCGAGCCGGACGCCGGTTCGGACGTGGGCGCCGGGCGGACCAAGGCCGTCAAGCAGGAGGACGGATCCTGGCACATCGACGGTGTGAAGCGGTTCATCACCTCCGCCGACTCCGGCGACCTCTTCGAGAACATCTTCCACCTGGTGCTGGCCCGCCCCGAGGGTGCCGGACCGGGCACCAAGGGGCTGTCGCTGTTCTTCGTGCCCAAGTTCCTGTTCGACTTCGAGACCGGTGAGCTGGGCGAGCGCAACGGCGTGTTCGTCACCAACGTCGAGCACAAGATGGGCCTGAAGGTTTCGGCGACGTGCGAGCTGAGCTTCGGCCAGCACGACGTCCCCGCCAAGGGCTGGTTGGTCGGCGAGGTGCACAACGGCATCGCCCAGATGTTCGAGGTCATTGAGCAGGCCCGCATGATGGTCGGTACCAAGGCCATCGCGACGCTGTCGACGGGCTACCTGAACGCGCTGGAATACGCGAAGTCCCGGGTCCAGGGCGCCGACATGACCCAGATGACCGACAAGACCGCACCGCGGGTGACCATCACGCACCACCCGGACGTGCGCCGTTCGCTGATGACCCAGAAGGCCTACGCCGAGGGTCTGCGGGCGCTGTACCTGTTCACGTCGACCTATCAGGACGCGGCGGTCGCCGAGGCGCTCTACGGTGTGGACGCCGAGCTGGCGGTCAAGGTCAACGACCTGATGCTTCCGGTCGTCAAGGGTGTGGGCTCGGAGCAGGCGTACGCCAAGCTCACCGAGAGCCTGCAGACATTCGGTGGATCCGGCTTTTTGCAGGACTACCCGATCGAGCAGTACATCCGGGACGCCAAGATCGACTCGCTGTATGAGGGCACGACCGCCATCCAGGCGCAGGACTTCTTCTTCCGCAAGATCGTCCGCGACAAGGGTGTGGCGCTGGCCCACGTGTCCGAGCAGATCCAGACGTTTGTCGACAGCGAGTCCGGCAACGGCCGCCTGAAGGGCGAGCGCGAGCTGCTGGCCAAGGCGCTGGCCGACGTCCAGGCGATGGCGACCACGCTGACCGGTTATTTGATGGCGGCGCAGGAGGACGTGACCAGCCTGTACAAGGTGGGTCTGGGTTCGGTGCGCTTCCTGATGAGCGTCGGTGACCTGGTCATCGGCTGGTTGTTGCAGCGGCAGGCGGCGGTCGCCGTGGCGGCGCTGGACGCCGGTGCCAGCGGCGATGAGCGGGCCTTCTACGAGGGCAAGATCGCGGTGGCGTCGTTCTTCGCGAAGAACTTCCTGCCGTTGCTGACCAGCACCCGCGAGGTCATCGACACGCTGGACAACGACATCATGGAGCTCGACGAGGCCGCCTTCTAGGCCGCCTTCGACCGCAACGCGCAAATCCCCCGCTTCGCCTGTCGAAGGGGGGGATTTCGCCGCTCGGCGGGAAGCTGCTTGGACGCAAAAAGGCCGCCGCTGGATCCCCTCACTCCAGCGGCGGCCCTTTTCGTACGCCAATCCGCGCTGCGGACGGGCGGTCGTTGTCGGGGGATGCCCCGTATTGCCGTCGGGGTCGGGGGGTCAGACCACAACACGGGGCTATCCGGTGGGTCGGATACCCGCGCCCCCTTTCGCCTAACCCGATGTGACTCAACTCATGACTGCGTCGAGCCGGCAGGGCGAGGCGTCGGCGGCTCAGGCCTCCAGAATCGCGGCCACGCCCTGGCCGCCCGCAGCGCAGATCGAGACCAGGGCGCGCACGGTGCCGCCGCCCTTCTGCTCGGCCTTGCGCTGGGCGAGCTGCTTGGCCGCCTGGGCCAGGATGCGCCCGCCGGTGGCCGCGAACGGATGGCCGGCGGCCAGCGAGGACCCGTTGACGTTCAGCTTGGACCGGTCGATCGAGCCCAGCGCGCCGTCCAGGCCCAGCCGCTCCTTGCAGTACTCCTCGGACTCCCAAGCCTGCAGGTGGCACAGCACCACCGAAGCGAACGCCTCGTGGATCTCGTAGAAGTCGAAGTCCTGCAGGCTCAGGCCGTTGCGGGCCAGCAGCCGGGGCACGGCGTAGGTCGGGGCCATGAGCAGGCCGTCGCGCCCGGTGACGTAGTCGACGGCCGCGGTCTCCGAGTCCACCAGGTAGGCCAGCGGGGTCAGCGAATGAGCGGCCGCCCACTCGTCGGTGGCCAGCAGCGCCACCGACGCACCGTCGGTCAGCGGTGTCGAGTTGCCGGCCGTCATCGTCGCGTCGCCGGCCTTGACTCCGAACACCGGGCGCAGTTTGGCCAGCTTCTCCGCCGACGAGTCGGGGCGCAGGTTGTCGTCGCGGTACAGCCCCAGGAAGGGGGTGACCAGGTCGTCGAAGAAGCCGCGGTCATAGGCCGCCGCCATGTTGCGGTGGCTGGCGGCGGCCAGCTCGTCCTGGGCGACGCGGGGCATGCCCATCTTCTTGGCGGTGAGCGCCTGGTGCTCGCCCATGGACAACCCGGTGCGCGGTTCGCTGTTCACCGGGATCTCGACGCCCAGGGTGGCGGGCAGCGTGCCCACCAGCTTCAGCCGTTGCACGTTGGACTTGGCCCGGCGCAACTTGAGCAGGGTGCGGCGCAGGTTGTCGCCCAGACCGATGGGCGCGTCGGAGGTGGTGTCGACGCCGCCGGCGGCGGCCACGTCGTAACGGCCGGACGCGATACCCTCGGCGGCGGCCACCGCCGCCTGCAGCCCGGTACCGCAGGCCTGTTGCAGGTCGAACGCGGGCGTGTGGGACGACAGCTGCGATCCCAGCACGCACTCGCGGGTCAGGTTGAAGTCCCGGCTGTGCTTGAGCACGGCGCCCCCGACGACGACGCCCAGCCGCTCGCCGGCCAATCCGAAGCGATCCACCAGCCCGCCCAGGGCGGCGGTGAACATGTCCTGGTTGGACGCCTCCGCGTAGGCGCCGTCGGATCGGGCGAACGGGATGCGGTTGCCGCCCAGCACGGCCACCCGCCGACGCTCAGAACTGCGCTGAGCGGACTGTTTATTTGCCTCAGAACTTGCAGCGGCCACTGTTCTTCTCCGTGTTTGCGCGGTCTATCGAATTGGGAAACACCCGACCGGGGCCATACTACCTACTGTTCTTACTCTGCAGTAAGTTCGTCCCCGATACGGTTGTGCAGTAGGCATACCCCGATTTCGCAAGAACATGGAAGGTAGCTCCGGTGGCTCCCAAGGCTTCGTCCGATCTGTTCTCCCAGATCGTCAATTCCGGTCCTGGATCGTTTCTCGCCAAGCAGCTCGGCGTACCCCAACCCGAGACGCTGCGCCGCTACCGTGCCGGTGAACCGCCACTGGCCGGGGCCCTGCTGATCGGCGGCGAGGGCAGGGTCGTCGAACCGCTGCGCGCGGCGCTGGACGCCGACTACGACCTGGTGGGCAACAACCTCGGCGGCCGGTGGGCCGACAAGTTCGGCGGCCTGGTGTACGACGCGACCGGCATCACCACGCCCGAGGGGCTCAGGGGGTTGTACGAGTTCTTCACCCCTCTGCTGCGCAACCTGGGCCATTCCGCGCGCGTGGTGGTCGTCGGCACCACGCCCGACGCCGCGGCCAGCCCGCACGAGCGGATCGCGCAGCGCGCGCTGGAGGGCTTCACCCGTTCGTTGGGCAAGGAGCTGCGCAACGGGACCACGGTGGCGCTGGTGTACCTGTCGCCGGACGCCAAGCCCGCCGCGACGGGCCTGGAATCGACGATGCGGTTCATCTTGTCGGCCAAGTCCGCCTACGTTGACGGCCAGGTCTTCTACGTCGGGGAGGCCGACTCGACGCCCCCGGCCGATTGGGAGCGCCCGCTGGACGGCAAGGTCGCGATCGTGACCGGCGCGGCCCGGGGCATCGGCGCGACGATCGCCGAGGTGTTCGCCCGCGACGGCGCCCGCGTGGTCGCCATCGACGTCGAATCGGCCGCCGAGGCGCTGGCCGAAACGGCCAGCCGGGTCGGGGGCACCGCGTTGTGGCTCGACGTCACCGCCTCCGACGCCGTCGACAAGATCACCGAGCACCTGCGCGAGCACCACGGGGGCCGCGCCGACATTCTGGTCAACAACGCCGGTATCACCCGCGACAAGTTGTTGGCCAACATGGACGACGCTCGCTGGGACGCCGTCCTGGCCGTCAACCTGCTTGCCCCGCTGCGGCTTACCGAGGGGCTGATGGCCAACGGCACCCTCGGCGAGGGCGGCCGGGTGATCGGCCTGTCGTCGATGGCCGGCATCGCCGGCAACCGCGGCCAGACCAACTACGCGACGACCAAGGCCGGGATGATCGGCCTCACCCAGGCGTTGGCCCCGCAGCTCTACGACAAGGGCATCACGATCAACGCCGTCGCACCGGGATTCATCGAAACCCAGATGACCGCCGCCATCCCGCTGGCCACCCGCGAGGTCGGCCGCCGGATGAACTCGCTGCTGCAGGGCGGGCAGCCGGTGGACGTCGCCGAAACCATCGCATACTTCGCCAGCCCGGCCTCAAATGCGGTGACGGGTAACGTCATTCGCGTCTGCGGCCAGGCCATGCTGGGCGCGTAGTGAAACGGGCTGTCGAGGAGAATGCCATGAACCAGCCAAGCGGCCTGAAGAACATGCTGCGCGCGGCGGCCGGGACCCTGCCGGTGGTGTCCCGCAGCAGCGAGGTGCCCACCCGCACGGTGACCATCGACGAATTGCCCATCGACCGCGCGAACGTGGCCGAGTACGCGGGGGTCACCGGTCTGCGCTACGGCAATCACGTGCCGCTGACCTATCCGTTCGCGCTGACCTTTCCTTCGCTGATGTCGTTGGTGACCGGCTTCGACTTCCCCTTCGCCGCAATGGGATCGGTGCACACCGAGAACCACATCACGCAATACCGCCCGATCGCGGTCACCGACACCGTCGGGGTGCGCGTGCACGCCGAGAACCTGCGCGAGCACCGCAAGGGTCTGCTGGTCGACCTGGTGACCGACGTCAGCGTCGGCAACGACACCGCCTGGCATCAGGTGACGACCTTCCTGCACCAGCAACGGACCAGCCTGTCCGATGAACCCAAGCCGCCGCCGCAGAAGCAGCCCAAGCTGCCACCGCCGTCCACGGTCTTGCGGATCAGCCCCGGGCTGATCCGGCGCTACGCCGACGTCGGGGGCGATCACAACCCGATCCACACCAACTCGGTCGCGGCCAAGCTGTTCGGATTCCCGACCGTGATCGCGCACGGAATGTACAGCGCCGCAGCGGTATTGGCCAACATCGAAGCGCAAATTCCCTATGCCGTGCGGTATTCGGTGCGGTTCGGCAAGCCACTGGTGCTGCCCGCAACGGCCGGGCTCTACATCGACGAACACGACGGCGGCTGGGACATTTCGCTGCGCAACATCGCCAAGGGATACCCGCACCTGACCGGCACGGTCCGAGCGCTCTAGCGCCGCCGGTAGCAACCCGCGTCGCGACTAGGGCGTGTCTGGCAAAGATTTTGGATGTTGTGCCCGAGGCTTGAGTCATGTCGCGGTTTCAGTTGCTCACCGATGCTCAGTGGTCGTTGATTGAAGATTTGCTTCCGACTCGGACAGGCAAGCGGGGCAGGCCCTTTCAGGATGCCCGCTCGATGGTCGAGGGCATTATTTATCGGTACCGGTGTGGGATCGCCTGGCGAGACGTGCCCGGGGCGTTCGGGCCGT
>NZ_MVHG01000440.1 GCF_002086125.1 Mycobacterium arosiense ATCC BAA-1401 = DSM 45069
CGTGAAGTGAACGCCCGTCTCACCCATCTGCCGGGCGATGTCGCGGTGGTATGCGCCGGTGGCGTCGAGCAGCAGCAAGGTGTGGCCCGTGGGCGCGGTGTCCATCACCACGAACTTTCTGCCCCCTTCACGGATGGCACGGGAGAATGCCTGGAACACCGCGATTTCCTCGGTGCAGGGCGAGCGCAGGTCTTCTTCCAGCAAGGCGCGGCCTTCGGCATCGAGCTGCAC
>NZ_MVHG01000441.1 GCF_002086125.1 Mycobacterium arosiense ATCC BAA-1401 = DSM 45069
GTGGTCGTCAGGTCGTGCTTGTCATTCCACGCCGTTTTCGCCTTCTGCAGCGACGCGCTTGCGCGTTACAGTTCGCTTGCAGCGTATTTGGCGACGTGGGGATCGGCGGACGCCTGGTCGATCGCCTGCTGGGCGTTGCCGATGGCGGTATTGGCGGCAGCCACATTGGACGCAGGCGGGGTCGTCGAGCATCCCGCTGCGATGATGCCGGCAATGACCGCGCCCATGCTT
>NZ_MVHG01000442.1 GCF_002086125.1 Mycobacterium arosiense ATCC BAA-1401 = DSM 45069
AGTGTCCGCGCCCGGCCGCAGCCGGGCGGGAAGGGAACTAGACCTGGCTGCCGAGCTGTTCGGCGCGACGCAGCCAGCCCTGGCGCTGTTCCTCGCTGGAACTGCGCATCGGCGCGAACTCTTCCAGGCGGCGGGTGGCGATGCCACAGGCGCCGAGCACGCTGCGCACCATCTGCCGGTGCGCCGGCGGGCCCTTGAGGAAGCGCAGCCGCGACAGCGGCTGGTCGTGGC
>NZ_MVHG01000443.1 GCF_002086125.1 Mycobacterium arosiense ATCC BAA-1401 = DSM 45069
CCTGCGCGCCGGCCTCACCGGGAGCGGCGACGCTCGTTTTCAGCAGAGGAACGGCACATGATCGACAGGGTGAAGCCGCTGATGGCGGCATGGGTTCTGGTCTTCGCATCTTCTTCGTTCGCCGGCGAAACGGCGGGAAAATTGCCACGAAAGCCAGCTCTAGGGCCGGAAACCGCGGGGGCGACCCTGGTCATTCCCGGCGAGACCGACAGGCTCGCCTCGCTCTACGCC
>NZ_MVHG01000444.1 GCF_002086125.1 Mycobacterium arosiense ATCC BAA-1401 = DSM 45069
TCCTCGCACAGGCCGCAGAAGATGCAGCGCGAGAAGTTGATGCGGAAGAACTCCGGATACCAGCGACCGTCCTCGGTCTCGGCCTTCTGCAGGGAGATGCAGCCAACCGGACAGGCCACGGCGCACAGGTTGCAGGCTACGCAGCGTTCCTCGCCGTCGGGGTCGCGGGTCAGGACGATCCGGCCACGATAGCGCGGCGGCAGGTAGACCGGCTCTTCGGGGTATTGCAG
>NZ_MVHG01000445.1 GCF_002086125.1 Mycobacterium arosiense ATCC BAA-1401 = DSM 45069
GCGTTCCTCGAAGCGAGCGAGGTAGTCGCCGGTCTGCTTTTCCAGGGACACCGAGACGAACACGCTCATCGCCCCGGACAGGCGCTCCTCGTCGAGCCGGGCGAAGTAGCCCTGGATGTAGTGTTCCTCTTCCAGGCGGCGTACCCGGCGCAGCGTCGGCGTCAGCGACAGGCCGACCTTCTGGGCGAGATCGCGCCAGCTCAGGCGGCCGTCGTCGGCCAGGGCACGGA
>NZ_MVHG01000446.1 GCF_002086125.1 Mycobacterium arosiense ATCC BAA-1401 = DSM 45069
GTCCACGCTATCTGGCTGAAAAACCAGCCATTGCGCAAGGCCGCCCAGGAACTGGTTGGCATGCTGGCCACCCGTCCCGATTGAAGCGTTATGCAATGCACTTCACAGAAAAAACGAGACCCGTCACGCGAATCGCCGCACGCGCCGGCTCCCCGGCCTCCAGTACTTGATCTCGATCAAGCGCAGCGCCGGCCATAGGCAGATGATCGTTCTGCGGCCATCCTCCGTTT
>NZ_MVHG01000447.1 GCF_002086125.1 Mycobacterium arosiense ATCC BAA-1401 = DSM 45069
GCTACACGCTGGTCGCGGTCAAGGCATGACCTGCGTCGAGGCCGGGCGAGGCGCGCCGCTGCGTGTGGTGGTGGTCGGCACCAGCGGGGCCGGGAAGTCGACCTTCTCCGCCGCGCTGGCCGCCAGGCTGGGTTGTACGCATGTCGAACTCGACCGACTCTACTGGGGCCCCGGCTGGCAAGCCGTGCCCCACGATCGCTTCGAGCACGCCGTGGAGCGGGCGACGACGG
>NZ_MVHG01000448.1 GCF_002086125.1 Mycobacterium arosiense ATCC BAA-1401 = DSM 45069
GGTTAATGGCGCTCCAGGGCGCTGACCAGGTCGTGGAAGGCTTCGCGGTTGGATTCGTTGAGGCCCATCAGGATGCGGTGCGCCTCCAGGACCTTGTCGCGCACCACATCTTCCGACTGGTCCTGCGGCGGCAGGTCGGACAGGCATTCCGGGCACGGAATCGGACGATCGACGATATTGAACACCTGATCGAAGCCCATCGACTGCAACAGACGGGTAATGTCCGGATT
>NZ_MVHG01000449.1 GCF_002086125.1 Mycobacterium arosiense ATCC BAA-1401 = DSM 45069
AGGTATTCGGCCTCGAGTACTTCGCGCTCGCGCCGTTGCGCATCGATGTCCAGCAAGGGGCGGGCGAGCATGTCGATCAGCCGTGCCAGACCGGCGCCAAGGTGCTCCGCCGTCACCTCGAAGAAATAGTCGGTGGTCCTGCCCCGGGTGCTGGCGTTGACCTGGCCGCCGCGCACCTGCAACCACGGCATCAGGCGCTCGTCGCCGGGAAACGCCGCGCCACCGAGAAA
>NZ_MVHG01000045.1 GCF_002086125.1 Mycobacterium arosiense ATCC BAA-1401 = DSM 45069
CTGCGGCACTGACCGCTTGAACCATCATCTCGAAGAATCACAAGACGACCCCGTACACCACGTCCCTGGACTTGACCCCGAACACGCCGGAAGGTCTGGAAGCCTGAGCAGATTCAGACCTTCCTCATGTCGATCCAGCACGACCGGTTCGCTGCGCTTTTCTTGCTGGAACTAACCACCGGAATCCGCCGAGGCCAGATTTGCGGGCTCAAGTGGTCGGCCGTCGACCTCGACGCCGGCGAGATCGCGGTCCACGACAATCGCGTCGTCGTCAAAGGCCACGCCCGCGACAAACACGGCGGCAAAACAAAGAACGCCGACCAAACGATCTCGATCGATCGAACCACAGTCGCCGCGCTACGCAACTGGCGGGAAATCCAGAACCGCGAGCGAGAGTTCTTCGGCCCTGACTATCGCGCCGGCGACTTTGTCTTCACCTTCGAGGACGGTCGCCCACCGCACCCCGACACCATCAGACAGCGTTTCGATCGACTCGCGGCAGCTGCAGGACTCTCGCGGATCACCTTCCACGATCTGCGGCACTCCTACGCGACCGGCGCCCTCAAAGCCGGCATAAGCCCGAAGGTGATCAGCGAGCGGATCGGCCACGCCAATGTTGGATTCTTCCTCCAAACCTATGCACATGTTCTGCGAAACGATGACCGAGACGCCGCCGAGCACGCGGCCGCATTCCTAATCGGCAACGGCTGGGATCTAGCCGACGAAGGCGACAGTTAGATGCTTAGCACGCCTAATGTTGCCAAACACGTGGCCATCGGGCATGAAAATGGCCCCCGGAGAAGTCTCCGGGGGCCATTTCCGCTGGTAGCGGGGACAGGATTCGAACCTGCGACCTCTGGGTTATGAGCCCAGCGAGCTACCGAGCTGCTCCACCCCGCGTTGGTAAATGCCAGGTTACCGAACCGGTGTCACGGCGACCAAATCGCGCGGTCAGCGGCCATCGAAGCCCAAATCCAGGTCAGTGAGACGGCGGGTTCAGCCGGTACCGCCGCGCGATGTCATCCATCCACTCCGGCGACCCGTACGTCAGCCCGTACTTGTCGGCGAGCTCGCCGAACTCGGGCAGCTCGCGCAGCGGCTTGCCCGCCGGGTCGTCGGCGTGCTCGACAAGCAGCTCGCCGAGTTCCCGGAAATAGTTCTCGAATCCGCCTGGGGTGATAATCTCGACGATGCGGCCCGGCTCGCTGCCGGCGTTCCACATCGCGTGCATCTGCCCGCGGGGCTTGGTGATGTAGCCACCGGGGCCCAGCACCACTTCACTGTCGTCGGAGCGGAAGCCGATCTCGCCGGCCAGCACGATAGAATGCTCGTCCTCGCGGGTGTGCCGGTGCGCCGCCGTGAGCAGGCCGACCGCGAACGGGTGCTCGACGATGGACACCTCGCCGCCGTTGGTCTTGCCGGACAATTTGAACACCGCCCCGAAGCCCGGCAGGGCGACGACGTCGCCCTCCCCCGGCCGCACCACGGTGACGCCAATGGGATCTGGACCGCTCATGTGACCTACCTTTCTCGCAAATCCGTTGCGCCGCAGGGCCTATTCAGCCCGCCGCGGCCAGGCCGGTCGTCATCTCGTGGTGCGGCGGCCACAGCGGCTGCGGCACTTCGACGCCGAACGGCTTGCCCCAGCCGTTGCGGGACGAAACCTCGTGCACGGGACGGCGATTCGCCGCGACGCCCCACCTGCCCAGCGGGTAACCCAGGGTGAGCATGGCCGACATCTTCCAGCCCTGCTCGACCGGAACTCCCAGCAGTGCGTTCACCTCGTTCTCGAAATTGCGGAGCACCATCGTCATGGCGCCGCCGACGCCCTCGGCGCGGGCGGCGAGCAGCGCACTCCAGATCGCGGGGTAGATGTTGGCGCCGCCAAGGTCATCGATGGCGAAGACGAACAGCAGCAGGGGAATGTCTTCGAAATGGTCGGCCAGGTAATCCCCCGAGCCCTTCATCCGGCGCATCGTTTCGGCGTGAGCGGCCGGATCCGCACCCTGCGCCGTCGCCACCATCGGTCCCGTTCCCGTGCTGAACTTTTCGCATTCGAGGGCGCGGGCCGCGCGGAACAGTTGGGCGAACTTGCCGATGAGTTCGCGATCGTCCACGGCCACGAAGTGCCAACGCTGGGTGTTACCCCCGTTCGGGGCGCGGACGGCCGCATCGAGAATGCGGGCCTGGGTGTCCAACGGAATCGGATCCGGACGCAGCCGGCGCATCATCCGGGTGGTGTATAGGCCTTCGTAGATGTCCATTGTTCTGCTCCCTTCCGCTACTCGGGCCAGCCGTTGTGCAGGATGTGGTCGACGAAATCGACGCGCTGGAAGTCCGGATCGAAGTGCGCCAGCACGTCGGCGTTCATGGTGCCGTCGGTGGTCCGCGGCCGGTGCTTCATGCCGTCGTTGAACGCCGCCAGGATGCGCCGCTTGAACTGTGGGCGCGGGTGGGCGGCGGTCACCGCGGCCAGCTCCTCGGGAGCCAGTTGCTCGCGCCCGACGCCGACCACGTCGACTTCCACACCGGCCTGCAGCAGGGCGACCTCGGGTGCCATGAACTCGGGCACGCCGGGGGTGGTGTGCAACGCGATTCCGAGCCAGACCTTGTCGGCTTCGGCTTTGTCGACGCCATGGGCCGTCAAGAAGTCCCGGGCCGCATCGGCGCCATCGACCTCGAAGCGGACGTTCGAGCCGCGGTAGCGCTCGGTCAGGCCCAGGTCATGAAACATTGCCGCGACATAAAGCAGCTCGGCGTCCGGTTGCAGCCCGCGGCGCAGGCCCTGCAACGCCCCGAAGAAGAACACCCGCCGGGAATGGTTGAAGAGCAACTCGTCCTCGGTGTCGCGGATGAAATCGGTGGCCTCGCGCGCCAGCGCGGTGTCGGGTACGCCGATGCCGGCGATGGTGTCGACTGAGCTGGTGGTCATTGTTCTCATCTCCTGGTAAGGGCCTTGTGGGGTGACCGTTGCTATGAGTGTGCTGCGGCACGCACGATTCGACCCTGGCCGTTCTGGCCGTCCTCTCCACAGAACGCGACACAATGGCTGCGTGACCGAAGCCAGAGCGCGGACGCGGGTGGTGGTGATCGTCGTGTTCGACGGGGTGACGCTGTTGGACGTCGCCGGCGCGGGCGAGGTCTTCGTCGAGGCCAACCGGTTCGGCGCCGACTACCAGGTCAAGATCGCGTCGCTGGACGGGCGCGACGTGACCAGCTCGATCGGGGCGCGGCTGGGCGTGACGGACAGCATCGCGGCGATCGATTCCGCCGACACCGTCCTGGTCGCCGGCAGCGACCACCTGCCCGCGCGACCCATCGACCCCGCCCTGGTCGAGGCCGTTCGATCGGTGTCGGCCCGGACCCGGCGGCTGGCGTCGATCTGCACGGGCTCGTTCATCCTCGCCCAGGCCGGGGTGCTCAACGGCCGGCGCGCCACCACGCACTGGCACGACACCCGGTTGCTGGCCCGGGCATTCCCGGACGTGACGGTCGAGCCCGACGCGATCTTCGTCCGCGACGGCGACATCTTCACCTCGGCCGGGATCTCGTCGGGCATCGACCTGGCGCTGGCGTTGGTCGAAATGGATTACGGGACCGAACTGGTCCGCGACGTGGCGAGGTGGCTGGTGGTGTACCTCAAGCGCGCGGGCGGCCAATCACAGTTCTCGGTGTTGCTGGAGGCCGATCCCCCGCCGCAGTCGCCGCTGCGCCCGGTCACCGATGCGATTGCGGCCGACCCCGGCGCCGACTACAGCGTGAAAAGGCTTGCGGCGCTGGCATCCCTGAGCACCCGCCAGTTGACCCGGCTCTTCCAGTCCGAGCTGGGGATGAGTCCGGCGCGCTACGTCGAACTGGTGCGGATCGATTTCGCCCGCAATGCCTTGGAATCCGGCCGGTCGGTGACCGAGACCGCGGGGATGGCCGGCTTCGGCAGCATCGAAACCCTGCGGCGGGTGTTCGTCAATCACCTGGGCATCAGCCCGAAAGCCTATCGGGACAGGTTCCGAACGGCCTACGCGTGACGGTTATTTGGTGTTGTTGTACTTGGTGATCGCGTCGTCCAAGCGCTGCAGCGCCGCACCGTAGCCGGCGAAATCGCCCTTCTTCTGGGCGTCTTTGGCCGCGCCGATCGCGGCCTGGATCTCTTGCAGGGCAGCCGATTTTGCCGGAGAGAGCGTCACCGACCCGTCGGGAACCGGCGGCGCGGCCACCGGTGGCGCCGAACCCGGCGTCACGGCCGGCGGCGGCGCGTTGGCCGGCGGACTGGCGGCGGGCGTGCCGGATTCGGTGGGCTGGATGCCCGTCGCCGCCGCGCCCGCGCCCGGACCGAACAGCCCGGTCAGGGCGTCACGCACGGTGGGGCCGTATCCGATCTTGTCGTTGTACATCATCGCCACCCGGATGAGCCGCGGATACGACGACGCCGCGTCGCTAGCCCCCGGGGAGGCGTACACGGGTTCGACGTAGAGAAGCCCGCCCTGGCCCACCGGCAGGGTGAGCAGGTTGCCCCACCGGATCCGGTTCTGGTTGTCGCGCCCGATCACACCGAGGTCCTGGGACACCGCCGGATCGGTGGTGATCGCGTTGTTGGCCAGCTTGGGTCCGTTGACCTGCCCCGGGATGGTCAGCACGGTGATCCTGCCGTACGTCGCGGGGTCGGAGCTGGCGCTGATGTAGGCGGCCAGATAGTCACGCTTGAACCGGTTCATCGCGCTGGTCAGCTGGTACGACGCCGTATTGTCGTTCTTCGCAATGTTTTTCGCGACGATATAGTACGGCGGCTGGTAGCTGCTGGCCGTCGGGTTCGGATCCAGCGGCACGTCCCAGAAGTCCGAGGTGGAAAAGAACGTCACCGGATCGTTGACGTGATACTTCGCCAGCAACATCCGCTGCACCTTGAACAGGTCCTCGGGATAGCGCAGGTGCTCGGCCAGCTCGGGGCTGATGTCGCTCTTCGGCTTGACCGTGCCCGGGAAGACCCGCATCCACGCCTTGAGCACCGGATCCTGCTCATCTTGCTGATACAGCGTGACGGTGCCGTCGTAGGCGTCCACGGTCGCCTTGACCGAGTTCCGGATATAGGAAACCCGCTTGTCGGGTGCCAACCTGTTGAACGCCACCTCGTTGGAGTCCGCGGTCGCCGACTCCAACGACGTGAGTTCGGAATACGGGTAGTTGTCCAGCGTGGTGTAGCCGTCGATGATCCACACCAGTCGCTTGTTGACGATCGCCGGGTACACCGCGCTGTCGGTGGTCAGCCACGGCGCCACCGCCTCCACCCGTCGCGCCGGGTCCCGGTTGAACAAGATCTTGCTGTTGGAGCCGATCACGTTGGAGAACAGGAAGTTTCGCTCGGCGAATTTCGCGGCGAACACGGTGCGCGACAGCCAGTCGCCGATTGGGACGCCGCCGAGGCCGGTGTAGGTGTAGTTCTTGGTCTCGTTGCTGGTCTCGTAGTCGTATTCGCGGTCGGCGCCGTTGCGCCCGACGATCGCGTAGTCGGCCGACGTGTTCGAAATGACCGGCCCGTAATAGACGCGCGGCTGGTCGAGCTGCGCCGGACCGTCGGACACCACGCCACCGTTGGCGCCGACGACGTTGACCAGGAATTCGGGGTAGCCGCCGTTCTGGTTGGGATCGTTGGCGATTCCGCGCACCGTGTTGGCCGGCGACGCGATGAAGCCGTTGCCGTGGGTGTATACGGTGTGCCGGTTGATCCAGTCGCGCTGGTTGTCGATCAGCCGATCGGGGTTGAGCTCGCGGGCCGCCACGACGTAGTCACGCAACGCCCCGCTGCGGTCCTGGTACCTGTCGATGGAGAGCTGGTCAGGGAAGTAGTAGAAGTTCTTGCCCTGCTGGAACTGGGTGAACGCCGGGCTGACGATCGTCGGGTCGAGCAGCCGGATGTTCGATGTGGTGGCCCGGTCGTCGGCGACCTGCTGGGCGGTGGCCTGCGCGTCGCCGGTGTAGTTGCGGTAGGTGACCTGGTCGGAGGTCAGGCCGTAGGCTTGCCGCGTCGCGGCGATGCTGCGGCTGATGTATTCGCTTTCCTTCTGCGCGGCATTGGGTTTGACGCTGATCTGCTCGACGATCAGCGGCCATCCCGCCCCCACGATGAGCGACGACAGCAGCAACAGGACCAAACCGATCGCGGGAATCCGCAAGTCCCGCAGGACGATCGCCGAGAACACCGCGCCGGCGCAGATGAGCGCGATCGCCATCAGGATCAGCTTGGCGGGCAGCACCGCGTTGATGTCGGTGTAACCGGCGCCCGTGAAGGGTTTGCCGCCGCGGGTGTGCGACAACAACTCGTAGCGGTCCAACCAGTAGGCGATGGCCTTGAGCAGCACCAGCACCCCGACCAGGGTGACCAGCTGGACACGCGCCGATCGGCTCAGCGCACCGGTGCGGCCGGACAGCCGAATGCCGCCAAAGATGTAGTGGGCCAACAGGTTCGCCACGAAGGCCAGGAACACCGCGACGAACAGGTAGGACAGCAGCAGCCGGTAGAAGGGCAGCTCGAACGCGTAGAAGCCGAGGTCCTTGCCGAACTGCGGGTCGTGCAAGCCGAAGTCGCCGCCGTGCAAGAACAGTTGGATTCGCACCCAATAGCTTTGGGCGACCATGCCGGCCAGTAGGCCGATCGCCACCGGGATTCCGGCGCTCACCAGTCGCAACCGCGACAGCACCAGGGCGCGGTAGCGCGCCACCGGGTCGTTGTCGTTGCTCGGCACGAACACCGGACGGGTGCGATAGGCCACCGCCAGCCCGGCGAACACGATGCCGCCCACCAGCAGGCCGGCGATCAAGAACACCACGAACCGGGTGACCAGCACGGTGGAGAACACCGAGCGATACCCGAGCTCGCCGAACCACAGCCAGTCGACGTACGCGTCGATCAGCCGCGGACCGGCAAGCAGCAACGCGATCACACCCAGTGCGATCAGGATCAGAATTCGGCTACGCCGAGTCAGCTTCGGCATCCGTGCGGTGGGCCGCATCCCCACTGGCTACGCTCCCTGATCGATTGCTAGTCGGTGATAACTCTACGCATGGCACAACCCGTGATCGCTTGGCTTCGCTAGCAGCTTGGCGCCTGCTGACCCGAGCCGATCGCGTGCAACGCATCTACTGCCTGGCCGAGCGTCTCGACCTTGACCAACCGCAGGCCGGACGGATTGTCCGAGCTGGCCTCGTAGCAGTTCTTCGCCGGCACCAGAAATACCGTCGCCCCGGCCGCGTGCGCGGCGACCATCTTGTGGGTGATGCCGCCGATCTGCCCGACCTTGCCGTCGGAGGAAATGGTTCCGGTCCCGGCGATGAAATTCGACTTGGCCAGATCCCCGGTGGTCAATTTGTCGACCACCGCGAGGCTGAACATCAGTCCGGCCGACGGCCCGCCCACGTTGGCCAGGTTGAAGTCGACGGTGAACGGCGCCCACGGCGCGTCGAGCACCGCGACGCCCAGAAAGCCATAGTCGCGGTCTTTGTTGGCACCCAGGGTGATCTGCGCCACACCGGCCGGCTCGTTCTTGCGGCGGTAGTCGATCGTCACGACCTGGCCGGGCTTGGTGTTCTTCAGCAAGCCGGTGAACTGGTCGACGGTGGCCACCGGGACGCCGTTGACCGCGTCGATGGCGTCACCGGTCTTCAGCTTGCCCGCCGAGGGCCCCGGCTCGGGGACTTTGGCGACGGTGACCGCCGCCGGGTATTTGAGGTAACCCAGGGCGGCATAGGCGGCGCTGTCCTCGGATTGCTTGAAATCGGCATTGTTGGCCTGGTCGACTTCCTCGCGCGACTTACCGGGGGGATAGATGAGGTCGCGCGGCACCAACTGTTCGGTGTCCGAAAGCCACAGCGTCAGCGCCTCGCCCAGGGTCAGGTCGTCGCGCTGGGACACCGTCGTCATATTGAGGTGCCCGGTGGTCGGATGCGTCTGGGTGCCCTTGATCGCCACCACCTGCTTGCCGTCGACTTCCCCGAGCGTGTCGAAGGTGGGACCGGGCCCCAGCGACACGAACGGCACGGTCACCACCGCTAGCAACACGCCGAACACCACGATCGGGACCAGCGCGACCACCAAGGTCAGGATGCGCCTGTTCACGCCGATCACACTAGACGGCGGCCGCGGCGCGGTGTCGCGCCATAACGTCCGGTTCGGCGGGTTCAGCTACCAGCTGACCCGAGGTCGCGCCGTCTGACCTAGCGGTGAGTACCGTTGAGGGTATGGCTGACCTGCCTTTCGGCTTCCCCTCAGGAGACTCGGGAGACGACCCCGACAAACGCGGGAAGAAAGATCCCGATTCGGGCTCGAACCCGTCCGACCCGTTCGCCGCCTTCGGCATCAGCGGTGAATTCGGCATGGGTGACTTGGGGCAGATCTTCACCCAACTGGGCCAGATGTTCAGCAGCGCGGGCACTGTCGGGCCCGGCGGAACCGGCTCGGGACCGGTCAATTACGAGTTGGCGCGCCGCGTCGCGACGAATTCGATCGGCTTCGTGGCGCCGATTCCGGACACCACCAATTCGGCGATCGCCGATGCGGTGCACCTGGCCGAAACCTGGCTGGACGGGGCCACGGCGCTGCCGGCGGGCACCACCAAGGCGGTGGGCTGGACGCCCGGCGACTGGGTCGACAACACGTTGGAGACCTGGAAGCGGCTGTGTGACCCGATGGCACAACAGATTTCGACGGTGTGGGCGGCGTCGCTGCCCGAGGAGGCCAAGAGCATGGCCGGCCCGCTGCTGCAGATGATGTCGCAGATGGGTGGCATGGCGTTCGGCTCGCAGCTCGGACAGGCGCTGAGCCGTCTGTCCCGCGAGGTGTTGACCTCCACCGATATTGGTTTACCGTTGGGGCCCAAGGGAATTGCGGCGGTAATGCCCGACACCGTCGAATCATTCGCCACCGGACTGGAGCGGCCGCGCAGCGAGGTCCTGACCTTCCTGGCCGCGCGGGAGGCCGCCCACCACCGACTGTTCAGTCACGTGCCGTGGCTGTCGAGCCAACTGCTCGGGGCCGTCGAGGCCTATGCCATGGGCATGCAGATCGACATGTCCGGAATCGAGGAGCTGGCGCGCGACTTCAATCCGGCGTCGCTGTCGGATCCGGCGGCCATCGAAAACCTGCTGGGGCAGGGCGTTTTCGAGCCCAAGGCGACGCCGGCCCAGACGCAGGCGCTGGAACGCTTGGAAACACTGCTCGCCCTCATCGAGGGCTGGGTGCAGGTGGTGGTGGCCGGGGCGCTGGGCGACCGGATCCCCGGCGCGGCCGCGCTGGGCGAGACGATGCGCCGGCGCCGCGCCAGCAGCGGCCCGGCCGAGCAGACCTTTGCCACGCTGGTCGGGCTGGAGCTGCGGCCGCGCAAGATGCGGGAGGCCGCGGCGCTCTGGGAGCGCCTGACCGAGGCCGCCGGCGTCGACTCCCGCGACGGCATCTGGCAACACCCCGACCTGCTGCCCGACGCCGAGGACCTCGACGAGCCGGCGGGCTTCATCGACCGGGTCGTCGGCGGTGACACCAGCGGCATCGACGAGGCGATCGCCAAACTCGAGCGCGAGGGCCAGAACCCAGAGGACCCGGGTCCCGGTTCTGTGGATAACTGACCGGGGCCATCGCGTTGCGCGTGACACAGTGACGGGGTGACTCAGCGGCTCGAGGCCACGGTTTCTGGATACGCGCTGGATCCGGCGCTGCCGGTGCTGCTGCGCCCGGACGGCGCGGTCCAGGTGGGCTGGGATCCCCGCCGCGCGGTGCTCGTCCGCCCGCCTGGCGGCCTGGCCGCCGCCGAGCTGGCCACCCTGTTGCGGTCGATGTGGTCACCGACCCCGCTCCCCGAATTGCAGCGCCGCGCGCTCGACCGCGGCCTGACCGACGCCGAGGGCCTGCGAAACCTGGTCACGCAGTTGGTCGCTGCCGGGGTGGCCACCGAATGCGGGCGGCCACGCGCCCGGGCGGCCTCGGTGCGGATCCACGGCCGCGGGCCGCTCTCGGAGCTGCTGGTGGAGGCCCTGCGCTGTTCGGGTGCGCGGATCGCGCACAGCAGCCAACCGCACGCCGCGGTGTCGGCCCACGACGTCGATCTGGTGGTGCTGTCGGACTTCCTGGTCGCCGACCCGCGCATGGTGCGCGATCTGCACAGCCAGGGCGTCGCCCATCTGTTGGTGCGGGTGCGCGACGGCATCGGGCTGGTGGGTCCGCTGGTGATCCCCGGGGTGACAAGCTGCCTGGGCTGTGCGGACCTGCACCGCCGGGACCGCGACGCGGCCTGGCCGGCGATCTGCGCCCAGCTGCGCGAGACCGTCGGGGTCGCCGATCGGGCCACCGTGCTGGCGACGGCGGCGCTGGCGCTCAGCCAGGTGGACCGGGTGATCGCGGCCGTGCACGGGCGGGAGACCACGCCCGAACCGCCCCCGACGCTCAATGCGACCCTGGAATTCGACGTGCACTCCGGCGCGCTCGTTACGCGGCCGTGGGCCAAACATCCGCTGTGCTCGTGCTGACTCGCCCCGCTGTAGTACGGCTGTGGTGAAGGCTGTAGTAAAGGCCACATTCATCATGGGGGCCCGTTGACCAGCCCGTTAATTAGGGTGACAACGTACGTTGTCGGCATCGCTCCACATCGCGCTGGCCATCATGGATGATGGGTAGGTGTCTGACATCAAACGGGGCCGGGCTGCGCGCAACGCGAAGCTGGCCAGCATTCCCGTCGGGTTCGCCGGCCGGGCGGCGATCGGATTCGGCAAGCGGCTGACCGGAAAGTCCAGGGACGAGGTCCAGGCCGAGCTTCTGGAAAAGGCCGCCCACCAACTGTTCACCGTCCTCGGCGAGCTCAAGGGCGGCGCGATGAAGGTGGGCCAGGCCCTGTCGGTGCTCGAGGCCGCGATCCCCGAGGAGTTCGGCGAGCCGTACCGCGAGGCGCTGACCAAGCTGCAAAAGGATGCGCCGCCGCTGCCCGCCGCCAAGGTGCACCGGGTGCTCGACGCCCAACTGGGCACCAAGTGGCGCGACCGGTTCAGCTCGTTCGACGACACCCCGGTGGCTTCGGCCAGCATCGGCCAGGTGCACAAGGGCGTCTGGGCCGACGGCCGCGAGGTGGCGGTCAAGATCCAGTACCCGGGCGCCGACGAGGCGCTGCGGGCCGACCTCAAGACCATGCAGCGGCTGGTCGGGGTGTTCAAGCAGCTCGCGCCGGGCGCCGACGTCCAGGGCGTGGTCGACGAGCTGATCGAGCGCACCGAGATGGAGCTGGACTACCGGCTGGAGGCCGAGAACCAGCGCGCCTTCGCCAAGGCCTACGCTGACGACCCGCACTTCGCGGTGCCGCGCATCGTGGCCAGCGCGCCGAAAGTCGTGGTCCAGGAATGGATGCAGGGCACCCCGATGGCCGAGATCATCCGGCACGGCACCACCGAACAGCGCGATTTGATGGGGACCAGGCTGCTCGAGCTCACCTTCGACGCACCCCGCCGGCTGGGCATGCTGCACGGCGACGCCCACCCGGGCAACTTCATGCTGCTGCCCGACGGCCGGATGGGCGTGATCGACTTCGGCGCCGTCGCCGCGCTGCCCGGTGGCTTGCCGATCGAGCTCGGGATGAGCATCCGGCTGGCCCGCGACAAGAACTACGACCTGCTGTTGCCGACGATGGAGAAGGCCGGCTTCATCCAGAAGGGCCAGCAGGTGTCGGTCCGCGACATCGACGACATGCTGCGCCAGTACGTCGAACCGGTCGAGGTCGAGGTGTTCCACTACACCCGTAAGTGGCTGCAGAAGATGTCCGCCATCGAAATCGACAAGTCGATGTCGCAGATCCGGACGGCCCGGCAAATGGACCTGCCGCCCAAGCTGGTCATCCCGATGCGGGTGATCCTGTCGGTGTCCGCGATCCTGTGCCAGCTGGACGCCCATGTGCCGATCAAGGCGCTGTCCGAGGAACTGGTGCCCGGTTTCGCCGAACCGGATGAGGCCATCGTCTCGTCTTAGGCGGCGGCCCCGTCTCGCCGCTGGTCCTTGCGCGGACGGCCGCGGGGCCGTTTGAAGCTCAGGACCGAGCCGCGGTCGATGATCTCGCCGCCCCACACGCCCCAGGGTTCGGCCCGTTCCAGCGCGGCCGCCAGGCACTGGCGCCGGACCGGGCACCCGGCGCACAGCGTCTTGGCCCGCTCGAGATCGGCCGGTGTGTCGGCGAACCACAGGTCGGGATCTCCGACGTGACACGGCAGAACTTGTCCGGGGACTGTCGGTGCCGACATGTCCTACCACCTACTTCCTGATCTGGGTTGGCGTCCGTTGGGAGTGATCCGGACCAGGTCAAGAAGTTGCCGGCTAAAACAACTCCGGCTAAAACAACTGTGGCCACGGATCCTGGTGACTTCGGGTCCGTGGCCATCTGGGGAGAAAACCGGGCTGGTGCTCAGCTCGCCTTCGGTGGGGCCCCAACTTGGACGGACGCGTCGGTCGCGGCGGCGGCGCGATGCTTACGCGCGGCCGCCGAGGCGGCGTGTGCGGCATGGGAGGTAGCGGCGTCCAGGACAGGACGCGCCGCGCGGGCCACGCCTACACCGCAAGCGTCGTTGATCATCGTGGCCACCCCCTTCCGCAATGCCGACTTCCGTGGTGCCAAGTTGTGCGTTTCGAGGGTAAGCGGTCACCGCCGGCGATCACAACCGATTTTGCGACCTGCGGGTTTACCGGTCAGCGGCCGCGTACCAACTCCAGCACGTCGGGCCCGTACTGTTCCAATTTGCGCGCGCCGATGCCCGGGATCGCGATCAGCGCCTCTTCGTCATCGGGCAACAGCTCGGCGATGGCGATCAGCGTGTTGTCGGTGAAGACGACGTAGGCGGGCACTTTCTGCTCCTTGGCGATGTCGAGCCGCCACGCCTTGAGCCGCAGCAACAGGTCCTCATCGATGTCGGCGGCGCAGGTCTCGCAGCGCCGCAGCATGACGGCCGCCGGGGTGGTCAGGTTGTTGTTGCAGATCCGGCAGCGGGTCGCGGCGCCGCGGGTTCGCCGAGATTTGTTCGGTGCCGCGTCGGAACGCGCCTGGGGCGCGATGCCGTTGAGGAACCGCGACGGCTTGCGGCTTTGGCGGCCGCCCGGGCTGCGCGCCAGCGCCCAGCTCAGCGTCAAATGCGTTCTGGCCCTGGTGATTCCGACGTAGAGCAGCCGGCGTTCCTCCTCGACCGCTTCGCTTTCGGCGCCGTGCGCCAGCGCGTGCGAGATGGGCAGTGTGCCGTCGGCCAACCCGACCAGGAACACCGCGTCCCACTCGAGCCCCTTGGCGGCGTGCAGCGACGCCAGCGCGACGGCCTCCACCACCGGTGGGTGTCGGGCGTCGGCGCGCGTCCGGAGTTCGGTCATCAGCCCGGGCAGGTCGAGTTGCGGTCGCTGCGCGACTTCGTCGTCCACCAGCTCGGCCAGGGCGGTCAACGCTTCCCAGCGCTCGCGGGCCCGGGTGCCCACCGGTTCCTCGGCCGTCAACCCCAGCGGTTCCAGCACCGCGCGCACCACGTCGGGCAACGGGCCCGCCGGGCCCTGCTCCGAACCGCGCTCTGAGCATCGCTGCAGCGCCAGCAAGGCCTGCTTGATCTCCTGACGGTTGAAAAATCCCTCGCCACCGCGAACCTGATAGGCGATGCCGGCCTCGGTCAACGCCTCCTCGTAGATCTCCGATTGCGCGTTGACCCGGTAGAGCACAGCGATCTCGGACGGCGGGGTGCCGGATTCGATGAGCCGCTTGATCGACGCCGCGACCGCGGCGGCCTCGGCCGGTTCGTCGGGGTGCTCGTGGAACGACGGCGCCGGACCCGGCGCCCGCTGGCCCACCAGGTGCAGCTTGCTGCCGGCGACCCGGCCGCGCGCCGCGGCGATCACCTGATTGGCCAACGACACCACCTGCGGGGTGGAGCGGTAGTCGCGTTCCAGGCGCACCACGGTGGCGTCGGGGAACCGGCGGGAGAAGTCGAGCAGGAACCGCGGCGAGGCCCCGGTGAACGAGTAGATGGTCTGGTTGGCGTCACCCACCACGGTCAGGTCGTCACGATCGCCCAGCCACGCCGTCAGCACCCGCTGCTGCAACGGCGTGACGTCCTGGTATTCGTCGACGACGAAGCAGCGATACCGGTCCCGGAACTCTTCGGCCACCCCGGGATCGTTCTCGATCGCGGCCGCGGTGTGCAGCAGCAGGTCGTCGAAATCGAGCAGGGTGACGTTGTCGCCGCGGGATTTGAGGGCCTCGTAGGCGGCGTAGACGGCGGCGACTAGCGCGGCGTCCAACGGGATGTCGCGCGCGGCGGCGGCCACCGCGGCCGGGTATTCCTCCGGCCCGATCAGCGACGCCTTGGCCCACTCGATTTCGCCGGCCAGGTCGCGCACGTCGTCGGTGCTGGCGTTGATCCGGGCGCGCCCGGCCGCGCGGGCGACGACGGCGAATTTGCTGTCCAGCAGCTGCCAGCCGGTGTCGCCGACCACCCTCGGCCAGAAATACCGCAGCTGTCGGTGGGCGGCCGCGTGGAACGTCAGGGCCGAGACCGCGCCGACGGTGGTGTCCGCGCCCGCCGCGGCGTCGATCATCCGCAACCTCGAGCGCATCTCCCCCGCCGCCCGCTGGGTGAAGGTGACGGCCAGCACCTGGCCGGCCGCGACGTGGCCGCCGGCGATCAGCTGGGCGATCCGGTGCGTGATGGTGCGGGTCTTTCCCGTGCCGGCGCCGGCGAGCACGCAGACCGGGCCGCGGGGAGCCAGCACGGCTTCGCGCTGCTCGTCGTCCAGCCCGGCTGTCAAGGGATCGGCGACCATCGGCATGCCGTCCATCTTGGCAGCGGTCGCCGACAAACCCGGTGCATCGCCACACCTTCAGCGGCGGCCAGGCGTGTCGCCCGGGCACCCCCGGCGCGGAATGCATCGTCGCCGGGCTACGTTAACCAGCTATGACCTCCGCCCCGCTCACCGTCTACACGACCTCCTGGTGTGGTTACTGCCACCGGCTCATGACCGTGCTCAAGTCCAACGGGATTCCCTACGAGGCGGTCGACATCGAGCACGACGCGGCGGCCGCGGATTTCGTCAGCTCGGTCAACGGCGGCAACAAAACGGTCCCGACGGTGAAGTTCGCCGACGGGTCGACGCTGACCAATCCGAGCGCCGCCCAGGTGAAGGCGAAGCTGGCCGAGACCGGCAGCTAGGGCCCCGCGTCGATCGCGGCCCAGGATTCGATGATCACGCGGGCGATCGAGATCGACCCGGGCAGCAGCAGCTTCGAATCCGACGAGCTGGACCAGTCCCCCGCCGCCAGCGCGGCGCGCACCTCATCGCGGGTGAACCAGTGCGCCTCGGCGATCTCGCCGTCGTTGAAGGAAAACTCCTCGGCCGGGTCGCCGACGGCGTGGAAGCCGACCATCAGCGAGCGCGGGAACGGCCACGGCTGACTGCCCAGATACCGCACGTCGCGCACGGTCAGCCCGATCTCCTCGCGGATCTCGCGGGCGACGCACACCTCGAAGGACTCACCGGCCTCGACGAATCCGGCCAGCAGCGAGAACATCCGCTCCGGCCACACCGCCTGGCGGGCCAGCACCGCGCGGTCACCGCCGTCGTGGACCAGGCAGATCACCGCCGGGTCGATGCGCGGGAACTCCTCGCGACCGGTCACCGGGTTGACGCGTGCCCAGCCGGCCCGGGCCGGTCGGGTCGGCGAACCGTCCTCGGGGCTGTAGCGGGCCTTTTCATGCCAATTCAGCAGCGCGACGGCCGCGGCCACCAGCTGGCTGCTGGTGTCGTCGAAGATCGGGCCGAGGCTGCGCAGATTCACCACCTCGGCGTGCGCATCGGGATCGTCGGGGGCCTGCAGTGCGCCACGGACGCCCCAGACGTGCCGGCCGTCCTCCAGGCGCCCCAGGAACACCGCCTCCGACGGCGGCTTGTCACCCACTTCGGCGGCCGCGCCGAGCACCACCCGGCCGTTGGCGACCAGCACCTGGTTGCGCGAATCCACCCGCAGCAGCGCCGCCTCCGCCCAGCCGGCGGTGGCGGCGTCGACGTCGGTGCGCAGCTGATCGGCGCGGTCGGCGCCGACGCGCGACAGCAGCGGTACGCTGCGCAGCTGAAAGTCCGCGATCGCCATCAGTGGTCGGCGTTTCGAATGTAGAGCAGTCGGTCGTTGGCCTCGATCGCGTCCACCTCGGGTGCGCCCATGCGCAGCAGGTGGCCGTCGCGCACCACGCCGAGCACGATGTCACGCAGGTGCCGCGGCGATCCGCCGACCTCGGTCTGCTCCACCTCACGCTCGGCGATGGCCAACCCGACGTCGGGGGTCAGCAGGTCCTCGATCATCTCCACGACGCTGGGCGTGGTGGTGGCCAGCCCCAGCAGCCGGCCGGCGGTGGCCGACGAGACCACCACCGAGTCCGCGCCGGACTGCTGCAGCAGGTGCTGGTTTTCCGTCTCCCGGATCGAGGCGACGATCTTGGCGTTGGGTGCGAGCTCGCGCGCCGTCAGCGTCACCAGCACCGAGGTGTCGTCGCGGCTGGTGGCGACGATGATGGAGGCCGCGTGCTGGGCGCCGGCCAGCCGCAGCACATCGGCTTTGGTGGCGTCGCCGTGCAGGGTGACCAGGCCCGCGCTCTCGGCGTGCTCGAGCCTGCCGCGATCGGTGTCGACGACGACGACCTCCGTCTGCACGGTCTCGTCACCGAGGATGGCAGCGACCGCGGTCTTTCCCTTGGTGCCGTAGCCGATCACGATGGTGTGGTTGCGCACTCTGCTCCTCCAACGCTGAATCTTCCACCCTTGGCGTGACCGCTCGGAGAGCACTTCGAGCGTGGTGCCGACCAGCACGGCCAGAAACGCGATCCGCAGCGCGGTGAAGATCAGGGTGTGCATCAGGCGCGCGGTTTCGGTGTACGGCGTGATGTCGCCGTAGCCGGTCGTCGACAGGGAGACCGCGGAGAAGTACACGCAGTCCAAGAACGTCAGCGGTTGGTTGCGCACGTCGCGGTAGCCGGTGCGGTCCAGGTAGACGATGACCGCCGCGGCCAGCAGCACCACCAGCGCGATGGCCAGCCGACGGGTGATGACGCGGATGGGACTCGCATGGTCTTCGGGGATGCGCACCACGCCGATCAGCTGATGACCGCGCTGAGTGGTCAGGGCTTCGTCCAGACCGCTCAGCTTCCGGGACCTACCGTTGCCCACGGCGGCCCGTCACCGGCTGCACTTCTGCGCACGAGACACGCACGGGTCTTATGTAACCACGGCCACAGCTTCCCCAATACTCGGGCGGCGCAGGTCACACCCCGACACCGCGGGCGCCGTCGGGATCCGACAGCAGGTCCGCGACCTCGGCGTCGCTCGGCAGTTCGTCGGGGATCAGGGTGGTGCGGGCGCGCACGTAGTAGAAGGCGGTGCGCACCGACGATTCGGGGACGCCGGCCAGCGCCGCCCAGGCCGAGCGGTACACGGCGAGCTGGACGGCGGCCTGCCGGATCGCTTCCGGCCCGTGCGGTGGTTCACCGGTTTTCCAGTCGACCACGGTGGCGCCGCCATCGGGGTCGGAGAAGACCGCGTCGATGCGCCCGCGCACCAACGTGTCGCCGATCGGCATTTCGAACGGCACCTCCACGGCGACGGGAGTTCTTGTGGCCCAGGGTGATTCGGTGAACGCCTGCTGCAATGCGGCCAATTCCGCGCTGTGGCCGACGTCGGAGTCCGCCGCGCCGGGCAGGTCGCCGAGATCGAACAGGCACTCGGCGCCGTAGAATTTTTGCACCCAGGCGTGAAAGGCATTGCCCAGCAACGCATGCGGTTCGGGACGCGACGGCAGCCGATGGCTGAGCCGCTGCGCCGTGCCCGCCGGGTCGCGCGCCAGGCCGACCAGCGAGCTGACCGACAGCTGGCCGGGCAGGGCGCGCGGCGGCGGCTGCACCGACCGGGCACGCTCGGCCAGCAGGGCGTCGACGTCGGCGGCCCAGCCCTCCACGTCGACCCCGGTGTCGGTCGCGCCGGCGCGCAGCGCCTGAGCCACCAGCGCCGCCCCGCGCTCGACGTCGCTGCGCCGCCCGGACAGCGGGTCGGGCGGCCATATCGCTTCGACCACGTTGTCGCGCAACGGGTTTCGTTCACCGTCGGCGGGTGTCGGCGCCCAGTGTTCCACCGATCCGCAGGGGTAGCCGGCCGCGGCCGAATCGTCGATGACGGCCTTGATCTCGCACAGGAAGTCCGACGGGCCGCGCGGCTTGGTGCCGGTGGCCCCCCACTGGTGCCCGGACACCAGCAGGGTGTCCTCGGCCCGGGTGATGGCGACGTAGAGCAGCCGCCGCTCCTCGTCGATGCGCCGCTGCTCGAGCTGGCGGCGGTGCTCGGAGATATTGTCCGACAGCTGCTTTCGGTTGGTGACGTCCGAGGTGTCCATGACCGGGATACCCAGGGCGCCCGCGGCGGCGCGGTCGCCGCGCAGCAGCGGCGGTAGCTCGGCGGGATCGGTGAGCCAGGTGCTCTTCGACGCCGTCGACGGGAAGGTGCCGCCGGACAGGTGCGCCACCGCCACCACCTGCCATTCCAGCCCCTTCGCCGAGTGCACCGTGAGCACCTGGACGCGATCGCGAGCGACCGCCAATGGCGCCGGCGCCAGCCCGTTTTCGACCGACTCGGCCACGTCCAGGTAGGCCAACAGGCCGGTCACCGAGGTGGCTGCCGATCCGTCCGCCGGCGCGGTGACGCCGCCGGTGCGTTCGGCGTACGCGGCGACGACGTCGGCGAACGCGTCCAGGTGCTCGGTGCCGGCCCAGCCGGCCTCGACCCCGGCGGCGGCCCGGACTTCGCAGTCGATGCCCAGCACCCGGCGGACCTCGGCGACCAGGTCGCCGAGCGGATGGCCGAGGTGGGCGCGCAGGGCGCTCAGTTCGGCGGCCAGCGCCCTGATGCGCTGGTACCCCGCGAGCGAATATGCTTCGGCCGCACCGGGATCGGCGATCGCGTCGGCCAGGCACACAGTGTCGGCGCCGGGGCCGGCCGCGATCGCGATCGACTCCGGCGAGCGGGCGTCGGCCGCCGGCACACCCTCGCCCAGGACACGCGCGCGCTGCCACAGCGTCGCGAGGTCGCGGGCGCCCAGGCGCCAGCGTGCACCCGTGAGCACCCGCATCGCCGCCGCGCCGGCCGTCGGATCGGCGACCAGCCGCAGCATGGCCACCACCTCGGCGACCTCCGGGATGGCCAGCAGCCCGGCCAGGCCGACTACCTCGACAGGGATGCCGCGGGCGCGCAGCGCGTCCGCGATGGGCGCGGCATCGGCGTTGCGGCGCACCAGCACCGCGGCCGTCGGCGGGCTGACGCCCTCGTCGCGGGCCAGCCGGTAGTGCGCGGCGAGGTGCCCGGCGATCCACTCCCGCTCGGCCGTCACATCGGGCAGCAACGCGCAGCGGACCGTGCCGGGCGGGGCATCCGGGCGTGGGCGCAGCGCGTGCACGGCCACCGAGCGCCGCCGCGCCTCCGCCGACACCGCGTTGGCCACCCGCAGGGTGGTCGGCGGATTGCGCCAGCTGGTCCGCAACTCGCACATCGGCGCGGGGGTGCCGTCGGATCGGGGGAAGTCGGTGGTGAATCGGGGCAGGTTGGTCGCCGACGCGCCGCGCCAGCCGTAGATCGACTGGATGGGGTCACCGACGGCGGTGAGAGCCAGGCCGTCATCGACCCCACCGCCGAACAGCGTTGAGAGCGCGATGCGTTGGGCGTGGCCGGTGTCCTGGTACTCGTCGAGCAGTACCACCCGGTAGCGGCTGCGCAGGTCCGCACCGACTTGCGGGAAGGTCGCGGCCAGCCTGGCCGCCGACGCCATCTGCATCCCGAAATCCATCACCTTGGCGGCGCGCATGCGTTGGTTGAGGGCGTCGAGCAGGGGCACCAGTTCGGCGCGCTGTGTCTGGGTGGCCAGCAGCCGCAGCAGCCATTGGCTGGGGCCGCGGTCCCGCTGATAGGGGCCGGCGGGCAGGGAGTGGATCAGCCGTTCCAGCTCCACGTGGGTATCGTGCAGCTGGTCGGTGTCCACCAGGTGTTCGGCCAGTTGTCCCCACAGCCGCAGCACCATCGAGGTGACGGCGGCCGGGGTCTTGTCGGTCCGCAGTTCCCCGGGATAGGCGTTCACCACGTCGAAAGCCAGTTGCCACAACTCGGTTTCACCGAGCAGCCGGGTGTCGGGCTCGACGGGCAGCAGCAGACCGTAGTCGCGCAGCAGCGCGCCCGCGAAGGCGTGATAGGTGCTGACCGTCGGCGCGCCGTCGGTGTCGACGGTCGAATCGCCGGCGCCCGGCGCGCCCAGGCCGACGCCGGCCAGCCGGGCCAGTCGGGTGCGGACCCGGCGCAGCAGCTGGCCGGCGGCTTTGCGGGTGAAGGTCAATCCGAGCACCTGACCGGGATCGGCGTAGCCGTTGGCGATCAGCCACACCACCCGCGCGGCCATGGTCTCGGTCTTGCCGGCGCCGGCCCCGGCGATGACCACCAGCGGCCCCGGCGGTGCGGCGATGACGGCGGCCTGCTCATCGGTCGGCGGGAAAAGCCCGAGCGCCCAGGCCAATTCGGCCGGGGAATAGCGCGGCCGCGGCGGCGTCATCGCCGTGACCCGTCGGCGAAAGCCGGGCAGTCCGGCCGGATGGGGCAATGCGTGCAGCCGTCGTTGCGCCGCGCGATGAACTGCGGGCCGGACGTCGCGTCGGCCGCTCGCGCGAGGACCTGGCGCCATTCGTCGCCGCCGGCCGCGGTCAGCGGATCCTGTTCGCGTTCGGCCACCCCCGATGCCCCGGTCCTGCCGAGGTAGACCAGGCGCGCACCACCGGGATCGGCGTTGTCGGCGCCGTCGCCGACCAATCCCTGTGCCACCGCCAGCTGATACATGGCCAACTGGGCGTGTTGTTGCGCGTCGTCCTTGCTCACCGGCGTCTTGCCGGTTTTGATGTCGACGATGACCAGTCGGCCGGCGGCGTCGCGTTCCAGCCGGTCGACCCGCCCGCGCAGCCGGACCTCGCCGCCGCCCTCGGTCACGACGGTTCCGTCGATTTCGACCTCGACGCCGATCTCGGTCAGTGCGCCCCGGGTCTGCGCTCGCCACTCGATGAACGCCTCCAGCATGGCGCGGTGGCGAGCCAGCTCGTTGGCCGAATGCCATTGTGCCGCAAAGGGTAGGTGTTGCCAGGCGCGGTCCAGCCCGGCCAGCAATTCCGATTCGCTCTGGTGCGGTTCGGCGATCAGGGCGTGCACCACCGACCCGATCGCCGAGCGCACATCGCGCGGGTTGGATCCGCCGTGCCGCTCGGCGAGCCAGCGCAGCGGGCAGTCGTTGAGGGTCTGCATGGTCGAGGGTGTCAAGGTGACCACATCGCCGCTGCCCCGCAACGGTTCGTTGGTGCTGATCGGGATCAGCCCGTGCCATCCGGCCGGGTCGGCGCCGGGTACGCCCGCCCGGGCCAGCCGGGCCAATTGCGTTGCCGCGCAGCCCCGGGCGGCCTCGTCGATGGCCCCGTCGGGGGCGCATACCACGCCGCGCAGCCGACCGACCAGCGCGGCCGCGGACAACACCCGCGGCGCCGAGACCGGTTGCGCCTCAGCGCCATCGGGTTCTGTTTCGGCCCACCGCGCGATTTCGGCGAAGAACACCGACGGCAGCGCGGCCTCGTGGCCCGCCCCGCCGGTGTCGCTGTCGACCGCCGTCACCAGCAACCGCCGGCGAGCCCGGCCCATCGCCGCGACCAGCAGCCTGCGTTCCTCGGCCAGCAGCGGGGCACGCACCGAAGCGTCCGCCCCGACCCCGTCCAGCGCGTCCAGCAGCCGCTGGGTACCCAGCACGCCGCCACGGGGAATGGTGTTGGGCCACAACCCTTCCTGCAGTCCGGCGATGACCACGAAGTCCCATTCGTGCCCCAGCGCGGCGTGCGCGCTGAGCAACCGGACCTGTTCGACCGCGGCGGACGGGTTCCGAACGGCGCCCGGCAGCGCCAGCGCGGCGATGTGCTCGACCAGACCGCGCAGCGATGCGCCCGAGGTGCGCGAGACGTAGGCGTCGGTGACGTCGAACAGCGCGCTCACCGACTCGAGGTCCCGGGTGGCCTGGGCCGCGGCGGGCCCGCCGCGCTCGATGACCGACAGCCAGCGGCGCTGCAGCCCGGACCGGTGCCAGGCCGCCCACAAGGTGTAGCGCGGGTCTTCACCGGCACGGTACGAGCGCGCGGCGGCGGCCAGCACCGCGCGGACCTTGCGCAGCGGGGCGAACTGCGGACCCGGCGGCGCGGCGCCGGCGGACAGCGCCTCGACCACCAGCTCGGCGAAGTCGCCCGGGCGGCGATCGGGGTTGGCGCGCTGCAGCGTTCGGCGCAGCTGGCGCAGCGTCACCGGATCGACACGACCGATGGGGCCGGTCAGCAGCGCCAGCGCGTGCTGCCCGTCCAGCCCGTCGGCGGTGGCCGACAGCACGGTGAGCAGGGCGCGAGCGGCCGGTTCCTCGGACAACGGGCCGGGCATGGCGGGCGCGGCCACCGGGACCCCGGCGGCGGCCAAGGCGCGCGGCAGGCGGGCACCGGCCCGCGGCACCGACCGGACGATGACCGCCATCTGCGACCAGGGCACTCCGTCGATCAGATGTGCGCGCCGCAGCGCGTCGGCGATGGTCGCGGCCTCGGCGTGCGCCGACGCGGCCACACGCACCGTGACCGAACCCTCCCCCGCTCCGGCGCCGTCGATCCGCCGGCCGCTGCCGCCGCCGGGTAACCGGGCGGCGACACCGCTGACCGCGCGCGCCACGGCGGGAGCGCAGCGGTGCGACGTCGTCAGCGTCACCGAGGGCGCGTCGCCGCCGAGCAGTCCGGCGGGTTCACCGCCCCGGAAGCCGAACACCGCCTGGTTGGGATCGCCGGCGATCAGCGCCAGCTCGGCGCCCGCGGCGAGCACCCGAACCAGGTGGGCCGCCTGCGGGTCCAGCTGCTGCGCGTCGTCGACCAATAAGACGCGGACACGGCCGCGTTCGGCGGACAACAGCTCGGGGTCGACGGCGAACGCTTCCAGCGCGGCGCCCACCAATTCGGCGGCGCCCAGCGCGGGCGTGGTCGCCTCCGGTGCGGCCGTGCCCACCGCCGCGCGCAGCAGCATCACCTGCTCGTACTGGCGGGCGAATTGGCCGGCGGCGGTCCATTCGGGCCGCCGGCAGCGACGGCCCAGCCGCTGAAGTTCCTGGGGATCCACGCCGCGTTCGGCACAGCGCGCCAACAGGTTTCGCAGTTCGGCGGCGAATCCCGCGGTACTCAGCGCCGGACGCAGCTGGGCCGGCCAGGCCGTCGCGGCGCGCGGTCCGTCTTCGAGGTCTCCGGCCAGCAGCTCGCGGATGATGGCGTCCTGTTCGGCGCTGGTGACCAGCCGCGGCGGCGCCTCACCGGCCCGCTCGGCCGCGCGCCGCAGGACCGCGTAGGCGTACCCGTGCACGGTCCGCACCAAGGGCTCGCTGACTGCGGCCCGGCCGGGGCCGCCGTATCGCGCGCGCAGCAACGCCGTCGTCAGCGCGCTGCGCTCGGCCATCCCGATCCGGCCGGAACCGGTAAGCAGCAGAACCGATTCCGGGTTGACCCCGGCGTCGATCTGGGCGACCGCGGCGTCGATCAGCAGGCTGCTCTTGCCGGTGCCGGGCCCCCCGAGGATACGCAGCCGACCGCGCGCACCAGGTTCCAAGACGGTGCGCGCTTCGGCGTCCCACGTGTAGGCCATGACGGCATGACATCACGAGGGTCCGACAGATCCGCTGGCGCAGTGACCGAACCGGCCACGTCTTTGGCGGCTCTTACCCTGGAGGCCGGAGGAGCCGGACAATGGAGGAGGGTGCAAGACCATGAACGACGACGATCGCGGCTTTCCCATCGACGAGGCGCCGGAAGGCGACGCGGTGGAACAACGTCGGCCCGTCGATTCCGACGACGAGACCGGTCTGGACATCGATTACGTGGCCGCCGCCGCGGACCGGGAGGCCAACGAGGCCGACGTGATCGACCAGGCCTACATCGTCCCCACCGAGGACGATCGGGATGACGACCGTTAAGGACCGCCCGCAACCCGCGACCGTGGCGGCTGGCACCATCGACTGGTGATTGCGAAGTTGCATGTGCACCGCTACGGCCCGTCCGGTCCGGTGCGGATCCTGGCGTTGCACGGGCTGACCGGCCACGGCCGGCGCTGGGAACATCTGTCCGGCTTGCTGCCCGGGATAGGTATCGCCGCACCGGATCTGGTGGGTCACGGCAGGTCGTCGTGGGCGGCGCCGTGGACCATCGACGCCAACGTCGCGGCGTTGGCCGCGCTGCTCGACGAACAGCCCGACACACCGGTGGTGATCGTGGGTCACTCGTTCGGCGGCGGGCTGGCGATGCACCTGGCCGCCGTCCGCCCGGATCGCGTGGCGGGGCTGCTGCTGCTCGACCCGGCGGTTGGGCTGGACGGCACGTGGATGAGCCAGATCGCCGAGGCGATGCTGTCCTCGCCCGACTATCCCGACGCCGAGGAAGCGCGGCTGGAAAAGGTGCACGGCTCGTGGTCGGATGTCGAACCCGCCCTGCTGGACGCCGAGATCGACGAGCATCTGATCGCGCTGCCGGGCGGCCGCTACGGCTGGCGGGTCAGCCTCCCGGCGATGATGGCGTACTGGAGCGAGTTGGCCCGCGAGATCGTGCTGCCGCCCGCGACGACTCCGACCGTCCTGGTGCGGGCCAAGCGGACCGCCCCGCCCTACGTCACCGATCAACTGATCGACGCCCTGGCCGATCGGTTGGGAGCGGATTTCCGGCTGCTGGATTTCGACTGCAATCACATGGTGCCCTATGCCAAGCCCGACGAGGTCGCCGCGTTGACCCGCGAGCTGTTGGGAGCCCGCTGACCGTGGCGCCGGTGACCGACGAGCAGGTCGAGCGGGTGCGTGCGCTGGTCGCCGCGATTCCGTCCGGGCGGGTCGCCACCTACGGCGACATCGCCACTGTCGCAGGGCTTTCCAGCCCGCGCATCGTCGGCTGGATCATGCGGACCGACTCCTCGGACCTGCCCTGGCACCGGGTGATCACCGCGTCCGGCCGCCCGGCGCGACACCTGACGACCCGCCAGCTGGAATTGTTGCGCGCCGAAGGCGTGCTGGCGACCGACGGCAAGATCGCGCTGCGCGAGGTTCGTTACGAGTTCGGCGACTAAAGCTAGAGCACCAGCCGGACCAGCGCCGCGGTGCGGGCCAGGCCGGGGAACGCCTCGGCGGTGGACCGCGGGTGCAGCGCGTGGACCGCGAGGCGAAACATCAACGCCCGCAACAACATCTGCGGCCATTCCGGCAGCGCGTTCCAGCGCTCGATGAGTCCGTCGTCGGCCTCTCCCCAGGACAGCGCGTCGATGACGGCCACACCGGCCGCCCACGACGCGGGCCGCCAGTACGGGGTGATGTCGGTGATTCCCGGCGCCGCGGTGCCAACGAAAAGCACTGTGCCGTAGAGGTCTCCATGGACCAACTGGTTGGGACTCTTGGTCGGCTTGCGCAAGGTGCCCAACTGCTGGAGCAGCTCCACCGATCGCTCGGCGTCCGCCGTCGCGGGGGCCGACCGCGCACCCGGCGGCAGCGAGGCCAGCGGCCGTTCCTCCCACGCCGCACGATCGGCGGCGATGAAGATGTCGACGTCGCCCCACGGGGCGGTGGGCCCCTGGGTCAGAAAGCGGGGTCGATCCAGTTTGCCCGTCGCCTCGTGCAGGCGCACCGCCGCCGAGACGACCTCGTCATGGCGGGGCTCCGGGGTCCCGGCCACGAAGGTATCCGCCCGCCACCCGGAAACGACATAGCGCCCGTCGGTGGAACGCACCGGCCGGGCCAGGCGAACGCCGTCGACGAACAAGGTTTCGCGGACCCGGGCGGACCACGCCGCGCGGGCGTTGTCGGCCACCAACGACAAGACGACTTCACCGCACCGCCAGCCGCCCTCCCAGCTAGCCCCCAGATAGACGGGTTTAACGCCGGCCAAACCAAACGCCGACAGCACATGATCCGGCGGTGGCTCGACTGTCACACCGGTACTCTAAACGAGTCCAACAAGCGGCGATCGCTAACACAGCGGCGGGTCGCCGCAGTCCAGAGGCGTACCGGGTCAGTACATGACCATGTCGGGTTGCATCTGCTGCGCCCACGCCACGATCCCGCCCTGCAAATGCACCGCGTCGGCGAAGCCGGCCCTGTGCAACACCGCCAGCGCCTGCGCCGAGCGCACCCCCGTTTTGCAGTACAACACCGGCAGGCGATCCAGCGGTAGCTTTGCCAGACCCTCGCCGGAATTGATCGAGGACTGCGGGATCAGCTGGGCCCCGTCGATGTGCACGATGTCGAACTCGACGGGCTCACGCACGTCGATCAGCGCCAGCTTCTTGCCCGAATCGAGCCAGTCGCGCAGCTCGCGCGGCGTGATGGCCGATGCGGCGTCGTGGGCCGGGGCCCCGGGCGCCACGCCGCACAGCTGCTCGTAATCGACGAGCTCGGTGATCTTCGGCCTCGACGCGTCCGACGGGTCCCGGCGGATCGCGATGGTGCGGTAGGTCATCTGCAGCGCGTCGTAGATCATCAACCGGCCCAACAACGACTCGCCGATCCCGGTAATGAGTTTGATCACTTCGGTGCTCATCACCGAGGCGATGGAGGCGCAGACGATGCCCAGCACGCCGCCTTCGGCGCAGGACGGCGCCGAGCCGGCCGGCGGGGGCTCGGGGTAGAGATCGCGATAGTTGAGCCCGCGCCCGTTGGGGGCGTCCTCCCAGCACACCGAGACCTGGCCCTCGAAGCGGTAGATGGACCCCCACACGTAGGGCTTTTTCGCCAGCACCGCCGCGTCGTTGGCCAGATACCGGGTCGCGAAGTTATCGGTGCCGTCCACGATCAGGTCATAGGAGCCGAACAATTCGACGGCATTGCTGGAATCCAGTCGGAACTCGTGCAGCCGCACGTCGACCAGCGGGTTGATCGCGGCGACGGAGTCGCGCGCCGACTGCGCCTTGGACCGTCCGACGTCGGCCACCCCGTGGATGATCTGGCGCTGCAGGTTCGACTCGTCGACCACGTCGAAATCGACGACGCCGATCGTGCCCACGCCGGCAGCCGCCAGGTAGAGCAACGTCGGCGAGCCGAGGCCGCCGGCGCCGATCACCAGCACCCGGGCGTTCTTGAGGCGCTTCTGCCCGTCGAGCCCGAGGTCGGGAATGATCAGGTGACGGCTGTAGCGGGCCACCTCTTCGCCACTGAGGTGGTCTGCGGGCGCCACCAGCGGCGGCAGCGACGTCGACACTTGCGAAACATCTCCTCGATCGGCTTCTCCCACCATCACAGCAGCCCGCGCGGGGCGCGGCAACGAAACGGTGCGTCAGCGGGCCCGGTCAGGCGATCGGGTACGGCCAGGGATTGAACCGGCAGGTCTTCCCGTCGGCCTTGACGACGTCGGGGTCGAACTGCGCGGCGTCGTTGTTCGACGTGGAGAACGTTTGCTGCATCATCACCGGCGCCAGCGCGCCCTGCTGCTCGCAGGGCTCATGATGCAGGTATCCGATGGCGTGGCCGACCTCGTGGTTGATCACGTACTGCCGGTAGGAGCCGACGTCGCCTTCGAACGGCACGGCTCCCCGTACCCAGCGCGCCTCGTTGATGAACACCCGCGCTTCCCGGTTGGCGCCGAAAACCGGGTTGTAGCAGGAGGTTTCGAGCCGGAATTCGTAGCCGCACCCTCCGCGCACCGTCACCGGCGACGCCAGCGAGATCCGAAAGTCGGGTTTGCCGTTGTCGATCCGGATGAACGCGAACTGCGGGTTGTGCGTCCAGCCCTTCGGATTGGCCAACGTCTGGTCGACCATCTGGGCGAAGGCATCGTCACCGCCGAACATCGTCGGGTCGATGCCGTTCTCCACTTCGACCGTGTACCGGAACACCTTGGCGGTGCCCTGGCCCAGCTGCGGCGTGGTGCCCGGCACCACGTGCCAGGTCTTGTCGCCCGCTTCGGTGAACGGGCCGCCGTCCGGCAGGGTCCCGGCGGGGAGGTTGGCGTCGAACGCGGCGAGCCCGCGCGGCGGGGCGTCGATGATCGTGGTGCCCACCGCGCCGATCGCCGGTGGACTCTGGATGGGCTGGCTGGCCGTCGGCTTGGAGGCACCGGCGCCGGTCACCGTCTGGTACATCACCACCGCGGTGAGCACGACCAGGACGGGCAGGGCGTACGCGCGCCACCCGTAGGTCGAGACGAAGCGGCCCAGCCAGGTCTGTTTGCGCCATTGTCGCGGGCGTTCACGGTCGGCCCGGACCCGTCCGGCTTCCCGCGCCAGCGGGTCGCGCAGCGCCCGCAGCGGCTCGCGCCACTCGTCGCGCAACACCGGCACGCGACCTGCGCTGCGTGGGGGCCGCGGGGACGTCATTTTCCCAGGATTGCACAGCCGGCCACCGCCGCCGCGGGTGGCGCGCCCGAATCCGCCGTCCGACACCGCTTCTGCCAGCGGAGACGACGGCGATATCGGTCGCATCGACCGGGCGGGTAGTAAGGTCTTTTCCACGGGCTGCGAGCGGTTGGCCCCGATTTACCGATGGCCGCCGCCGATAATCAGATGAGGACTCGATGAGCGAACTCGCCAAGGTGCCGGCGCGGCGCGCCGTCCGATCGGCTGACCGCGGCCGGCCGGACGGAGCCGCGGTTTCCAATCGGCGAGGCAACCGGTTGCCCCGCGACGAGCGGCGCGGCCAACTGCTCACCGTGGCCAGCGATGTGTTCGTCGACCGCGGCTACCACGCGGCCGGTATGGACGAGATCGCCGACCGCGCCGGAGTCAGCAAACCCGTCCTGTATCAACACTTTTCGAGCAAGCTCGAACTGTACCTCGCGGTGCTGGCGCGGCACGTGGAGAACCTGGTGTCGGGTGTTCAGCAGGCACTGAGCACCACCACCGACAACCGGCGCCGGTTGCACTCCGCGGTGCAGGCGTTCTTCGATTTCATCGAGCACGACAGCCAGGGTTACCGGCTGATCTTCGAGAACGATTACGTCACCGAGCCCGAAGTGGCAGCCCAGGTGCGCGTCGCCACCGAGGCGTGCATCGACGCGGTCTTCGCGTTGATCAGCGAGGATTCGGGGCTGGACCCGCACCGGGCCCGGATGATCGCCGTCGGTCTGGTCGGAATCAGCGTCGACTGCGCCAGGTACTGGCTGGATTCCGACCGCCCGATTTCCAAGGCGGACGCGGTCGACGGCACCGTCCAGTTCGCCTGGGGCGGGCTGTCACACGTGCCGCTTACCCGCTCTTAACGGGCCTTGCCGGCGTGTTTGCCGGTTTCGGCGCTGATCCCGAAGCCCACCCGGCGCGCGTCGGCGGCGCCGATCTCGACGTAGGCGATCTTGGCGGTGTGAATCAGGAAGCGGCGGCCCCGCTCGTCGCTCAGCCGCAGCAGGCCCGACGCGTCGCTCAGTGCGGCGCTGACCAGATCTTCGACCTCGGCGGGCGTCTGGGCGCTGGCAAGGACCAGCTCGCGCGGACTATCCGTGATACCGATCTTGACCTCCACGGTCACCCCTTCCCTGGGTCTTGCAGTCATTCCGCAGCTGTTGAAGTCCCGGCCCTGTCAGCAGCAGGCTAGTGGACGCGGCCGACCCCGACCTCCCCGCGTCCCCACACTTCGCGGCGAGCGAAACTGTCGCGGCCCGATAACGATTCGCTTTCAGGTTGTCTCACCCGCCCGCGCGATACCCGATCCGTGTTTTCACATGGCTAACTTCGGCACCATGGGTACCACGTTGCCGCACCTTGACGACAGGATCCGGGCTTACCCCGACGACGACTTCGACGACGCCTGCGATACCGATCCGTACCTGAACGCGGACTACAACTGGACGGGCTGGCCGGCCGATTCGCGCTGGCGGCCCGCCACGGCGATCGTCGGCGCGGTGGTCGCCCTGGGCGCCATCGCCACCGCCGTCATCATCAACAGCGGCGACAGCGCGTCGACCAAGGCCACGCTGGGCGCGCCGGCGCCCCACCCGGTGACCTCGGCACCGGCGACCACCAAGGCGTCCGTGCCGCCCAGCGCGTCCCCGGGTCCCTCCCAGTTACCGGCCGAAACCTTTACGACGGTCACCACGCCCAGCACCGCGCGCACCGCACCGCCTGCGGCGGCCGCGCCCACCGTCGCGCCGCCGCTCACCACGGCACCGCCGACGGCCGCGGTGAATCCGCGCACCGTCGTCTACAGCGTGAACGGAACCAAGCAGCTGCTGGACCTGGTGAACATCGTCTACACCGACGCGCGCGGCGTGCCCCAGACCGAGTTCAACGTGTCGCTGCCCTGGTCGAAGGTGGTGGTGCTGGACCCCGGCGTGCAAACCGAATCGGTGGTTGCGACCAGCTTCTACGGTCAGCTCAGCTGCTCGATCTTCAACGCCGCCGGTCAGCGGATCATCGCCTCGGCCAACGCCTCGAACATGGCGACCTGCGCCCGCTGAGTGAAATAGCCGGCCTCAGCTCAGGCCGAGTTCGTGCATGCGCCGGTCGTGGGTCTGCTGCATCCGGTCGAAGAAGGCGTTGAGCTGGCCCAGCCCGCCGGCGCCGGACATCACCAGGTCCACCAGCTCGTCGTGGTCGGCCAGCAGGTACTGGGCCTGCGTGATCGCTTCGCCGAACAGGCGGCGTGACCACAGCGCCAGGCGGCTGCGCTGCTTGCCGCTGGACGTCACGGCGGCGCGCACCTCGGCGACGACGAACTGCGAGTGCCCTGTCTCCGACAGCGCCGCGCGCACCACGTCGGCAACCTCGTCGGGCAGACCGTCGGCGATCTCCAGGTACAGATCGGCCGCCAGCGCGTCGCCGACATAGGTCTTGACCAAGGCCTCCAGCCACGTGCTGGGCATGGTCAGCCGGTGGTAGTTCTCCAGCGCCGAGACGTACTTCGACATCGCCGACACCAGGTCGACACCGCGGCTTTCCAGCGCGTCGCGCAGCTGCTCGTAGTGCTGCATCTCGGCGGCGGCCATGCTCGCCATCGATATCCGTCCACGCAGGTCAGGCGCCATCCGCGCCTCGTCGGTGAGCCGGTAGAAGGCGGCGATCTCGCCATAGGCCAGCACCGCGAACAACTCGTTGACACCCGGGTGGTCGGCCGATATCCGGGGGGCGGGTGAATCGTCGATTTGGTCGGCGTCCAGATCGGCTTGGGAGGGCTGGCAGGAGGGCCGGGTCATGGCAACACTGTAGTCGGCTGACTTAGCGCGGGATGGGAGCCGGCTGTCGACCAGCTATCATGGGGGTAGATGGCGGCTGTATTCATGCCGTAATTGTTTTTCCAGCCGCTATCGGCGAAATGTGCGTGCACAGCTGGCCCGCCCTAACTGGGCTCTCCCAGGACCGAGCCAGGGCCGGCGACTCGGCGACGTATTCGGAGTCGGAACTCGTGCGCGCGTGACCGCGACAGGGAAATACCGATCCAATCCGATACGTCACCGAGAGGCTACTTACCCACGCATGACCGCACCCACAAGCACAACTCAACCGACCCCCCCACCAACCTTTGCGCAACTCGGCGTCCGCGCCGAAATCGTGCGCGCTCTTGCCGAAAAAGGGATCGAACGCCCTTTCGCGATCCAAGAACTGACCCTGCCCATGGCGCTGGCCGGCGACGACCTGATCGGCCAGGCCCGCACCGGGATGGGCAAGACCTTCGCCTTCGGCGTGCCGCTGCTGCAACGCATCACGGCCGGCACCACCGCCCGGCCGCTCAACGGCACACCGCGGGCGCTGATCGTGGTGCCCACCCGCGAGCTGTGCCTGCAGGTCACCGATGACCTGACGCTGGCGGCCAAGCACCTGACCGCCGATGACGGCCGACCGGTATCAGTGGTGCCCATCTACGGCGGGCGCCCCTACGAGCCGCAGATCGAGGCGCTGCGCGCCGGCGCGGACGTCGTGGTGGGTACCCCGGGCCGGCTACTTGACCTGAGCCAGCAGAATCACCTGCAACTCGGCGGGCTGTCGGTGCTGGTGCTCGACGAGGCCGACGAGATGCTCGACCTGGGATTTCTGCCCGACATCGAGCGCATCCTGCGCCAGATTCCGACCGACCGGCAGTCGATGCTGTTCTCGGCGACCATGCCGGACCCCATCATCACGCTGGCCCGTACCTTCATGAACCAGCCCACCCACATCCGGGCCGAAGCGCCGCACTCGGCGGCCACCCACGACACCACCGTCCAGTACGTCTACCGCGCCCACGCCCTGGACAAGGTGGAGCTGGTCAGCCGGGTGCTGCAGGCCGAGGGCCGCGGCGCGACGATGATCTTCACCCGCACCAAGCGGACCGCGCAGAAGGTGGCCGACGAGCTGGCCGAGCGCGGTTTCGCGGTGGGCGCGGTCCACGGCGATCTCGGACAAGCGGCGCGCGAGAAGGCGCTCAAGGCGTTCCGGACCGGCGAGATCGACGTGCTGGTCGCCACCGATGTGGCCGCCCGCGGCATCGACATCGATGACATCACCCACGTCATCAACTACCAGATTCCCGAGGACGAGCAAGCCTACGTGCACCGCATCGGCCGTACCGGTCGCGCCGGTAAGGCCGGCATCGCGGTCACCCTGGTGGACTGGGACGAGCTGGCCCGCTGGTCACTGATCGACAAGGCGCTGGGTCTGGACTGCCCCGAGCCCGCGGAGACCTACTCCAACTCTCCGCACCTGCGGACCGAGCTGAACATCCCCGCCGAGGCCGGCGGCACCGTGGGCGCGGCCCGCAAGCCGCAAGGCCAGCGCCGCAGCGGCGACCGCGACCGCAGCAAGCGGGAGCAGAAGTCGGAGAGGCCCGCGCGCCGCTCCGGCACCCGGCGGCGCACCCGCGGCGGCCAGCCCGTCACGGCGCACCCGTCGGGCAACGGCGCCGCGAACACCAACGGCGAGGCCGCCGCGGAAACACCGGCCGGCTCGCCCCCGGGCAACGCGGGCTCCACCCGGCGCCGCCGCCGGCGCCGCAAGCCCGCCGAAGGCCAGTCCGCCTCGGCCGCCGCCACCCAGAGCAGCTAACGATCCGCGCCGACGCATGGTCAAACCCGAGCGCCGGACCAAGGGCGACCTGCTCGCCGCCGCGGCCATCGCGGTCGTCGTCGCCGCGGTCGCGGCGTTGATCTGGTGGACCAGCGACGCCCGGGCCACCACCAGCCGGCCCGCGGCCGTTCCGGCACCCAACCCGGCGCCGGCCAAGCAGGTGCCGGGCGCGCTGACACAGCTGTGGAGCGCCGCCAGCCCGGCCACCACCGCCCCGGTGGTGGCCGGCGGCGAGGTCGTCACCGCGGCCGGACGCCGGATCGACGGTCGCGATCCCGAGACCGGGCAGTCCCGGTGGAGCTACGCGCGCGACACAGACCTGTGTGGGGTCACCTGGTTGTACCGCTACGCCGTCGGGGTCTACCGGGACGGGCGTGGCTGCGGGCAGGTGAGCACCCTGGACGGCTCCACCGGCCGCCGGGGGCCGGCCCGCAGTGGCTACGCCGATCCGCGGGTGCGGCTGTCCTCCGACGGCATGACCGTGTTGTCGGTCGGTGACACCCGGCTGGAACTGTGGCGCTCGGACATGGTCCGGATGCTGGCGTACGGCGAGACGGATGCGCGGGTGAAGCCGTCGACGCGCGGCCTGCACTCCGGCTGCACGCTGATCTCGGCCGCGGCCAGCTCGCAGGCGGTGTCGGTGCTGGAAAGCTGTGCGAATCAGGCCGACCTGCGGTTGGTGCTGTTGCGCCCGGGCAAGGACGACGACGAGCCTGCGCAACACCTCGTGGCCGAGCCGGGCATAGCCCCGGATTCGGGCGCCCGGGTGCTGGCCGTGTCGGAGAACACCACCGCGGTGTATCTGCCCGCGCCGCAGCCCCGGGTCGACGTGATCGACCAAACCGGTGCCACCGTGTCGAGCACCCCGCTGCCCAAGCCGCCGTCGCGCGCGTCGGCGGTCTCCCACCCCGGCAGCCTGATCACCTGGTGGACCGGCGATTCGCTGATGGTTTTCGACGCGAACACGGTGGCGCTGCGCTACACCATCGCCGCGGGCGACAAGGCGGCGCCGTTAGGGCCCGGGGTGATGATGGCGGGCCGGCTGCTGGTGCCGGTCACCGGCGCGATCGGCGTCTACGACCCGCTCAGCGGCGCCAACGAACGCTACATACCGGTGGACCGCTCGACCAGCGCCCCGCCGGACGGCAAACCGGTGTTCCCGGCCGTGATCGGCTCGCGGGTGCTCGAGCAGCGCGGCGACACGCTGGTCGCGCTGGGCTGACACCGACTGCCGCGACGGTTCGGCCGTGCTTGCGGCGGCGTCGCCCGTCGACCGTGAATCGTTGGCTTTCGGCGTGAATGCTCGGCGGCGACACGCCGGTGGGGCGCGCCGCCACTGGCACACTCGAAGCCGCCGGCTCACACTCGATACGGGTGCGCCGGCTCACGCCGCGACCTCGGCCGCTAGACCTCGACGGTGAACGTCGGCAGCGGCTTGCCGCTCTTCCAGTGCTTGAGCAACGCTTGCGCAAGCTCGCCGTAGGCCACCGCGCCCTTGTTCTTGCGCCCGGCCATCACCGACGACCCCGAGGCGCTGGCCTCGGCGAACCGCACGGTCCGCGGGATCGGCGGGGCCAGCACGGGCAGGCTGTAGCGGTCGGCGACGTCGAGCAGCACGTCGCGGGTGTGGGTGGTGCGCGAGTCGTACAGCGTCGGCAGGGCGCCGAGCAGGCGCAGCTCCGGGTTGGTGATCTGCTGGACGTCGGCGACGGTGCGCAGGAACTGGCCGACCCCGCGATGCGCGAGCGTCTCGCACTGCAGCGGCACGATGACCTCGTCGGCGGCCGTCAGCCCGTTGAGGGTGAGCACGCCCAGCGACGGCGGGCAGTCGATGATCACGACGTCGAAGTCGTCGCCGAGTTTGGCCAGCGCGCGCTTGAGCGCGTATTCGCGGCCGGCCCGCATCAGCAGCATCGCTTCGGCGCCGGCAAGGTCAATGTTGGCCGGCAGCAGCGTCATTCCCTCGGCCGTTCCGACGAGGGCGGCGTTGGGCTCGACGTCGCCGAGCAGCACCTCGTGCACGGACACCGGCAGCTTGTCGGGGTCTTGACCCAGCGAGAAGGTCAGGCAGCCCTGCGGATCGAGGTCGACCAGCAGCACCCGCTTCTGCTCGTCCACCATGGCCGCCCCCAGCGACGCGACCGTGGTCGTCTTGGCGACACCCCCCTTTTGGTTGGCCACCGCCAATACCCGTGTTTTGCTCACCGGCGCCGCCACCTCATCGCTGACTCCCCACTGCCTCGTCGCGTGCGGTTTACAGTGCCATCCTGGCATGTTCGCCCGGCGTGCGCTTTGGCCTGAGCAACCACCGCGAGTCGTCCGGCAGAATCGGTCGATATGGGCTTGCACAATCACCGTCTGGTGCTGCTGCGCCACGGCGAGACCGAGTGGTCGAAATCGGGCCAGCACACCGGCCCCACCGAGGTCGAGCTGACCGAGGCCGGCCGCACGCAGGCCAAGCTGGCCGGCGGGGTGCTCGCCGAACTCGAACTCGTTGACCCGCTGGTGATCAGCAGCCCCCGGCAGCGGTCGCTGACCACCGCGCAGCTGGCCGGGCTGACCGTCGATGAGGTGTCCGAGCTGCTGGCCGAGTGGGACTACGGCTCGTATGAGGGCCTGACCACGGCGCAGATTCAACAGACGGTGCCCGATTGGCTGGTGTGGACGCACGGCTGTCCGGGCGGTGAGAGCGTCGCGCAGGTCACCGACCGCGCCGACGCCGCCGTCGCGACCGCGTTGGAGAACATGGGATCGCGCGACGTGGTCTTCGTCAGCCACGGTCACTTCTCCCGCGCGGTGATCACGCGCTGGGTCGAACTGCCGCTCACCGAGGGCAGCCGCTTCGGCATGATCACCGCGTCGACCGCGGTCTGCGGCTTCGAACACGGGGTGCGCCAGTTGCAGGCGCTCGGATTGACGGGTCAGTGAATCGCGAAGGAGTCGAGCAGCTGAATCGCGAGCCGCCGTTCGCGTTGTGCGGGCCGACCCGCACCCTGATCGCCGACGGGGTGCGGCGCCGCTACGACGACGTGGGCGCCGCGCGGGCCGTGCTGCGCTCAGGTGAAGCACCGATTGTGTTGGGCGCGTTGCCTTTTGACGTCACGAGTCCGGCTGCGCTGCTGACGCCCGAGGCGGTGAGCGCCATGGATGGACCGCCGGACTGGCCAGCCGCCGGCCTGCCTTCGGTGCGAGTGGCGCAACCCGTTCCGCCACCGCTGGACTACCGCGATCGGATCCGCCGGGCGTGCGAGCAGCTCGCCGCGGCCGACAACCCGCTGCACAAGGTGGTGCTGGCGCGGGCCCTGCGGTTGGCGGCCGACGCCCCGCTGGACGCGCGGGTGATCCTGCGCCGGCTCATCGCCGCGGACCCGGCGGCCTACGGCTACCTGGTCGACCTGAGCGCCGCCGGCGACGAGTATGCCGGTGCCGCGCTGGTGGGCGCCAGCCCCGAACTCCTGGTGTCGCGCCGCGGCGACCGTGTCGACTGCCGGCCGTTCGCCGGCTCGGCCCCGCGCGCCGCCGACCCGGACGCCGACGCCGCCAACGGCGCCGCGCTGGCCGCCTCGGCCAAGAACCGTCACGAGCACCAGCTGGTCATCGAGGCCATCCGGACCGCCCTGGAACCGCTGTGTGAGGAGCTGTCGATCGCCGCCGAACCGCAGCTGAGCAGCACCGCCACCGTCTGGCATCTGTGCACGCCGATCAGCGGCCGGCTGCGCGAAACATCAACGACCGCAATCGATCTGGCGTTGGCGCTGCACCCCACCCCGGCGGTCGGCGGGGTGCCGACCGAGGCCGCGATGCGGCTGATCGCCGAACTCGAGGGCGATCGCGGGTTCTACGCCGGGGCGGTGGGCTGGTGTGACGCCCGCGGCGACGGCCGCTGGGTGGTGTCGCTGCGGTGCGCGCAGCTGTCGGCGGACCGCCGCGGCGCGCTGGCCCGGGCCGGCGGCGGTATCGTCGCCGAGTCCGACCCCGACGACGAAGTCGCGGAAACGACAACGAAATTCGGCACCATCCTCAACGCCCTGGGAGTCGAGCGATGAGCCGGCACATCCGGCGCGCGTCGCAGAAAGACGCGGCCGCCATCACCGAAATGATTTATGCGCTCGCCGAATTCGAGCACGCCGTCGATCAGTGCACGGTGACCGAAGCGCAGATCGCCGCAGCACTTTTCGGTGATCCACCGACGCTGTACGGGCACGTGGCCGAGGTGGACGGCGAGCTCGCGGCGATGGCGCTATGGTTCGTCAACTTCTCCACGTGGGACGGGGTGGCGGGCATCCACCTGGAAGACCTGTTCGTGCGGCCGCAGTTTCGCAGGCGCGGGCTGGCCCGGGCGCTGCTGGCCGCGTTGGCATCCGAATGCGTGCAGCGGGGCTACACGCGGCTGTCCTGGGCGGTGCTGAACTGGAACGCCGACGCCATCACGCTCTACGACGGCATCGGCGGGGAGCCGCAAAACGAATGGACGACCTACCGGCTGTCCGGGGCGTCGTTGGCGCGACTGGCGGAATCGCCCTGAGCGCCGGCGGCCCAGCGCACGGCGGCGGGGCTGAACAGCAATCCCAGCACGACCAGCGCCACCGCGCCCGCCGGAATGCCGCAAGCCGGCCGGTGTGACCCGACCGCGAGGTACCAGGCCACCGGCAACAGCAGCAGCTGGGTGATCACGGCCAGTCCGCGGCCCCAGCGCTTGCCGCGGGTCAACGCGCGGCCCGCGGCGATCACGGCGGCACCGACCAGCACGAACCAGCCCGCCGTCGCCAGGCCGTTGACCACCTGCTGATCGGCTCCGGCGATCCCGCGCACCACCAACACGACCGCCACGACCAGCGCCGCAATCCCCTGAAGCACCACGAGCAGGCCCGCGCGGCGAACAGAGGTCGGGGTGGTTGGCGGCGGCACAGCGTCAGCGTAGTCAGCGTGGCCGCCCATTCCCCCACAGCCGTGGCCTTGGCCGGCCCGCCAAGACCGATTGCGGCGCTCGCCCCCTAGGAGCTTGCTGAATTAGGGGTTTGTGGGGCGGGGCGTCTCGAGCCGTCTCGCGGCGTGTTGGAGTCAGACCCTCGGGTCGACAGAAAAGAGATCGCCCCGCCGGGT
>NZ_MVHG01000450.1 GCF_002086125.1 Mycobacterium arosiense ATCC BAA-1401 = DSM 45069
CCGTTGGGCAGCAGCCGGCAGGTCAGGCTCTTGATGTAGCGGGTTTCCGCGATCGCCAGGTGCACCGGATGGTCGGGGCCCTGGCCGCCGCGCTCGAGCAGCTGGATGTTGCGGTCGAGATGGCGGGCGCTGCCGATCAGGATGTTCTGCAGGTCGTCCTCGGGCAGGTGCATCGAGCAGGAGGCGCTGACCAGGATGCCGTCCTTGCTCAGCAGGCGCATGGCCTGTTC
>NZ_MVHG01000451.1 GCF_002086125.1 Mycobacterium arosiense ATCC BAA-1401 = DSM 45069
CTCTTATGTCAGGGTTCACAAGGCCGCCGAGGGCTGGAAGAATGCCCCGACCACTTTCCCACCGGAACTTGCCCATGACGCCCCAAGGCCACTGTGACAGCCGTTTCGCCCCGCTTGCCGAGGCCTTCGCCCGGCTTTTCGACAATCCGCAGGAGCGCGGCGCGGCGTTGTGCCTGGAGGTCGGTGGCGAGACGGTGGTCGACCTCTGGGGCGGCGTCGCGGACAAGGAC
>NZ_MVHG01000452.1 GCF_002086125.1 Mycobacterium arosiense ATCC BAA-1401 = DSM 45069
ACGCTTGTGCTCGGTTCCCGAAGGCGATCTTTTCAAGGCCATCAGTGCAGGTAAAGCCTCGGTCGTTACCGACCATATCGAGCGCTTTACCGAGTCCGGTGTCTTGCTCAAGTCCGGCACGGAACTGAAGGCCGATATCATCATCACGGCCACCGGTCTGAACGTGCAGTTGTTCGGCGGTATCGCCCTGCACAAGGATGGCGAGCCGGTAGTGTTGAGCCAGACGCTGG
>NZ_MVHG01000453.1 GCF_002086125.1 Mycobacterium arosiense ATCC BAA-1401 = DSM 45069
GCCGATGGCTTCGCGGGCACCCCGCCGGCGGTGGCGGCCGCCGCGCCGGTCCCTCCCGAGGACGACCCCGTCTTCGGGGCGGCACAGGCGGTGAGTGCGAGCCCCAGGACCAGGAGCCCGGCACCGAGCCGGGCAGACGTGTGCTTTCTCATGGACAGCCTTCTCTCTGGAGTAGACCGGGCCTCGTCGCCCGGATGCTGCCGTCGGTGTGGAACGAGCGGTCAGGCGG
>NZ_MVHG01000454.1 GCF_002086125.1 Mycobacterium arosiense ATCC BAA-1401 = DSM 45069
GTTGACCAGCGAGCCGCGCGGGTTGATCGCCACCTCGCGTACCCCGTCCTTGCCGCTCAGCCAGTCGTTGAAGCCCAGTTCGGTGCCTTCCTGGCCGCGGCCGTCGATGTTGACCAGGCCGATCAACTGCGCGGTCAGCTCGGAACTGGGGTAGAAACGCTTGTATTCCTTGATCTGGTGTACCCCCGTTATGCCCAGGGCCATCACCTCGCTGGCCTCGATCGGCGAC
>NZ_MVHG01000455.1 GCF_002086125.1 Mycobacterium arosiense ATCC BAA-1401 = DSM 45069
GACGCCTGCAGGCCTACGCCGGCAGTGAATCGCTGCGCGAGGAGCTGGGCTGGTGGCAAGCCCGGCTGGGTGGGCAGCCGGTCGAGTGGCCGTGCGACCGCCCGCGGGGCGACAACCGCGAGGCGCTGGCGGAAAGTGTCAGCCTGCGGCTCGACCCGCAACGTACCCGGCAATTGCTGCAACAGGCGCCGGCGGCCTACCGCACCCAGGTCAACGACCTGCTGCTGAC
>NZ_MVHG01000456.1 GCF_002086125.1 Mycobacterium arosiense ATCC BAA-1401 = DSM 45069
AAGCGGTCCAGCGCGGCCATCGGCGAGCAGGCGTCGTCGCGATAGCGCAGCGGCGGGATGATCGGTTCGATGGGATGGCGCAGGGCCAGCGGGTTGTCCCGTTCGAGGGGACGCTCGCCGCGCTGCTCGGCGAACAGCCGGCGGGCCAATTCGAGAGCCTCAGGCTCGACCCAGAGTTCGTTTGCATGCTGGTTGAACAGTTGCCGGGCCTGTTCGTCGTTATGCGGAT
>NZ_MVHG01000457.1 GCF_002086125.1 Mycobacterium arosiense ATCC BAA-1401 = DSM 45069
CCCTGCGACCAGTTGCCGGCCTGCGATTGGGGCGCATCGTGCTGGCGGTAGTCGCGCAACTGGTAGAAGTTGCGGAGGTCGAGGTGGGCGCTGCTGTCCGCGAGGAATTCCGCTTGCGCGGCGAGGGGCAGGAGGCCGAGGCCAAGCGCATAGCTGCGCCAGGCGCACGGGCGGGGGCATGCCGTGATCATCGATTCTTCCCTTGGTTGTTGTTCTTGTAGGTATGGGT
>NZ_MVHG01000458.1 GCF_002086125.1 Mycobacterium arosiense ATCC BAA-1401 = DSM 45069
GGCGTCAACGCCTTGCTCTTCGGGGTCACACCCTGGCGCTCCGCCTCGAGCTGCTTCACCCAACGGCGCAAGGCCGAATCCACCACCCCCAGCGAACGGCAGGCGTCGATATAGCTGTAGCCTTGGTCCAACACCAGGGCCGCGGCCTCTCGTTTGAACTCGGCGGAAAACGTACGTCGTTGCTTGCTCATCAGACACCTCTCTCACGGCGAGGATTTTCGCCTAAATC
>NZ_MVHG01000459.1 GCF_002086125.1 Mycobacterium arosiense ATCC BAA-1401 = DSM 45069
GCCTTGCAGACGGATGCGCTGCGCAATGCAGGCTGCGAACGGGTTTTCGAGGACACGGCATCCGGGGCCAAGGCAGACCGGCCCGGCTTGGCCGATGCGCTGGCTTATCTGCGCGATGGCGATGTGCTGGTCGTCTGGCGGCTGGATCGGCTTGGCCGCTCCCTTCCGCACCTGATTGAGACGGTCGGCAAGCTGGAAGCACGGGGCGTCGGCTTCCGCTCGTTGACTG
>NZ_MVHG01000046.1 GCF_002086125.1 Mycobacterium arosiense ATCC BAA-1401 = DSM 45069
CAAGCACTGACCTCAATGATCTATCTGACCCTCGGCGGAATCCACCCACAGCTACCCACGAGAAGGTGAGGAGCCGCACCTATGTTCGAATCATGGGCCGCGGTGGACCCGGCAGCCGACGAATCGACGCTGATCGAGCGCATCGCCCAGTTGGAGTCGATCAAGTCCGCGGCGGCCGCGGGCCAGGCCCGCGCGGCGGCGGCCCTGGATGCGTCGCGTCGGGCCGCCGAAGCGGCCGCCGGGGTGCCCGCGGCGCGGCGCGGACGCGGAGTGGCCAGCGAGGTCGCTCTGGCACGACAGGATGCACCCGCGCGGGGCGGGCGGCATCTCGGCTTCGCCAAGGCCCTGGTGCACGAAATGCCGCACACGCTGGCGGCGCTCGAACGTGGGGTCTTGTCGGAGTGGCGGGCCACGCTGATCGTGCGCGAAAGCGCGTGCCTGGACGTCGAAGACCGCCGCGCCCTGGACGCGGAAATGTGTGCCGACCCGACCGGTCTGACCGGCATGGGCGATGCACGCGTGGCCGCGACCGCGAAGGCGATCGCCTACCGGCTCGATCCGCATGCCGTCGTCGAGCGGGCCGCCAAGGCGGAAAACGACCGGACGGTCACCATCCGGCCGGCGCCGGACACGATGACCTATCTCACCGCGTTATTGCCCGTGGCTCAGGGGGTTTCGGTGTACGCGGCATTGAGCCGCGAAGCGGACACCCGCGGTGACGGGCGGCCCCGCGGCCAAGTCATGGCGGACACGCTGGTGGAAAGGGTCACCGGGCGATGCGCGGCGGTCCCCACCCCGATCGCGGTCAACCTGGTGCTGTCCGACGAAACGCTGCTTGGTGGCGACAACACGCCGGCCGACGTGTGCGGCTACGGTCCCATTCCCGCCGCGGTCGCGCGCAACATGGTCGCGCAGGCCGCCACCGACGATCGCTCGCGGGCGACCCTGCGCAGGCTCTACACGCATCCCCGAGCCGGGGCGCTGGTGGCCATGGAGTCACGGGCACGACTTTTTCCCCGCGGCCTGGCCACATTCATCGGGCTGCGCGATCAACGCTGCCGCACTCCCTACTGCGACGCGCCGATCCGGCACCGCGACCACGCGCAACCATGGGCCGACGGCGGCCCGACGAATGCGGACAACGGCCTGGGGCTGTGCGAGTACTGCAACTACGTCAAGGAAACCGCGGGGTGGAATGTTAGCGCCAGCGTCGCCGAAAATCACACGCACACGGCGCTTTTCACGACGCCGACCGGTAAAACCTACCGGTCGGCGGCCCCGCCGCGCGGTCCGACGATCTCCGTGAGCAAACTGGAAATCCGCGTCGGTGTCGCGCTCGCGCGACACGCCGCCTGACACTAGTAGTGATAGGTGTCCGACGGCGCCGGCGAATGATCCCCTTCTTCGTCGTCGAACTCCGACGGCTCGATGCCGTACGCCCGCGCGAGTTCGAGAATCTTGGTCGCCCGGGCGATGCGCGGCAGGTCGGAACCGTTGCGGATCTCTCCCCCGTCCCGCTCGAACTCGGCGAAAAACTCTTTGGCCCACGATATTTCGTCGTGCGAGGGTGACAGGCCCTCGTTCACCACGCCGCATTGGTCCGGGGTCAGGCAGATTTTGCCGGTCATCCCGAATTCCACGGAAACGGCCGTGGCCTCGATCAGCTTCAAAGCGTTGGAGCCGATCGTTGGCCCGTCGATGGCGCTCGGCAGGCTGGCCGCCTTGGCCGCGATCGTGAATCGCGACCGGGCATACGCCAACGTGCCCGGGTCTTCCCCGAAACCCGTGTCGCGGCGGAAGTCACCGATGCCGAAGGCGAGCCGGAAGGTTCCCTTCGCCGCGGCGATCTCGGTGATGCGCTCTAGGCCGCGGGCCGTTTCCACCAGCGCGACGATCGGCACGTTGGGCAGGCGTTGCGCCGTCTCGGTGACGTGGTCCACCGATTCGACCATCGCCAGCATCACCCCACCGACCGGAGTGGCGGCCAGGGCGGCCAGGTCGTCCGCCCACCACGGGGTGCCGAAGCCGTTGATGCGGACCCAGTCGGTGTTCCCGGCCTTCAGCCAACGCACCACGTTGTCGCGGGCGGCGTGCTTGTCCTTGGGCGCGACGGCGTCCTCGATATCGAGGACGACGATGTCGGCGCGCGAGCGCGCGGCGGACTGAAACCGGTCGTCGTGCGCGCCGTTGACCAACAGCCAACTCCGGGCCAGAACGGGGTCTATGCGGAAGCCGATGACGTCGTCGGACTCCGGCGCGCTGCTGTTGACCTGCTCGTACATTCCCCAACCGTAGCGACATCGCAGACGGCGCGGCCGCCCGACCGAGTGAGAACCCGGGCCGGGCGGCCGTGCCAGTTGCTCGGACGTTCGAACTAGTTGATGCCGACGACCTCTTGCGCGATCGCGGCCACGCGTGTTTGCGCAGCTGAGATGACCCGCTGGCGATTCTTGTTCGCCTCCTCGTAGGCGATGATCGCCCGAACGTCGCTCGGGCTGGTGAGCTCCTTGACGGCGGCCGCCGCCTCGTTGACGTTGAGCTCGTCGTAGTCGGCGATGGGCAGCTCGTCGGCGTCGAGGACACCCACGGCGGCGCGTGCGGAATGCAAGGCATCCGCGGTCTGCCGGGCCCCCTCGTTGCGAGTGACCCTCTCGGCCGCCTCGAGCGCGGCGTTGCGCGACGCGGCGAGCGCCTTCGTCGCCACGTCACCGGCGTGGGCGCCCCTGCCCACCAGGTCGCTGAACGACGGCCGCGCGGAACGCAGCGCGTCCGCGGCGCGGTCGATTCCGCGGGTCGACCACTCAACAGGCAGGTTGAACAGTTTGACCGCGGTACCGGTCGCCGCCTGCAAGGGCGTGCGCCGCAGCGCAGCCGGCCCGCCGAGGGCATCTTCGGCAAGCACGGTCGTCAGCCAGGCGACGGTCGCCGAGTGGGCGGTGATCAGCCGCGTCGCCAGGCTTTCGACGTCGGGGAGTTCGGCAGCGACGGCCAGCGCCTTGAGGTAGCGGGAGCGGTCCAGCAGCTGGTTTTCCAGCGCCAAATCGCCCAAAAGCGCCTCGTCGAACGGTTGGGCTTGCTCGGTCAACGCCTTGACCGCCGCGGCCGCGCGGCCCAGGAACGGGCCGACCACGTCGGGGACGCCGCCGAGGTCCCGGATCGCCTTTTCGATGGCCTCCGACCGCTCCCGCCCGTTCGAGGCGTTCTGCGTCAGCTCACGTTGCACCGCTTCAGTGCGCGCCTGCGCAATGCGGGTTTCGGCCACCTGAATTTCGGTGTTGGTCAACTGGTGCAGCGCACGCAGCTGGGCCAGTACCGTGGCCTTGTCCGATGAAGTCATGAAAGTTTGCCTCCTGGTTAATTACTGGGATCGGCACGAAAGCCGCCTTGTTTCTGCGGCTACCCATTTGGCGCGAGGCGCTTAACATCGGCGGCGGACGTGTGACGCATTTCGCTTCTTTGCCGGGCGACCGCCTGGCCGCCCGACTCGCCGAGGCGGTAGGCAGCAAACGAAAAAAGCGCTGGCGTCGAGTTTGGGTCTGGTTGTCCCGGGTACACCATCTCTCGCCACGTCGCGGCCACCGGCCGTGCGTAGCTGCATACGGACTAGAACACCCTGGTCCCGGAACGCGTGTCGATCAGCCCTTTTGGTTCGACCAGCAAACTCATAGGAGTAGAAATGCGTAAGACCATTGCAATCGTTTCAGCCACCGGGGCACTGTTGTTCGGCGGCGCAGGTGTCGCCAATGCCGCCGGTCCGAGCGCTCCGGCGCCGACGTCCACCACAACCACGTTGGCGGACAACAACAATGACCAGCACAGTGACAACACCGGGCTGTGGGGCCTGGTTGGGCTCCTGGGCCTCGGTGGGCTCGCCGGACTGATGCGCCGCAAGGAGACCGGCACCGGCGTCGGGCCGGCCACCACCCGCGACCGCGGCGTCTAACCCACCGCGCTCCACCAGATCCCCGTCGGGCGCGCGCGGCCGGCGGGGATCTGGCACTCGCACACTGGCACCGGAAAGACTTGTGCCGCAAGGTACCTCGCCTGACCGCCGGGCGTCGGTGGTCGTCGCGCGCGCCGGGACGCCGTTTGGCGGCTTGTCCAGCGGGTATGCCCTGAATCAAAGCCGCACGCAGCCCACCGTGCGTTTCCTACTCTCCCAGCACAGGAGGTCCCGGCGATGGCCGAGATGATCATTCAGTCACCCGACGAAGTCGTCGCGTTCCTGAAAGCCCAGCACAACTTGATCGAGGACATGTTCGACCAAGTGCTGCACGCCACGGATCCAAAGGCGCGTGAAGAGCCGTTCGCGGCGTTGCGCCAGTTGCTGGCCGTCCACGAGACCGCCGAGGAAATGGTGGTGCACCCGCGCGTGCGCCGGGAGGACGACGCCGGCGACGCGATCGTCGATGCTCTTCTCAAAGAAGAGCATGAGGCCAAGGAGTTGCTCTCGCAGGTGGAGAAGCTAGACATTACCTCCCAGGAATTCATCGACGAACTCCGCAAGCTGCGCGAAGCCGTACTCGAGCACGCCCGGCAAGAAGAGAACGACGAATTCCCCGTGCTGGAGCGCGAAGTGGACGCCGACGATCTCAAGCGGATGGGCGCGGCGGTGCGCGCGGCCGAGGCCATCGCCCCGACCCGTCCGCACCCCGGCGTGGAATCGGCCAAGCTGAACTTCGCGCTCGGGCCGTTCGCGTCCATGCTCGACCGCGCTCGTGACCTCATCGGGAAAGCGCTCGGATAGCGCACCGGGGTTTCCGTAGGCTCGATGAGATGAGCGTTGCCCCGGATACCACCGTCGACCTGAAGGATCGGTTTTTCCGCGAATTGCCGGAGATGGCGGTCCCCTGGCAGGCCGAGACGTTCCCCGAGCTGCGGCTACTGGTGCTCAATGAGCCGCTCGCCGCGACGCTGGGCCTCGACGCCGGCTGGCTGCGCGGCCCTGAGGGGTTGCGCTTTTTGGTGGGTAACCGGCTGCCCGACGGCGCAACTGCGGTAGCGCAGGCCTACGCCGGACACCAGTTCGGCGGCTTTGTTCCACGGTTGGGTGATGGGCGCGCGCTGTTGCTCGGCGAACTGGTCGACTGCGACGGGCGGCTGCGTGACGTCCACCTCAAGGGCTCGGGCGCCACGCCATTCGCGCGTGGGGGTGACGGCCTGGCCGCGGTAGGGCCGATGCTGCGCGAATACATCGTCAGCGAGGCGATGCATGCCCTGGGCGTACCGACGACGCGCTCGTTGGCGGTGGTGGGCACCGGGCGTCCGGTCCATCGCGAAGAAACGCTGCCGGGGGCGGTGCTCACCAGGGTGGCCAGCAGCCATCTGCGGGTGGGCAGTTTCCAATTCGCCGCGTCCACCGGCGACAAGGACCTGCTGCGCCGTGTCGCCGACCACGCGATCGCGCGACACCACCCCGGGGCCGCCGAGGCGGACAATCCCTACCTCGCCCTGTTCGAAGCAGTGGTTGCCGTCCAGGCATCCCTGATTGCCCAATGGATGCTGATCGGGTTCGTCCACGGGGTGATGAACACCGACAACACGACCATCTCGGGCGAAACGATCGACTACGGGCCGTGCGCCTTCATGGAGGCCTACGATCCCGACACCGTCTTCAGTTCGATCGACTTCTGGGGACGCTATGCCTACGGCAATCAACCTGTGATCGCCGGGTGGAACCTCGCCCGCTTCGCCGAGACGCTGCTGCCGCTGTTCTCGGACAACACCGAGGAGGCGATCGCGCGCGCAGAGCGATCGTTCGGGATATTCCAAGCCCGCTACGACGCGGTGTGGTCCTCCGGCATGCGCGCCAAGCTCGGCTTGCCCGCCGACATCGACGATGAATTCGTCACGGTGTTCGTCGAGGAATTGCTACTGCTGCTCAAGCAGAATCACGTCGACTACACCTCGTTCTTCCGCCAACTCAGCCACGCAGCGCGGGGAGATGCCAGGTCCGACATCGGACCGGTCCGGGGGTTGTTCGCCGACCTCACCGGTTTCGACGCCTGGTTGACGCGGTGGCGGGCGCTAAGTCCCGACGCCGACGCGATGGATCGCACCAACCCGACCTACATTCCGCGCAACCACCTGGTCGAGGAGGCGCTGGCCGCCGCGACGGCCGGCGAACTCGGCCCGTTGGAACGACTGCTCGCCGCGGTGACGCAACCCTATGCCGAACGGCCGGGCCTCGAACGCTACGCCGCCCCGGCCCCCGAGGACTTCGGGAGATACCAAACCTTCTGTGGCACTTGATTTTACGATAATTCGGCGAGCTCGGCGCGCAGGACGTCCAGGCGTTGTAGCGTCTGGTCGCGAGGCTGGGTCGGCAGGTCCACCAAGAGGTGTGTCAGTCCTAGATCGCGATAAGCCTCGAGGTTCTTCGCCGTCGGTTCGCCACCGTGGAAGTGGATCACCGGCACGTCCTCGCCGGCCACCTCGCGCAGTTGCTCGAGCGGAGCCGACAATTCCTTTGCCGATGGTGTCATCGACAGCCACCCCGCGTTGAGTCGGGCGATGCGCTTGAAGCCCGCCGGCCCTCCACCGAGGTAAAGCGGCGGATAGGGCTTCTGCACCGGCTTGGGCCAGCTGTAGATCGGGTCGAAGTTCACGAATTCGCCGTGGAATTCCGCCTTTTCGTGTGTCCAGATCTCGATCATCGCTTCGAGCCGCTCGTCGACCACCCGTCCGCGAACCGCGGGATTCACCCCGTGATTGGCGATTTCCTCGCGCAACCAGCCGACGCCCACACCGAAACGAAAGCGTCCCTGCGACACCAGATCCAGCGACGCCACTTCTTTGGCCGCGTGGATCGGATCGCGCTGGGGTACCAGCGCGATGCCGGTGCCCAGAATGAGTCGTTCGGTGGCGGCCGCCGCGGCGGTCAGCGCCACGAACGGATCCAGCGTGCGGTAGTACTTCGGCGGAATCGGCCCACCGCTCGGGTACGGGGTCTTCGCGTCGACCGGAATGTGTGAGTGCTCGGCGAGGAAGAGCGATTCGAACCCGCGCTGCTCGAGGGCCTTGCCCAGATCGACGGGACCGATGCCGTCATCGGTAACGAAGGTCAGCACACCGAAATCCATGACGCTAGTCAACCGCATCGCCGCGCGGTTGTCAGCGCGGGTATGTCAGCTCACGGCGCTGGTTGTTCGGTCACCGCGGGTTTGGCCGAACGGGTGCTCGGGCGTACCGCGCCCCAGAGGCCGGTGGCCACGCCGACCGCGGCACCACCGAGGCCGATGATCTGCTGCGAGGGCTTCAGCTCGCCGTGCACGCTCAACCCGCCGACCAGGTCGGCCACGTCGGCACCGGCGGAGGCCAGAAACCAGCCGCGCGTGCCCTTACCGCGCAGCGCCGCCGCGGCGAGCAGGGCACCGATCAGTGCGTCGCGATAGCCCATCGAGCGCAACAACAATTGCGCGGTCGGCGTCGGCTCTTCCGGGTCGCCCCAGAGCTTGTTCGCCCGTAAGGGATCGACGAGGAATGAAACGCCAGAAGCGAGTCGGATGGTGCCCGCGAGAAGGCCGAACCGGTCGATTGACATGGTTCCTGAGCCTACGAGCAAACCGTCCCATCGCGCACGCAAGTCGCTCACGGCGTGGGGCAGGAATCGGCGATCTCCAACGACGCCGGCCACAGCACCGTGGCCGCACCGAAGGCGATGGCGTCCGCGCTGGTAGGCGACACGGCTTCTATCCGCGCCTGGATTCGCTGCGTCTGCTCGGGGTGAAAACGGTCCACGCGAACCCAATACACAAATATGGAATGGTCAGCCACAGCGCCAGTTCGATCGACGCGCCGACGCTGATTTTGTGCCCGAGCATGCGCCGGAGCGGGGCCATCGCATGTTCGATTCCGCCCATGACATTCCTAGCTACCGCAGCACCAACTTGAGAGCGTGGTCGACGACGGCGTCGAGATCACTGCCCAAATGCCCGGCGAGCCACTGCTGAGCAAGCTCAGCCATGGCACCCGTGTAGAGGGCGGCGGCCACCTCCGCGGCCACCGGATCGGAATCCGGATTGAGGCGCCAACCTTCGGTCAATACGCCCTCGCGCAGCATGTCCTGCGTCGCGCGACGGCGGGCGGCCAGCACGGGATTCGTGCGGGCGTCGGTGAACAGCACGCGGCCGCGGCGCGGGTCGGCCGACGAGAAACCCAGCACCGCCGCGATACCGGCGCGGGTCCGGGCCCCCAGCGAATCCCCCGCCTCCTCGATTGCGGTCGCGATCACTTCGGTGAGCTGCTCACTCACCCGGTCATAGACTGCTCCGAGCAGATCGTCGGTGTCGCCGAAGCTTTCGTAGAAGTACCGGGTGTTCAGCCCGCATTCCCGGCACACCGAGCGCACCGAGACGGCCGCCTCGCCCCCGCTGCCGAACAGGCGATAGGCGGCCTCGACCAGCAGCGCACGACGCTCGGCGCGGCGGTCCTTGAGCGGTATACCGGCCCACCGGGTGGGACTCGACATCCCTACAGCGTAAGTCGAGAGCGCCCGGGTCTTGTCACACCCGTAGCCAAAACTTATTCTGGTTACAGTCGTGACCAGAATGCCGAGGAGCGCGCTGTGTTTCTGCCACACCAGATCGTCGGGCAAATGATCAACAAGAAGTTGGACGACAACATGCGGCGGTACTTCTTCCGCGGCATGGAGTTCGCCGCACCGGTGGGCGATCCGGGTTGGTTCGGTCCCGACAGCGCCGTGTGGCGGGTGCATTCGCACCTGCCCGCGCTGATCTTCGGCCTGCAATGCGCCGCCTTCATGGAGACCCTGGACCCGTCGATCTATTGGATGGGCATGCACCACTCACGGCTGATCAAGCGGGACAGCAACGGAAACCCGATATCGCATGTGCCCCAGATCGATCCGGAGGGCGCCGCGACACGCCTCGGCCACTCCGTGGCCTTTTTCGTCGGCACGGCATACGGGTCGACGGAAACCGCTGAGCGCCTGGCGCAATCGGTGCGCGCGATGCACCACACCATCAAGGGCACGCGCCCCGACGGCGCCCGCTACGATGCCGATGACCCCGAATGGCTGCGGTGGAACTATGCGACGGTGGTCTGGGGCCTGGCCACCGCACACGAGCTTTATCACCCAATGCCTCTGCGCGGCAAGAAACTCGACCGCTACTACGGCGAGTTCGTCCGGGTCGGGCACTCCCTGGGCGGCACCGATCTGCCGACCACCAAGGCTGAAACGCTCGAATGCCTGGAGTCCTACCTGCCGAAACTGGCTGTCACACACGGAAAAGCGATGGGCACCGGTCCCAACGTTCCCATGCCGCAGGCGGCTGTCGACTGGGCCATCCGCGACACCATGCCGAAATGGGCCAAGCAGATGCTGCAGCACCGCGACTGCAACACCATCGAACGCACCGCCCGCCGCGCCGCGGTGTGGTCGATCATCAACGGGATCAACGCCGCGGCCGGCCCGACTCCGGAGTTCCAGCAGGCCCAGGCCAGGGTGAAGGGCGGCACCACCGTCCCGCACACCCTGCCGACCTACGTGCCGGGCAGCGATCAGGTTCGCAGCCGCTCGGAGGTGGAGCGCAGCTTCCAGTCGGTGTAGCCCAGACTGGGGGCATCTCACAAAGTCCGCGGCCGCAGCGTCTACACAGCGTGACAGCCAAACGCCCCTTCGAGGCGGTGGTCGTCGACCACGGCCCCACCGTGTTGCGGGTGTGCCGCGCCATCGTCGGGCCGGTCGACGCCGACGACGCCTGGTCGGAGACGTTCCTATCCGCATTGCGCGGCTACCCGGGCCTGCCCGCCGACACCAACGTCGAGGCGTGGCTGGTCACCATCGCGCACCGCAAAGCCATCGACGTCACCCGGGCTCGCGCGCGACGGGCGGTGCCGACCGACCAGATTCCCGAGACCGCCGGGAAGGCCTACCCCGGCCGGGACGACGACCTCGCCGACGCGCTGGCCAGGTTGCCGCACAAGCAGAAGCAAGCCGTGGCCTACCACTATCTGGCCGGCCTGCCCTACGCCGAGATCGCCGCCATCCTCGGCGGCAGCCCCGACGCCGCCCGGCGCGCCGCCGCCGACGGCATCGCCTCCCTCAGACGGACGTACCCCGGCATCGCCACCAGGACAGGAGAACACCGATGAGCACCGAACACGGAATGGCCCGCGAGCTGGCGCGGATCACCGACGCAGGCGCCGACGACCTCGACGCGCTGCACGCCCGGCTTGCAGCGGCCGCCCAACACGAAGGCATCCTCGACATCGCCTACCGCGTCGTCGACAGCCCGGTTGGCGCCCTGCTGATCGCGGCAACCGAGCACGGCCTCGTCCGCGTCGCCTACCCAAGCGAGGGGCACGACACCGTCCTGCAGCGCCTCGCCGACAGGATCAGTCCACGCATTCTGCACGCGCCCGCCCGTCTCGACAGGACCGCGAGGCAACTCGACGAGTACTTCGCCGCCAAGCGCCAAGAATTCAGCGTGCCGCTCGACTGGCGGCTCTCGGCCGGATTCCGCAACACGGTGCTCCGGCGTCTGCCCGAGATCGGCTACGGCCACACCGCGAGCTATGCCGCGGTGGCCAGGCTGGCGGGCAACCCCAACGCGGTTCGCGCCGTCGGTAGCGCCTGCGCCACCAATCCGCTGCCGGTCGTGGTGCCCTGCCACCGCGTCGTGCGCAGCGACGGGGCGCCGGGCGGCTACCTCGGCGGCGTGGAAGCCAAACGCATCCTGCTCGCCCTCGAGGCCGCGGCGTGAGTCGGATCCGGGCGAATCCCATTGCCGCGTACCGCGATAGCGGCCACGCCGGCCGTTAGGCGGCACCCGGGGTGAGCGGCGGAAGGTCGACGCTCGGCGCCGGCTGCGTCGTCGGCGCCTGGTTCACACGTTGGCCCAGATGCTGCGGGCAGTAGGCGCTCGCCGCGATCATGGTGAACTGCGCGGCGCCGTCCACCGTGAACCCAGGATTGCTCGACGACACGCTCTTGATGACGTCGACCTGGGGACTGCCCTGGTCCATCAACTCACACGCCCTTTTACCCACCCCGACGGCGGCAGCCGGATCCTGATAGGTGATGCCCGCTTGGTTGAGCGCGGCGATGAAGGTCGCATCAGGTCCCGAAGTTTCGACCGGATCGGCGTAAGCGGGCGCGGCCGCGCCGACGAGGGCGGCCGCGCCCGCAAGCACTAGCAGCATTCGCATCGCTTCATCCTCATATAGATCGGCGCCATTGTCCTGCCGAGGGGCTCCGGCCGGGCTGACCGCGGCAAAGGCGCAAGTCGAACCGTGGGATGGCGGTTGCGCAGCAACCCTGGCGGCGGCCCCCGATGTGGTACATAGTGGCTATGTCCGCGCTGTTCCATCAACATCGTTGAGAGCCCCAGCGTGCACGACGATCGACTTTTGATCCCCGGCCAGACCTGCTGGTGCGTTTCGCGCGCCGACCGGTTTGCCCCCATCATCGACGCGGCCGACTACTTCAAGCACGTCAAGGCGGCGATGCTACGCGCCCGTCATCGAATAGTGCTGATCGGCTGGGATTTCGACTCGCGGGTGACGTTCGAGCGGGGTGAGAAGACACTCCCCGGGCCAAACCAGTTGGGCGCGTTCCTTTATTGGATGGTGTGGAAACGCCCGGGCCTGGACATCTACGTACTGAAGTCCAATCTGCGTCTGCTGCCCGCCTTCGATGGGCTCTGGTTTGCGCTCACCCCGGTGTCGCTGCTCAACCAGGTCAGCAGCAGGCGACTGCACTTCGCCATCGACGGCGCACATCCGGTCGGCTCCGTGCACCATCAGAAGATCGTGGCCATCGACGATGCCGTGGCCTTCTGTGGCGGCATCGATCTGACCCTCGAACGATGGGACACCCGTGCGCATGAGCATGACAGTCGCCATCGCCGGGCGGCGGGGCGCAGCTATGGGCCGCGACACGACGTCGGGCTGGCGGTTGACGGCGCGGCGGCGCGGGCGTTGGGCGAGCAAGCGCTGGCGCGCTGGGAGGCTGCGACCAAGCAATCGCTGAGCCAGGTCGAGGCCAAGCACAGCGCCTGGCCCAGCAAGCTGCGACCGACCCTGCGCAACGTCGACGTCGCAATCGCGCGCACCGTGCCGCAGCTGCTGGATCGCCGGGAGGTCCGGGAGGTCGAGGCGCTCAACCTGGCCGCGATCGCGACGGCACGCCGCACCGTCTACGTGGAGAACCAGTACCTGGCGTCCCGAACCATCGTCGAGGCGCTGGCCGCCCGGCTGCGCGAAGACGAGGGCCCCGACATCGTCATCGTGCTGGCCCGTAGGGGCAACAACCCGCTCGAGCGGGGCACGATGGACAGCGCACGCCACCGCCTCATCCGGCTGCTGTGGGAAGCCGACGAGCATGGCCGATTGGGCATTTATTGGCCGGTGACCGACCGCGATGCACCGATCTACGTCCATTCGAAGGTGTTGGCGATCGACGATCGGCTGCTGCGCATCGGCTCGTCGAACTTCAACAACCGGTCGATGGGCTTCGACAGCGAGTGCGACGTGGCCATCGAGGCTCACCCGGCGTGTCCCGAACACGACGACTCACGCCGCGAAATCCGCTCGGTCCGAAACGATTTGGTGGCCGAGCACCTCGGGGTTTCGGTGGGCGAGTTGGAGGAGGCGATCGGCGAACACCAGTCGGTTTTACAGGCGATCGAGGCGCTTCGGGGAGATGGCAAGACGTTGCGCCCGTTCACCGAGCGCACCGTGGCCAATGAGTCGGGACCGCTGGCCGAGAACGACTTGACGGATCCCGACCACGTTCCGCGGTCGCTGACCCGTAGCGTGCAGCGGTTCATCACCGGCCTTCGAGGCTGACCCCGTCGGCGATTTGGGGTGTGGGTCGAGGCGGAATCGGCTTAGTGTGGGCAGAAGTGCCAGTGGATTAAGGACGAGCACCGATGAGCATCGACGACGAACACGTCACCACGCTGGAGGATCTGCGGGGTGATCTGGCGCAGCGATACAAGCGGACGCCGACCGGCGGAAGTTCGGTCGACAGCGCGATCGTCGAGGCGGACATGGCGGCGCTGGACCGCGACGGCTATGTCATCTGGGAGAACCTGATCAGCGCCGAGCAGTGCGCGCAGATCCGCGAGGTGGTGCGACCGTGGCTCGCGCACACCGGGCGCAATTCGTTCGAGGGCCTACGCACCCAGCGCATCTACAGCGTGCTGAGTAGGACCCGGGTGTGCGATCGACTCGTCGATGATCCCCGGGTGCTGGCGGTGCTCGACCGGTTGCTGATGCCCAACTACCTGCTTTCGGCGTTGCAGGCCATCAACATTCAGCCCGGTGAGGCCGCGCAGCTGGCGCACCACGACGACGGCTTCTACCCGATCCCGCGTCCTCGCGCTCCGCTGGCGGCCGCGACGATTTGGGCGATCGACGACTTCACCGCGGCCAACGGCGCCACGGTCCTCTACCCGGGCAGCCACCGCTGGGGCAAGCGCCGCCCAGGCCCTGCCGATGAGGCCTTACCGGTCGTCATGCCCGCCGGCTCGTGCGTCCTCTTCGTGGGCACCCTGTGGCACGGTGGAGGCGCGAACAACACCAACCGCGAGCGCCTCGCCGTCACCGCGCAGTACTGCCAACCGTGGCTGCGCCCCATGGAGGCCTTCACCCTGTCGGTGTCGCGCGAGATCGCGCGAACCGTTTCCGATGACATCCGCCGGATGCTCGGCTACAGCATCCATCCGCCGTTCGTCGGCAACGTCGACGGCCTGCATCCGTTGCGGCTCTTGGAGATTGAGCCGCAACCGTAGCCAAGCGTCCGCGCAGACACCAACGGGCTCGGGAAGCCCCGGTTTGGCGCGCTGCTACCTGGCTATTCTCAGTTCTGTCATGACGCGTCGAGCGGGGCCGCCCGGCGAACAAGAAGCAGATTCAGCGACGGCCGAGCCCCGGGACGCCGACCGGCAGTCTCACCACGTCAGCGCAACCGGAGGCCGACGGAGTGAGCACCGCAGGCAGCGTCGCGCTAGACGTCGTCAACGCCTCGGGCCGGCAAGGCGAGGCCGCGGATCTCGAAAAGTCGTTGGCCACAGGTATCTTCAGTGAGGGAAACATCAGCACCGCCGATGCCGTCTCCGAAACCAGCACCATCGCTTACGGGCCCGGGGCGAAGGTTGCGGGCACCGAGCTCGCCGACCGGTTCGACATCACGGCGATCGCATCCGACAGCATCGCCCGCAACACCGTGCAACTGAGGGTCGGAACCGACTTCTCCAGGTTCGACCGCCACCGCACTTACCCGTCGGACTCCCCGAACACGACCGCCACGGCGCCGATCACCACGGTGCCGGCCACCGGCTCGGCCACGCAAGGACCTGCGGTCACCAACCTCTCACGCATGACGACCGACGGCATTCCCTGCGTGAAATGACAAGGGATTACTGGGTTTTACGATGGGTGGGCGCCGTAGAGATGCAGGGCTTGCGCCGCCGCGGTAGCCACCGCGCCCCTGAGATTCGAGATCGGCGGGCTGCCCCGTAGGTGTATCGAGTTCGAAAGCAAAATCACGTAGGTATTTGAGCCCGGGTCCATCCACACCGTGGTTCCGGTGAACCCGGTGTTGCCGAAACTGCCGACGGGAAAGACCCTGCCGCGCGGCCTGGAGTAGGCCGTATCGATGTCCCATCCGTAACCAAACAGGCTCTGCCCTTCGATCGCCGGATACCTCGGAGTGCGAGCTCGTTGGGCGGCACGGTTGGCCGCTTCGATCTGTTCTGCACTATGGCCGGGCTGCTGCGGTGTCGTCATCAGCTCAAGAGTCGCTGTCTGCAAAGGGAATTCACTCGGGCGGTCTGCCAACCGGTCAAGCAGCGCCTGCGCAAAGACGCTGACATCGTGCGCCGTCGAGAACAGGCCGGCGTTTCCGGCGACTCCCCCCATGCGGCGCGCCGTCGGATCATGCACCGTACCCTGAAGCAGGGCGAAGAAATCCGGATTCTTGCCCGGGTCGTCTCTGCTTTCCTCGTCGCGCGCCGTCGGCGCGATGCGCGGCAAAAGGTCCGCGTTCCAGCTTCCCGCGGGACATGCCACCGGGGCCGACCCTTCTGGCGCGCGGGCCCAGGCAACCGCCGCCCCCCGCACCACATGCGGTCCACACGCTTTGGCCGCCGGAAGATACCGAGTGTGCTGCAGGCCAAGCGGCGCAAACACATTGCGCTCGACGTAGGTGTCCTCGGCCTCGCCGGTGGCCTGCTCCAGCAGCGCGCCCAGCAGGATGTAGTTGATGTCGGAGTAGCGGAAAAGCTCACCCGGCCCCGACTGCAGTGGCGTGGCGAGCGCGCGATGAATGCCTTCAGCTTTGTCTGGTCCGCCCAATCCCCAGGCGTCTTTGAGGTCTACGTCGATCCCCTCGCCGGAGGTGTTGGTCAGCAACATGCGGACCGTGACCTGTGCTCGCCGTGGATCGTTCGTCGTGTTGAAGTCGGGCAGATATTTCTGCACCGGATCGTCGAACCCCACCTTGCCCTGCTCGTAGAGCTGCATGATGGCGACCGCCGTTGCGAGGCACTTCGTCAATGAGGCCAGGTCGAAGATTGTGTCCTCGGTCATCGGCTCCGCGGGTGCGGGCGACCCGTCCAGCCCCGGCTCACCCGCGAGCTTGCGCGACCCGTAGGCCTGGTGGAAGGCGACCTTGCCGCCGTGACCGACCACCACCACGCCGCCGGGCAGCCCGTTTGCGGCGATCGCGTCGTTCATCAGCTTGGAGACGACGCCGAACTCGGGTGCGGGCGCCACATCTGGGGTTCGCACCCGTTGCGGTGCGGGCTCGGTGACCGGTGTGTGTGCCGTGAACGCCCACGGCGAAGCCGCGATCAAGGCGAGTAACGCAATCGCGACGACAACCGTCTTGCGCAGCGAGGGCGGCCAGAACCTCCGCCTGCCACTGACTACCGGCATATCGCAAGGGTAGAGCCAGGGCCGGGCTTCCTGCAGTAGCGTTGAGTCGGACCTGCCTCGCGGCGCTCGGTTGCGACGGTCTTGTCCGATGGAGCAAGCGGTGAGGACCCATCCCCATTGATTCGCGGCAGGCGTCGGCTTGCCGCACTGGCGGGCACGTTGGCGGTTGGGGCCACCGTGACGGCACCCGTGCCGCCGCGGGCGCTTGGCCATGCCGACGTTCGACCGGTCACCGCCGCGGAGCTCGGTGCGAGCTGGCGGCCGGGGTGCCCGCTGAGCCCCGCGCAATTGCGGCGCGTCGGCGTCGACCACGTTGGTTTCGACGGCCGGACCCACCGCGGCGAACTGATCGTGCACGAGGACTTGGCGCCGGAGGTCATCACGATCTTCGAGCGGCTGTACCGACTGGGCTTTCCCATCGAGAAGATCCGCACCGCAGACCACTATCCGGACGCCGACGACGAGCAATCCATGGAGGACGACAACACGTCGGCGTTCAACTGCCGAGGCATCCCGGGAAGTGATCACTGGTCGCCACACGCCTACGGCCGGGCCATCGACCTCAACCCACGTGTCAACCCGTGCGTCTACGCCACCGGCACTTTTGCGCCGCAGAACGCGGCGGACTATCTGGATCGCGGCCGCAGGGACCCGGGGCTCTTACACGATGGTGATCGCGCCGTGCAGGTCTTCACCGACCGCGGGTGGCGATGGGGCGGCCGCTGGACGTCCCCCGTCGACTACCAGCACTTTGAGCGACCGTGAGCCGGGCTTTCTGTAAGAATGGACGGATATGTCGCGCTCATTCGACGTCTCAACGGAGTCGTCCGCCACTGTCGAGCAAATCCATGCCGCGTTCGGTCGCGAGGATTACTGGCTGGCCCGCATCGCGGCCGGCTCCGCCGACGCCACGCTGGATTCGGTGGTAACCGACGTCGATGGCACGGTGACGGTGCGCACGACCCAGCACCTGGGCCGTCAGATCCTGCCCGGCATGGTCGCCAAATTCGTCACCGCTGACGTGAAGATCGTGCAGATCGAGACGTGGCGACCGGACGCCGACCGCCAGGTGTGCGGGCACATCAGCGTCTCGGCGTCAGGAGGATTGGGGTCGGGCCGTGCGGAAGCCCGGCTGGCGCCGACGGATGACGGCGGCTCACAACTGCACTCCACCCTGCAGGTGGAGGTCAAAATCCCTCTGGTGGGCGGCAAGCTCGAAAAATCGATTGGGGCCGACCTCGCCAAGGGCATCCCCGAGATGTTGCGCTTCACCACCACATGGATCATCCAAAACACCTGAGGCGTGCTGGTGTCCGGCCTCAGGGCCTGACCTTGACCAGCACTTTCCCCATCGGGCCTGCAGCCAGGCGTTCAAACGCTTGGGGCACCTCCTCGAACGCAACCACCCGGTCGATCAATGGCCGCGCGCCGGACTCGGCCATGATGGCCACGAGATCGCGCCAGGCGGCGCGGTGTTGCTTTGGCGTGTAGTAGCTCAGGGCCATTGCGCCGATCCTCAGCCACCGAGAAAAAAGTGTGCCGGTGTCGAAATTGGGCACCACGCCGCCGAGTTGGCCGACCAAACTGAGCCGTCCCGAGTCGCCCATGGTTTCGATCACGTCAGGTAACTGCTTACCCCCGATGGTGTCGACCGCCAAGTTTATTCCCCCGGATCCGACCGCGTCTGTTGCGGCGGCGGGCCACTGCGGATCCTCAGGATTGAACGTGAATTTCGCCCCCAATTCCCTTAGGCGCCGCTGCTTTTCGTCGCTACGCGAGAGAGCTACGACCGTGTGGCCCATCGCGGTGGCCAACTGCACGGTCGCGACCCCGACCCCTCCCGATGCGCCGGTGACCAACACCACCGAATTCGGTTTCAACGGCTCCCACATGGTGAGCGCACGGTATGCCGATAGATAGACGACGGCGGCGCCAGCGGACTGCTCTTCGGTCCAACCTTCGGGGACCTCTGCCAACACATTCGCCGGGATCGACACTTGCTCGGCAAGCATGCCCCAACGGAGAAGTCCGACCTGACTGCGCAACAGGACGCGTACGTCGCCTACGTGCACGTCTTGTACGCCTTGACCGACTTCGACCACTGTCCCGACGCCATCTCGTCCCAGCACGTGCGGCGCGGGAGGGTATACCGGATACGGGTACCGCCTTTCTGCCATCATCCGGTCGGCCGGATTCAAAGCGGCGTAATGGACTTGCATCACCACTTCGCCTTCTGCGGCCACCGGATCCGGCGCCTCGGCAAGCCGAAGATGATCCAACCCCGCTTCGCCGTCCCAAAACCACGCCTTCATGCCTGCTTCTCCTGCTCGAGCCACTCTCGCTCGTGGCCTGGTTTCGGAACGATCAGCCCCGCTTCAATCGAATTCGCCGGGTCGGATTTCGTTGAGAACAATGACGAGTTCAGTCTCCGGCCGACCGGTGACATTCGTCCACATTTGAGACAGTTCCCACAGCTCGGAGTCCTGTCTACCGCGTCGGCGCGTCCGCGCCGAAGGTGTCGCGGTGCAATTCGATCAAGGCGTGCAATTGCTCGAGATAGTGCTGCAACGAATGGTGAATGAAGTGGGCCGAAAGGGTGGTGGTGCCGCCGCGGCCAATTCCCGCAATGCTTCCTTGGTAGCCTCGGGTTTCCCGGCCGGGTCGAGGCGCTGCTCCGCGGGCATCACCGGTCGACCCCATCGAAGACGGTTTCGACGTCGTGTTCGGCCCGGGACCGCTGCAGGATTCGACGCTGATCGCGCGAAAACTGTTTGACCTGAACCTGTTGCTATGTGCCTCAACGGGATTCGTGAACACGCTGCCGGAGCCGTTCACCGATCCGTTGCAATTGAACACGCTACCGTTCATCGACTTCGGCTTCTGCGGTCCCCAGAAGTTGGCGGTGACAAAGCTCGACCGACGATTCGAGCTGGCACCCCTCCGCACGGAAGAACTGAAACAGGGAACCATCGTGCCGGTCCTGCCCGACTGGACGGTCGAGCCGCTGGCAGTGCACATGATCTATCCCTTCGAGCTGTCCTTCTCAACCCTGATCAGCGCCTTCTACGACACGGCCTGCCAGATCATCGTCGAGAACATCGCCAGAGCGCAGTCCTAGCGTTCGCCCGAATTGAGAGATAATCGCCTCATGCCCAGTGAACCTTCGCATCCACCGCCGACCGCGCCGAACCCGAAGCGGGTGCAGGTCACGCCCGAGGACGTGGAACGGTACGCCGACGAGGAGCAGACGCGCGAGGCGCGGGACGAGCGCCGGCTGCGCGACGAGCGGCCGCCACATCACCACTAAGCCCAAAAAAGGGGAGACTGGTAGCTATGAGCCTGGCAGAAAAGTTGCTCCCGCAGGTGCTGCGGGTGCACGACACCGTCTATCGCAAGACGAACGGATGGATCGGTCATCGCACGCTGTGGATACCAAGTCTGCTGCTGCATACCGTCGGCGCGAAGACCGGCCAACACCGCACGACGTCGCTGACCTACGCGCGCGACGGGGACAACTATCTGGTGGTCGCCTCCAAGGGCGGTGCACCCGAGTCCCCCGGCTGGTACCACAACCTGAAAGCCAATCCCGACGTCGAGATCAACGTCGGCCCACGGCGTTTCGGCGTCACCGCGCGACCGGTGCTGTCCGGCGATCCTGACTATCCGCGGCTATGGCAGATCGTCAACAAGAACAACCAAAACCGGTACAGCGAATACCAGAAGAAGACGTCGCGACCGATTCCCATCGTCGTCTTGGCCCCAAATCGCTGAACTTCAGCTGACCGAATTAGTAACCGCCGGTGTGAGTGCGCTCGGTTTCAGCGGCGTCGTGCGGGACGCCAAGTCGGCCATGGCAAGCTACGTGTTCGATGGCCGGAATTAAGGAGAACAAGCAGTGAGAGCCCTGGTCGCGGGCGCCGCCGGTTTCCTCGGATCCCACCTGTGCGATCGTCTCCGCCGCGACGGCATCGAAGTCATCGGACTCGACAACTTCTGCACCGGCAGGTGCGAGAACCTCGCGCAGCTCGACGGGGATCAAGGCTTCACTTTCGTCGAGCATGACATCACGCGGCCGGTGGACGCGGTCGTGTCGGATCCACTTGACGTTATCTTCAATCTGGCCTGTCCCGCTTCGCCGCGCGCGTACCAGCGCGATCCGCTGTCCACCCTGGAGACCAACTACGTCGGGACCAGGAACCTGCTGGAACTGGCGCGCGAGCGGGAAGCGACGATCCTGCAGGCCTCCACCAGCGAGGTCTACGGGGATCCGACAATCCATCCGCAGGCCGAAAGTTACTGGGGTAACGCCAACTGTTTCGGCGTACGGGCCTGCTACGAGGAAGGCAAGCGGGTCGCGGAGACGCTGATGCTCGAGTACGCGCGTCGCTATCGCGTGCCGATCAAGGTCGTCCGCATCTTCAATACCTACGGTCCGAGGATGGATCCAGGAGACGGCCGAATCATCTCGTCGTTCATCGTCTCGGCGCTTCGCGGAGAACCGATCACCGTTTTCGGGGACGGCAGCCAAACCCGTTCCTTTTGTTATGTCGACGATCTCGTCGAAGGGCTCGTCAACATGGCGGCGAGCGATGCGTCATTCACCGGACCGGTCAACCTCGGCAACCCAGCCGAACGCACCGTCCTCGAAACCGCGAGCATCATCAAGGAGATGACGGGATCGTTCTCGGCGACGGTCTTTGAACCACTGCCGCCCGACGATCCGAAGCAGCGCAGGCCGGACATCGCCCTCGCCGAGTCCGCCCTCGGCTGGGTTCCACGAATCTCGTTCCACGAAGGCGTCGAACGCACGATCGACTATTTCAGAGGCATCGTCAGCCCAGGCTGCGCTGGAAGCGTTCAGCGATGAGAATTGTGCTGGCAACCTTGGGAACCCGGGGCGATGTCGAGCCGTGTGCCACCATCGGTCGAGAGCTGCAGCGCCGAGGTCACGATGTCATCATGGCGGTGCCGCCCAACTACGTTGGCTTCGTCGAGTCGGCGGGACTCGCGGCGATTGCCCATGGCCCGGATCAGGTTGAGCAGAACGCGAATATCGCCCGGAAATACGGAGAGACGCCGAACCCTGTCTTTATGGCGTGGGTGATATCGGAGGATCTCAAACGACTCTGGCCGCAGCTGGGCACGGCGCTCACGTCGTTGGCGGACGGGGCCGACCTGTTGTTGACCGACGCGAGCCAGCAGGGGTTGGCCGCCAATGTCGCCGAATACTATGACATTCCGCAAGCGGCGCTGCACATCTACCCGCTCGGGCGTGATACCTGTACGCAGGTCACCAAAGAGGCCGAAGAAGCCCTGCGCCAGACGTTGGGCCTACCGAAGGAACCGGGGGCGCGACAACCGCTGGAGATACAGGCCTACGACGAACTCTTCTTCCCCGGGCTGGCAGACAAGTGGGCGAAATGGGGTGTCCGACGGCCTTTTGTCGGCGGGCTGACGCTGGAGCTGACGACGGACGTCGACGACGAGGTGGCGTCATGGATCGCCGCGGGAACGCCCCCCATTTACTTCGGCTTTGGCAGCAGCGCGCGAGTCGCGTTTCACGCCGGGTTGCTCGAGATGATCAGCGGGGCCTGCGCTCACTTGGGTGAGCGTGCGCTGATCTGCAGCGGCGTAAGCGATCTGGCCGATACCCCGCAATCCGACCATATAAAGGTGGTGGGCACGGTGAACCACTCGGCCGTCTTTCCCGCTTGCCGCGCGGTCGTCCACCACGGGGGTCCGGGCACCACGTTCGCGGGCATACGTGCCGGCAAACCTACGTTGGCACTTGCGGTTTCGGTCGATCAGCCGATGTGGGCCGCCGCAGTCGGTCAGCTGGGCGTCGGCATCGGACGGCACTTCTCCGCAACCACCCCGAGTTCGCTGCTCGCCGATCTGCGGGCCATCCTCGCCCCGGACTGCATCGCTCGAACCCTTGAGGTCGCCGCTCAGATGGCCACACCCGCCGAAAGCGCCGCCACCGCCGCCGATCTCCTGGAAGCCGCGGTCGGCCAAGCCCTGGGCTAGGCCCCGTCAGAGCTCGTCAGACGAGTGGTGAATGTGCATGTCGGAAACGCTACGGTATGAAGGGAAGTCGAAGTCGGGGAAGGCGCAGATGTCGCCGCGATCCCGGACCCGCTTCAACCAGTAACTCTGATCGGCGGCCGACGTGCACGCGTAGAGCTTCATATACGTCGCCGCGAAGGGAAACACGAAGCCATTGCCGACCGCCTGCCAGACGGCCGCCGCCACGCCGGGGGTTTCCACCCCTCGATAATCGTCCATCACGATCACGCCCCGCGAGGCCGTGTGAGTCACGGCGAGCCTGATGTCATTGGCGACGCACCGGTAGGCGTGACAACCGTCGATGTGGACGAAGCGTAGTGCCCGTTCTCCGAGATCAAGCGCCGATGACTCGCAGACCTCAAGCGTCGGCCGGCGGGTGTGGAACCGATCCCAGTTGGTTAGGAACTGCTGCTGATCCAGGCCCGAGTACTCCTGGCGCGGGGCCTGCGCGACGTCGGCATGATCCATCACGGCGCCGAACAGATCGCAGATCACCAAGTCTTCATCGTCACGCAGGCCGTAACCCATCAAAATGGCGGATTTGCCCTGGTAGGCGCCGATCTCCAACATGTCACCCTTGATGCCCTCGGCCGTCTGGCACGCGAGCAGCTGGCTGAAGAGCTCGACATCGGCTTCGAAGAACCAACCGTCGACGTTGTTCATCTGCTCGGTATAGAGGGCCCAAGCGGCGTCGCTCATGACGCGCTCCTGCGCATGAACTCCTCCACTGTGGTTGTGGCCGCCGATTTTTACGGAAGTCAATTTGGCGGCCGTGGATTGAACGGTACCAATTCTGCGCCGAGCCACGGCCGCTACCGCGCGCCGATGCGATCCCGCAACGATGCCATCGAGCCACAACCACCATCGATCGCGCTCGCCGGCTCCGACAAAACGGCTCAGGCGGTGGATTTGGTGCACACGACCCCGCGAGTGGGTGTCCATCCCAATCCTGGAACGGGATGCGCGCGCCGCCGTCGTCGCCACGTTCAATGGGGTGGACGGAACTTCCAAAAGATCCACGACCCCTCGGTCGATGCGAGACGCAACGGATTTGGGATTCGCGAATACATCGACTGGCCGAAACCTAAAGCGGAAGCCGTATCGCGTCAACCCTCGACGGCGAACAGCGCCCAAGCCCCCGTCACATTCTTGAGGACGTGCTCGCCGCGAGCGGCGAAGCTGAGGCCCGACCCGGCAACCAGGTCCACGACGATGCGCGACACCAGCACCTCGCCCGCACCCGCCGCGGCCGCCACCCGCGCTGCGATGTGGACGGCGATGCCGCTGATGTCGTCGTCGCGCAACTCGACCTCACCCGTGTGGATGCCCGCCCGCACCTCCAGACCCAGGCTGCGCAGCACATCGCGGATCGCCGCGGCGCATCGGATCGCGCGCGCGGGTCCGTCGAAGCGGGCGAGGAAGCCATCACCCGTCGTATTGACCTCACGCCCACCGAAGCGCTCGAGCTGGCGCCGGACCTGCGCGTCGTGCCTGCCGAGCAGCTCCTTCCATCGCTGATCGCCAAGCTCGACCGCCCGCTTCGTCGAGTCGACGATGTCGGTGAACAGCACCGTGGCCAGGACGCGCTCGACCGCCGGCGCAGGGCGCACGCCAGTAAGGAACTCCTCGACCTCGTCGAGCAGGGCATTGCCGTCGCCCGTAAAGAACAGATGGTCGGCGCCGTCGATCTCGACGAACCTGGCCCCGGGGATGCGGTCGGCGAGGTAGCGACCCATCTCGCGTCGCACCATCCGGTCGTCGCGCCGGTGCACCACGAGCGTCGGCGCCTGGATCGCTGGTAGCACGTCACGGATGTCCAGCTGCGGATAGAGCGCGAAGATGTTGCGGACCATGCCCGGGCTGGCGGCCGTTCGCTGCAGCCGCGCCCACCACCGCCGGAAATCGGCGTCGCTTCGCCGGCTCGGGGCCCATGCACCCAATCCGATGCCCTCACCCCAGCCCTTCGCACTCAGCTCGACCAGCGACGACAGCTGCTCCTCGGTGACGCCGAGCGGGTAGTCAGCCGTTCGGAGCAGGCGGGAGAACGAGCCATACAGCACAAGCGCATTCACGCGGTCGGGGTGGCCGGCCGCCATCAGCATCGCCATCGTGCCGCCCTCCGAAATGCCCACGAGGTCGGCACGTTCACATCCGGCCGCATTCATCACGGCGCTCAGGTCATCGACGGACTCTTCCAACGTCGGAGCATGCATCACCGGGTCGGACAGACCGGTTCCCCGCTTGTCGAAGGTCACGACGCGCCGGAAGGACGCGAGCCGCGAGTAGAAGTGAACGGCCGACGGCTGCTCCCACATGATGTCCAGGTGCGTGATGAAGCCCGGCGCGACGACGAGGTCGGGCCCTGCTCCGGTCACGGAGAACGCGATGTTCAAACCGCCGCTTTTGGCGTAGTGGATGTCCGGCGGGACGTTCATGGTCGAACCTTACGCTTGCGTGGGCCACGTCAGGTGGCTCCGGACGATCCGCTGATGACGCCCGCGCACGGAAGGCAATACTCCTACTGCCTGACACAGGTTTTGGGGCGGATGCCTCATGCGTCGCCAACGGTGTGCGGTGGACGATTCCTGCATCGGAACTTCGACACTGTGCGCGAAGCCGCCCGCGAGTCAGTGGCTTCCCGCGAATGCGATTGGGAGGCAATCATGTTCACGATCGACGAGCTGGCCGCTATTCCGCTCTTTTCGACGCTAGGGGATAAAGAGCTGGAATATCTTGCCGACGCCGTGGAGGACATCCACCTGGTCGCCGGTGAGTACGTAGGCCACGAGGGCGAAGGAAGGTCCCTGGCGATCGTGGTCGAAGGTAAGGCCGAATTGACGAAGGTGGTGAACGGAGTCGAGCGAGTGATAGGCGAGCGTCTGCCGGGCGAAGTCGGATGCGAGATTCCGATGACGCTCGGTACGCCGCTGCCCGCCAGCATGCGAGCCGTCGAGCCGTCGCGGGTACTGAAACTGACGGTCGAGGTGTATCACACGCTCGCCGCCATGGCCCCCCAGATTTCCGAAACGGTCGGTGCCGCTGCGTTGCAGCGCATGGAGATGCTCAAAAGCGCCGCTGCGCACTCGCGCGAGCCTGCGGTATTCATAATCGGCCCGCGCGTCGACCCAGGAGTGCACGCCTGCGACATCTTTCTCCATCGCAACCAGATTCCTTTCGAACGCCTGGGCCCCGACGATCCCGCAGCGCTGGAACGCGCAGGCGTCAATCCCTCCGCCTATCCGACGGTGGTGTTTCGCGACGGCACGCGGCTGACGACGCCTACGATGCGCGCGGTTGCCAAGGCCGCTGGACTGAAAGTCGAGCCAAGCCGGACGCATTACGACTTGGTGATCGTGGGTGGCGGGCCGGCGGGTCTGACGGCGGCGGTCAACGGCGCCTCTGAGGGTCTGCAGACCGGACTGATCGAATCCTTCGCCCCCGGCGGACAAGCCGGCACCTCAACCCGGATCGAGAATTACACCGGCTTCCCGTTCGGTGTCTCCGGTGACGACCTCGCGTCGCGGACGTTGCAGCAGGCAAAACGGTTGGGTGCCGAGATCGTGGTGACCCGTCAGGTGGTAGACATCGACCCCGCCCGTATGACCGTCACGCTGGATGGAGGCGACGTTCTCCAAACGAGGTCGATCGTGCTCGCGACGGGTGTGGCGTGGCGACGACTCTGGGTCGACTCGATCGATCGATTCGTCGGCTCCGGTGTCTACTACGGCGCGGCGCGCAGCGACGCGGGCCTGGCGCAGGGCAACGATGTGTATGTGATCGGGGCGGGTAATTCGGCCGGCCAAGCCGCCGTCTTTCTCAGCAACCACGCCCGATCGGTCACGCTCCTCGTGCGGGGCGAATCGCTCGCCGACAGCATGTCTCACTACCTCATCGAGCAGATCGCAACGAAAACGAACATCCATGTGGAGACGCGATCGGAGGTCGTCGCCGCGTACGGAGGCGAAGAACTCGAGGCGATCGAGGTGATCGATCGAAGGACGGGCATCAGCTCGCGGCGAGCCGCAAGGGTGCTCTTCGTACTCATCGGCGCCGAAGCGACGACCGATTGGCTGCCTCCGGAGATATCGCGCGACGAGCACGGATTCGTACTGACAGGGATCGACGCGATGCAAGCGGGCCAGTGGAACGTCGATCGTGAGCCGTTCAGTCTGGAAACGACCGCCCCCGGGATTTTCGCAATCGGCGATATTCGCTCGGGATCAGTGAAGCGCGTCGCAGCATCAGTCGGCGAAGGTGGCATAGCGATCGCCCTGGTAAATCGCTATCTTCAGCTGCCCAGCCAGCCACGGCTGGCCCGCGTGTAATCGGCTCGGCGATCCATGGTCGCACCTGTGCGCCGTTGGTGGCGCAAACCGCTACCGTGCCTTTCATGCGCCGTGTGGACTACGTCATTCACTACGTCGAGTCGCTGCGCCCGTCGGTGGCGTTTTACCGCGACGTGATCGGGCTGCGGGTGCGGATCGAGGGCGACGGCTACGTCGAGTTCGAAATGGAGAACACGAAGTTCTCGCTTTTCGAGCGTTCGAAGCTGCAGGAACTCATCGGTCGCGAAGGCGGCAACCCGCCCTGCGGAGAGATCGGCTTCCTGATCGACGACGTCGATGCGGAGGCGGAACGCTTGCGCGAACTCGGTGTCGCGATCCTCAGCGGCCCGGTGGATCGACCATGGCACGAGCGGACGTTGCACATCGCCGACCCGGACGGCAACGTCATCGAGTTCGCGCAGAAGTTGCGGTGATTCTCGCCGTCGACCTCGGTAAGACGTCCTGCCGGGCCGCGGCGGGCGGCCGGAGGGCCCGGGGCGCGGGCGCGCCGGGGCTCGCGGCGCCCGGCGGCGTGCGGACCGCGGAGGTGGCCATCCTGACCGTCGCCCGCGACCTCGGGCCGTTCGACGAGGCGATCGTGGGCGCCGCCGGTGCGCTGGCGGCGCCGGGCGCTGCGCGCGCGCTGGCCGACGCGCTGCTGAACTCGCTTCGAGCCCACCGGGTCACGGTGACCAGCGACGCCGTGATCGCGCACGCGGGAGCGCTGAACGGACAGGCGGGCGTCGTGCTGCTCGTGGGCACCGGCGTGGTGGCGCTGGCGATCGACGCGAACGGCGCGCTGCGCACCGCCGATGGTTGGGGGCCCTGGCTGGGCGACGAGGGCGGCGGCGCATGGATCGGAGCCGCCGGGCTGCGCGCGGCGCTGCGCGCCCACGACGGGCGCGGTCCGTCCACCACACTGCTCGACGCCGCCCGCGCCCGCTTCGGCGCGCCGGAAACCTGGCCCGCGCAGCTATCCTGCGCCGCCGCGGTGGCGTCGTTCGCGCCCGATGTCCTGGCGGCGGAGGACGACGCCGCGGCGCTGCAGATCGTCGGCGCCGCCGCCGAGGCACTGGCCGCGACCGCCCGCGCGGCCGGGAATGGCCCGGTGACGATGGTCGGCGGACTGGCGGGAGTCCAGGCGCTGCGCGCCCGGCTCGACCTGATCCCCGCGTCCGGTGACGCGCTCGACGGAGCGCTGCGGCTTGCGGCGATCCACGAGCCGTATCTGATTCGCGCGCAGGCGGATACGAAAGTCCTTGTCCCGCACCGGCTCGATGCGCTCGCCACCGAGGCGGTGCGACCCAACCTTGACGACCTCGACGCGCGGCCCATCGCCGAGATCGTCGCGCTGCTCGTCGCCGCCGAGGCCGAAGCACACGGCGCGGTGGCCGCGGAGGTGCCGCGGATTGCGGCGGCCGCAGAGGCGATCGCCGCGCGGCTGCAGCGCGGAGGCCGCCTGATCTACGCCGGTGCCGGGACACCCGGTCGGCTCGGGGTGCTCGACGCGGCCGAGTGCGGGCCGACGTTCGACACCGACCTGGTGCGCGGCGTGATCGCCGGCGGGCCAACGGCTTTGACCGAGGCGATCGAGGGCGCGGAGGATGCGTTCGATCCCGCCGATCTCGCGGACCTGACCGCCGCCGACGCGCTCGTCGGGATCACGGCGTCCGGCCGCACGCCGTACGTGATCGGGGCACTCGAGCACGCCCGCGCCGCGGGTGCGTTGACCGTCGCGATAGTCAACAACCCGAGAAGCGAAGCGTCCGCCGACCTGGTGATCGAGCTGCTGACCGGGCCCGAGGTGCTGGCCGGCTCGACGCGGCTCGCCGCCGGGACGGCGCAGAAGGTGGTGCTCAATGCGCTTTCGACGAGCGTGATGATCGCGCTCGGCAAGGCTTACGGGCCGCGGATGGTCGATGTGCGCGCGACGAATGCGAAGGTGCGTCGCCGCGCGGTGCGGATCGTCCGCGACGCGGCCGGCGTTGACGAACAGACCGCGGCCACCGCGCTCGCCGCCGCGGACGGTCACGCCAAGACCGCGATCGTCGCCCTGCTCGCGGGCGTCGACGCGGCCGAGGCCGCCGCCCGGCTCGACCGGGCGCGCGGGCGCGTGCGGGACGCCCTGAGATCTGAATGAAGTAGTCCCGCGGGCCGACGGCACGCCCGTATCGTGAGGATCGTGTGTGAGTCAGCCTGCGGCCCGCCAGCCCTCAGCCGCCGCCAGCTGCTAGCGCTCGCCGGCGGCGTCGGGGCGGCGTCCCGGTTCGGCGGCCCGCCGCCGCCGCCGACATTGACAACCAGTGTGCACCTGACCGCCACGTCCTCGGCCTTTTTGCTGTGCCGGGACGCCTGGGGCGCCCGACCGGCCCGCTCCGGGGGAAGGCGCCACACCATCACCCGGATGACGCTGCACCACGAGGCCGTCGCCCTCGGCGAAAACCGTAACGCCCCAAACCATCTCCGCCAGGATCAGCGATACCACCAGGATCAGCACGGATGGATCGACATCGCCTATCACGTCGGCGTCGATCGCAATGGCAACATCTACGAACTGCGGAGCACCGAGATCGCGGGCGACACCGCGACGGACTACGACACGACCGGTCATTTCCTGGTCCTCTGCGAAGGAGACTTCGACCGGGAGGCTGTGCCGGAGGCCCAGCTTCAGGGAGCAGCGCGCGCATTCGCATGGGCCGCCCAGAACTTTCACATCTCGGCCGACACCCTGGCGGGCCATCGCGACCTGGCCCCAACGTCGTGCCCGGGTCACAACCTGTACGCCCACCTTTCCTCGGGCGACCTCAAGCGCCGCATCGACGACCTCCTCGGCGCGGGCGGTGTCGATCTCCAGCGCTTCTGCGGCCCCGACGCGGCCGCACGAGTCGCGTCCATCGAGGCCGGCAACTGACCGGCGCCCCCCGGCGTACATCGTCGAGCTCATCGGCTGCTGGTCAGTTGGTGACGCGCAGGCCCTTTCGCGCCTCGAGCTCCTCCTCGGCGACCTGCTCGAGCATCGGCTGCCCGGGCACGCACAACAAGGTAAGGACGAAGCTGCACGGAATGTCGGTGCGGTTATTGGCGTCCCGATAGTGGATCACGTCGCCGCCCGGTCCCCAGAACGCGTCTCCGGCGCGCAGGACGCGTGGCGGCTCACCCTCGATCTCGAACAACATCTCACCGCCGATCATGTAACCGAACCCCGGACCGCCAGGAAGGCGGTGCGGTGGGTAACCCGGGGCGCCCGGTGGATGGTTGATGAGAACCGTCATCACATGGGCATCGTCGGGAATCACCGGTGACAGTACTTCCTGCAACACGGTCATTGTCGAGTTCGATTCGGTGATATTCTGCGACATTCGTTGTCCCTCTTATGGTTACGAAGCGGACGAGCGATCCGAGCGGGCGTCGATCCAGTCGGAATATCGAGTAGTGAAGATGGTGGCGTCCTCGTCGGGCGCGAGGGTGTGATCGTCGATCACCGCACCGAAGTACGGCGCCCGTGCGTCCGTCACGACCCGACGATGATCGCCCACCGCGGCAAGGCCGACGCGGACAAAGTCGTCCATGCCCATCGCCTCAGGTCCGGCGATCTCCATCACTGCGTTGCTGGGGCGACCGACGGCCGCGCGGGCCACGGCCGTGGCGACATCGTCGGCGGCAATGGGACGGAACAACGCGTGTGGCAGCCTGACAATGTCTCCATCCGTTGCGGAATCGGCTAGGGCAACGGCGAATTCGTAGAACGGAGTCGCTCGCACGATCGAATAAGGCCGGCCCGAATCCTTGATCAGGTTTTCCTGAGCTGCTTTCGCGGTGTTGTAGCCGCTGTCCGGCATCGATTGCGCCCCCACAACCGACAACGCGACATGGTGTCTGACCCCGGCTTCCTGTTCAGCAGAAAGAAGATTCGCGGTCGTGGTCCTGAAGAAGTGCATCACCGGCTCGTCGTCGAACAATGGTGAATCGGCGACATCGATCAGGACCTCAGCAGCGGCGAGGGCGTCGGCGAGGCCCGCACCGGTGAGTGAATCGACACCTGATCGGCGTGAGGCGGCGATCACGTCGTGCCCCTGGGCGCTGAGTTTGGACGCGACTTTCGAGCCGATAAGCCCACGTCCGCCAATGACTACGATATTCACGACGAACCCTTTCAAACGATTTCGCCGGGGAACTTCAAGCCAAAACGCTTGCACAACTCGGGGATGCTGTCGACGTCCATCTCCAGTTCGTACCGCGCACAGAGTTCATCGAGGTTATCCGTCGATATCTGGTCCACACCGCCGAGGTCGGCAAGCTCGTCGAAGAACTGCTCAAACCCTGCGGGGGAAATGATCTCAAGGATGCGCGCGGGTTCATCGCCCGCGTTCCAAAAGGTATGCCATTGGCCCCGTGGCTTGAAAATGAAATCGCCAGGTCCGCCGTAGAGCACCTCGTCGCCAAGCAAAGCGCCTACCCGACCCTCGATGATCCAGCCGTACTCATCTTCGTTGTGGTGGCGATGCAGCGCTGAGGCGAGCGCTCGGGGTGACATCGGATGCTCGAGGACGGAGAAGCGTCCTTCCGCCTGAGCCTTATCGACGATGTGGCGGACACCGACCGTCCCAAGGAACACGGACTTGCCTTCGGTGCGCCCGACGGACTTAGCTGGCGGGCCGCCCGGCCGCAAGATGTCCTGAGTCACCGCGCTCCTCCGTCAGGTCAGTTGCGGCCGGCCATGAAGCCGCCGTCGACGTTGAGAATCGCGCCGGTGACCCAGCTGGCCTCATCAGAGAGCAGATAGGTGACGGCGTTGGCCACGTCGGCTGGGGCGCCGACTCGTCCCAAGGGATGAAGCGGTGCGAAAGTGTCAAGCGTGGCGTCGATCTCGTCCACCGGTAACCACCGCTCGAGAGCGGGGGTCTTGACGGCTGCCGGTGCCACCGCGTTGACCCGAATCTGATGCTCGGCAAGCTCGATGGCCAGGTTGTGGGTGAGCGCATGCAGCCCGGCTTTTTGCATCGAGTGCCCACACGATGGGGTCCGACCGATGGCCTGATGTGCCCACATGCTGCCGATGTTGACGATGGAGCCGCCCTCCCCGCGGGCGATCATGCCCTCAACGACGGTCTGCGTCAGGAAGAAGAGGGCATAGTTGAGCTCCATGAACGAGTCGTAGAACTGCTCGTCGTACTCGAGAAACGGCTTGGGGTCGAAGATTCCGGCCGAGTTGACCAACAGTGTTGCATCGCCGTGTTGCTCGGAAAGCGCGCGCTGCACATCGGCGATAGTGGCGCGATTCGTCAGCTCGGCGGCGATGCCCCAGGCTTCGCCCTGCCGGCTCGTCAGATCAGCAACGGTGTCGTCGACACGCGCTTTCAAGCGCCCGACGATAACCGCGCTGCCGCCGTGACCGACGAGGTCGATTGCGACCTGGCGGCCGATGCCGGCACTGCCCCCGACAACAACCACCTTCTTGCCCTCAAAATGCATATTCGGGCTCCCTTCCGCCGTTAGCTAGGCCGCCTAGCAAAACGGGATGACGATGCCGCGCGGTCCTGGTCGTACCGAGATTGCAGCCAGGCGGGGTGAGAAGTCATCACCCTGACCGTCTATTCACCCGGGTGACTAATGCGCCGCCGGGATGCCAAACCGGCGGCGCATAGAGCGTCCGCCCGCGATGCGAAAACAGCTTCTATTCAGGGCAATGGCGCGTATTCTGAGCGGTATGGTCAAGACCAAGACCAGGGTCTGCGTGCATTGCGGCCACTCGTTCGATCCGAACGAGCGACCGCGGGACCTGTCCGACCCGGACTGGCTTCCGGCCGCGTCAATTTATTGTTCGCACGATTGTAGTGACCGGTTCCATTGCGAAATGGGGCATTGCTGCTCGGCCCATGCGAAGGAGAAGGGTCAGCGCGAGGCCTTCAGGGCGGCGCGGCGCTAAACAAAGACCGATCGCCGCGTGCCGTGCGGATGCTACGCCTTTGAATCCGGCGAGACGGCGTGCCGCGGCTGATACAACAATGCGCGAACCAGCGGCCGCGGCCCGACGGACCGAAGCATCTCGCTGGCCGGGCGGACCCGCACCCGCTTCGGCCACCAGAACCAGCGGCCCATCACCGTCATGATCGACGGCGTGATCAGCGAGCGGACGACGAAAGTGTCGAACAGCAGGCCGATGCCGATCGTCGTCCCGAACTGGCCGATCGCTCGCAGATCGCTGGTGATCATCGCGCCCATGGTGACGGCGAAAACCACGCCGGCGGCGGTCACCACCGGACCGGTGACACCCATGCCGCGGATCAGCCCCGTCTTCAGGCCGGCTCCGATCTCCTCCTCGATCCGGGACACCAGCATCAGGTTGTAGTCGGACCCCACTGCCAGGAGCACGATCAACGCGAATTCGGTTGCCACCCAGTGCAACTGGAAATTTCCGAGGTGCTGCCAGATCAGTGTCGAGAAACCGAAAGCGGCCCCTAGCGACATGACGATCGTGCCGACGATGACACCCGCGGCGACCAGGGCGCGGGTGACGATCACCATGATGATGAAGATGAGCACGATCGACGCGACCGCGGCGATCATCAGGTCGTACTTGGCACCGTTGGCGATGTCGTAAAACGTTGCGGCGGTGCCGCCGAGGTAGATGTCGGCATTCTCCAACGAGGTGAGTTTCAGCGCCTCCTTGGCCGCCTGGCGCTCCTGGTCGACGGACGCGATTCCCTTAACTGTCGCCGGATCCGTTGTGTGCGTGATGATGAAGCGAGCGGCCTTGCCGTCCGGCGACACCATCAAGCTCAATCCCAGCTGAAAGTCGGGGTTCTGGAAGATCTCGGGCGGCAGGTAGAAGAGGCTTTCGACTTGAGAGTCGTTGAACGACTTGCCCATCACGGCGTTCGTGTCGGTCAGCCGGTCGAACTGATCGATCAGACTGTCAAACGAGCTGTAGATGGTCAGCGTCGTGTCCCGGATCGACTTCGAGACGGCGATGTTCTCGGGAATAATCGCCAGCAATTCGCGCGTGGCCTTGGCCGTGTCCGTGAGGTCGCTGGTGAGGGCGTGGAACTTTTCGGCCAGTTGATCGAACCCGTCCAGGGCGTCGAACAGGCTTCGTAACGACCAGCAGATCGGGATGTCGTAGCAGTGCTTCTCCCAGTAGAAGTAACTGCGGATCGGTCTCCAGAAGTCGTCGAAATCCGCGATGTGGTCTCGGATCTCGTCCGTGATGGCCGCCGTCTCCCCGGTGGTCTTCGAGCTGTCGTCGGCGGCGTTCGCGAGCTTCTGAGTCACCGCGTACTGGCGCTCCAACAGGGCGATCTGGGTGTCGAGGAAACCGGTGATCTTCTTGATGTCGCCGACACGGGCCTTCAGGTAGTCCAGGTTGCTGCGTATCGGCGCGCTCTGCACGCTCAGCTGGAACGGGACGGATCCGTCCTGAATCGGCGGGCCCAGGGGCCTGGTGATGCTCTGCACTCGTTCGATGCCGGGTACCCGGAAGATGGCGCCGGCAACTTTGTCCAGGACCAGCATGTCCCTGGGATTACGCAGATCGTGGTCCGATTCGATCATCAGCAGGTCCGGGTTCAACCGGGCCTGGGTGAAGTGTTGATCGGCCGCGTTGTACGCCTGCACCGAGGACGCGCTCTGCGGGAGGTAATAGAGGTCGTTGTAGCGCGGGGTGAAGCCCATCAAGCCCAGGGCGCCGACGATCGCCAGAATGACGGAAGTGGCGAGGATGGGTGCCGGCCACCGCACGATGGCCGTCGCTAACCGGCGCCACCGCGTGTAGTTGAACTCCCGCTTCGGGTCGAACAGGCCAAAGCCGCTGGCGAACACGATCAGCGCCGGCGTCAGCGTCACCCCGGCGGCCACCACCACCAACAAACCCACCGCACACGGAAACGCCAGCGAGCTGAAGTAGGGCAGCCGCGTGAACTTCAAACAGGCCAACGCCCCGACGATCGTCAAACCCGAGCCCAGCACCACCTTGGTGACACCGGCGAAGGTGTCGTAGTAGGCGGCTTCGCGGTCCAGCCCCCGTTCGCGGCCCTCCTGGTAGCGGCCGACCATAAAGATCGCGTAATCGGTACCCGCCGCGATGGCCAGCGCCGTCAGCAGGTTGACGGCAAACGTCGACAACCCCATGATGCCGGTCTCGCCCAACAGCGCCACCACACCTCGCCCGGTTGCCAGTCCGACGAACAAGATGACCATCGTCAACAGCACCGTGCCGATGGATCGATAAACGAACATCAGCATGATCGCGATGATGATGATGGTGATGATCGTCATCTTGGCCAGGCTCGCGTCGCCGACCACGATCGTGTCGGCGGTCAGCGCTCCCTGGCCCGCGACGTACGCCCGCACGCCCGCCGGCGGCTTCGAGTCGGCGACGATCTTGCGGATTGCGGCAACCGATTTGTCGCCGACGGCGCCGCCCTGGTCACCCCGCAAGTTGACCTGGACATACGCGGATTTGTGGTCGTAACTCTCGACCCCCGACGACGTGAATCGCTGCCCCCAGAAGTTGAGCGCGTGCTCGACGTGTGAGTCCTGCTTCAGCTTCCGAACGAGATCGTCGTAATACCGGTGCGCGTCCTCGCCGAGAGGTTTGTCACCGACCAGGGTCACGAGCACGAGGTTGTCGGAGTCGTACTCCTTGAATTTTTCCCCGATGTGCTTCATCCCGGTTACCGACGGCGCGTCGGACGGCGAGAGCGGCACCGAGACCTCCTCGGCAACCTTCTCCAGCTGGGGGACGAAGACGTTCACAACGACGGCCAGCAGCACCCAGGCCACAATGATCGGAAGCGCCAGGATGCGGATGGTGCGGGCAATCCGCGGCTTGCGCTCAAGTTCGTAGCGCGGGACGACGGGGATTTCGTCGGTGTCGCTCGTGTCCTCGCTCACGCGGACTTGTCCAAGCAGGAAACCTGAGCGTTGCGGTTGTTGGCCTGTTGCTGATCGACCAACTTGCCGTCGACGGTGATGCGGCAGCCGATGAAGGGACTGTCACCCTGGGCGACGACATAGGCGAAGATGCCGGGCATCTCGGCGACGATCGTCTTCGACCACGGCAATGTGGTGAAGCTGGCCTTCTGCGGCAGTGACTCCGCATCCATCCAGTTGACGACGCCGGTCGTCCCGGGCGGTCCCAGGATTTCGTAAATGGCGGTCTTGGCCGCATATGGCGGGGTGGCGTCCCGGGGATCGGGCTTGGGCAGGCCGGGTCCTGGGAAAACGCCATTGAGTCGGATCACTGCGACGCCGCCGATGATCAGTGCCACCACCACAACGAGCGGAACCCATACGCGCTTGAGAAGCGTCAACAGCGTGCCCCCCGACTAGGAATGCCCGACGGGCTGATATTAAGGCATCTCTTCGTGTGCGCCACGGCTAGCCGAACGCCATAGCGGTCGAGTTGATTCCCGGGGTGTGCCCGACAACGTCCATCACGCCAGGCCGAGGATCGCCCGCATCTCGGCGTCGGCCATTACCGTCACCCCCGTCCACGTGGTTCCCAGGCCCCGAGAACATGGATGCTCGGCGAAATCCGCCGCGCTGTCGGACACCTTGCGCTGCTCGCGATTGCGCGCGGGGTTCTCCTTGAACCGATCGGCGACCGCGAACGGGGACGCGGCGATCAATTTCCATGTGCGGCGGACACATCGGCGATCGCGCGACGTCAGCCGACGTCGGTGCCTGCACCGCGATCTCCAAACATTCCCGGATCAGCCCGACCGGAACGGGTTTGGTCAACTCGAGCCGCTTGCGCACCGAGCGGGTCGTGGTCAGCAGTTCGTCGATGGACAAGTCGACGACGGGGTAATCACTCATGCCGGCAGGATGGCGATGACTTCGACTTCCACGCGGATGTCGGGCCATACGAGCCCGTCGATGATGCTGAACATGCCGCCGGGTCGGTGGCGGATGAACTCTTTGCTCACCGCCAGGTAGGCCGACGCATTGTCCCGGCTGGTCACCCATCGGCGCATGTAGACAATGTCGGTGAGCTTGGCGCCGGCCTTGCCGAGCGCGTTTTCGACATTGGCCCAGCACTGCCGCGCCTCCTCGGTGAAGTCCTCAGGCAGGGTGCCGTCTTCGCGCACCCCGGGCGTCCCGGAGACGAAAATTGTTGTGCCACCGCTGGATACGGTGATCGCGTCGGCGTAGTGTCCGATGTGATCGGCCACTCCGGTGCAAATCGGGGCAATGGTGGTCATCTGGATGAGTCTCTGCTGGTGTGCGGTTTTCGTCCAGTTGGAAGTCCATGCCGGTATTCATATTTCGGCGTCGTCGTCCGTGGTGAGGGGCCCGTCGCCGGTATTGACCAGGAAGACCGCGAGTAGTCTCGCGGGTTCGGTGGCACTAACGTTCTCACTAATGGAGTGGTGCGCGCCGGAAGCCTCACTCCACGTCTCACCGGCCTGATAGACGCGGACGGGCTCACCCTCGACTTGGCTGCGAATCGCCCCGGAAATCACGTAGGCCATGATGAACGCCGATTTCGCGTGGTGATGAGCCCGGCTTTTAGCTCCGGGCGGATACGTGACCGTTACTGCCTCAAGTGACTTGCCCGGAACATTGGTCGGTTGACTGAAAACTGTTCGCACATCCGGCTTTTGATCCGACGTATCTGGCACCGGCTCGACGTGTACCGCAGGCGCGAGCATCACCGCGACTACCTGTGCGGCGAGCAACGATTTCAGAGCCATTGTGATCGCTCAGCCTTCGGCTACGCACAAGATCGTTTTGCCTGGCATGCGCGTCTCGGGAGCGAATGCGGCAGCTGCTTCGGTGAGTGGAAGAACTGCGTTCACCACCGGCTTGAGCCGTCCATCCCGGACCCGCGTGGCAAGGCCAGCCAGTTGGGCGCGATCGGCCTCAACAACGAAGAAGACCGCCCGCCCGTCGCGCGGAAGGGTCTTGGGCGGCTCGGCGATGGAGACGAGCGTTCCGCCGGCGCGCACCAGACCCGCCGAGCGGGCCAGAATGTCTGCTCCGATCACGTCAAACACCAGGTCGACTTCGCCCGCCTCCTCCAGCTTTTCGGCCTCAAGGTCGAGGAAGGTGTGTACGCCGAGTTCACTTGCGCTGTCCCGATCTGCAGTCCGGCCGGTACCTATGACACACGCACCGACCTCGCGGGCGAGCTGGACCGCGAGCGACCCAACGCCGCCCGCGGCGCCGTGAATTAAAACCGTTTGTCCAGCGGCGAGGCGACCGTGGTCGAACAAGCCCTGCCAGGCCGCCAATCCAGAGATGGGCAGCGCCGCGGCAACAGTGTGGTCGATGTCGATCGGTAGCGGCGCGAGATTGCGGGCCTCGACGGCGGTGTACTCCGCAAGCGAGCCGTTGCGCGCCCAGTCGGTGAGCCCGAACACCCGTTGACCGATGCTCAAACCGGTTGCACCGTAGCCTAATTCAACCACAACGCCCGACAGTTCGTGGCCGGGCACACTTGGCGTCCTATCACGACCGGCGTGGTCGGTCCAGGTGTGCGGCCATTCAAGCTCCGTGCGTGTGAAACCCGCGGCGTGCACCCGCACGACGACGTCGTTGTCGGCCGGCTGGGGGTGGGGCAGTTCTGCCAGCGACAGGCCGGCGACCGGCGTCACGATCTGAAACGGTGATGGCTTGCATTACAGCTCCTTGCTGATGTGGGATTCGCGGGGTCAGCCGCGGGGTCCGGTTGTACGCTGACGAGCTCAAGACCTAGTGTCCTGCGCCGTAAGTTGGTTGATTAATTGTAGACTTGGTCGGTGGCGAGTAGGGGTAGGCCGGTAGTTGAG
>NZ_MVHG01000460.1 GCF_002086125.1 Mycobacterium arosiense ATCC BAA-1401 = DSM 45069
GGTCCATGCCATTCATGTCCATGCCCGACATCTTCGAATGGTCCATCTCGCTGGCGGGCCTCGTCGCCGCGCCATGCCCCATGGCGCCGTGGTCCATGCCGCCCATGCCCATGTCGTCCATGCCGATCAGCGGGCGCGGATCGGGCGTCGGCACCGGCGCGCTAAGCCCTTCGGCCAGCGCCAGGGTGCCGCGGGCGTAGCCGCTGCGGTCCATGGACTGGGCGAAGAG
>NZ_MVHG01000461.1 GCF_002086125.1 Mycobacterium arosiense ATCC BAA-1401 = DSM 45069
GGTGCCTTCTTCCTGGAGGCGCCGTTGCAAGGTGCGCTGCGACAGGTGCAGCGCCTGGGCCACCCGTTCGCGCTTGGGTTCTCCCTGCGGCAGCAGCCGGCACAAGGTCTGCCGGGTCAGATGGGTAATGCGGCTGGTACTGAAACGCGCCAGGTATTCGCCGGCGAAGCGATCGTGCAACTGGGCCAGCGCCTCGTTGGCCGAGGGTAGCGGCGTCTCGAGGTCGACG
>NZ_MVHG01000462.1 GCF_002086125.1 Mycobacterium arosiense ATCC BAA-1401 = DSM 45069
CTTCGACCTGCGCCTGCGCGGGGAGCGCGATGCAGCCTTCGCCCGGCTGTTCGTCGACGGTCATCCGCAGGCGCCGGGCACGCCGTACGGCTACCGGCACTACCTGCAACGCCTGGCCGAGGGCCGCCCGGCCGCCGGACTGGCGCTGGAGGATGGCGCCTGGGAGCGCTGGGCGCAGTCGGTACTGACGGCTTTCGACGCCTTCCGCCTGCTCTGCGCGCTGCGCCGC
>NZ_MVHG01000463.1 GCF_002086125.1 Mycobacterium arosiense ATCC BAA-1401 = DSM 45069
CTGCTGGGCCTGGCGCAGATCCTCGGCCAGCAGTTCGCCGGCGCCATTGTGGATAAGTTGGCTGTGGCCATGCTCCAGCGCCTGCCCTGCCAGGCGTAGCGCTTCCAAGTGGCGCCGGCGGGCGCTGAAACCGCTTTCCGCGGTCTGTACGAAGCCCATGCAGGCCTTCAGGTGTTCGCGCAGCAGCTCCAGGCCGGCGCCGGTGCGCGCCGAGAGGGTGATGGTGACG
>NZ_MVHG01000464.1 GCF_002086125.1 Mycobacterium arosiense ATCC BAA-1401 = DSM 45069
ACTGTTGACCTTGTCGAAGCGGGTGGCGAGTTCGACGAAGCCGGGGTAGTCCACCGCCACCAGGCGAGCGGGGACGTCCTCGATACCGCGCGCCTGGAGGTCTTCCAGCAGGGCGAACAGTTCGATTTCCGCCGGCATCAGTTCCGGGGCCTGGCAGGCGTGGCTGCCGGCCAGCAGGGCGTGCACGGCGTCGCCGCAGAGCAGCAGGCCGTCGCCGGGGTTGAGCAGG
>NZ_MVHG01000465.1 GCF_002086125.1 Mycobacterium arosiense ATCC BAA-1401 = DSM 45069
CGCTCGAAAAAGACATCCGGGACTGGATCACCGCCTGGAACGACAACCCGCGCCCCTTCAACTGGACCAAGACTGCAGATGAGATCTTCGAACGCCTCGCTTCATATCTTCAACGAATTCCTGGCGCACGACACTAGGAGCTTGCTGAATTAGTTCCGCGTGGCGGGCGTGGTCGTCGGGGGGCTTTGGGGATGATTGTTGGGTGCAGGG
>NZ_MVHG01000047.1 GCF_002086125.1 Mycobacterium arosiense ATCC BAA-1401 = DSM 45069
CTGCGGCACTGACCGCTTGAACCATCATCTCGAAGAATCACAAGACGACCCCGTACACCACGTCCCTGGACTTGACCATGCATCCCGACGGCCAGTGTGGATCCACCCCTCGGAGTAGCCGCCGGCTGACACTGGTCGCGTCGGTACAACAGCTCGCACTGGCGGGCCGAACCAGGCTTTCAATCGGTCTGGTTTCGGCCCAATGGCGGCTGGGCATTCGCAGACATGAGCACGCTACGTTCGATTTGTTGTCTCGTCGCCGCGGCGGTAACAGCCTTTGCCGGGCTTGCTTGTGCAGCCGGTCCAGTGGCTTCCGCCGAGCCATGTCCTGACGTCGAAGTGGTGTTCGCTCGCGGCACCGGCGAGCCACCTGGGGTCGGCGGAATCGGGCAGGCGTTCGTCGATGCGCTCCGGTCACGGGTGGGCGGCAAGTCGGTGGGGGTTTACCCGGTCAATTACGAGGCGAGTAGCGACTTCAACGGTGGCATCGCTTTCGCCAGAACTGTCGTGGATGGGATCAGGGACGCCGGCACTCATGCCGAGTCCACGGCGTCGAACTGCCCGAGCACCAGAATCGTGCTTGGTGGCTATTCCCAAGGCGCCGCCGTGTCGGGCTTCGTCACTTCCGCTGCGGTGCCCAAGGAGGTGCCGCAGGAGTTCGCCTCCTATGTCCCGCAACCGCTGCCGCAGGCGATAGCTACTCACGTGGCCGCCGTCGTTTTATTCGGAACACCGTCCAACGACTTTATGCGCGGCGCCGGCGCGCCGCCCATTACGATCGGGCCCCTTTACGCGAGCAAGACAATTCAGTTGTGCGCCCCCGATGACAACATCTGTGATGGCGCACCTCCCGGACCGCCCGGGCTCGCTCACACGCTCTACGCGGCAAATGGCATGGTTGATCAGGGCGCGGATTTTGCTGTGCACCACCTTTAGTGGGATTTCCGAGCCGTCGTCTCAACCCCGAACACACCGGCCGGACATTAGGCTCTGGAAATGCATTCGTGTCGTTCTGCCGCCACGGTAGTAGTCAGCCTTTCATTCGCGACCGTTCTCGCGACGGCATGTACCAAGAGCACCACCGGATACGCGGTGCGTCCCGCTGACGGTGTCGATACCACCTCGCGAATCGCGACGTCGACACCGTCGGCGCAAAGTCCCGCGGCGCCCGCCGGTCCGCCGGTCGGAACGGCGGTGATGAAGGTCAGCGGGGGCAGCGCCCCGGTCACGATCCGTTACCGGATCAACGGAGGCCCGGAGCAGACCGAGACCAATGTGCCCCTGCCGTGGGAAAAGCAGTACCCGGTCTACAACGAAGTGGAGTCGCAGGTATCCGCCGATGGCGGAGACACTCCCCTCACCTGCACCATCATCATGGACGGCGACAAGCTCGTGTCCCTCAAGAGCGAACCGCGGCCCGCATGCATCTTCGCCTACTGGGGCTGACGTCCTCGATGTCCGCAACCTTCAACGCGAATCGTGAAAGTGCCGATAACAAGCCGGTTTTCGGTCAGCTGATGCCTGATGAGGCGTTTTCTAAGTCCGACCCGCCGTTCGCTCAGCAGGATCTGCAGGCCTTCCGCCGTGAGATGCGGACGCCGGCGGCATTGGTTCCGGCCGGGGTGTGACGCGCTCACTCATTTGTTGGGATCGGTAGTTACGCGAAAGCGCAAAACTTTCGTGAGTTTCGGCGTTGAATTCCCGATACCAGCGAAAGGGCACTGCTGTGGACATCAACCGAATCGCGAAGAAAATCGTTGGCACGGCGCTGTTGTCGGGCGGTGTCGCGGTGGCCGGTCTGGGGCTCTCCCTCGGTCCCGCGCAAGCCCAGCCGGGTTCGGTGCCGCGGGCGCATGGCGTCGCACCCGAATCCGCTCACGTGCTCAGGAACTCTGTGAATATCGACTGGCGGTCCCGCAAGGCTTCGATCAACGACTCCCGTCGCGGGCCTTGATTCCTTTCGAGATAGCAAGCGCCGCAAGGCGTCCGAGCGCACCGACTGATCCGCCAAGGTAGGCTTTCGCCATATCGCGGGCGGACACGGCGGGTCCTTCCGGTAGCGAATTAAGCCACGCGATGGCGTCATCGCGCGCGTCGTTGTCGAAGACGCGCAGCGGGCACGGCAGCCATGCGCCGATACCGCGGGTCGGTTCCCGGATCCAGTCGAGATCTGTCACGACGGCGCAACCATCGAGGAGCCGTAGGTAACCCGCGCCGAGCCGGGTGTCGGCCCACAGCGCACCCGGCGTGAGGCGATTGAAATCCGGCCCGAACTGGTAGAGGAGCCGCAGGCGCCGGCCGCTGCGCCGCGCTTGACGGACTATCGGCGCGAAGACCTGCTCGTAGTCGTCGGCCGTCACCGTGCCCACGGCTTCCATGGCCCGGACGTCGCCGGGCAGGAAGGTGAGTTCCTTGAGCACCGAGAATCCCCGTATACGTCCTAGCCCGCCGGCGGACGGCATTCGTTGGCGCCCGGATCCCACCACCAGCCGTTGTCGCACGCGAGCGGCTGGGGCCCGACACCCAACGGCCGGCACACATTGGCCGTCGGGTCCCACCACTGGCCCGGATCGCACGCCAAGGGTTGCGGCCCGACCCCGAGCGGCCGGCAGACTTTACCGGTCGGGTCCCACCACTCGCCGTCGGCGCAGTCGGCCCTGCCCACCGCCGGCGTCAGCACCGTCACAGCCGCCATCGATGCGAACGCGAGCATGACAATGACCACAACTTGGCGAATGAATGGCCTCATTGGGACCTCCCTCGTGGCTATCCGCTTATCGAACCCAGCCCGGGCAAGGGCGTCAAGAACACGGTGATCGAGCGGAGGCCGGGGGCGCCATGTCCACGGCGGCGCCATAAGGCCGATGAATTCCGGACACGCCACCGGTCAGACCTTTCGGACAGATAAATCGAGAGCAAAGGTGGAGCCATGCCCCCCGACCAGACGGCGTTGCCGCAAATCGTCGATCACCACACCTGGCGTGCCGCTCTGGACGAACTGCGCCGACGCGAGAAGGCCGCCACCCGCGAATTGGATGCGATCGCCGCCCAGCGGCGACGGCTACCGATGGTCGAGTTGCCCGACTACACCCTGGTGGGTGCCGGCGGGCCCGTCCGCCTGGTCGACGTGTTCGATGGCCGATCACAGCTGATCGTCTATCACCACATGTGGGCCGACGGCGCGGAATGGCAGTGCAGCGGGTGCACCGGCTTCACGTCGCAATTCACCCGACTGGAATTCCTCGAAAACTACGACGCCCGGTTCATCATCGTCACCAATGGACCGATCGAGGAAGCGCTGGCGTACAAGCGGAAAGTCGGCAACCGGATGGAGTGGTACTCGTCATCGCAGAGCCCGTTCGCCGCGGACATGGACGCGCCGCCCGGCGGCGGTTTCGGCGTGAACGTCTTCCTGCGCGACGGCGAGACGGTGTACCGCACCTGGCATACGAACGGACGAGGCACCGAGCAACTCAGTCACTCGTTCGGGCTGATCGACATCCTGCCGTGGGGCCGTCAAGAGGAATGGCTGGATTCGCCGGCAGGCTGGCCGTCGCGGCCGACCTACTCGGGGTGGCCCGACTCCCCCGCTATTGCAGCCGCGTACGGATCACCGACGACTGAGGCCAAATCATGAGTGCTGCCGTGGCGTCGAGGTCTTGATGAAGGACGAGTACCACCGGGATCCCTAGCGTCGGCGACTTTGACGCGCGCCTTTATACCAATCTGCGAGGTGAGGGCGAACAATGCGGAGACGGCCCTCAGAACCCGATCGCACTGGCTGGTGGGGTATGGGCTGGCTCGCGCGACGCTGAAGCTCCTGGCTCGCCGAGGCGACCCGTCCGCCCGGTTGATGATCGACAACAACCAGCCCGACAACGCGCATCAGCCTATCGAGCGGATCCGTGAACGTTGACGCCTGTCGGTGGTGGTCGGCGGCTGGGTCACCGCCGATGCACGATCGTCCGAGAGGTGTTGCGGGACGACAGGTTTCGTCCGTCCCTACGCCCGCCGCGCCGATCGTTTCCCGGCTCTTCGCGCGCGTGAGGAGGTATGGTCGAAAATCGCATACGGCGGGTTACCAGCACGCCGCATTCGCTATCACGCTGTGCATCAGCGCATCGCGGAGCTCGGTCCTGCAGTATTCCAATTGTCTGCATCCGACGCGTTAGTGCAGCGCTCAGAGATCGAGGACGATGCGCAGTGCCGCGTCAACGCGGCGCATCTCGTCGAAGCTTAGGAGCCCGACGCTCTTGCCGAGCCGGCCTGGGTCGACCGCTGCGGCCTGCTCCGCAAGTACCCGGGTGTTGACGCCGCCGATTTCAACCTCGGGCCGGAAGCTGGCGGCACGAGCCGACGTGGACGTCGGTGCAACCAGCCAGGTCGACAGGGGCAGTTGATTTGACTGGACTACCACGGCATATCGGGAACCGGACTGCTCGTGACCGCGACTCCCCCGCGGGGCATGTAACCGAAAGACCTCACCACGCACGCAGCGTCTCCATATCGCGGAGCACCTGCATGGCCTCAGCGCGGTCGGATTCGTCTTCGGCAAGCCTTTCCGCCTCGGCGCGAACCGCCGCGTTGGCCTTCCGACGTGCGGCCTCGATGAGAGCAGATCGAACGGCTACCGACACGGCCGTGCCGTCTTTGGTCAAGACCTCCAGCGCCTTCGATGTGTCTTCGTCCGTCCGGAAGGTAATCGTGTCAGCCATAGCAACAGTGTACGACATTTTGTAAGACAGTCATTGAGCGGCACGAGCGCCGGTTCGCTCAGCGTCACCCTGTAGCGCCTACCCGCCACGACCCAGACCTTGGTGTTGCCGGCCAGGCAGGACCGAGCTAAGCCACAGATCTTTCGCACATTCGACCCGAGCCGACAGGCGCGGCGACACTACCGCGCGTAGGGGTCGGTGATCTCGCGAAGTTGATCCAAAATCTGTTGCAGCAGTGTGAAGTTGCGGGTACCCAGGTAGGCCTTCCACTCCGAGTGAATGTCGTCGAGTGTTGCCATGGCTACCTCGATCGCACGCTGGCCACGTTGCTCGACCACGATCAATCTGGCGCGGCCATCCGCGGGGTCGGGGACCCGGCGGACATAGCCCAAACGTTCTAGTTGATCGACCAGCACACCCGCGCTCTGCTTGCTCATTTGCGCCTGTTCAGCAAGGTCTGTGAGGCGCGAACCCTCCGGGGCGATGCGCTGAAACACGCGGCACTGGGCAAGGGTCCAGTCGTCGAATCCAGCAGCCTGGAGCGCCCGGAAAATGCGGTCTTCGGCGTATCGGTACGGGATGAACAACGACACCCCTAGATCACTCCGCTGCTCGTCGCCCATGCCACCCTCGGCTCCATCGCCCACCTGATCCCACGAAACTCACACCCTATGTCACCGCCACCGCGTCCGATCGCCACCGACCCCTCGAATGCGAAAGGCGACGGTAGTCAGATCTACTGACTAACATAGCGGATAAACAGGCATCTTGATGGAACCAGGCTTGACATTAGTAAGGAAATCTGATTATCCTGATGGAGGATCCTGACGATCCATCGGCGATGACTGAGTGATTACCGCGATGCGCGGCCGCTCACCATGACGGCCATTCATCCGTTTCATCCGTTCTATAGAAAGCGAAATACTGTGAAGTTTCTTGTGCTCGGAGCAACCGGCGGTACCGGCGTTCGCTTTGTCGAAAAGGCACTCGACCAGGGCCACCAGGTCACCGCCCTCGTTCGGCGGCCCGACGCGACCGTCGACCTGCGAGCCCAAATCGTCAACGGCGACGTCACCGACGCCGCTACGCTCGCCGCGGCAGCCCGAGGGCACGACGCGATCATCAGCACGCTCGGAGTCAAAAGCGTCCGGGAAACCCCGACCCTGATCACGGACACAGTCCGCGCCGTCATCGCGTCGGCGAAAACATCGGGTGTTGACCGGTTCGTCATCGTGTCCGCATTCGGAGTCGGCGACTCCCTCGCCAAGGCATCGTTGCTTGCCGGACTGATATTTCGCACTGCGCTCCGCAAAAAATACGAGGACAAGGCCGCGTCCGAAGCGCTCTTGAAAGCCAGCGGCCTGAAATGGACCGTCGAATACCCCGGGGCCTTAAACGACGGGGTCGGCGGCCGCTACACCGCGATCGCGCTCGAGGATGTCACGACATTGCCGATCCTCCCCTCGACCTCTCGCGCAAACGCCGCCGACTTCCTCCTCCGCTCCGCCGTGGAAAACACCTTCGTCCATCAGACCGTCGTTGTCACCAACACCAAATAGGTGCCGATGGCGCCGGCCGGCTACAGCCCGGACGGTGATGAAGGGCAACCAGACCGACGGCCTTTCGGAGGGGCAACTCCTTAGATACGGCATTGGCGCCGCCGCCACCTGCGCGGCGCTCATCGCCACCGCGCTAGCCCTGCGGTGGAAGGCCTCGGAGCTTCCAGCCTGAATGGTGAAGTGATGCGGTGTTGTAGCGGTCGCCACCCGTTCGTCAGCGTTACTCCGTGTCGGTGCGGAGTTCCCAGGGCTGCATGCCGAGGAGGCCCGCAAGGCGCCCCTGCATCTGGACGGCGGACGGCGGCGGGCGCCACCATATGGTCACCTCGGCGATCTTGCCGTCCGCGTGGAGCGGGATGTAGTCCATCCCATCGACCACGGTGTCGTCGATCTGCAGCCGAAAGTACGCGGCGTGGTGCGCCTTACCGCTGAGGACCTCCCTGTAGGCGAGGTCGGTCGCCACGAGGCAAGGTTCGAGCAAATGAGCAATGTCGGCATCGGTGGCACCGAAAGCGTGCGGCGGTAGAAGATTGCACAGTGGGTGCGGCACGGTCTGCTGCGCCGGCCCCGTCGAATCGAACCACGACGCAGTGCAATTCGTGAACGGCTGAGGTCAAACATCTTGCCCCTCAGCAGCATTCAACGAAAGGAGCCGAATGAAGCGAATTAATCTCGGCGGTCTCGATGTTTCCGCCCAGGGCTTGGGCTGTATGGGCATGAGCGAGTATTACGGGGCCTCGGACTGGGACACCAGCATCGCGACCATCCATCGGGCCATCGAGTTGGGCGTCACTTTGTTCGACACCGCCGATCAATATGGATCGGGCCACAACGAGGTGTTGGTGGGCCGCGGCGTCGTCGGTCAGCGCGACAGTGTCCAAATCGCCACCAAATTCGGGGTCGACCGCAGCAGCGGCGACGACCGGCGGGTCCACCGTGGCGATCCGCCGTATGTGAAGCGGTCCTGCGAGTCCTCGCTGCTGCGACTCGGAATCGACCATATCGACTTGTACTACTTGCACCGTCCCCCGCAGAACGCCGAGATCGAGCACACGGTCGGCGCGATGGGCGAACTGGTCACCGAGGGCAAGGTGCGATTCCTGGGCCTTAGCGAAGTCAGCGTCGAGCTGCTGCAGCGCGCCCATGCCGTGCATCCGATCGCCGCCGTGCAAAGCGAATACTCACTGTGGACCCGGGAGGTCGAGCAGGTGACGCCAGTCATGGCTGAACTCGGGGTCGGCCTCGTGCCGTACTCACCGCTGGGACGGGGCTTTTTGACCGGAGCGGTCCAAACCGCGGCGCTGGATCCCACCGACTTCCGCGCCCGCACCCCCCGATTCACCGGTGACGCTGCCAAGCAAAACCAGGTGATCGCGGAGACGGTGCGCAACGTGGCCGAGCGGCTCGGTGCGCTGCCCGCTCAGGTCGCCCTGGCTTGGGTCTACGCTCAGGCCCCTCGACTGGGGGTTCCCGTCGCACCGATCCCGGGTACCCGCCACGCCAACCGGCTCGAACAGAACATTGCCGCCCTGGACGTCGAACTTGATGAGGACGCGCTTGCGCAGCTGCAGCCACTGAGCGACCTGGTTGTCGGTGGCCGCTACCCTGACCGCGGCGTGCGTTGACAGCGCGGTGCGCGCAGGACGAGAGGATTGCGTACGTTGCACCGATCCAGAGGGCGGCTCGGGCAGGACCTTTCGTGACAACGTGGCCTCGCTGCGCCGCCAACCGCCGCTTGGCCCTAGGCATTCGGCTCGCCGCGTTTTTTACCGCAGACAGGGATGGGCCAACCCCCTAGTCTCGACTCACGTAGTGCCTCGGTGAGCGGTTCGCGGACATCCGCGGCAAAGGCTGTGTCGCATCAGCCTCGTCTACTGGGTGCCGGAGCACCGCGGCTCCGGTTGTTTGAGTTCCCGCACCGCCGGAGCCGTTGCGGGCCTGAGCGCGAGGTGAATTGGATGCAACTGTCGAGTTTCATGGTCCGGCCGTTCGTGGAGCAGGGACTCCGCGAGGAGCTGGGTGCGGGTGACACGACCGGTGGCTTTTTGGCAGGGCCCGACGACCGGAGCTCGGCGCTGATCTATGCGAAGAAGCCGGGTGTGGTGTGTGGGCTGTTGCTTGCCGAAGAAACCATCAAAACGGTTGAGCCCGATGCCCGCGTCTCCGCCGAGGTACGCGACGGCGACGAAATCCGCCCTGGCGACGTGCTTCTGCGCATCGAGGCTCGCGCGCTGACGCTGCTCGCCATCGAGCGCGCCGCGCTGGACTGGCTCCAGCACCTTTCGGGCATCGCGACGAAGACCCGCCGCTACGCGAGATTGGTTGAGCCCTACGGTGTCCGCATAGTCGACACACGCAAAGGTGTGCCGGGTATGCGCGTCCTGCAGAAGTACGCGGTCCGAGTGGGTGGCGGCCACAACCATCTGTTCGGACTGCACAATGCGGTCCTGGTCAAGGACAACCACATCAAGATCGCCGGCAGCATCACCAAGGCGGTGCGGACATTGCGCGCCGAGGCGCAGCACACCTTCAGAATCGAAGTGGAATGCGAGACGCTGGACCAGATCGAGGAGGCCATCGCCGCCGGAGCCGAGATCATCATGTTCGACAACATGGATCTGGACACCATGCGGCAAGCCGTGGCGTTGATTGCGGGGCGGGCGCTGACCGAGGCGTCGGGCGGTGTCCGCGAGGACAACATCGTCGAGTGGGCTCAGCTGGGTGTCGACATCATTTCCATCGGGGACCTCACCCACAGCGTCGAGGCCATCGACCTCAGCCTCGACATCGGCGAGATCAAGCCCAGCGCACAACGATTCATCTCCCGGGCGCTGCAGGCAGACATCGTCCGTGCCTGAGGCCGACAGCGGCGTCGTTGCCGCCCTCGACGTCGACTCCGTGGACGCCCTCAAGCGCCTCGTCGAGCTGACCACCGACGTCGACGGCATCGTCGCCTACAAGCTCGGGATAGCCGGTGTTCTGCGCCTCGGCCTCCCGGGCGCGGTACGGGCGATCCGCGAGATCTCCGATTTGCCAATCGTTTACGACCACCAGAAGGCTGGGCTCGACATCCCCGACATGGCCCGCAGATTCTCGGCGGTGTGCCATGAAGCCGGAGTCGACAGCCTGATCCTGTTTCCGCTCGGCGGGCCGGGGGCGGTGCGCGAGTTCGTCTGCCAGGCTCGACAAGTGGGCCTGGTGCCGGTCGTCGGGGGCGCGCTGCCATTCGACGAATACTCCGTGAGCGGCGGCGGCTACGTTGCCGACGACGCGCTCGACCGCATCCTCGCCGCCGCTCTCGGCCACGGTGCCGCCGATTTCGTGCTGCCGGCCCACGACCACGCGCTGGTCGGTCGGCACAGCCGGTTCCTGCGCGAGCACATCGACCGACCGGGGTTGTTCCTGCCGGGAATCGGCCCGTTGGGCGGCAGCATTGCTAAGGCTTTTGCCGCGGCGCCCGGCTGCCGACGTTACGCCGTTGTGGGCAGAGCGATCACGGCCGCCGACGATCCGCGCGAGGCCGCACGGCGGCTGGGCGGCCAGGCGTTGGCAGCGGCGACGAAGGACTGAGGAGCGGCATGGTAACCACGTCGTCATCGATACCGGCAACCGATTCCGGCCCGGCGGATTACAGAGAAACCCAAGTCCGCGGAAGTCGGCTCTGGTCAGCGGTTCTCGCCTCGGTTGTCGGCTTCGCGTTCGACCTCTACGACCTGTTCATCCTGCTGTTTGTGGCGTCGGCCATCAGCGAACTGATCTTCCCCGCGAAAAGCCCCACGCTGTCCCTGGCCGCGGTGTACGCGTCGTTCGCGGTCAGCCTGGTCATGCGCCCATTGGGTTCCTTCGTCTTCGGCCCGTACGCCGACCGGCTCGGACGCAAACGCCTCCTGGTGATCACGACCGTCGGCGCCGGCCTGTCGACCGCGCTGATGGGAGCGGTGCCCACCTTCGCCGCCGCTGGTATCGCCGGACCGATCGCGTTCATCCTGCTTCGACTGGTGCAGGGGTTGTTCGTGGGCGGCATCGTCGCGTCGACGCATACCCTGGCCACTGAGACGGTGCCCAACAACGTGCGCGGCGTGATCTCGGGGGTGGTGGGGGGTGGCGGCCCGGCCGTCGGCGCGGTGCTGGCGTCGATCGTGAATCTGTTGCTCCACATCGCCTTTCCCGCAGCAACGTTCGCCGTATGGGGTTGGCGGTGCATGTTCTTCACCGGCCTGCTCGGTGCGCTGGTAAGCCTGGTCATCCTGCGCAACGCCGACGAGCCCCCGTCGTGGCAGCAGCAGCGGGCGGCCGGTGAGCTGACGAAGGCCCCCATCCGCAGTCTCTTTGAACGCGACAGGCGATCGCTCTCGCTCAACTTCCTGGTGGTTTCCAGCGCGGGCGCCTCGTACTACCTGACCTCGGGCTACCTGCCCACCGTGTATCAGAAGATCAACAAGCTGAGCGGCACTCAGGCAAGCAACTTCCTGATCTGGATCAGCATCGTTGTCGTCATCGGCGGCGTGGCCTCCGGGGCGCTGAGCGAGGTCCTGGGCCGCAAGAAGACGCTGCTCGCCTCGGGATCGTTAGCCATTGTCGTTGTGCCCTGGGTGTATTGGCAGATCACCCGGCTCGACGCAACCTCGCCGGCGCTGATCCTGCTCTACTCGCTAATTCTGGTCTTCTGCTCCAACGCGATCTACGGGCCGCTGATGATCTATCTGAACGAGTCGTTCCCCACCCGAGTGCGCGCCACCGGGACCGCATTCGCCTGGAACGGCGGATTTGCGGTCGGCGGCCTGATGACGAGTCTCGTCACGTTGACTAGCCCGACGCTCGCCGACATCCCCTCACGTCTGATCGCTTTCCTGATCGCGTGGTATGTCATCTTCCTGGTCGCAGTATTCGCCGGGCCCGAGCCCCGCGGCGGTCTCGAGCGGTACACCGCCAGCCATAAGTCAGCTGGTCCTGCTCCTCAATCTGCTCGTCCAGAACCATGAGAATGACTCATCGAGCTCACTGGCCCACTTGGCCTGTCACGTCACCGAGCCTGATCCGCGGGCGGCGTCGACCCGTCCTTCACATCGCCGCCCTCGACCGACGAAAACATCCCGGCAAGCACCGGGGACGTTGAGCGAACGGCCATCCCCGGAGATCCACAGACATCGTCCAGGGGCGGGGCGCACAATTGTGCAATGCAGCTACGTGATTTCATCACCGTCGCACCGGCCCCCGTGCCCTTGCCGATGCCGCAGTCCTCCTTGCCTCCGACGTCAGCGCGGACGGCGTGAACATGGGTGACCCTGAGCCGCGCCGCACACTTAACGGCCTCTCGGACATACGCGCGTTTTTCCACACGAACAAGGTGCCGCTGTTTTTCATCTCGCCCACCCCGTTCAACCTGCTCGGCGTCGACCGCTGGATACGAAACTTCTTCTACCTGACCTACTTTGACTCTTTCGAGGGCACCCACTCGCGCGTATTCGTCCCCCGGCGGCGCGACCGCCGTGATTTCGACTCGATGGACGAGGTGTGCAGCCACCTGCTGTCGGATCCCGAGACGATCGAGTTCATCGCCGGTAAAGGTCCCGGCGGCAAGTGCTGCTTTGTGATGCTGAACGAGGAAATCCAGGCGCTCGCGCGGTCGGCGGGCCTCGAAGTCATGCATCCGCCGATCGAGTTGCGCCAGCGCCTGGGCTCCAAGATCGTCATGACCCGCCTGGCCGACGAGGCGGGGGTGCCGAGCGTGCCCAACACGATCGGGCGGGCCGGCTCCTACGACGAACTGCTGGAGCTCGCGCAAAACGCCGGATTGGGAGATGACCTCGTCATCTCGATCGCTTACGGCAACGCCGGCAGCGGGACGTTCTTTGTGCACGGTCAGCGCAACTGGGACCAGCACGCCGGTGATCTCGTGGGCCAAGACCTCAAGGTGATGAAGCGAATCCGCAACGTCGAGGTATGCCTCGAGGGTGCCGTGACCCGGCACGGCACGGTGGTCGGCCCCGCGATGACGAGTCTCGTCGGTTACTCGGAACTGACTCCAAGCCGGGGCAGCTGGTGTGGCAATGACATCTGGCGTGAGGTGCTGCCGCCCGCCCAGACCCGGGCCGCGCGAGAGATGGTGGCAAAGCTGGGCGATGTCATGCGCCGCGAGGGTTACCGTGGCTACTTCGAGGTGGACCTGTTGCACGACCTTGACGCCGACGAGCTCTACCTCGGCGAGGTGAATCCGCGCCTGTCCGGCGCCAGCCCCATGACAAACCTCACCACCGAGGCCTACGCCGACATGCCGCTGTTCCTCTTTCACCTGCTCGAGTACATGGATGTGGAGTACGAGCTCGACATCGAGGAGATCAATTCGCGCTGGGAGCGGGGCTATGGCGAAGACGAGGTCTGGGGCCAGGTGATCATCACGGAGACGTCGCCGGATATCGAGCTCTTCACCGCGACGCCACGCACCGGGGTATGGCGGATCGACGACGATGGTCGGGTCTCCTTCTCGCGAACCGCCAATGACTGGGCCACGCTGCTCGACGGCTCCGAGGCCTTCTACATGCGGGTCGCGGCGCCTGGCGACTTACGTTCGCAGGGCGCCCAACTCGGCGTGCTCGTCACCCGCTCACACCTGCAGACGGACGACTATCGGCTCAGCGAGCGCTGTCAGCGCTGGGTCAAGGGGATGAAGGCGAAGTTCGTCTCAACGCCCCTGACGCCGGCCGCTCCCATCGTTTCTCGGCTCGTCGCACGAGCGTGAAACGCACCCCGGCGGGCATCTCACTGGACAACTGGCTGTCAGCGCCATACGCGCGGTGGTCTTTCCAGCATGTCGAAGACTTCGTGCCGACCGCGGTCATCTCGCGCGGCACCGGGCCGGTCGCGACGTTGCCCGCAGCTACCGCCGATCTGTCCGGGATCCCGCTGACCGGCACCGACGGCCCGGCCACCAGCGTCGGCGCGGTACTGGCCGGCGCCGGCACCGACGGTTGGGCCGTCGTCCACCGCGGCGCGATGGTGGCCGAGGAATATCTCAACGGCTTGGACGCCCAAACCCCCCACCTGTTGTTCTCGGTGAGCAAGTCGCTGGTGGGCGCGGTGGTAGGCGTGTTGCACGGGGCCGGCGCGATCGATCTCGACGCCAGGGTCACGAAATATGTTCCCGCGTTACAGAATTGCGGCTACGCCGGTGCTACAGTGCGTCACCTGCTTGACATGAGGTCGGGCATCGCGTTCTCGGAGAACTACGACGACCCGGCCGCGCAGATACACCTCCTCGACCAGGCAATGGGGTGGGCACCCAGGAGAAATCCGGACGCTCCTGCCACGCTGCGTGAGTTTCTACTGAGCTTGCGCCAAAGGCGCGCCCATGGCGGACCATTCGAATACCGTTCCTGTGAAACCGATGTGCTGGGCTGGGTTTGCGAGGTAGCCGCTGCCCAACGGATGCCGGAGTTGATATCGGACTTGCTGTGGAGCCGCATCGGCGCGCAATGTGACGCCACCATCGGCGTCGACGCCGAGGGCACCGGGTTTTTCGACGGTGGCATCAGCGCCTGCCTTAACGACATGCTCCGGTTCGGGGCTCTGTTCGTGCGTGACGGCGTCTCGTTGACCGGCCGGCAAGTCGTGCCGTCGGCGTGGATCGCCGACACCCTCGACGGCGGACACGACTCGCGCCAGGCGTTCGCCGCCAGTCCCGACGACAACGAGATGCCCGGCGGCATGTACCGCAACCAGATGTGGTTCCCCTACCCGGGCAGCAATGTCGTGTTGTGCCAAGGCATGTGCGGTCAGATGATCTATGTCAACCGCGCCGCGCAGGTGGTCGCCGCCAAGTTATCCACGCAGCTCGAGACTCATGAACCGCACATGTCCGACACCCTGCGCGCCTTCGATGCGGCCGCACGCGAATTGGCCGCAACCCCCCGCTAGCCCGCCCGCACACGCCGAGAACCTTGGCGAGCCGTCTGTGCGAACTCCCAGCTATTCTGCATGTCTATAGCGCGCTTTTGGCGGCCTCAATCGCACCTCAGGATGGGAACGGAATCGGATGCCCTCATTTCGATGGCCGGCCGCACTTGCCATTTCCCCGCTGGCCGCCGCGGCATTGCTCAGCACCGCCGGCGTTGCGGCCGCGACCCCCCAAGACGATGCGTACCTCGCGCAACTGCGCGCCGTCGGTCTCACCTGGCCGCCGAAGACGGAAGAGGCACTCATTGCCGAGGCGCACGACGTGTGCTACGACCTCACTTGGGGGTGGACGCCGCAACAGATCGCCGACGACCTGCACGCCCGCTTGGACACCAAGGGCGTGACCTTGCTGGACGTGGGAAGCCTGGTCAACGCCGCCCACTCGATCTATTGCCCCGGCAACGTGTGTGATGCCCCCAGCCTCTGCACCTGAGGACCCCCACCTGGCGACGCAGTAACTGGCTGTAGCGTGACGGCCGTGAAGTCCTTTCGGATGTATTCGTTCTTCGTGCTCGCGGCTTCGGTCGCAGCAACCGCATCGACGCTCGCCGGAGCGGGCACGGCCACCGCGGCCGGCTCATGCCCGACCGCAACGCCGCAAAACGGTGCAACGCCGGACTGGACGTTGAGCGGTACCACGGGCAGCGTCGCGGTCACCGGATCGACAGACACTGCCGCTCCGGTGGTGAAGGTGACGACACCGTTCAGCGTGGGCCAGACCGAGGTGCACACGCTGCACGCCGGAGCCGGGCCGGTGGTCTCGAACACCGCCCGGGTCTCCGTCTGCTACATGGGTGTCAACGGGCGTGACGGCTCCGTCTTCGACAACAGCTACCAGCGCGGCACCCCGGTCGACTTCCCGCTCACCGGCGTGGTGCCGGGCTTTCAGAAGGCCATCGCGGGGCAGCAGGTCGGATCGACGGTCGCCGTGGCGATGGTCCCCGCGGATGGCTACCCCGAGGGTCAGCCCAGCGCCGGGATTCAGCCCGGCGACTCGCTTGTCTTCGCGATCAAGATCCTCAGCGCCACCGGCTAGCCCGGCCCGCGAAATTGTCTGTGCCGCAGGCTAATCGGCCAGCGGCGCGAACATGAGTGCGGGATCTACGCCGAGTTGTTGAGCGACGTGAGTGGTGTCCCAATACTCACGCCACTGCGTGATCGCGCCGTCACGCACCTCGAATATCGCGGTGACGTAAAAGGTGACGGCCGCACCGTTCATGGCGTTCACGTCGACTCGCTCGACGACGACGGTGTCGTTATCGGACACGATCGTGCGGATTTCGCTCCCCTCGATCATGCCCGTCGCCAGGGTGTTGTGCTTCTCGAGTTCCGCGCGCGCCGCGTCGCGTCCACGCACGACCGGTGACAGCGGCACGTGCAGCTGCCAGACGAAGTCGTCGCCCATGAGTGCGGTCATCGCGTCGACGTCCATGTTCTCGCCGTAAGCGGCATGTATGAAATCGACCACGATCTTTTCGTTGTCGTTTTTGGTCGCAACACTTTTCGCCATCTTCGTGTCCTCTAGGGGCGGTTACGGTTCGCTATTCGTCGAACTGTAGATGGCCGTGGGTCGAGAGGGCGCCGATGTACGAATCGCTTAACGCGAGTTCACGGACGAAGCAGCGCGATGATGGTGACGTCGTCGTCGGTGTGCCCCGAGGCCATCGCGGTCGCCGCTGTATTCCTCGTCGTAGGCGCGGTGCAGGATCGCGTCGAAGGCCCGCGGCTCACCGGCGACTTCGATGGTGATCTCGAGCGGGTTGTTCTGGCGCAGGCCGCCGAATGTCGCGGCGGCCTGCTCGATGCGGCCGGCTTGCTCGGAACCGATGAGCGCCGACAGGTGCCGGCCCTGGACGGCGTCGACGGGACGGCCGAGCAGGTCGGCAACGTTGGCGCTGACCTGGCGCACGTCGAACGCGGGTCATGCACCACCGCGAGCACACCGCGCCGCTGGATGCTTCCGGGGACGTGGATCGGCTCACGCGCGCAGTTGTCCAGGTCGATCAGGGTGCCGACCGGTGGGGTTGCAGCCAGACCTACAAGCTATCAATGTGTGGCGCCGTTCGCCGACCAGGTCAGCCGCGGTTCGCATGGTAAGTGGGTGTGCCCGGCACTGATTCGCATCGGCCGCGGTTAGCCGCCCCGCGGCGATCGCCAATGTAATCTGAGCAGGTCATGTGCTCGATCGCCGTCTTAGCAAGCCGCCGCCTGTCGGTTGCGATGAAGCAGGGCTCGGCGGCCGAACACGACGCCGCCGAGCGGCCGGGCGAGCCTGTCAGACCTGGTTGAATCCGCCGTCGGCGGTGACGGTGGATCCGGTGCTGAAGCTTGACAGATCGCTGGCCAAAAACACTGCGGCATTGGCGATCTCAGTCGGATCGGCGAAGCGGCCCAGCGGAATCGTGGTGATGCGTTCGGCGCGGAACTCCTCGATCGAGGCGGCGGGATCGGTCTGCGCGGCCAGCGTATCGCTTCCGGGAGTGGCCGTGGACCCGGCCACGATGACGTTGACCCGGATGTTGCGGTCGGCGAGTTCGTTGGCCCAGGCCCGGGCCAGTGATCGGACGGCGGCCTTGGTGGCGGCGTAGATGCTGAGGCCGGGGCGGCCGCGATCGGCGGTGGTGGAGCCCGTCAGAATGACGGAGGCGCCGTCGTTGAGCAGCGGCAATGCCTTTTGCACGGTGTAGACGACTCCCTTGACGTTGGTGGTCAGCAGTGCGTCGAGGTCGTCATCGGTGATCTCCCCCAGCCGCGCGACCCTCGTCGATCCGGCGTTGGCCATCACGATGTCGAGGCCGCTGCCGGCGGCCGCGACCGCGGCGTAGAGCCGGTCCAGATCTGCCGGCATTCCGACGTCGCCGCGCACGGCAGTCACACGAGGTCCCAATGTGCTTGCCGCGGCGTCGAGTTCAGGCTGGCGCCGGGCCGTGATGAACACCCGGTCGGCGCCTTCGTCAAGGAACCGTTGCGCGGTGGCCAGCCCGATCCCGGAGTTGGCGCCGGTGATGACGGCGGTCTTGTGGTCGAGCAATCCCATTCGGCTCTCTCCTCGAGACGGCGCGGCGGGTTGGCAGGGTTCCGACGGCCTGTTGCCGTGATCACCGGCGGGAGCCGCCAAGCCTCGGCCGACACATTCTCACCCGAACTCGTATCCTCTGCAGCATGATCGCCGCCTTGATCCTGTTGCCGTCGCCAGTGCGCAGCCCGCTGCGGGCGGCCGGTGAATCCGCGCACTAGGCCCGGTGCGGACGCGTGGCGGCCCTGGCACTGGCGCTTGCCGGATTGGCGTTTCTCGACTCGCTCAACGTGCTCAACGTCGGAGTGGTTTCGGCCGTCATCTTCGACAGCCGCCTGGGTCGCCGATCGCCGGTCCCCGGCGCCCTGAGCTACGTCGCGGGCGTGTTCGCGGTGACGACCACCTTCGGCGTGTGCACCGTCCTGGGCATCGGCTTCATCACCGAGGTCCTCGACTTTCACCTGACACCGGCCGTTCGTTTCCGGGGCGAACTGTTGCTGGGGATCGCGCTGATCTGTCTGGCTTACTTTCCGTTGACCGCCCAATCGTCGGCACCCGGCTGGGCGCTGGCGGCGATGCGTCAACGGCCCTGGCTGCTGGGCTTTCTGGGGCTGGCGGTGGGCAGCGGCCAAGCGCCGACCGCCGTGCCGTACCTCACCGGCTTGGCGATGCTCGCCGCGCTACACCCACGACCGCCGCTCTGGCCGTTGGTCATACTCGTCTATTGGGGTATCGCCCTCTCGCCGCCGCTGCTGATACTAGCCCTGTCGATGAGAAAAACCATGCGGGCCAAGCGCATTCAGCGCGCGATCGTGCGTGCCCTCACCCGCTACGGTCCGATGTCGGTGCGGCTGTTGTTCCTGGTTTTCGGAACCGGTCTTATCGCCGATGCACTCGTCAATCACGGCGCGCTGTGGTGAGGCCGGACCGCTCCTCATGTCTTGCACAGCGAGCTGGATTACCTTGTCGCGTGTGACTGATCGCCAAGAACGCGCGATGTCTTTCGGTTCGATCGCCGAGGACTACGACGGCCTGCGGCCGCACCCTCCGCAGCAGGCGGTGGACTGGCTGCTGCCATCAGATTGCGAGGTGGCCGTCGATGTCGGTGCTGGCACCGGCCTGTTCACCCGCACGCTCATCGGCCGGGCGGCGCAAGTGGTCGCCGTCGAGCCCGATGCGCGGATGCGAGCGGTGCTGGGCGAGCGGTCTCCCGGGGTTCGCGCCGTGGCGGGCACCGGCGAGGCGATTCCCCTCCCGGACCGCTCCGCCGACGCGGTCTTCGTCTCCTCGGCGTGGCATTGGATGGACCCCGACCGGGCCGTCCCGGAGATCGGTCGCGTGCTGCGCGACGGTGGGCGGTTCGGGCTGATCTGGACCAGTCGAGATCGCGACGTCGACTGGGTCCGCGACCTTGAGGTGCTACCCGAGGACGACACGTCCGAACTGGATGCGCCCGACCGCTTCCGCCGACGCCACGAGAACGTCGTACTGCCCGATCCGCAGATTTTCCACAATGTCGCGCGGCAGACGTTCGGGTTCGTGCGGACGATGACGATCGACGACATCGTCGCGATGCTCGCCACCTACAGCCGGTTGATCATCGCCTCCCCCGGCGACCGCGCGTGGCGACTCGACAACGCCCGAGCCATCTTGACCGAGCGTTTTCCCGGCGCCGACGCAATCGACGTCCCTATGCAGTCGCGGTGCTGGCGCGCCGATCGCATCGCCCGCGACCGGTGAGCGCCGGGGCGCCGGGGCACTCCTTTGCCGAGTGTCGTAGACAGCGTGGGGTTAAGCGCGTAACTTCTGCCGCATTCAGACCGGTGAGGAGGAGAGGCGATGACGGTGCATGGACCAAGGATCTTGGCCGCTCCCACCGGCTGGCCAAGCGTCTGGCGGCCGGAACCGTCGGGCTCAACTGCGCCTTTCCCTACGATCACTCGATGCCCTTCGGCGGCTACAAGCAGTCCGGCTGGGGCCACGAGTCGGGCAAGGCCGGCATCGAGACCTATCTACAGACCAAGATCGTCTGGGCCCAGATGTAGCGGCCTCAGGCCTGCGGCCCCTCCGACGGTGGCCAGACCGCACCGGGCGACGCCTCGCCGGGGCTTTCGTAATCCCCACGGGACAGCGGCACCCACCGCTCGCTCGGTGCGGGCTGCTCCGAGGACGGGAAATCGCGCAGACTGCCGGTCGGCTTGGCGTCCCACTTGGCGAACGTCAGCGGCATCTGCAGCCAGGCGTGCAGCAGGTTGTAGACCGCCTCGAGCGAATCGATGTGGGTGCGCTCCCAGCCATGGCTGCCGTCGAGGCCGAAGCCGACCAGCGCGGCGCGGGTGTTGGCTCCCGCCTCGATAGCCGCCGCGGCATCGGATCGGTAAAAGCGAAAAACGTCGCGGGCGAACGGGATTCCCTGCTCGTGTGCGAGCCGGCAGAGTTTGCGGGTCAGATGGTAGTCGAACGGGCCGTGCAGGTCGGCCATCGGGATCGTCACGCCGTCCTCGAGGGAATGCTGGCCCGGTGCGCACACCGCGTTGTCCACCGAGACCAGCTCGGCGACATCGGCGGGCAGGCCGTGGCTGGCCCCGTGGCCGACCTCCTCGGTGATGGTGACCATGATCGTGGTGCGGTGTGGCAGCACCACGTTGTTCTCGGAGAAATTCTTGGCCAGCGCGAGCGCGATGGCGACGCCCGCCTTCCCGTCCAGGTGGCGCGAGACGATGAAACCGTCCGCGGTGAGTTCGGGGCTGGTGATCAATGCCACGAAATCACCGACTTGCAGGCCGAGGCGAACCAGGTCGTCGCGCGTGGACACCTTGCGGTCGATGCGGACCTCGACGTGATCCCAGTCGGTGGGTTGCGTGTCGATCTCGTCGCCGAACGCGTGCCCGCTGGCCTTCAGCGGCATGACCGTGCCGGTGATGAACTCGTCGGGGTCGTCGATGAAGATGCGCACCCGGGCGCCCGCGGCGAACCGCGCCGAAAAGGTGCCGACCGGAACCAGTTGGAGGCGGCCGTTGTCCTTCAGGTCGCGGACCATGCAGCCGATGGTGTCGGAGTGAACCACCAGGGCGCGGTCGATGGTCGCGGACTCCCCCGGCAGTTCGGCGGTCAGCGCTCCGCGCCGGGTCAGCGTGAACGGCACCCCGAAGTGGTCGAAGATGTCGCCGATCACCTGCATCACCGCATCCGTGCGTCCCGACGGGCTCGGGGTCTGCAGCAGCGCCAGCAGGGTGTCGATCATCCAGGTGCGGTCGGCCTCGGCCATGGCCGCGATCTGGCCCACGTTGTCTCCTCTCGAGTCGCCTCGAACGCGTTCAACCTACCGTGCGAGCGGCACCAAACGCCCGTTGCGGGCTGCCGCCGCACGACGGCTGCGACCGCCCGATATGTCCGACTGCCCCTACGAAGCGGATTCCATCTCGGAGATCAGATCCGAGAGGGTCAGGATGCGCTGGGCGTCACGCACGTGCAGGCTCTCGATCATGCGGCCGTCGACGGTGATGACGCTGGTGCCGGCCGCCTGCGCCTGCTCGTAGGCCGAGACGATCTTGCGGGCGTCCTCCACCTCTTTGTGCGACGGACCGAACAGCTCGTTGGCGGGGGCGATCTGCGACGGGTGGATCAGGGTCTTGCCGTCGAAGCCCATCTCGCGGCCTTGCTGCGCCTCGGCCCGGAACGCGCCCTCGTCGGTGATGTCGTTGAACACGCCGTCCAAGATGACCTTCCCGGCCGCCCGCGCTCCCAGCAAGGCCAGGCCGAGGGCGGGTACGGCGGGCGCGCGCCCGGGGACGTGCAGGCCGTGCAGCTCGTTGACCAGGTCGTTGGTGCCCACCACCAAGCCGGCCAGACGATCGCTGGCCGAGGCGACCTCCTCGGCCCGCAGAAAGGCCCGGGGCGTTTCGATCATCACCCACAGCTGCAACGAGGCCGGTGCTCCCAATGCGTCCAGCGCGTCGGCCAGCGCTTGAACCTGTTGACCCGTCTCGACCTTCGGCACCAACACGCCGTCGGCGGTCGATCCGGCCACGGCCGAAAAGTCATCGCCGTGCCAGGGCGTGTCCAAGCCGTTGATGCGCACCACGACCTCGCGCGGCCGGTAGCTCTCCGACGAGATAGCGTCGCACACCGCCGTCCTGGAATCGGCCTTCGCGCCGGGGCCCACGGCATCCTCGAGGTCGAAGATCAGCACATCTGCCGGCAGCGTCTTACCCTTCTCCAGCGCGCGTGGTTTATTGCCGGGCAGGTACAGGGCGGATCGGCGCGGGCGCAGGGTCGGTGCCATGAAAGCGATTCACTTCCTGTGGTCGAGGAGCGCGACGGGAGTCACGAGCCGCGCCGGCGGGTGCGGGGTGCGCGCGGCCTAGGCAGAAAGTACCCTTCGGTACCGGTGATGCAGTCGCCGGTGGTGGGCGGCCCGGCAAGCGAATGGCCGACGCGGCGAGTGGATCCCGGAAGGGGAAGCGAATGTCATCACTGGGCTCGGCGCGCAGCGAGGGCGACAGCTGGGACTTGGCATCCAGCGTCGGGGCGACCGCGACAATGGTGGCGGCGTCTCGAGCGCTGGCGTCCCGCGAGCCGGACCCATTGCTGGACGACCGATTCGCCGAGCCGTTGGTGCGCGCGGTCGGTCACCCGTTCTTCACCCGCATGCTGGACAACGAAATTCCGCTCGAGACCGACGACATGCCGATGACGCTGCAACAGCGACGCGAGCAGATGACGGTGCGAACCAGGTTTTTCGATGACTTCTTCGGCGCCGCCACCGCCGCCGGAATACGGCAGGCCGTCATCTTGGCCGCCGGGCTCGATGCGCGCGCCTATCGGTTGGCGTGGCCCCCGGGCACCGTGGTATACGAGGTCGACCAGCCTGAGGTCATCGCCTTCAAGACGGACACGCTGGCCCGGATCGGTGCCGAACCGAAAGCCGAGCGCCGGACCGTCGCAATCGATCTTCGCGAAGATTGGCCAACGGTACTGCGCGACAGTGGCTTTGACGCCGACTCACCCACCGCCTGGATCGCCGAGGGCCTGCTGCCCTACCTACCGCCCGACGCCCAGGACCGGCTGCTGGACAACGTCACCGCGCTCAGCGCGTCGGGCAGCCGGCTGGCCACGGAGAACATCACCGACATGAGGGTGTTCACCGACGAACGCGCTCGGGCGATGCGCAACACCTGGCGTCAGCACGGACTCGACATCGACGTCGCCGAACTCGTCTGGCTCGGCGAGCGTCGCCCGGCCGCCGAGCACCTGGCCGACACCGGTTGGAACGTCACCCGCCACCCCACCGAACAGGTCTATGCCCGATACGGATTCGTGTTGCCCGACAACGAAATCCTCAAGGAATTCCGTCGAGCGATCAGTTACCTCAGTGCCGAATTAAGCTGAGCGCCAGCGTTGTCGACGGGGGGGCCGCTGCCGTTAGGCCTTGGCCTCGCGCCACCCCCGCTCAAACGGCAGCCGCCAGGCGTGGGGCGCGATCAGCTGGTGAATGGCGTTGGGCCCCCATGTGCCGGGCTGATACAGCTTGGCGGGGGGTGGATCGGTGAGCAGATCTTCCGAACGCTCCCACAACGACTCGATGCCCTCCGCGGTGTTGAACAGCGTGTGGTCGCCCCGCATCGCATCGAGGATCAGCCGTTCGTATGCCTCGAGCACGTCGACTACGGTGTCGATCTCCTGCGAGGAAAACTGCATGGACAGCTTGTCCAGCTTCATGCCCGGGCCGGGCCGCTTGCCGTAGAACGACAACGAAACCTTCGAGTTGTCGGCAAGATCAAATGTGAGGTGATCGGGGCCCTGCGTGCCCACCCCGGACCCGGGCGGAAACATGGTCCGCGGCGCCTCTCTGAACGCGATCGAGATGACGCGGATGCCCTCGGCCATCTTCTTGCCGGTGCGCAGGTAGATGGGCACCCCGGCCCATCGCCAGTTGTCGATGCCGACCTTGAGGGCGATGAAGGTCTCGGTGTCGGAATCCTTTGCCACCCCGTCCTCGTCGCGATATCCGTTGTACTGCCCCCGAACCACATTGGACGGCTTGACCGGCAGCATCGACCGAAAGACCTTATTCTTTTCTTCGCTGATTGCAAACGGTTCGAGCGCGGTCGGCGGCTCCATCACCACGAACGCCATCACCTGGAACAGATGGGTCACCACCATGTCCTTGTAGGCCCCGGTCTCTTCGTAGAAGTTCGCCCGCTGATCCAGGCCCAGGGCCTCGGGAATGTCGATTTGAATATGGCTGATGAAGTTGCGGTTCCAGATCGGCTCGAAGAGGCCGTTGGCGAAGCGGAACGCCAGGATGTTCTGCGCGGCTTCCTTGCCCAGGAAGTGGTCGATGCGGAAAATTTGGGATTCCTCGAAGGTTTCGTGCACGAAGTCATTCAGCGCCACCGCGCTGGCCAGATCGGTGCCGAACGGTTTCTCCATCACCACCCGCGAACGTTCGACCAGCTTGGCGTCGCGCAGCATGGTGATCACGGCGCGCGCCGCCTTGGGTGGAACCGACAGATAGTGCAGGCGGCGAACGTTGGGCCCCAGGTTCTCCTCGGCCCGGGCCACCGCCTCGGCCAGCGCCTCGGGCCCGGCCCCCTGCGGGACGTAGCTGACGATCCTGGCGAAATTGGCCCACTGTTCGTCCGTCAGCTTGTGCGTGCCGAAGGAATCGATCGCCTCCTTGGCGAGCTCGCGAAATTCCTCCTGACTCAGGTCCTCTAACGACGTGGCGACGATTTCGATATCGGGCGCCAATTCCGATTGATCCAGGTAGGCCAGACCGGGGATCAGCTTTCGTTTCGCCAGATCGCCCGTCGCACCGAAAAGGACGATGACGTGCGGGTCGAGCGGGTCGATGTGGTGGCGACGCGGGCGGGCGTCGGCAGCTGGGTAAGCGATGGTCTGAGGTTTCTCGGTAGCCACTCTTGCGATACTTCCACCGCCGCGACCCTGTGTCTCGTCGGTCTCGCGGCTGCCGATTCTGGTTAACGAACGCTCGATCGGGTATGAAATAGCGGCGGGTTCCCGGCGCCGGGGCCCGTCCCCACCCACGCTATTGGAAAGCGATATGACCAAACCCGACAAAGACCCGCTGAGCCGCGCGCAGGAGCTGGAAAACATCGTCGATCAGCTCGAAGAGAAGGTTACCGAGGAAAGCGAAGCCGAAGGCGTTCCCGGCAACCGCAGCGACCGGGAACAAGCGGCTGTCCGGGGTGCCACCAGCGAGCCGCCGGACTGATCGGCCGCCGGCCCGGCTCAGGCCAGTACCCTTATTCGCTCGGGAGATCGACGGCGTGCGCCATCAGGGTCGTCAGCTGCGCGGGCGTGGGCCATTCGTTGGCCCGGTAGCGGACCGGATTGATTCCTGCGACGGGCAGGATGCCCACCACGTCGACGACGGTCGCGAACGGCACGGTGAACTTGTCGGACACGTTCGACGGATCGCCGACCAGAAAAGTCACGTAATCGGTTTGCGGTAATTCCCAGGGGATGCCCTGGCCCCATGCCGCGGTGGTGCGCCGGCCCCAGGCCGTCTCGATCATCTGTGCGTCGCCGACGTACTGCGGGAACAATTCGCGCTCATAGTGCTCCCGCAAGAATTCGGTTTGTTGGCGGTATTCCGTTGTGGCCAGCAGGGTTCGGGCCCGCAGCGCCAGCTCGCGCAGTGGGTGCGGGCCGGCCTGGTCGAACGGCGCGATGATGGTGCTTTCGATCGTGTAACCCTGCGGCGAGATGGGTTGCTCGGCATCGAGGTACAACTGCTCGGCGACCTCGAAGAGGTCCGCGGCGTTGTCGGGCGCGTCGGTGCCCAGCAGTAATACGCCGTCGCCCGGAAAAAACACCAGCGGGCGGGGGCCGGCGGCCACCGCCAGCGAACCCAACCAGCCGGTGGCCAGGATCATCGAATCGATATAGGTGCCGCCGTCGGCGTCCTTCAGCATTAACTTCTCGCCCGGCGCGAAGGTCTGCTGGCGCGCCGACAGGTTCTGCCTGGCCACCGCGAAGGCCTGATCGCCGGTGATGCCCCAGGCACCCGTTTCCGCCGGTGTCACCATGGTCCGCACGGTAGGCAGGTCGACCACAACCATCTCATTGATGAAGGGAAACACCGGGCGCACCCACGGCTGGGCACCGGCGTTGACCAACTGATTGACGTAGCTCTGCGGGCGCAGCACCGGCCTGAGCAAGGGTTGAGCCTCGGCCCAATCCTCTGGCGCCGTCGGCGGTTGCTGGGTTGCCATGTCCACGGTGAGTGCTTCCTGCTCTTGAACAGCGAACACGCACGTTACACCCTGCGCGGGCCCGCACAAGTCACCCTTTTGCGCTGGCCTCACGTCGCACCGGGCGGCCCGACCCAGCTGTCGAGGGCCCGGTGTAGCGCCGCGTCGGCCCGCGCGCCGACCCAGGCAACGTGTCCGTCCGGCCGGATCAGCACCGCGGGCGGTGCGCTCACCGCCCCAAGCACCGGGAGTTCCCATGGGCCAACATGTTTCGCGTCGACCAGGCGCACCCGGTCCGCCCAGGACGCGACGTCGATGCGGCCGGCCTCCCCGAAATTGAGCAGCACCGGGCGGGCGTCTCGCAGGAGGTCGAACACGCGGGGCGAACCGTCGGCGGTGAGCAGATCCAGGTCGGGCATGCGCCGCCCCAGGAGCGGGTGCCCCTCCCCCAGGTCGTACCGGATGTCCAGGCCCGACATCATCGCCGCGAAGCGGGCGCGGGGTTCGTCCATGTCGAGAAGCTCGGTCACGGTGTCGCGCAGCGACTTGGTGCGTTCGTCGGGGCGAAGGAGCGCCATCTGGGCCAACGCGTTGCGCAGCACACGCCGGGCGACCGGATGCCGTTCGGCGTGATACGTGTCCAGCAGGCTGTCGGGCGATGTCTTGTTGACCACCTGGCCCAGCTTCCAGCCCAGGTTCACCGCGTCCTGCACGCCGGTGTTCAGCCCCTGCCCGCCCACCGGGTGATGGATATGTGCGGCGTCGCCGGCGAGCAGAACCCGGCCGCGCCGATAGGTCGCGGCCTGTCGCGCCGCGTCGGTGAACCGGGAAATCCAAGTGGCATTGTGGATTCCGTAGTCGGTCCCGTATACGGCGATGAGTGCTTCACTCAACTCGCGCAGCGTGGGTTCGCCGGGCGGTCCGAGGCGCCGCTCGGTGACCATGATCCGAACCGGTCCCCCCTCCTCGGCAACCGATAGGGCATGGACACCGAGCGCGTCGTGGCGGATGCCCCACTGCGGCAATTGCCCGACCCCCAAATCCATTTCGGCCTCGGCGAGCAAATAGCTCGTTGTCGCCTCCCAGCCCGGGAAATCGATGCCGGCCGCTTTGCGGACGACACTGCGTCCGCCGTCGCACCCCACGACATACTGCGCCCGCAGCACCCGGCCATCGGACAGTCCGACGTCGACGCCATCGTCGTCCTGCGCGACGGTCGCCACCTCTTCCCCGCGATAGGTCGGCACACCCAGCTCGTCGACCCAGTCCGCCAAGATGAGTTCGATCTCGTTCTGCCACAGCGCGAGTCCGTAGGGATGCCGGGTGGGAAAGTCACTGATGTCCAGCCGGATCTGGGAGAAGCCGGCGACCTGCGCCACTTGGCCCCGGGAGAGAAAGCGATCGGCGATGCCACGCTGATCGAGAACCTCGATGGTGCGGGCGTGCAGGCCGCCGGCCCGCGTCTCGACCAGGTCCTGGTTGGTGCGCCGCTCCACGATGGCGGCGTCGATCCCCGCCAAGCCCAGTTCGCCCGCCAGCATCAGCCCCGTCGGGCCGCCCCCGGCAATGAGCACCGCGTCCTCGATGTCGCCGCGCAAGTACTCCGCTGACGCCGAAACACCCACCTCGCCACCCCGATTCGTTTGAATTCTGGTTGAGCACAGCGATTTTGCATCAGCACCCGGGTCTTGCGGCAAGCCCCCGTGTGCGCTATAGGTTGAAAGTGGCGGGGAACATCAATCACCAGCGGTCGCGCAGGGCGTCGATCGCGCGGTAGATCCGCTGCTCGCTGACCGGGCGGGGCGTGCCGAGTTGCTGGGCCCACAGGCTCACCCTGAACTCCTCGATCTGCCGGGCGACTTCCCGGACGTCGGCGGCCGCCTTGGCTTCCTGCGGCAGCTCACGCAACAGCTCGGCGTAGGCGTCCTGCACGGCCTGCACGCGTTGCATGCGCTCCCGATCGGCCTGCACCGCGCGGGGCAGGCCCTCGATGCGGCGGCGGATCGCGAGCAAGTAGCGGGTGAGATCGGCGAGGTGCGCGGCCCCGGTCGTGGTGACGAAGCCGGCCGGCAACAACCGATCCAGCTGCGCGCGGATGTCGGCGATCGCATCGGCATGCGCGGGCGGCGAATCCGCGGCCACCAGGAGTTGCACCTCGCGAGCGGCGGCCAGCACCTTCTCGACCCGGCCCACAATGTCGGCGGTGGTGGGCGACAGGGACTTTGCCGCCCGCTGTTGCAGCGCAACGAACTCCGCGCCCGTCCACACCGGTGCGGGCACGAGCACGGCTACGGCGGCGTCGGCGCAGTCGTCCAGCAGCGCGGGCAGGTCGCCATCCGGGTTGGTGCCGAGAACCAGCCGGGTGCGCGAATCAAGTTGACGCACAATGGCTTTGGTCGGCGATGCGACACTGAGGCGCACCAACCGCCGGATGCCGGGTGGCATCGCCTGTTCCTGCTCGGACGCCGTGGCGAACACCCGCAGATCCACGCCGCCGCCCGCGTCGACGAATGCGGGAAAGCCCCGCACGGTGCGCCCGCCGACCGTGCGTTCCATGACCCGCGGCAGCGCATCGAGGTCATGGGGCCAGCCGCGCAACCCGGTTCGCTCCAGATCACCCGCGACCGCCTGGGCGACGGCTTGCTGGGCCGGCGTCGTGAGCCGTTCTTGCAATGCCCGAAGATCCTTGCCGCGCGCCATTTCGGCGCCGTCACCGGACTCGACCGCGAACGTCACCCGCAGATGCGACGGCAACTTGTCCAGGTCGAAGGCTTCGACGGGCACCAACACCCCGGTGCGACGGCGGAACTCGCGCTGCAGCGCCGGCAGCAGCGGCTCACCGCCCGGGTCGATCGTCGCCAGCACCGCGCGGGCCGTGTCGGGGGCGGGAACGAAGTTGCGACGCAGGTCTTTCGGCAGCGAACGGATGAGCGCGGTCACCAGCTCCTCGCGCAGCGCCGGCACCTGCCAGGCGAACTCGTCACCGCCCAAGCGCGCCAGCACGTCGATCGGGACGTGCACGGTGACCCCGTCGTCAGCGGCGCCGGGCTCGAAGCGGTAGGTCAAGGGCAGCGCTACACCGCCCGTCCGCCACGTCTTCGGCCGGTCCGCGTCGTCCGTCTCGCTCGTGCGCAGCAGGTCGACCCTGGCGAAGGTGAGCAGGTCCGGCGTCTTGTGGCGCTGCTTCTTCCACCAGGCGTCGAAGTGCCGCGCCGAGACGATATCGGCGGGGACGAGTGCATCGTAGAGCGCGTAGACCTCGTCGTCGCCTACCAACAGGTCGCGTCGCCGGGCGCGCTCCTGAAGCTCTTCGAGCTCCGCGCGCAGCCTCGCGTTGTCGCGGAAGAAGTGGTGACGGGTCTGCCAGTCGCCTTCGACCAGCGCATGGCGGATGAACAGCTCACGCGCCACCAGCGGCTCGATGCGTGCGTACCCGACACGGCGGCGCGCGACGAGCGGCAGCCCGTACAGCGTCACCCGCTCGTAGGCCATCACCTCGCCGCGCTTGGCGTCCCAATGCGGTTCGCTGTAGGTGCGCTGCGTCAGGTCGCCGGCGACCCGCTCCACGACCTCGGGCGAGATACGGGCGGCGGTGCGCCCATATAGCCTGCTGGTCTCGACCAGCTCCGCCACGACGACCCAGCGTGGGGGTCGCTTGGTGAGGGCCGAACCGGGCGCCAACACGAATCGCGAGTTACGCGCTCCCAGGTACTCGCGGGTGTCTTCGCGGCGCATCCCCACATGCGAGAGCAGCCCGGCGAGCAGCGCCGCGTGCACCCGGGCCGGATCGGCCCGTTCATCGGACGCGGTGTCCTCCACGATTCCCAGGTCCCGGGCGATGCTGCGCAACTGCCCGACCAGGTCCTGCCACTCCCGGATGCGCAGGTAGTGCAGAAACTCCGAACGACACATCCGCCGAAACGCATTTCTCGATAACGACTTTCGCTGCTCACGCAGGTAATGCCACAGGTTGAGATAGGAGATGAAATCGGAGTGCTCGTCGGCGAAGCGGGCATGCTTTTGACGGGCCGCCTCCTCCCGGTCGCTCGGCCGCTCCCGCGGATCGGGAATGGTCAACGCAGCGGCTAACACCAGCATTTCGCGCACGCATCCCTCGGTCTGTGCCTGCAGGATCATCCGGCCCATCCGCGGGTCGACGGGCAACCGGGCGAGGCGGCGGCCGAGGCCGGTGATCGCGCCGCGCTGGTCGAACGCGCCCAGTTCGGCCAGCAGCTGCACCCCGTCGCGCACGCTGCGGCGGTCCGGCGGATCGAGGAAGGGAAACTTCTCGATGTCGCCGAGCTGCAGCGCCGCCATCTGCAACAGCACGGCGGCCAGGTTCGTCCGCAGTATCTCGGGGTCGGTGTAGCGCGGCCGGGTCGCGAAGTCCTGCTCGGAGTACAGCCGGATGCACACGCCGGGCGCCACCCGCCCGCACCGGCCGGCCCGCTGCGCGGCCGACGCTTGCGAGATGGGCTCGATCGGCAGCCGCTGCACCTTCAGACGCCGGCTGTAACGCGAGATGCGGGCGTTGCCCGGGTCGATCACGTAGCGGATCCCCGGCACGGTCAACGACGTCTCGGCGACGTTGGTCGCCAGCACGACGCGGCGCCCGGTATGGGGCGCGAACACCTTCTGCTGTTCGGCGGTGGGCAGCCGGGCGTACAACGGAAGTACCTCGGTGTGTTTGAGTACGCCGCCCAAAGCCTCCGCGGTGTCCCGGATTTCGCGTTCCCCCGACAGGAAGACGAGGATGTCCCCCGGCGGCTCGGCCTCGAGTTCGGCGACGGCGTCGACGATCGCCTCGACCTCGTCGCGGGTCTCGGTGCGCACGATCTCCTGGTCGGGGTCGTCGGGATCGTCGCCGGATGCGGAGGGCACCGCGACCTCGAGCGGCCGGTAGCGCACCTCGACCGGGTACGTCCGTCCCGACACTTCGATGATCGGTGCGTTCTCGAAGTGGGCGGCGAAGCGCTGCGGCTCGATGGTCGCCGAGGTGACGATCACCTTCAGGTCGGGCCGGCGCGGCAGCAGCTCCCGTAGGTAACCGAGCAGGAAATCGATGTTGAGGCTGCGCTCGTGGGCCTCGTCGAGGATCAGGGTGTCGTAGCGCAGCAGGCGGCGGTCGCGCTGAACCTCGGCGAGCAGGATTCCGTCGGTCATCAGCTTGATCAGCGTGCGGTCGCTGACTCGGTCGGTGAACCGCACCGTATAGCCGACGATGTCGCCGAGCGGGCTGCCCAATTCGTCGGCGATGCGCTGCGCGACGGTGCGGGCGGCCAGCCGGCGGGGCTGGGTGTGCCCGAGAGTTCCGCGGACACCGCGGCCGGCCTCGAGGCAGATCTTGGGCAGCTGGGTGGTCTTCCCGGACCCGGTCTCCCCGGCGATCACCACCACTTGATTCGCGCGGATCGCGTCGGCGATTTCGTGCCGCCGCTGGCTGACCGGCAGGTCCGGGTAGGCGATCGAGGGCACCGCCGCGTGACGGGCCGCGAGGGCCGCTTGCGCGGCTGCGATCTGGTCGGCCAGCTGGCGCAGCTTCTCGGGCGGGGCACCGCGCAATTTCTTGAGACGCCGACCGAAGCGGGCCGCGTCGTGCAGGGTCACACCGTCGAGCTGTGTGCGCAATTGCGCTGCAGACGGTTCGGCCACCCCGCACAGAGTAGGCACCCGAACGGACGTAACTGGAAGGCAGCCAGGCGACCGGCGGGTTGACGGCAGCCGGATCCGGGTATCACCTGGCGAATGCATCGACTTCGATGCCGGCTTGCGGGGGAAGTGATCGGCGATGGTCGGTTGGCTGGACAGGCTGCAGCGACGGAATCGAGTCGTCGGCGTGATCGTCGGTGTCGTCTACAAGTACAACGACGATCAGGGCGGTTACCTCGCCGCCCTGATCACCTATTACGGGCTGGTGTCGCTGTTTCCGCTGCTGCTGCTGCTGACCACCGGCCTCGGGGTGGTGCTGGCCGGTAGGCCCAATCTGCAGGCGCAGGTGCTGCACAGCACCTTGAGCCAGTTCCCGGTGCTCGGCGACCAGCTGCACCACCCGCAGGGACTCAGCGGCGGAGCGGTGGGCGTGGCCGTCGGGCTGCTCGGCGCGCTCTACGGCGGCCTGGGGGTGGGGCAGGCGCTGCAGAACGCGATGGACACGGTATGGGCGGTGCCGAAGCACAAACGCCCCAACCCAATTCGGTCCCGGCTCCGCAGCCTGCTGTTGCTGTTGGTGCTGGGCTCGGCCGCCATCGCGGCCACGGTACTGGCCGCGGCGGGCCACGCCACCGGCGCGCTGGGCGTCTTCAGCAAGATCGGCCTTGCACTGGCCGCGGTGGCGATCAACGCAATGATCTGCTTGGTGGCCTTTCGCGTGACGACCGCGCGCGCGCTGACATATCGGCAGGTGTTGCCCGGAGCGGTTGCCGCGGCGTTCATTTGGCAGATGCTGCAGTGGTTCGGCGCCGGTTACGTCGCGCACACCGTGAAGAGGGCCAGCGCCACAAATAGCGTGTTCGCACTGGTGTTGGGGGCGCTGGCGTTTCTGTTCCTGGCGTCGGTGGCGCTGGTGATGTGCGCCGAGGTCAACGTCGTCCTCGTCGAGCGGCTCTACCCGCGCGCCTTGCTCGGCGCGTTCACCGACAACGCGGATCTGACGATGGCGGATCGGCGGACCTACACCAAGAAGGTTAAAGCCGAGCGGGTGAAAGCCTTCGAGCGGGTGCATGTGCATTTCGACGACACCAAGCGGTTGCCCGCGAAAACCGTTGGGCGCCTTGGTGTATTCCATAATTTGCGTCGCCCCCGCACGCCATGACACGCCGATTGTTTCCCGATTTGCGGCGGGGTCGTTGGTTCGGCGCAATAGTCTGCAGTGATGAGCCTGGTCACCTATGAGCTGCACGACCACGTCGCCACCATCACCCTGAACCGCCCCGAGGCGCGCAACGCCATCAACGGCGCGCTCCGCCAGGACCTCAACGCGGCCTGGGATCGCTTCCGCGACGATCTCGACGCCTGGGTCGGAATCTTGACGGCCAACGGCGATGTCTTCTGCGCCGGCGGCGACCTGAAGGACGGGGAAGGTTCGGTCGGAACCTTCGGTGGCACCTTCTGGGAAAAGCCGACCATCAACTCGTTCGAATCCGGGATGGAATTGTTCAAGCCGACCATCGCCGCCGTGCACGGTCCGTGCATCGGCTACGGGGTGACCGGTGTGTTGTTCTGCGACTTCGTCATCGCCAGTACCGAGGCCACCTTCTGCTATCCCGAGGTGGCGATCGGCGTGCCGACCATCGTCGGGGCCATCCGCCTCCCCCAGCGTGTGGGCTGGGCCAACGCCATGGAGTTGCTGCTGACCGGAAAACCGATGAGCGCCGCGCGGGCCAAGGAGATCGGTCTGGTGTGGAAGCTGGTCGAGCCCGATCGGCTGCAGGCCGAAGCCCAGGCCTGGGCCCGCACGCTCACCGAGGCCGCGCCGCTGGCCCAGCGGGCGACCAAGGAGGTGGCGTGGCGGACCGCGGACATGGGCTGGATCGAATCGGTGCGCTTCGGCGAGACGATGCGCAAGGTGGCCGGTGCGACCGACGACGTCGCCGAGGGGCTGCGGGCCTGGGCCGAGAAGCGCAAGCCGCAGTGGCGTGGCCGCTGAAGCGGGTGCGGGCCGGCGTCAGAACGCGTAGCGCAGCCGGCAGGTCGGCAGCGTGACCGCGAGCAGGTCGGTGAGGTCCTGCACCCAGCGCCCCTTCCAGGGGCTCTTGTAGCGAACGTTCCACTGCCCGCTCTGGCTGCGCTTGAGCTGCTGCAAGTCCGGCCGCCACAGCAGCTCCTCGCCCTTGGGATGCCAGCCGAGGTTCACTTCGTGCAGCCCCTGGTTATGTGTCAGGAAGATGACTTCGGCCGCGAGCTGGCGCTTGGTGCGCTCGCTGGTGTTGTCGGCGACCTGTTGCAGCAGCTCGGCCCAGTCGTCCAGCCAGCCGTCGTAGACGATGACCGGGCTGAGATTCAGGTGCACCTCGTAGCCCGCCTCGACGAAGTCGTCAATGGCCGCGATGCGGTCGGCGATCTTCGAGGTGCGGATGTCGACCAGGCGCGATGCTTCGGCAGGCATCAGGCTGAACCGGACGCGCGTGCCGCCCTTGGGGTCATAGGTCAGCAGGTCGCGGTTGACGAGCTTGGTCGCGAAGCTGGCCTTGGCGTTGGGAATGCGGGCGAACAACGCGATGTGGTCGGCCACGTTGTCGGACACCATCGCATCGACCGCGCAATCGCTGTTCTCCCCGATGTCGTAGACCCACTCGACGGGATCGCATTGATTCGGCTCGGGCTTGACGCCCTGACGGGCGGCGTGGCGTTCGAGGTAACCGGTGATCTTCTCGATGTTCGCGAACACGGTGATCGGGTTGGCGTAGCCCTTGCGACGCGGGACGTAGCAGTAGGAGCACGCCATCGCGCAACCGTTGGCCGTCGAGGGCGCGATCCAATCGCTGGACCGCTCGTTGCGTCGCGCCGACAAACTCTTTTTCTCACCCAGGACGAGCACTTCGCGTTTGATACGGATCCAGTCCTCGACGTTGCCCTCGTTGCCATACAGGCCCGGTATCGCCTGGTGGGAGGCAACCTGGATGCGCTCGGCGTCAGGGAATCGGTCCAGCACCTGACGCGCGCGGGTGAATCGGTCGATGTCGGGCTCGTGGTAGATCCGCTTGATGTCGAGCAGCCGGTCCGCGAGGTCGGTCGGCGCTCGGCGCGCAGTCGTGTCTGTCGTGAGCGAGGGCTGCATAGTCATCCAACGCCTGCGCTCCCGACGCGGTTCCATCGGGCGCTGGCGAACGGGCGCCGCCGTGGCCTTCACTGGTGGGATGGGACAGCGATTGCGTGACGAACTGGTTCGCGTGCTCAGCGGTGGCGGCCGCGCGGCCGACCACGCCGAGATCGCCCTCGGCGACGGGCCGATCGGGCAGCGGCTGGAGGCGTCCATCCGCGCTCTGGCCGAGCATCGCGGGCCGCGCAGCAGCATCTGCCCGTCGGACGCCGCCCGTGCGGTGGGCGGCGACGACTGGCGCGGGCTGATGGACGACGCCCGCCTGGCCGCCCGGCGCCTCGCCCGATCGGGTGACGTGGAGATCACCCAGCGCGGCTACGCCGTCGACCCCGACGGTGACTGGTCTGGACCCGTCCGCATCCGGACTACCGGGTAGTGGCCATTGATGTTGGGCCGCAACGTCATTCGCCTTTTCACCCGCGCCGCACCGACCCAGCGCCAGCCGCCGGGACCGCCGGAACCGACGATATGACAGGATTTCGGCATGAGTGCACGCGGACTTGCTCGCTTGGTTGGTATCCCGGTCCTGATGGTGTGGGCGTTGCTGAGTGCACCCATCGGCGGCCCCGCCGCCGCCGCCGATCCGTGCTCGGACGTCTCGGCGGTCTTCGCCCGGGGCACCCATCAGGAGCCCGGTCTCGGCAACATCGGACAGGCCTTCGTCGACTCCCTCACCTCGCAGCTCGGGGGCAAATCGGTCGATGTCTACGCGGTGAACTACCCGGCCAACGACGACTATCACAACAGCGCCAACGCGGGGGCCAACGACGCAAGCACGCACGTCCAGGACGTCATCGCCAGCTGCCCGAATTCACGCATCGTGCTCGGCGGTTATTCGCAGGGCTCGACGGTGATCGACCTGGCCACCAATGAGCTGCCCCCCTCCGCCGCAAACCACGTCGCCGCTGTCGCCCTCTTCGGTGAGCCCACCAGCCAGTTTTCCAGCATGCTGTGGGGCGGTCAGCCGCTACCGACGATCAATCCGGCCTATGGCGCCAAGGTCACCAGCTTGTGCGCGCCCGATGATCCGATCTGCTCCGGCGGCGGCAACATCATCGCCCATGTCTCCTACATCGACGCCGGCATGACGGCCCAGGCCGCCACGTTCGCGGCCGACAAGATCAACCAAAGTTCGCCGCGTACCTGAGAGGCGCCTCAGTCGGTCGCCCGTTCCTCTTGGCGTTGCCGCTTCTCGGCCGCCGCCAGCTCGGCCACACGATCCGCCTCGGCGCGCTTGGCGGCCGCGTCGCCGAGCTTGTCCTCGGCTTGATCGACCTTGGCGGCGGAGGCCTTGGCCGCGGCCTTCTCGGCGGCCTGGGTCCGGTTTTCCACCTGGCGCTTGGCTGAGTCGACCCCCTGCTTGCGCTGGGCGGCCGCCTCGTCGGCGCGCTGCTTGGCCGCGGCGCTCTGCTGCTGCGCCGCCTGGGCTGCCTCACGTTTGCGGTGTTCGGCGTTGATCCGCGCCTCTTTGACTTCCTGTTTGGTGGCCTCCTGGGCTTCCTCACGCTCGCGGATCGCCTCGTCGCGGACCCCCCTCAGCTTCGCGTCAGCCTTTTCCTTCCGGGCCGCAGCCCTGGCGTCCAATTGAGCCGCACGGCCCAGCGCGTCGCTGCGATCGACCAGGGCGGCCCCCCGTTTCACGATCGTCGGATCACCGAGCGCGTTGCCCACGGTGGTGTCGAGCATGCCCAGCGAGCGCTCATAGAGCAGTCGCGCGGGAGCTTCCGTCGGGATGCGGTTGACCACCCGATCCTCGATCATCTGCAGCGGGAAACGGGCGAGCTGATAGTGGAACCGCAGCATCGCCAACGGGATTTCGGAAATTTTCATCAACTTCTCCTGGGTGGGGCCCCGCCGTCAGGGCAGGTCGGCTTCGTCGGTCACGTTCTGGGCTTGGCGTCGCAGTCGGTCTGCTTCCGACTCGTCGTTGCGGGCCACCTGGACCGAGGTCTGGTGTTCGGCGACGGCGTCGATGACGTCTTCGGACGCGTCGCGGATTTCCGCGCGCTCGTCGGCCTTGGTTTGCTGGATCTCGCGCTGCGCGTCCGTCTCGGCCTGGGTTTTCGCGGACGTCGCCTGCTGAAGCGCCGCACGGTCGGCAGCGCGCTTCTGCGCGGCCTGCTGGGCCTCGATCGAGTTCTCGGCGGCCTCGGCCTGGGCGTTCGCCGCCAGGCGTTGCTGGGCACCTTCGACCCTGGCTTCGGCCGCGTCCTCCTGCGCCTGCTTGACCTGGGCTTCGGCCACGGCCTCCGCTGCGTTGGCTTCCTTGCGCTCATGCGCCTGGGTCTGCTCGAGTTGCCCCTCGGCGGTCAGCGATTCGTTGCCCGTAACAGCGCCGACGATCTCTTTGGCTTTGCCTTTGACCGAGTCGATCAGGCCCCTGCGTGCTTCGTCGGCCTTGTTGTGCTCACTCATCGAAATACTCCTTGAGGGTTGGCCAGGAACGTTTGTTCGTGCCAAGGTGTGTGGTTCCACAGAATGGGCCCCTCAAACATCGGCGTGTCGTGGGTCACGCCTCGCCAACCGGCACCATCGCGACGTCGGTGGTGAATTGTCAAGCGCCATTGCATGTTTCGCTCGTGCCGCCCGTTGTCGCGGGAAAAAGGAGCGAAATGGCGATACCCTGGCCCGCATGGCCATCGAGTCCACCATGCTCGCCCTGGGTACTGTCGCGCCGGACTTCACGCTGCCCGAGCCGGCCACCGGCCGCACGCTGCGTCGCGACGACCTCTCGGGGCCGGCCCTGGTCGTCACGTTCATCTGCAACCACTGCCCGTACGTGAAGCACGTCGCCGACGGGCTTGCCCTGCTGGGGCGTGACCTCGCCGAGCGCGGCGTTGCGATGGTGGGCATTTCGAGCAATGACGTGGCCACCTACCCGCAGGATGGCCCCGATCAGATGGTCGCGGAGGCCCGCGACCATGGCTGGACCTTTCCCTACCTGTATGACGAAACCCAAGACGTCGCCCGTGCCTTCTCGGCCGCGTGCACGCCCGATACGTTCGTTTTCGACGGCGACCGTCGACTGGTCTACCGCGGCCAGCTCGACGACTCGCGACCCGGCAACGGCCGGCCGGTCACCGCCGCCGACGTGCGCGCCGCGGTCGACGCGGTGTTGGCGGGGCGACCGGTGAACCCCGATCAGCGTCCGTCGATCGGTTGCGGGATCAAATGGCGCTGAGGCGCGGATAACAGCGGCGATATCGCGTAGCTGGGCTGCCACCACCTCGAGAGGGAGCGCGTTATGCGAGGAGCCGTCATCTACGGCGCCGGTGACGTCCGATTCGAAGACTTGCCGGAACCCGAGATCGTCGCCCCCACCGACGCGGTCATCCGGACCACCGCGACCTGCCTGTGCGGTTCGGACCTCTGGGACTACCGCGGCATCAACCCCGTCGCCGAGCCCATGACCGGTCCGCAGCGCAGCTACTCGAACACGCTGGCGCAGGAAGCGGGCGAACAGGCGCGTTGACTCGCCTTTTATGCGCGCGAAGTGGCTCTTCGTTGCCTCATTCAAAATGCGCGTGTGCGGCGTGCCTGC
>NZ_MVHG01000048.1 GCF_002086125.1 Mycobacterium arosiense ATCC BAA-1401 = DSM 45069
ACTTCCAGTTCGACGTCACCACCGACGGGCGGCCGATCAAAATCGTCTCCATCGTCGACGAACACACCCGCGAATGCCTTGGTGGGATGGTCGAGCGCAGTATCACCGGCGAGCACCTGATCGCCGAGCTCGACCGTCTGGCCGGCCAGCGCGGTACTTATCCGACGGTGCTGCGGTGTGACAACGGTCCCGAATTAGCCTGCAGCGCAATGGCCGACTGGGCCGCCGGACTGGTCGGCCTGCACTTCATCCCACCCGGCGAGCCGTGGCGAAACGGCTACGTCGAATCCTTCAACTCCCGCATCCGCGACGAGTGCTTGAACATCAACAGCTTCTGGTCACTAGCCCAGGCCCGGGTGGTCATCAGCGACTGGAAACACGACTACAACCACCACCGCCGGCACTCATCACTGGGCTACCAGCCCCCAGCCCGCTACGCTGCCACCTGTACCCACCAATGAACGACTCTCGTTCGCCGTGGACCAGTTCACGGGGTCCGGTCAGCGACACTATTCGGCGATGATTGACAGCTCCTCGAGACCCCGGATGAAGAAGCCTTCCCGCCACCGAAGTTCCGTGGTTGTCACCCGGTATTCCGGCGCCCTGCGAAGGACGCCCATCAACGCGTGCCGTGCCTCAAGGCGAGCGACGGCCGCTCCCAGGCAGAAGTGCACGCCCGATCCGAACGCAAGATGCGGGTTGACACTGCGACCAAGCTCAAGTCGGTTGGGATCGTTGAATACGCGCTCATCACGATTTGCGCATCCAATTAGCAAGACGATGCGATCCTCGGCAGCAAGCCGTCTGCCGCCGAACTCCGTGTCATCGACTACCGCTCGCAGCATCGCCTGGGGCGGGCCGACGAGACGAAATAGCTCCTCCACAGCCGTCGGCATCAGCCCTGGGTCGTCGACAACGCGCTTCCGCTCTTTTGGTTCCTCGGACAGTGCGAGTAGGGCATTACCGATGTAGTTCGTCATCGTTTCCATGCCGCCGAATAGTAAGTGGACGCAGTTCGAAAGCAACTCGCTCTCGTTGAGTTCGCCTCCCGCATTAGCCTCGATAAAGTTAGTTATGAGGTCGTCTGCCGGCGCCTTTCGGCGCAGCTCGATCATATCGGCGAAGTAGTTTCGCAGGGCTTGCCCTGCGACAACTGCCCGATCGGCCTGTTCGGGGCTAGCCACCATCGAGTTTCCTGCCACCAGATCGTCCGCCCAACTTGTGAACATCGCTCTATCGCTCACCGGCACGCCCATCATCGCGGTGATAACCGCGCCGGGCAGGGGGGCGGCGAAATCTGCAATGACGTCGAACTCCTGTCCATCCTCGAGTGGTTTAAGCATCTCGTCAACCAACTCGATCACCCGCGCCTCGAGTTCAGCTACCGCGCGTACTGTGAATGCGCTTCGCACCGGTGCACGCAGGCGCGCGTGGTCAGGCGGGTCGGCACTCGACATGCCATCGACGATGAACGCTGAAGCCGCTCTGCCGATGTCGGCATTCGCTCTCGCTGAGAACAGCTTCGGTTCCCTAAGCGCCTGTATGTTCTCCGCATGCTGGGTCGCCATCCACATTCCAAGTAGTTCGTTCCATACGATAGGGCCCTCATCGCGAAGAGCCTGGTAGACCGCTGCGAGATCGGTCTGGACTTCTGGAGCGAAGAGGTTGACATCCACGTGTTCTCCTAGACGGCCGCTAGCGGTGTAAGTGCTCACTACTATATCAACACGTGGCGGGCACCGGCATGCCGGGGGCATTTTCGGCGGGACATGCACCCGGGTCTGGGGGTCGCATGCCATCGGCAGTTCGTGGCGGCCGGCCCCGACACGTCTGGCGGTAGGTGGACAAGACGGCATAAAAATGGTACCTATAGATGTGAGCACTCACTATATTGCGTCCGCACATCGCCGCATCGTAGATGCGAGTAAGACTGTGAGGCGTATTAGGTGCAGCTCGGCGTAGAGGAACACGCGATTTGTGCAAGCTCTCGAGCATGCCGATGTCTCGATGATCGTCGCGATGCCAAGCTCCGAGCCCAGGAGGAACCAAGGCAACACGCTCGTGCAGAACGCACCACTCCCCGCGTGGATCAACGAGGGAGCCAGTCGGGATTCTTGGTCGTGGGTGTCCCGCATTACGTCGAGGAAAGGCAGCCCAATCGTGGCCAGAATGGTTGACAAGATCGCGGTGATCACCGGGGGCACAACCGGAATCGGCTTCGCAACCGCACGCCGGTTCATCGATGAAGGGGCGACCGTAGTCGTCACTGGCCAAGATGCCGAACGGGTAAGGGCTGCAGGCCAGCGACTAGGAACCAACGCGCGCGCAATGACCACCGACGTCCGGTCAATCGCGGCTCTGAGAGCTACGTTTGCCGACATCGGACGGGACCTCGGACGGATCGACGTCCTCTTCGCAAATGCCGGAATCTCACGGCCGCGTCCGCTCGAAGCAGTAACCGAGACGGATTTCGACGAACAGATTGCTGTGAATCTAAGAGGCACCTTCTTCACAGTGCAAGCGGCCGTCCCGTACCTCGAAGCGGGCGCTAGCGTGATATTGAACTCATCGATCAACGCTCGGGTGGGCTGGCGTGAAATGTCCGTCTACGCCGCGTCCAAGGCTGCCGTCCGTTCACTCGCTCGTTCCTTCGCAACAGAAATGGCAGAGAGAGGTATTCGCGTCAACTCGATCAGCCCAGGTCCGGTCGATACGCCCATGATGACGAAGCTGCAAGAGTCAAGTCGTGACCCAAAGGCCCTGGCAAGGGTGGTTTCTGACATGAAGTCACAGTTGACAATTGGGCGCGTCTGTACCGCTGACGAAATCGCCGCTGTCGTCCTCTTTCTCGCGAGTTCTGATTCGTCGTACATGCTTGGTGCTGATGTTGTCGTCGACGGCGGGATAGTCGGAACCTGAGCACCAGCCTCTGCGGTATCAAGCGAGGAAATATACCGAGGCAAGCGTTGCGAACAGCGCGGTACAGAAGCCCTCAAACTGTAGCCGGAGCCATACCGGGGCATCGCGCACTTCCATGAAGTAGAGACCTACCAGTCTCACTTTGAACACTGTGACGACGATGATCGCCAGACTGGCAAACGTGTGATGGCCACTGCTGAAGTCGTGACGTCCACCGAGTGCCCACGACAGTACGGTCAGCCCAGTGAGAACAAGCCACACGGGCGTTGCGGACCGCAAGACCAGTGCACGCATCTTGTCACCGCACCAGGAACAGCAACGGAAATATAACGATCCACAGAAGATCCACCATATGCCAGAAGCAGGCGCCCCCTTCGATCAATCTGCGATGGTGCGAAGCCGCCATAGATGAGCCTGTCACCTTCCAGAGAACGGTAAGTGCAGCGAGACCAAGGATGAGATGCCCTAGGTGTATCCCCGTGAGCACGAAGTAGTACATGTAGAAGTCATTGGTGCCGGGTGTGATTCCGGACGCCAACTTTTCGTGGTATTCGTAGGCCTTGATGATTATGAAGATTGCGCCACAGACCATTGCTCCGGACAGAAGAGGACGGGCGACATATCGGATCTCGGCGCGGCGCGACGCTTCGGTGGCTAGAGCTACGAGGAGGGAACTGGCCAGCAAGACAAGCGTATTCGCGGCGCCAAGGGACTGGTTGAGCGTCGCTTGAGATACAGCGAACAGCCCGGGGTGTTGACCGCGGGCCTGCAGATACAGCACGAAAAGTATTGTGAACGCGGTCAGGTCACCGAAGAGCAGGATCCACAGGCCTGGTTCGCCGGGCACATGAGGTGGGCGGCGGCGCCCGCGCCGTCGGACCCGGTCGTATCGCATGGATCCAGCGATTGCGGTATCCGCCCATATGGGAGCAGATCTGGCCTGCCTGATTACTAAGGCCATCTTTAGGCACTCGCCCCGACATGAACCGCTTCGTCGCGTTCCTGTTGAGCAATGGCGCGAAAGAGAAGGATGAACAGTGCTGCGGCCCAAGCGCCAAATAGGATAAAAGGCATCCAAAACACGACCAGTCCGTTCCAGGCGAAGGGTCCACTGCGAGTTAAGAAGGCAATGGGTGCGACCTCAATCATCACAGTAACCCACGCCGAAAAGTACCCAAACCACCTTGGGAACGGAGAGTGCACCACCGAGTTGGGGGTCAGGCAGATTACCGCCACCCCAACCCACATGAAGGCGAAATACTGGACCGTTGTTATGTAGCTGAGAACGCCCAGCTCGTGCATAACAGATGTGATCTCAGGTGCGCGTGAAGGGGTGAAAGCCGCTACCCCCCAGAAGATCGGCGGTAATACCGCGAAGATTGATGTCATCGCTCCGCTGCTGCAGCATACGACCGACCACAACGGTCTACCGTTCTCGTGCCTGTAGATTTGAACCGCAATGACTACCGCCAATGGAACGAAGAAACCAGCAACCCACGAGGAAATGCAGGCCCCAACTCTTATCTCTACGCTGTGCTCAGCGTAGAAGTCAGCCACCTGCGTCGCTGTCCACGTGGCGGACGGCGGCGGAAACATATGAAACAAGAACCGCAGGTCAGCTACCCAAACAAGCGCTCCGACCAGTCCCCAGCAGAGCAGTACTCGTTGTGTGCGCGTAGACATTTCTTCTCCGTGTTTACGATGTCGCCGTGGACAATGTCGGACGTGGATGATCGATGTGGCCTGCGATCGCAGCGTGACCAAGTTGCTTACATTCCTGGTGCGTACGCCCGAGACAATTGAGTTTCAACCAAACGGGCGTAGTTGCATATCGTTCAACCTCCCGATCATGCCGACTGAATCACTTGACCGCATTACCGCGCGGGTGCCAAGTGCACTGGCTCTCCAATAGTAAGTACTAACTATGCTAGCAGACGGGTCCGTCATTGGGTCAATTGTTGGCGGAGACTTCGCGATCCGGTAGATCACGTCGACTTCTGAAATACCTTGGTATGCACTGCTGCACCGAGACGACCTCACCCGCTGTGCAGCGTGGCCCCAAATTCCAAAGTCGGTCCTGCACATGGCACGAGGCAGTCTGGTCACGTTCACTTGGCCACCGCGACGCAACCCTCCCCCGCGACCGAAATACTCGTTACATGATCGTTGCGCTGCCGCTCAGTGAAAGAGTCGATGAACGGTCAGGCCCACTCTTCTTGTGGGCGGCCGAGCTCGGTTACAAGAAGAGTAGGCCTCTTTTTCACGAGGTCTTGGGGACCATGCGCTTGAGTAGTCTGGTGAGCTTGTATTGCTCGGCGAGGGATCGGGCGATGGCCCCCGTACCGCCCGAACCCTCGCCGCCCATCAGTGCCAAGTTTGTGACAACCATGTGGGAGACACCGTTATCGACGAATTCAGCCAACTGTTCCGCAACGCTTTCCGCCGATCCACAGGGCACCAGTGTTTGGATGATTTTCGGGGTGATCTGCCGCCGCAACTCCGCCCACTGGCTTCCCTCGAAGACCGCGGGGTCCAGATCGCCGGTGCCGGACTGACTATCTCCGAGAGGATGAGGAAGGCCCACGGCTGACCACGCCGCGGCCGGCATTGCGAGCGGCACCATCTGAACGAAGGCTGATGAGCACGCGCGATCCAATTCCTCAGTCGTCTTCCCGAGAACGGTCATCACAAACAAACTACGGTCGATGGCGTTCGGATTCCGCCCAGCGGCGTCCGCCGCTGCCATAGTCCGGTCAGCGGCAGCTCGCCACAATTTGAACTGTCCGGTGTAACTTATCCACCCGTCTCCCCACCGGCCAGCGACCTCGCACGCTCTCGGCCCTTCGGCGGCGACCCAGATCGGCGGTGTCGACCCGCGGTATGGCCCCAGGAAGGCCGCGTTGTCCCACTGGTGGAATGGGCCGCTGTGCGTCACTTGTCCACCTCCCGATGACCATGCCGCCCGGATGGCGCTAACCGTGTCCTCGAGCCGGGCGACCGGACGGGTAAATGACTGGCCCAGAGGGTCGAGGTTCATCCTTTCCCCGGCCCCGATGCCGAGAATCACTCTTCCTCCCGACGTGTGGTGCAAGCTCAACCAGGCGCGAGCGAGATCTGCGGCCGACCGGCGGAACGGATCAGTCACGCTGACTCCCATCGGCTTGCGCCACGATCGCCCGTGGCGTGCGATGAGCACCGTGGGATCGAACCACGCGTGAAGGCTAGGAACGAAACGCGCCATCGGTACTGTTCTCGGGTCCCACAGCGAATCCGGGATAGCGTGGGCGACATGATCTCCGAACCAGAAACTGTCCGCACCCAGCACGCGGCCGAGCTGCATTTGAACAGTCACCGCCTTTAGCGGCGCTAGGGTCTCGACGTACCAACCGACCTTAAGTCGTGGCTTCTGATTGCTCACAATTCTGTCCTTCCGCGTGTTGTCTTGCGAAGCGATGTTGGTATCCAGGATCGAATCGCATGCATTATCGGGCTGTCCGGAGTAAGGGCCTCTACCGCTGTGCCGTTGCCTACGAACCGCGAATTGCCGGTACGAGCGCGCGGGAGGACAGCGACAGCCCTCCGGTCCCTGCTCCCGGCAGAGCGACACACGAACCACCGCCCGAAATACAAACCAGCGAGTATTGGCTGGAGTGGATCGCCGGCAACGGCTACTGGCGTTCTTGTTCTGGGCGGTAGGAAGCTCTCAATAAATCTGCGCGACAATATCTTTGATCGCGAAGTGCCCAGCGGGGCCTCCTGCCAATTCACGACTTCCTTTGGGGGTTTAGGGTTGGTCACGATGTGACCGGACGTCATCGTATGTGGTAACAGGCGGTGGCAACGGACGACCGTTCAGACGCGCCACCGCATCAACCGGGTTACGGGCCGGCCGCGCGAAGCGGCCTTTTGGGTAGCCGAGCGGGATGCAGGCCACCAGCGTCACGTCCTCGCCGATGCCCACAACGTTTCGCACGTCGTCGTGCGCGGCCAGCAAAAGGGTCGTGAGTGTGGCGCCCAGGCCGCGGGCACGCGCGGCGAGCATGAGGTTCTGAACAGATGGAAGAATGCTCGCATACCATGTTGTCAGTGAAACGTGATTGGCGCCGCGGCCGGGGAAGTCCGTCGCACCAGCGAATACGACCGCTGGCACGTTCCGAAAGTGCGCAATCATGTATTCGCAAGATTTGAGCAACATTTCGGGGAGCTCCCCACTCAGATGTCGGACGCGTTCGTAGATCTGACTCCACAAGCCACCTACCGCGGCAATCGTGTCACGATCAGTGACGGCGTAGAACCGCCAGTTCTGCTTGGAATGGCCCGACGGACCCATCGTCGCGGCCTCAATAATCTCCGAAAGTAGTTCCGGATCAACCCGATCCGCGCGTAGCCGACGCATAGCTCGCGTAGTGTAGATTGCCTCTTCGAGCGACATTCCCGACTGGGCGCCAGTGCTCATCGCGCGGATCCTCCGAACAGGGTTGGTTGAACATCCGTGAAACTGTGGACACTGAGGATGGGCCGTTGGTCGTCTTCGGATTCCGGATTGTCAACAGTAACAACCTGTCCGGCGTATTCGTTATCCGTCATAATGTGAAGGATGGCTTCGGCAACTTGATCTGCTGTCAGCAATCGTAAGCGGGCCAGCCCGGCGCCGAGCCAAGCTGCCGGACCCTCTTCGCCGGTTTCGTGGAGCATCGGCGTATCAACAACGCCCGGGCATACTGCGTTTACACGAATTCCCTCGCGGTGCAACCTTCGACAGGAGCGTGACAGCATAATGACCCCCGCCTTGGTAGCTACGTATACGGCGTCGTCCGGCGATGGGATAAATCCGCCGATGGAGGCCGTATTCACGATCGCACCGCCCCCGCGCCGCCTCATCGCGGCGACGCCGAGTTGGGTGCCGTACACCACTCCGCCCAGGTTCACCCGTATCATGGTTTCAGCGCGCGCCAAAGGCGTATCGGGCCATGTAGGCGGACCACCCACGAGTCCGGCGTTGTTGAGCACCAGGTCAATACCACCGTACTCGCGCTCCACCGCAGCGAAGGCGTCAGCCAAGGCCTCTGGATCGCCGACATCGCATGTGATTGGGAGCGCTTGCGCGCCGCCATCGACGACAAGACGCATTGTCTCCTGGCTCGACTCGCTATCGATGTCTAGAACGGCGACCGCGCGGATCCCGGCTCGCGCCATAGCGCATGCCGACGCCCGCCCAATCCCGCTGCCTCCCCCGGTAATCAAAGCAACTTTGCCGTCAAGCGATTCGACCATCATTACTCCTGTCATCGATCCGCGGAATCATTAGGTGCGCAACATCACTTGAGCCTCGACATAACCGCTAGCGGAGCACGGGTCCTGGTGCTTCGTATAGCCATTGCGCTAGGCGGCGATCGACGATGGCATCGGGCATCTCGGGATCGAACCACCGGTCGACTCCGGCCCAGTGGTACGGGTGCATTGCATAGTCACCATTGAGGTCGTCGAGTGACGCAAATTCTTGCTCCCAGATGTGCGTCCAAAAAGAGGGCGAGACACTTTGGTCGACGCGGCTGAGCGCCCAACTATGGATCGTGCGGACCAATCGAGGCATCGCCGCGAGTTCAGCTTCAAACCGTTGAGTAATCACGTCGGGCGTATTGGCGTGTACCCGAAACAGAAATGCGCGCTTGATCCGTGCGCCGGTGAACGGGACAAGCGCACCGAACAGCGGTGCTACTGCTACGGCTTCGAGCGTCTCAACACCATCAACACCGGGCTCAGGAAGAACCAAGGATGCGACATCCCACGTCACGTCTCCTGCTCGTAGACTGCCCTTGAGGTTGCGGCCTGCCGAACCGGGCAGAAGGTCGAGATCAGCCGCGCTCGTGGCTTGCAATTGAACTATCCAGCGACTCACTGCGCCACCCCCACAACCCGATAACGTTCGACCGCCAACGCATCCGTGTCCGCCCACCACGCTGCGACCGATTCATCTCTCGCTGCCGCGAAGCGCATCGCCCAGAACGTGGCCGAGTCCGGGAGCTCCCAACGCAAAGTCACCTCGATGTGATCGGGGCCAACATAGGCCCACCAACTGTCGGCGAGTCGCATGCCACGTTCAGCCGCACCGGGGGCGTACTCGGCGCGCATCCGGTCGACCCATTCCGTTGCATTGTCGGCAGGCAGCACTACCCGGTCGATCACAGCCACCGCACGCGCGCGATTCATCCCGCTTTAGCCGCGCTCGGGCGCACCCAGAATCCGGGTTCACACGTCGGGGACCCCAGTGTCTGATAAGTGGCGTCGATCAGAGATTGGCTGCGCGCGTTGAGCCCGGTGCCGAAACCGTGGCGAATCGTTGTGTAACCAAAAGCCATCCGGCACGACGGATCTGCGAAGCCGATCTGACCGCCCATCCCCGGTGTGCCAAAGGCGTCCTCGCCGATGATCACGCTGTAGCCATCGCCGAGCGACGGATTGGACCACGACTTCGAGAAACCCATGGTGTAGCTGGTCCGTGCACCGACGACGATGTCAAGGTCGCTGGCCGATTGAGCGGTGCGCATCCGGGCCAGCGATGTGGGGCTAACCAGTTGAACGCCGTGGGAGCCATCCCCGGCGAGGGGCGCATACATGCCGGCAAGGCCGCGACCGTTGGTGACGCCACCTGCGGCTGGCAGTTCGGCGGTATGGAATTCCGGCCGGTCAACGCCGCGAATCCAGCCGCCATCGTTGCTAAAGAGTTGTCCGACAAGGGATTTACGGTTCACAACCTGCTGGGCCACTCGAGCTGAGAGTTTGGACAAATCGACGAGTTCGGTGGTGGCGACCCTGGGCTCGAGGTCGGATGGCAGCCCGATCCAAAAATCGAGGTCCATGGGTTGCGCGACTTCGTCGGCGAAGAATGTGCCCACCGAGCGGCCGTCGATCCGTCGAACGAGTTCGCCGATCAAGTATCCCAGTGCGAAACAGTGGTAACCCTGTCTAGTGCCCGGGGCCCAAAACGGCGCGGTGTCTTCGAGTGCCTGCACGACCCGTGACCATTCGCACACTGCCCCGTCGGGAAGTTGCTCTTGCCAGTGGTATACGCCCGACTGGTGACTGAAGATTTGACGCACCAGAATCTGGTCTTTGCCGTTCTTTGCGAACTCCGGCCAATAGTCGGCGACCGGCTTGTCCGGGTTGAGTTGGCCGCGGTCGATAAGCATGTTTCCACAAAGCGCGGTAGCACCCTTGGTGGCCGAGCAGATCACTTGCACGGTGTCCCGGTCCCACGGTTTGCCGCTAACGGCATCCGCGACTCCACCCCACAGATCGACGACCATTTCACCGTCGACCATGACGCACAGCGAAGCGCCCAGTTCGTCACGCTCGGTAAAGTTGCGCTCGAACTCTTCTGAGACTCTGTCGAATCTGGTGTCGCACGATCCTTCGATAGCCATGTATCTTGCTCCTCTAGGTCAGATAGTCGCGGCATCGATGTAAGTAGCCGTTCAGGAGGCGGCGGGAGCAACACGCCCACAGTGAAACTTCGCATCACACTGCCTAACAGTGGGTTTGGCACCTGGTATGCAAGCGTGGCGCGCGAACAGAGGCGGTCGCATGCAGGCCGCGTGCCGGGTGCGCGCCAATGGTGGCTCTCGCGTGTGTCCCGACCCTCCAATGGCACGCCGACCCATACTTGAAGAGCGTCGGTTGACTCACTGGCGAGCGTCACGTTCGTTCAGTCGATTCCGATCAACGTGCCGATGCCCTCCCCTGGCGTCCCAAACGGCCCCATCGTGGAAGTCATCCCACCGTCGATGCACACCGTCGATGCGGTCATGAATGACGCCGCATCGCTGACGAGGAATGCAATGACCTCGGCTATTTCACTAGCGCATCCCACTCGTCCACTTGGGCTGGTGGGCCCCATGATCTTCGCCAGCATCTCTGGATCATCATGCAGGGGACCGAGAATCGGTGTGTCGATCGTTCCAGGACATACCGCGTTGACTCTGATGCCGTGCGGAGCGAGGTCGACAGCAGCGCTCTTCATCAGTCCTAGAACGCCGTGTTTGCTTGCACCATAGGCGGTGCCGGTCAGGGTTCCGAGAATTCCCATCGCCGACGATGTCAGTGTTATAGCCCCGCCTCCTGCTGCAGCGATCATGCGACCGCAGGACTGCAGCCCGTAGAACGCACCGCTGAGGTTGATCGAAATTGTCCGTTGCCACTCGATGGGCGAGATGTCGAGTAATGTGCCTACAGACGGCACTCCCGCATTGAGCACCGCGATGTGCACGGCTCCGTACCGCTCGACGGTGGCTTCGGCAATCCGCTCGTTCTGCTCCGGCGCGGAAACATCCACCTCGATTGAAAAAGCCTCACCACCATTCCTGGCAATTTCATCGGATGTCGCCTTAGCGCCGGCTTCGTTCAGGTCCGCGCAACAGACCTTGGCCCCTCGTTCGGCTAGCAGCGATGCGGTGGCTGCGCCAATTCCCGACGCTGCGCCCGTCACGATGGCAACCCGATTCTCAAGTGTTCGTGTCATATTGATCCTCCTCAGTTTCCGAAAGCCGCGGCGAGCGCCAATGGGTTGAAGTATTCCCGGTACAGCACGATATGGCCGCTTCGGGCACGGACGATCAACACATAGCGGTTCGCATAGTCGAGGTCGGTTTCCTTGAAAGTGCCGGTCGAGCGAAACTCGACGACAGCGACCTCCGGATCGGTAGTCTCACGGACCTCGATGTCGTGAAAATCGAGCTTCGCGAAAACCTGGCTAGCACTGAGAAACGCGGCGATGGCTGCCTTGCCCTCGAAGCGGTCAGCGAGACCAGGCGGCGCGAGCGGTATTTCGAGCACCGCATCGTCGGCCAACAATTCGACGGCGGCATCGATGTCAAGCACATGCAGTGCGTCGAGCCAACGCCGGGCTAATATTTGCGCTTCGGACATATCTGTCTCCTCATTGGTGCCCGGTAGGGAAAAGGGTGGCAGTCATGCCGCCGTCCGCAACAAACTCAGCACCGGTGCAGTAGCTACTTTCGTCCGAAGCCAAAAACAGTGCGAGGCGGGCTATCTCCTCGGGTTCAGCGAGGCGATGCATTGGGATCAATGGTTCAACCGTCTTGACCATCGGTGTACCACCGATCTGCTCGACCATCGGCGTAAGGACTCCACCGGGGTGAATCGAGTTCACCCGAATGCCGAGCGTTGCCAGTTCCAAGGCCGCCACCTTCGTCATCCCCCGCACGGCGAACTTGCTCGCCGTGTAAGCGACAGCACCGGGCGAACCCGCAAGCCCTTCAACCGAGGAGATGTTAATGATCGACGCACGTCTCGACCGAGTCATCGCCGGGATGCCGGCACGCATTCCCAGAAAGACACCAATTTGGTTCACTGACACGATCCGCATGTACTCCTCTGGCGTCGTGTCAACGATCGGCGCCAAGTACGCCAGTCCAGCATTGTTGACAAGCACATCGAGGCCGCCGAATGCACTGACGGCTTCCTGTACTCCACGCGCCCAGGAACTTTCGGCGGTTACGTCGAGGTGGACGTAGCGCGCTGCGGATCCGAGTTCCTTGGCGAGCACCTCGCCTTCGGCATCGAGCACATCCGCGAGGACCACCTTTGCGTCGTGCTCCACGAACAACCGGGCCTCGGCTGCTCCCATCCCCCGGGCTCCGCCGGTGATCAGTGCGACCTTGCCGTCTAACCGCCCACTCATCGGATCGTCAATCCCTCGAACTCGCCTTCTTCCCGCCATCGCTTCAGTAGCGCGAAGAACGCAACCGATCCTTCGCCATACTGGCCCGCCAGCAGGCTATGGCCTCCCCTTGGTGAACCCTCCTGATTGAAGTACCCGGGAGTGCATTCGAGCAGAAAGTCCTCGTTGAGCACCTGCAGCCGATCGATCGTCGCGACCCATTCGGCCTCGGCTTCGGGAGTCGTCTCGACATACTCCGCCCCCTCTTTCTGAAGGTGAGCGACGATGTGGCCAACGTGGTTGGTTTGCTCGTCCAGCATGTGCGGAAAGTTGATTGTCAACCCGGTCTGCGTGATCCCGAGGAAGAACATGTTGGGGAAGCCGTGGGTGTGAAAACCGTGGAAGGTCGAGAATCCGTCCGCCCACTTCTCCGAAAGTCGCACCCCGTCGCGGCCTACGACGTCCATCCGAGCTCGCTTGAGGGGCGAGGTACCGACCTCGAATCCGGTCGCGAAGATAACGCAGTCGAGTGCGTACTCCTTATCGCCGACAACGACACCGTTCTCGGTGAAGCGTTCGACACCGCGCCCATCCGTGTCGACAAGAGTTACGTTCGGCCGGTTGAACGTGGGCAGGTAATCGTCGCTGAAACACGGCCGCTTACAGAACATCCGGTAGTAGGGCTTCAGCGCCTCGGCGGTCGAGGAGTCCTCTACGGTCTCGTCGATGCGCGACCGCAACTCCTCCATCTTCTGGAAGTCCGCAAGCTCGACGGCAGCGGCGACTTCTGCCATATCGACATCTACGCCGGGCATACCGGCGAAGAACCCACCGACCTTGCGCATGATGTCCGTCCACCCGTCGCCAACGAGGTCGACCGGCTGCGGCAGACCAGACACGAGGCAATTGAAGTTGGCCATGCGCTCGCGCTGCCACCCCGGCTGCAGACTGGCCGCAAAGTTCGGGTCGGTGCGCACATTGTTCCGCTCGCTGATTGACGAGGGGGTGCGCTGGAATATGTAAAGATGCTGTGCGGACTCGGCGAGGGACGGCACGATCTGTATCGCCGTCGCACCGGTGCCGATGACTCCGACCCGCTTGTCGCCGAGGCGGTGATGACCGCCCTTTGCTGTCCCGCCTGTGTAGCCGTAATCCCAACGGCTGGTATGGAAGGTGTGGCCTCGGTACTGCGAAATACCCGGCACACCCGGCAGTTTCGGTCGGTTCAGCGGCCCGCCCGACATCACGACGAAACGGGCACGAATAGCGTCACCGCGATCGGTGGTGACCAGCCACCGTCCGTCCGCCTCGACCCAACGAATTTCCGACACTTCGGTCTGGAAGCACGAATGCTCATAAAGGTTGTAATGCCGCGCGACCAACTGAAGGTAGGCCAAGATCTCCTCTCCGGTCGCATACTTCTCTGAGGGGATGTAGCCGGTCTCCTCCAGCAGAGGCAGATAGATGTAGGATTCGGTGTCGCAGCGTGCACCCGGATAGCGATTCCAGTACCAAGTGCCGCCAAAGTCGCCGGCCTTGTCGATCACACGGATCCTGTCCAGCCCGGCCTCCCGAAATCTCGCACCCGCCAGCAGGCCGCCGATGCCAGCGCCCACAATCACAGCATCGACCTCGTCGGTCAGCGCGTCTCGGGTGAAACCCGGAGCGACATATGGATCGTCGACGTAGTGCGAGAACTCACCCGTCGGTTCGACGAATTGCCCGATGCCCTCGGGCCGAATTCGCTTGTCACGCTCGGCGCGATAGCGCGCACGCAACTCGTCCGGATCAAAGCCAAGCTGGTCAACATCGACCGTCAAAGCCATTTTGCCTCTTCCTGATTGCCGTACTGACTGCGACCGAACCATTATGTCGTGATTTGACGATAGCAAGTACTAACTCCAACCGTCAAGGCATGGCTCTGCGACAGCTGTAGGCCTACGTCTGAGCTGACAAATCCGCTGCGCGACTTCGGCGTCAACCTCTCGTCAGGCGTCGCTCATTACATGGATGTGTCCTGGTCTTCGCGGGCGAGAAGACAGGTAAACGTCGCGCGAGGGTATATGCGAATCAGCGCTTAGCCTTCTTCATCCTTGGCCAGGCCCGCGCTCTGATTGATTCGTCGGGTCAGAACCGGACTCGGGATATCTGACCGTCCGCAATCGTCGGGTGACTATGAGAACTGTGGCCAGCATTGCGCAATTGCGTGATGGTGCGCGCGCTCGATTTCTTGCTTGCCGACCGCGCGCACCTATTGAAATAACGGTAGCTGTAAGGGATTTGATCCGACCAGGGGCACCAGGGATGCACAACCGACCGAGGAACCTGCGGTATGAAGGCCCTAGGTCCTTCCGGCAGACTTCATTTACCTTCTAGTTCCCAGCCCGACTCGGAATGTGGAGGCACGGCCCTGGACATATTGCGACGCCGGGCCGGCGCAGGCTCCGAACGCCGCACAGGTCCGGGCCTGCCGCCTAACCGTAGTCGCCGACCGCTCAAGCGCGTGTGACGCGTGGGGTGATCTCCTCCCACAGCGCTGCCGACGCGTTCCTTAAATCGCAGGAGTCGCTTAGGTGCATGTCCTTCGCACCCTCCAACATGGCGTCGAGTAGGCCCTGCGGGTCCTCGGTGTCGGCCTCATAGACAGACACGTACCGGTGGGGCGGCGCCTCAACACCTTTGGCCTGTGCCGCCGATACCCGGTAACGGGAGGCAGCCACAAATCCGTCGACGGCCAGCACCTCGGGGAGGTGGGTTTCGTCGTACCACTTGTTGTACTCGGCGTCGCGCTCCGGGCTGACGGGGTTTGTATAGACGATCAGCACCGCTTTGGGCATGGTGGGAACCTTCCGTGTTGTGTTGGTTTTCAATCTATGTCGGCATGGGCGACCGGTTCGGGCTCCGGCCAACGTTCAGCAACGACCTCGCGCTTGATGACCTTGCCCGACGCAGTTCGCGGAAGATCGGTGTGGGAGATCGACCAACGGGATGGGACTTCGAAATAGGCCAGCCCCTCCTTGGCGAAGTTCGCCAAGTCGGGTTCTTCGGCCACAGCATTAGTACGTAACACCACTGCGGCCGCGACTTCCTCGCCGAGTTCAACATGTGGCAGGCCGACGACCGCGACATCCAGAACGGCCGGATGCATCCGCAACCGGGATTCGACACGATGAGCTGCGATGTTCTCGCCGCCGCGTATTACTATGTCCTTGCCTCTGCCGGACAGATAGAGAAAGCCGTCGGCGTCGATACGGCCCAGGTCACCGGTTCTCAACCACCGGTCGGCCGAGATCGTTGCCGGTTCTAGCTCATTCCAGTAGCCAAGCATCACATTAGGCCCGCGGACCACGACCTCCCCGATACCTTCGGAGTCCGGTTGTGAAATTGCCACTTCGACCGTCGGCAGCGGTCTACCCACCGAACCGGGGTGATCCCTCAGTTGCGGCCCGGCGCCGACGGCCACCGCGCCGGCCGCCTCGGTTAATCCGTAGGACACGACCTTCCCTCGGCGCACATCCGGAAAGCAGTCCGAGACGCGGTCCCATAACCCATGCGGTACGGGACCGGCTCCCATCGCCAGAGACCGCAGCGCCAACCCGTTTGCCGAAAAGTCGGGGTTCTCCTGCATCGCATCGAGCGTGCGTGACACCATCGTCGGAACAGCCGACCAGACAGTGACATTCGCGTCGCGCAACAGCCTCAGCACCTCGTTCGGGTCGAAACGCCCGGGCAGAAACGCCATCGTGGTGCCGGCGAACAACGCCATCAGGAGTTGCTGAATCGCACCGACATGGAACAAGGGAACTGTTACCAGTGACGTCCGCGCCGGCTGAGTGTCTGCGCTCCTCACCTGCCCGGAATTGACCAGTGAGGCATGCGTTGCCGCGATCAGGTTTCGATGGGTCAACACGGCACCCTTTGGGGTTCCGGTCGTACCGGATGTGAAGACGATGACTGCGGGGTCGTCCTCGTCACCCGCGACCAGCTGGCCAATCATGCCCTCGTCGGCAGTCATCGACAGTTCGTCGAAGAGAGCCGTCCGTACCCCGGCGGGCACAAACGGCAGGCGGCGCTCGTCGACAACTACCAGCCGAGGGTCTAGCGTGCCGATGACCTCGGCGACCGTGTCCGCGTTCCACCAGGCGTTGCCGGTGCACACCACCCAGTCTTCACGCACACACGTCCAGAACATGACGATCCACTCAATGGAGTTTGCACCGAGCAACAGCACCCGATCGCCACGAGCGAGCCCGTAGCGCGACCTCATTTGCCCCGCGAAGGTCGCTGTCGCCGAGCGCAACTGGTCGAACGTCAGGCTCCGGCCGCCTTGGACGATGTGGGGCCGATCACCGAACCGGCCGGCACTGGTAAGAAGATCGCCCAGCGAACGCGGACGATGTTCGAACACTTGACACGGTGCGCCCAGCACCTGCTCGGTGATGATCCGGGTGCCCCATGCCGGAGTGGATTCAGGCATCCTCGCCGCCAGTGGCGGGCACGGTTGCACCCTGTTCCCGGTAGTCGCCGAACGATTTGTCGCGATCCGATAGCCCGTTACGAACACCCCTGTCCCTCAACGCTTTCATGTACTCGCGCGATGACCGCTGATGGAATCCGAGCGCGTTGAGCTCCGTGCATGCGCGCATCCCTTCGCGGATGCCTGCAGCTTCCATGGATCTGTGGCAGGCGCGCTTGTTGAGCGCCAGGATGTCATTAGGCACCTTGCTCATCCTCTCGGCGATGTTCAAGACAGCCGCCTCGAGCTCGTCGGCGGGAAAGCTCCGCGTGGCGAATCCGAGCTCAGCGGCCTCGGTGCCGGAGAGCCAGTCCCCGGTGAGGAGCGCCTCCATTCCGCGCCGCATCCCGAGCAGCCACGGCTGCCAAACCATGTCTGGAGTTGACATCGAACGCACTGGTGGGTATCCGACTTTCGCGTCATCGGCGATATAGACGATGTCGCACGCCGCTGCCAATTCCGAACCGCCGGCCAAACACCACCCGTGTACCTGGGCCACCACCGGGGTGGCGAGGTCCCATAACTCGAACCACCCGGCGACGACATGCCGGGGCCACCATCCGTCGACCGTCGCGCTGTGCCGCTCGACGGGACGGACCCATTTCTCCAAGTCGTATCCCGCCGAGAAGCAGGCACCGGCGCCGCGAATAATGATGACTGCGACGTCCTTCGACGCGTCGGCCGCACGGACCGCCTCAAAGAGCGCCAGCCGCAGATCGTCACTGAGCGCGTTGCGCTTACCGGGGCGGTTGAGCGTCAACCGACGCACTCGCGGCATCGGATTGTCAACGACGAGGACATCCTCTGACATGCGGTTGAACTCCTTCGGGCGCGGAGAGTTTGAACAAGGGCATGCGGCACTGGGCCTATGCACGTGAGCATTGGCAAATCAGTTCAAAGTGGTGAGTACTTACTATATACTAGGACGATCTACGAGATCCAGGAGGCGATCTAAACGTGAGGTTCGATTGCAGCGAACTCCTCATTGGCGGTGACTGGCGGAGCCAGGGATCGGAATGGCTCGATGTGGTTTCCCCATCAACCGAAGAACTGGTGACAAAGGTTCGCCACGCGGAGACTGCAGACATCGATGATGCGGTAATAGCAGCACGCACCGCGTTCGATCGCGGGCCGTGGCCACGAATGTCGCCGGAGGAACGCGCGGAGGTGATCCGCTCGGCGATTCAACTACTTGCCGCCCGACGGGACGAAATCGCCACACTGGTCACCCGCGAGATGGGTGCGCCGTACTCCGACACGGTAGGCCAGCAGATCCCGGGGGCCTTGGGAATGGCCAAAGCCTTCACCCGCTACTCGGCGGACATGTCGCGCGCGACTTCTCGCAACGGGCGGTTGGGTTGGGCGCTCATCGAACAAGAGCCCGTGGGCGTGGTCGGCGCGATTGTTGCCTGGAATGCCCCGTTCTACTTCAGCATTCTCAAGGTTATTCCGGCCCTGCTGGCCGGATGTACCGTCGTGCTCAAGCCAGCCGAGGAAACTCCGATCAGCGCGTTCCACCTTGGCGAGGCGCTCTATGCGGCCGGACTGCCCGCCGGGGCGCTCAGCATCGTGCCCGGCGACAGAGGCGTTGGAGCGCATTTGGTTTCACACCCAGGCGTCGATAAGGTGGCATTCACCGGCAGCACCGCAGCGGGGCGCGTAATCGGTGCGACCTGTGGGCAGATGCTGAAGCGCTCCAGCCTCGAATTGGGCGGGAAATCTGCTGCAATCGTCCTGGAGGACGCCGACCTCGCCGACACCACGCCATGGCTTTCTGCGGGTGCGTTCTACAACTCAGGTCAGGTCTGTGCCGCGCTCACCCGGGTGCTGGCGCCGAGAAGGCGTTACGACGAGGTCGTAGACAGCCTTGCGGCCGCCGCCACCAAGTTGCGCATCGGTGATCCGTTCAGCCCCGACACCGAGGTGGGCCCACTGGTGTCCGCGCGGCAACGCTACCGCGTCGAGGGATACCTCGAGATCGCCAAGCAGGAAGGCGCGATCGTGGCAGCCGGAGGCGGGCGGCCGTCCGGCCTAGACCGCGGTTACTACCTGGAGCCCACCGTGTTCGCCGGCGTTGACAACGACATGCGCATCGCTCGCGAAGAAATCTTTGGACCGGTCGCCGTCGTCATCCCCTACGAGGATGTCGACCAGGCCATCGCGATCGCGAACGACTCCCCGTACGGTCTGCACGGCGGCGTCTACACCAGCGACCCTGACGCCGGGGTGGCCGTCGCCCGGCGCATCGTCACCGGCTCGGTGTCGGTGAATTCGTTCACGCTCAATTCGGATGCTCCGTTCGGTGGCCGTAAGAGTTCGGGCTACGGCCGGGAATTCGGGCCGGAGGGAATCGCCGAGTATCTCGAGTACAAGACGATCAACGTGCCGGCAGTGGTGGGTGAGGCTGCGTACGGCGCTCACGCGGGCGTCTGAATCGAATATCCATCAAGACATTCGAACTGCCGAGGAGGTCTCGTGGCTAATGGCGGTCAGGTGAATGACTCGTCAGACGCCGTCAAGCCGAAGCGGCGAGCACCCGGCGAAGGGCGGCGGCTGCTGCTCGAGGCCGCGCGCGCATCATTCGAAGAATCCGGATACGCGCGCACAACGACGCGGATGATCGCCGAGCGCGCCGGCGTCGCGGAAGCGTTGTTGTTCCGCAACTTCGGCTCCAAGACGGCATTGTTCACCGAGGTTACCCTCGGACCGTTCCGCCAGTTCATCGACGAATGGCAATCCAAGCGAGCCAAAGACTGGCGCGTCGCCTCACCCGAGCAACTCGCCTCAGAACTGATCGGAACGTTCTACGACCTGTTCCGCAACAACCGCGGCCTGATGATCGCCTATATCGCCACCAGCGCGTTCGATCCCGATGTGGTCAGTTTGGAGAATGCACCGCTGTTCAGGGAGGCGATCGACACGCTTGCACGGTGGAGCGAGAAGTATTTCATCGAAGCCCGCTCCCTCGAACCGATCGATGTCTTGGTCGTCAACCGCGCCTTCGTCGGCATGCTGATGGCGATGGCGTTGTTCGAGGACTGGCTCATTCCATCAGACATCGGCAGAAGACCGCACCGTGATGAGATTACCGCGGAGTTGTCCCGGTTGATCCTCTACGGCGTGAACCGCCCCAGAAACGCCGCCGCGAAAGATCAGGGCTCGCCGCGGCCGCTGCACCGAACAACAGACAGTTTTCCCAAAACCGAATGATTTAAGGGAAATCGCGCCTGCTGGCCGTGGCACCCCCCTGACATGCGTGCTCCATATCCGTTGCTCACGTGTCTGAATTGCGACCGGGTTACGACCATTGTGGAAGTGGAGCGGCGCTGGAATAACTCGACGTTCATATCGCGGTCGACCTGTATGTCAACGAGACCAACGAGTACGCCGACTACGTGCTGCCGTGTGTAGGACAGTACGAGCGAGAGGACTTTCCACTCGCACCCGTCGCGAGCATGGTGCCGCCTGCGATCTGGGCCACCGACCAGGTGATCGCACCTCGCGGCGAAGCACGCATCGAGTTCGACATTCTCGACGAGATCGCCAGGCGCAGCGGTCGCGGCGGCGCCTACGCGGTCGCGCCGCTCCGGTGGCTGGCCAAAGCCAACATCCGGGTCAAGCCAAGGACACTCATCGACGTTCTCATCCGGACCAGCTCGGCCGGCGACTTGTACGGGTTGCGCCGAAACGGTGTTTCGTTCGGCAAGCTGTTATGCCGGTATCCGCATGGCAAAGCGCTGCGGCCCGATCTGTCGGTCGGCCGCCTCACCGATTTCCTACGGACACCGACGAAGAAGATTGCGTTGGCGCCCGCGGAACTGGTATCCGAACTTCGACGGCTCGACGCCACCGACGGGGCACCGGTAAACCTTCCGCTTCGTCTGCACGGCCTGCGCGAAGCCCGTTCACAGAACACCTGGATGCACAACGTACTTGCACCGAACCGCAAGACGTTCACGGCTTTCATGAATCCGCAAGGCGCGGCGAGCGCCGTTGTCCGCGACGGCTATTGGGTGAATGTGATATCGGCGAACGGCTCGCTGACCGTTGCTGTGACGCTCACCGACGACACGTCGCCCGGCAACTTCGCCATGCCGCACGGGTGGGGTCATGCCGGGGAGTGGCCGAAAGCCAACGAGTACGCCGGTGTTAACAGCAACATCCTGGCGAGTGCCGCGCCGGCCGACATCGAAGCACTGGCCGGCATGTCGATTCTCAGTGGGATACCGGTTCGGGTTGAGAAAGTCCGACCCTGATGCGCCACCGAGGTCGCCATTTACACGGGTGGCGGCTTCAACACGTTCCGCGTCAGTAGACCAGGTCGAGCTTTTCGACGGACCGGATGAAGAACCCGCCCCGGTAGGCCATTGGCTCCTCCGGGTTGGCCCGCCGGAAGCCGGGTGCGCGCTCCAGCAGGTGGCGCAATGCAACATTCACTTCAAGCCGGGCCAAGCTCGCGCCCAGGCAGTAGTGCGGGCCGAAGCTGAACCCGACATGCGGGTTCGGGTCGCGACCCAGGATCAATTGGTCTGCGCGCTGAAAGACGCTCTCATCGCGGTTCGCGCACCCGAGTAGCAGCAGTATCGGGTCGCCCTTCGAGACCTGGGAGCCCGAAATGTCGACGTCCTCTACGGCGGTGCGGAGATTCGCCTGAGGCGGCCCGCAAAACCGTAGGAATTCCTCAACCGCCGTCGGCATCAGCGTCTCCGTCTCGGCCTCCAGCCGAGCGTGCTGCTCGGGAAATTCTGTCAGAGCGAGCGCGGCGTTCACAATCAGATTGGTGGTCGTCTCGATACCGGCGAACAAGAAGAAGATGCAGGTCGCGACCAGCTCGCTGTCGGTGAGGGTGCCGTCGCTGTTCGCTTTGACCAGGCCGCTCACCAAATCCTCGCCCGGAGCGTTCCGACGCTCCGCGACGACGCCCGTGAAGTAGTCCCGCAGCGCCCATGTCGCAGCGACAGCGGCATCGGCCTCTTCAGGGGTAGCGGTGATGCCGTTCCCCAGCACCAACGCGTTCGCATATTCTCTGAACGCGTCCTCGTCGCCGCCGGCGACACCCATCATCTTCGAGATGACGCGCAGCGGCAGCGTATCGGCCATTGTCGTCAGCAGATCGAACGGCCTACCTTGTTCGATATCGGCGAGCAGTTCCTTGGCCAACGATTCGGTGAACGAATGCAGATCATTCACCGCCTTAGGCGTGAATGCGCGCTGCACGGTGTTGCGCAGCCGGGCGTGATCCGGCGGATCGGCAGCGGCCATACTCTCCGCCGCGAAGGCTTCGCCAACCCTGCCGATGTTCCCCATCGCCGCGCTGGAGAAGTGTGCGGGGTCTTTCAAGATAGCGCTAACCTGCGGATGAGTAGCCACCATCCAGAATCCGAACATGCCGTTCTTCACCGGACGTCCTGCGGCGCGGAGTTCATCGTACGTCGGGTACGGATCGGCGATGAATTCCGGGCTGAACACATTCAGGTCCATGCGGCCTCCTCGTTGTGAAGTTAGTGCATACTAGCGTGGCGCTGAGCGTGATCACAAGACGTGCACTACCGCCCTCGCGAAACCACCCCTTTGGAAAAAGTAAGCACTTACACATATACTCCTTGTATGACGAGCCCGGCGGCGGCGATAGCCAAACGTTGGATCGCTTCGGCGGTGTCGATTCTTGCCCTTGCTTCCGGCAGTCTGCTGCTAGCCCCAACCGCGAAATCCGATTCGGCGGATAGCTTCCGGGCCGCGGTGTCGGCCGTGCGCGCTGCATCGTCATGCGAACCCCTGCAGTACAACGCCATCGCCGACAAAGTCGCGGTGATCATCAATCGGTCACTCAGCGACTACCTCGACCACGTCGCTGACGATGTACCACTCGAAGACGCACTGCCGGGTCTGCACGATCTCGGTTACCGCGGCACCAAGGGCAAACTCCTGTCAGGACAGGCACCTGTCGATGGGAACTCGATCAAGGGCGCTGTCGTCCAAGGTTATAAAGACATCCCAGATTGCAGCTACACCGACTTCGGCGTCAACGTTTTGCGCAACGACCGAACCGGCAAGGTGCTAGCGGCGCTGGTCCTCGCCGGACCATAGGGTGCTGAGGTGTTGATGATGCGTGCTTTCATTTTGCCCGCCGCACTGGTCGCGGGCATTCCCTTCCTCGCGGTTACCCCAACCGCTCACGCCGCCGAAATGGTCACATACGAAGTCATTTCAAGTGAGATCGCAACCGCCGACGTAGAATACAACGATCTGTCCGGCCGAATCACACGCACGCAGGTTGCGCTGCCATGGCGCACCAATGCGACGGTGGGTAATCCGTTCACAAAAGATGCCGAGTTGCAGGCCCATTGGCAGTCAAAGCCGGCGTACTGGGTGACACTTCGCGTGTATTTCCGGGGCAGCCCACTGTGCCAGAAGATTCTGGATGAAGGCAACGGTACATGCTACGGGAGATGGTCGCACCGGCCGATATAAGCCGACCCGGGACCCGCCAGTCAGTAACTGCACACGTGCGAACGGTAGATTGTGCTGCCAAACCGCTTGGCCCGCAACACCGATGGTCCAGTAAACCAGTCCGGCTGGTGCGCTTTGATGCCATTGCTGATATTGGACAACTGCTGCCACAACCAATAGAAGGCTTCACCCTGGAAAATCGCAAAGTACTTGTCTCCTACCGGATTTTGTACCTGAGTGAGGCCTGAGACCCGCGGTCCAAGAAATTCGACTGAGCGATCGATGTTTCCGGCGACGATGTCGGCGTCGCGCTGCAGACCGCCGACGCTGTAGTCCCAATCGGTGCCAGAACCCGCCGAAATTCCCGGCCCGTCCGGGGCAATCCTTTTAAACTGGAAACTGTCGATCTGCCGGATCAACTCGTCCCACTGGGTGTTGAACCACTGGCACATGTCGCGTTCGGCGGTGATATCCGCGTCAGTGACGTTTTGCCTTAGCGTGTCGTACGGGAACGGGAACTTCGGCACCCAGTTCGACTGTTTGGGGCTGACGACCGGCAGTTCGCGAATCGACACCGGCGATGGATGAAGGGGCTCGACGGGATAGTCGACGTCGTCAGACGGGTCGGCGTGCGCGATCGGCCCCAGCGAACCGACCACCGCGGTCAAACCGACCATGCACATCGTCGCGACACCGCAACGGACATGACTCCCACAGCGCTTTTTCATCAGATCGCCTCGCTCATTTGTTGTTACTTGCCTCCAACGACGTCACCGACCCCACCGACATCGCTGATCTGCCCGTTCTTCGAACTGTCGACGGTGACGCTGTAGGTGGCCGTCGACTGCAACGCCTCAGGTGCCTGAATGGTCTTGGTCAGTACGCTGACGAAGGCGTCGACGACGAAGACTCCGCCGTTTTCCGATCGGACCTTGGCAGCAACCGGCTTCGCAGTCGATGACCACTGCAAGGGAACGAGGATCTGTTCCATCGAGGTCGCGGCGTCGGTAAGCTTCTTCTTCAGCTCCGGACTGGTGCCCTCGACCAGCTTCACCTTCCATGCACCGAGGTCGTCGAATTTCATCTGAGCCGCGTTGACTGCGTAGTCGAGCGCAATCTTCTCCGCGCGGGCGTTGCTCTCCGCTTGCCGATGCAGCGCGTTCAGGTCTTTCTGCGAGTTGTAGTACAGCCATCCGAGCACGCCCACCGCCGCGATGAACACGACGACGAGTCCTGTCACCATCAAACTGCGCAACGACACCGACACCTGTAATTTGGCTGCCTTCTTGGGTTTGTCAACGCCCTCGGTTTCAGATTGCGGTTCACCGCTCTTCTTTACGGCGTTGTCGACCGCCGCATCCGTAACAGCGTCGACAACGTCCCTGCCCGTCGGGCTTTCGTCAGTCATTGCACTCCTTCCTGTTTGTCGGAGACCCAACCTATTCGCATGGTCATGGCGGCGGCACCTGAACGCGCAACGTGATCGTGCCGTCCTCGGGAATACCTTGCAGGAAGTTGTTAAGCAGCTGTGCGCTGTCGATGTTGGCGAGCGCGCCTGCGATTCCCTGCATGTGTGGCTTCAGCGCCTCGCCGATGACCTTGATATCGCCGCCGTTGTTGTCCAGCAGGCGCTGGATCCGGGCCATTAGGTTCTTCAGTTCGACCTCGAACTGGGGACCACCGTTATAGCGCATCCTGATGGTGCTGTGCCAGACGATCTGCGTGCTCTTACCGATAGACCTGACGTCAGGCGGGAGGTCACGCAGCACTGGTCCGACCCAGGTGGCGTTGCGCAACAGCGTCTGGAAGTTGTCCAGTAGCGCCCGACCCGTGCCATTCATGTCCGCTGCGTCGTTGCGCAACAACATGCTGGCACGCGCCATGTTGGGTAGGGTCGTGTTGGGATTGGGCAGAGCGATGTCGGCCTCGTTGATGACCCGTTTAAGCGCGCCCGGATCGAGTTGGTTGAGCACCCGCACGACGCTGGTCGCCAGTTCCGAAATCGACGGCGGCTGGGTCACCCGCTCAGTCGCTAGGTGCTGCCCGTCGTACATCATCGGCCCCGCCTTGGTACGCGGGACCAGGCCGATGTAGGCCTCGCCGAGGGCGGACAGGTTGTCAAGGCGCACATCGGTGTCCACGGGAACCCGGAACCGGTTGTTGATGTAGAAACGAACCGTGGCGGCTTTGGTGCCGGGCTCGATCGTCGTCACCTTGCCGACCGGCACTCCACGCAGCAGCACGTTCGAACCGACCACCAGGTTGTTGATGTCGACCACGTCCATGGCGATGTTGATCCGGTCCTTCGGCGGACCGATCCGCACTCCGAGCGCGTTGAGGTACGACACGGCGGACGCGATGATCGCGCAGAACGCCAGGATCGACAGCACGTCGCGGACCTTCATCGTGTCGCGCCAAGCATCGACAGCACCTGTTGCACACTGCCCAACAATTCGCGACCATCCGGGCCCTGTATCGAGGTGATGTTCATCGCCGGATACTTGTCTTGCGGAAGAAAGTAGTCAGTGAACAACTTCTGCCATCTGGGCACTTCGTCATCGATCACCCATTTCGACTGCTGGACCGCGCCCATCGCGTTGGCCAGCGACTCGATCAATGGCACCAGCCAGAACCCGCCGCGGTAGATGGAACCGATCGAGGGTATTGCAGTGCTCAGATAGGTCGCCATGATCTGCGTCCGGTAATTGCCCAGCAGGCCTTCCGGCGACAACATGTCGTCCCAGTACCCGCCGCGATCGTGCATGACCTGCGCTGTCCCGGACACGTCGGTGAGCCATTTGTCGACCAGGTCGACGTTATTGGCCAAGTCACCCAGATCGGTGGCCACTCGAGACGCCACTTTGCGGACGCCCTCATTGTTGTGCGGCGACACCCGATTAAGGCCGATGATCGTGTTCTGCATGCGCTGGATCGAGCCACTCGACACGAAGTTGGCCAGGCTGGCGATGGTGTCTTCCAGTTGCGGCGGTGAGGTGGTCGCCGAAATCGGAATCGTGCCGCCAGGGCGCAACACCGGCACCGATGCGCCGGTTTCGGGGCGGTCCAATGCGATGTAGATATCACCCAGCACCGTGGCTTGCTGCAAGGCGGCGTGGATGTTCGACGGCACGACGACGCCCCTACCGATGCGCGCGGTCACATCGACCTCCTGGGCAGTGGACTCGATTTTGGTGACCACCCCGACGGGCGTGCCGTCCATCATCACTTTCGCCCGCTCCGGCAGGTTGAGCGTGTTGCTGAACTCGATGGTGACGTCGTAGCCGTCGGAGTAGGAATTGCCGGGTTGTGGAAGGTTGTTGACGTTGATCGACTCGCACGAGGCGACGGTGAGGACCGCGGCGACGATCAGGGCGGTGGCCCGCATGCGCTGGAGGAGGTGTAGGACGTTCATCGGCGGCTCGCCACCGTCAGGACGTACTGCAGCAACGCAACGTCAACCGCATAAGGCTGTCCCTGCACGTTTGCGCAGGTGCCGGGTGCCGTGGCGTTCATGATGTTGCACATCGCCACGCCGTCGGGCGTCCGCACGCGATAAAGGGGTGGGCGATACCGGAGCGGCTCGAATTGCCGGTTATTGATGTGGTTGGCCAGGGTGTTGATCCACCAGGGCACGGGATTTAGCAGGTTCATGGTCCGGGGCGCGTGCGCGCTGAGCTTCCGCAGTGCGACGGCCACCGCGTCGAGTGTGAACTGAATCTCTTCGCCGAGTGACATTTCGACATCGGCCGCCGCACTGATGATCGGTACCACCGATTGAACGATCCGCGCGGCCCCGGCGGCGCCCGCGGCGATGTCCTTCGTCGTCACCTGGGCGTCGAGCAGGATCTGCTTGAGCGGATCGCGGAGTTCTTTCAGGGTCGCCGTCAACTGAGCGGTGTTGACGATGATGGACCGGATGTCGCCGATGGCCGCGTCGGGGCTGTCGAGCAACCTGGCGGCCTTCGTCAGCATGGTGTTGACCCCGGACCCGTTGGTTCCGATTGCCTGGTCGATCACATGGACAGCGTCACCGATGTTGGTGGTGTCGGCAGGGCTGAGGGTGTTGATGAATGCGGTTGCCGATCCGATGATCTGGGAAAGGCTCTTGGGTGTCGCTGAATTGTTCAGCGCGATACAGTCGCCTGCAGCCAACTGCGGGCCGGGCCTCGGGTTGCCTACTAGTTCGAGTGCGCGATCGGCGAGGATCGACGTCGACCTGATCACCGCTTTGACGTCGCGCGGGAACGACCGTCGTTCGGTCACTGTGAAATCGACACGTACACTGTCGCCGTCGGGCGTGATTCTTTTGACTTTGCCTATCTGATAGCCCATTTGTGTGACCGGGTTGCCGACGTACAAGCCAATGGTGTCGGGCATGATCGCGCAGTACTCGGCTGCTTTCGGTTCCGTCGGTAGCTCGATCTGCGTCGAACCGCACGAGGTGCTGGCTGTCGCAGCGGCGAGTGCGAGCACGAGTGCGCGATGCGCATGTCGCGTTACTGACGACAGCATCAGCAGACCGTTCCCGGCACCGGCAGGCACAGGTCGGTCGCGAGCAGTTCGGCCGGCGCGTTCTGAGCGTCGAGCACACGCTCAATCTTGTTGCGCATCAGGCGCAGTCCCCGCACTATCGCGCCATTGTGATCGGCCCACATTCTCGCCTTCTCGGTCCAGTTGCGGACCTTCTCGATGAACCAGTCACGATGGTTGAGGTACATGGTGGCGACTGGCTCGAGCCCATCGAGGACCTGGCCGAGTCCAGTCAACGCACTGCCGAATCCGGCGCCGTAGAGGGTTAGCGTTGTCTCGAGGATCGAAATCTTTCGGACCAGCTGTCGCAGTCCGTCGCTGAAGTCGCTCATTGATTTGATGTATTCATCGGACATGTTTAGGATGGCCGTGATCTGGCCGCGTTGGGTGTCGATCGTCGACATCAAACTGTTGCCCGCGTTGATGACCGAGGTGATCGTGGCCGCGTTCGGGCCGCTCAGTCCGGACTTCACCTGCTCCAACGATTCTCTGATCGGCACCGCGTTGGTGTGGTCGATGATTTTTGTCGCGTCAGTGAGGGTCCGCATCAGGTTGTATGGCGTGGTCACGCGTTGGAGTGGAATCGTGTTGTCTCCCAAGGGGTGCCTGCCAAGTGAAACGAGGTTGATGTAGTAACCGCCAACCACGGTGAGCATCCGGACTTGGACCTGCGACTGGTCTCCGACGAACGCATAGTCATCGACGCGCGCGCGGACGCGGACCTGGTCGTGCTCCAGGGCGAGATCTTTGACCTTGCCCACCGTTATTCCAGCGATCCGCACCTGGTCTCCCGGCCGGATCGAGGCCGCGTCCTGAGTGTAGAAGCTGACGTACTTCTGCCCCGGTGGGTTCACGTAGACGAGTGCGATGACCAGGGCGATGATGGTGGCGAGGACGAGCACCCCGCCACCCCAGAGTGTAGGGTTTCGGAGCTGCTTCATCGGTTGCATATGACCACCCTTTGCCCGTTCAAAAGAACGTCCATGTCTCCGGGAAGCTGGGCATGCCCCTTGGAGCACGGCCGGGGTTGGCCCGACTGTGACGGCGGCGGCAGGTTGTCCCACATCACCGGGACAAGTTTGAATGCTTCGACGGCTCTGTCGATGTTGGTGAAAGCCTTGTCGAGCCCCCCGTCGAGGCTGTTACCCCACTTGAATCCGACGTTGTTGAGCAGCCGCACCACCGGGGCGGTGAATTCAGGCCCGAACAGCGACGACTTCCTGAACTCGTCGAGCACGGACAGTGCCGCGTCCACGGGCAGATTCAGCCACTCCAGAATCTGGATCAAGCTCTTCGACTTCCCGCCGAGTGTCGCAGCGACGTCGGCCAGGTTGTGCATGAGGGTCGAGATCATGTCCTGGCGATTGGACACAAAGTCGGTAAGTTTGTGGATGCTGTCCAGCATGGGCCCCAGTCCGCTGCCGTCACCGGACAGGTATGTCACGGCGTTAGCGGTGAACGTATTGAGCTCTTCAGGTTTCAGCGTCGCAAGCACTGGCTGCAATCCGTTGAACAACACCGTCACATCGAATGAAGGCTGAGTCATCGAAGTGGGTATGTTCACGATGAGATTTTTCGATGCGTACGCTTCCGCTGGATTCTCGACGTCGACGTACCGGACTCCGGTCAGCGCCTGATACTTGACGGCCAGTCGGCTGCCAGCGACTATTCCGTAGCGCTTATCGAGGGTGAACCCGACGGCTGCGACGCTCTGGTCGTTTTCCCGTTTGAGTTCGATCGTGCTGACCTTCCCAACGCGGACGCCGCGAACGCGCACGTCCGCGTCTTGGTGGAGTCCCGACGCGTCAGTGAATTCTGCTGTATACGAATGGGTTTCCGCTGCTACCGGCATCCTGACAATGTTGATGACCAAGGTGAACATGGCCGCTGCGACAACAAGGCTGAGCGCGATCTTCCAGATCGAACCGAACGATTTCATCTATTGTCCACCTGCCATACCAAGCGGTGCCGCTACGCCCGGCAGACCGTCCAGCACTACCCTCACCCGCAGTGCGCGTTGTTCGGGAGTCCCCTGATACATCTGCTCAAGTCGGTTGCGAGCCTCGGTCAGCATGTGTGCGACACCTTCGGGCTGGATCAGGCCGGGCACGACGTCGGTCAGTGGCCTGATCGAATCAATCAGGGGTAGTAAGTCAGGAACGTTGCCCGACAACAACTTTCCGGCGTCACCGAACACATTCTCCGCCGCGTACTTGAGAATCAGCCGCTCCCGTTCAAAACCCTTATCGGACAGCTGCTGAATGCTGGTGTGGTAGGCGGAAATGTCGTCTGGATGAATGTAGCGATGGCCTGTCTCACTGAGGGAGTCCACGAAGCCCGGGAAAGGATCTGCGACTTCGGTCGTGTTGGATAACAGCTGCGCGGTCCTGACCGTCTGGACCGCGTCGACCGCCTGAATGGAGATCGTCATCGTCTCGATGAGCGAATTGAGCCCGTCGACGTATCGGGTTGCCCGGTCGACGACCTGGATTAGTTGTGGTGTCAGGACTCCTCCGGAGATCTCACCCAGCCGGGATATCAACGCCTGCAGGGTGAAGTTGCCTTTCGGAGCGCTCTTGAGCCGCATTCCGTTGCGCAGCGGACGACCACCTTGGTTGGGAATCACATTGATACCCGTGACCCCGAAGTAGTTGACCGAGCGGAAGTCGAATGTCATCGCGTTGGTCAGCCCTTTGGCAGGTTCGGGCTGCAGGTCGACACCGATCCGGACGCCGCCACCCGACAGGCTCGAGACGGTGGTTACCTCACCGACCTTCACCCCGTGCAGGACGACCGCTGACCCGGTGGCCACACCTTGGCCCACATAAGGGGTGTCGATCGTCAACGCGACCCACGTTTTCTGAAAACGCGAAAACGGGTTGACGACGACGACCGCCGTGACTAGCGCGATGCACGTCAGCGCAATTGCACCGGCAATGCATAACTTTCGCGTCTGGGCCTGCTCCGACCCACGTAATAGCATGACCGAATCCCCCTAGCCTGTGAACACGAACGTTTGCCGGAATCCCCAGAGCGCCACGGTGAGTAGGAAATCCAGAACCATGATTGAGACCAGGCTTGTCCGCACCGCCCTGCCTGAGGACCGGCCGAGGCCGGCGGGACCGCCGGCGGTGAAGTACCCGTAATAGCAGTGGATGATGGTCACCGCGAGGCAGAACCCAATGCCCTTGATTAAGGAGAACGTCAGGTCCTGCGGCGTCACGAACTGCGCGAGGTAGTGTTCGTAGGTTCCGCCCGGTTGGTTGTGGAATACCCGGATCACGAGGTCCATGACGATGAATTCGGTTATCAGGGTCAACAGGTAGCCGGGAATGACGCACAGCATGCCACCGACCATCCGGGTGCTTACCACGAACGGTATCGGGACGATTGCCATCGACTCCACGGCATCGATCTCGTCGTTGATGCGCATCGTGCCAATCTCGGCCGTCATTCGGCAGCCCGCTTGTGAGGCGAAGGCTATACCCGCCGCAAGCGGGCCGATTTCACGGACCGCGCCAACACCACCGGTGAGGCCAGACAGGGCACCGAATCCAATAATGTTCAGTGTGGCGAACGCTTCTACTGCCATCGAACCGCCGATTGCGATGCCCAGGATTAGGAATATGCTGATTACTCCGCCATCGACGATAACCCGGCCTTTACCCCAGGCGAGGTTGTTCATTTCCCGGAGGGTCTGGCGCCGGTAGCGGCCGACAGAGTGCGGTAGATACCAGAACGCCTGCCCAGTGAATACCGTCCACTGGCCCGCCTCGCGCAGGACAGCGCGGAACGGCTCGACCGAGAGAATCCGGAGGGCCGGCAGCTTGGAAGGAATCGACGTCCCGACGTGAACCATCTATGCGATCGCCATCGGGAAAAACATGGTCTGCAACTGGGTTATAACGAGATTCGCGGCAACGATGCAGATTACGTTAAGGACAACCGACGCGTTGACGGCGTCGGCGACACCTTTCGGACCGCCCTGGGCGTTCATCCCGCGGAACGATGAGATCACGGCCACAAGCGCCGCGAAGACCACCGTCTTGCCCATCGCGAACCAGAGGTCCACGGTCTTCGTGAACGTCCCAAAAGACGCCCAGTAACTCCCCGGTGCGATATCGGTGACGGTCAACGCCAGAATGAACGCGGCCGTGGTGCCCGAGACGACGATGACTGTGCACAAGATTGGAGATATCAACAGCAGGGCCAGAAATCGCGGCACCACCAGCGAACGCACCGGGTCCACACCAATCACCCTCAGCGCGTCGAGCTCTTCACGGACGGCCCGGGCCCCGAGGTCCGATGCAATTGCGGATGCAGCAGCCCCACCCATCAGGAGGCCCGCGGTGATGGGCGCTCCCTGCCGAACCACTCCGACACCGCTGGCCGCCCCGATCAGCGACTGCGCGCCCATCTGATTGACCAATCCCGAGGTCACGACGGAAACCATCGCGCCAAACGGAATCGCCATCAGTAGCGCCGGCGTAGCGGTCACCTTGAGCAATAACCATGCCTGATCGGCGATTTCACTGACTCGTAGCAGCCTGAGAGAGATGGTATCGAGGACCGCATAGCGCAGCACGCTCACAAACATCTGAAGGCAGCGGCCCGTCGTCGTCGCAGAGTCGACCGGCGTTGCAGCGACGTGTTTCGCGGCACGACTCGCTGCGGCCAAGCTCACCACGGTCACCGCTGACCACCTCTATGAATCATGTCACTTAGGGTGCTCGGATGTGTCACACGACACAGGATACAGTAAGTGCTTACTTTCTACAAGACGGCCGAGAGCTGGCAGACACCTGTGAAATGTGTGAGCAATCGCCGAAATGCGCCGCGCGGAAGAACATGGGAACTACTCACGCTTGGAACACGACGGCCGCGGTAGGACAATTGGCGAACGCCTCTTCGGCCGCTCCGAGTTCGTCTGCGCCGGGTTGACGGAGTACCTCGGATTGCCCGTCGCCGCCGATCGCAAAGAGTTCCGGTGCGCTCGCCGCGCACAGTCCGATGCCCTGGCAGCGAGTCGGATCGACAGACAGCTTCACTAAGCCCCCCTTCACGTTTGCCGAAGGATTTTAAGTCTTCCGAGCCACTATTAGCAAGTTAGTGCTTACACCTAGTACTGTTCTAGGCATGAGAAGCGTGCGAACGGCGACTATGGTCGCGGCAGTGGGGGCGTTGACGGTCCCCGGCGTAGGGCCGGTGAGTGGAACGGCAAATGCAGCGCCGGGCGAACATGAGGTCACCTACAGCGTCTCGTCACCGATCGAGACGATTCCCATGCTCTATTTCATGGCTAAGCAACCGCCGAGCCTAACCGCCTATGCGGACAACACCCCCGCGTTCCTCTATGCCATCCGGCCGAAGCTGAACCCGGACATGGTCTGGAGCACAACGGTTTCCATGCCCAATCCCGATCAGTGGGCCACCGTCAGCGCATTCAACAGCTTCGCCGAGGTAAATACCCCGGAGGGCAATCCGGGCGTGAGCGCCAACTTCCGGTGCAACATCGCGGTCGACGGTCAGGTCGCGGTGTCTAAGCAGGGCGAATACCGGGTCGAGTGCACATTGCGCGACTGGGAGGCGACGCGCAATCAGCGCTGAGCCCGCCTACGCCAGGATGGCCTTCTCCCAGATAACGCCCTGCGCATCGATGAGACGCTCCTCATCGAACCTGCGGCCAGGGAAAAGCCATGGGTAGCACGGTTACGATCTGTTTCACCGGCTCAATGGCTTGAGCGCGGTTTTGTTCGTCGACAGTGGCTGCTTAGGGTGGGGGTCGTGTCCAGCAGGGAACACCAGCGAACACCCGCCCAACATCACCGCAGCGATCGGGGCCTCTCCCGCAACGCCACAAGCGGCTTTTACTGCACGCCATAGTTAGTGGTGAAGCGGAACGGCCATCCCAGTCGGGATGGACATGCGGGAAAGCTGCACTCAACTGGCCCTGTAGCTTCGAATCCGAAGCTGCATGTGTGCTGGCCGAGGCCAAACAAGTTGTCCATCACGACGATGCAGGGTGGTCGGCGAAGCGTTGGCAACACAGTTCGTCGTTGGTGCCAATGACTGCCGACCGAAAGCGGTGGTGCGGGTGAACCCGGCGGGCGCCGTCTGGCCGTTGACGTCGCTGGCCACCAGGCGAGTGGTCAGCAGTCCCGCGACGGCCTTGTCGAGGTTACCGGCGGTCAGAGTGAGACTGTTCCCGGGCGGCAACGACAGCGGACCGGCCATTTTGCGGTGCACGACCCCAGTCAGACACGCCATTCGCAATGGGCTCACCGGCGAGTCGAGTTTGAGCGCGCGTTCGTGTTGCACCGCGCGACGATCGAGATAGCGGTGTCGTCGCCGTGGAACAAGACATGGAGGGACTGCTCATCGGCGGGCGCGCCGCGCCCATCTTCTATAGCTGGCCAAGGTCGACGACGATGCTGCTGATCGCCGGGCAGTACCAGGCGGGCGGGCTGGATCGCGCATCGCCGCACTCGCCGGCGCTGTAGGACAGCTGCGGCGATCTGTTGGGCGAAGGCGCTTCGAGAGGTGTCCATCAGCGACGACGTGGTCTGCTGGCTTCGATCCGGGCCGGTACGTGCTTGTGCCACGGCGTGCCGGCGTAGGGATCGCGCCATTCGGTCGAGGTGAGCGCGTTCGGGGCGACCCCCGTGGTGACGGCGCGCCCGTCGTCGCCGATGTAATCGAGGCCGAATCCGTTGGGCAGGGCGGCATGACCAGCAAGCATGGACTCGGAGATCTCGACGGTGGCCTCGGCGCCGCCGGCCGCCGTGCTAATGCGGGCTCGGCATCCGTCGACGAGCCCCAGGGCCTGGGCGTCCTCGACGCTGACCCGCAACGCCCCGTCGGGGTCGCGCTTGCGCCAGGACGGGTCGCGGAAGATGTCGTTGGCGGTATAGGCGCGCCGCTCCCCCACCGACAGCACGATCGGGAAATCCGGCGTGGTCAGCCGGGGCGGGGTGCGGGTGAGCGCCCCCAATTCGTCGAGCATCGCCGGAATCTCCAGGGCGATCTTGCGGTCGGGGTGGCTGATCAACGCGAAGTCGTCCTCGTAGTTGTGCACGGTGAACGTCACCCCCGACGGGTTGTTCATGATCGCGTCGAACAGCGCGTTGCCGTCGGCGTGACCGGCGCGCCGCACGGCGTCCGGGTAGCTCATCGCGGTCTTCTGGGCGAGGCCCCACAGCGCGGCGGCGCCGCGCAATCCGTCCGGCAGGGTGGGCCCCAGCGTCTCGTAGAGAACATACGGAAGCAGCTGCACCAGAGCCGAATTGGTGGCGGCCGAGGACAGGAACGCCTCGGTGTAGGCCTGCCGGCCCCGCTGGGCCGCGTCGCGCAGCGGCCGCAGGTCCGCGTCGTCCACCACCCCGAGCGCCCGCACCAGCCGCGCCCAGATCTCGGGTTCTGGCAGTGTGCCCGGCAAGGGCTGCAGCAGCGGGCGGCGCAGCTGGAAGGTGTTGTGCGGGAATTCCAGGTTGAAGAAGGTGGCTTCCGGCTTCTCGAACTGGGACGCAGCGGGTAGCACATAGTGTGCGAGCCTGGCCGTCTCGGTCATGGCGACGTCGATGACCACCATCAGCTCCAGCGCACCGAACGCCTCGCGGCAGGCGGCCGAATTCGCTAGTGAGTGAGCCGGATTGCTGCTTTCCACGATCATGGCCCGGAAGCGGTCCGGGTGGTCGGTCAGGATTTCCTCGGGCACCACATTGCTGGGCACCAGCCCGGAAATGATCGGGGCGCCGGTTACCGGTGTGCGACCGGAGAACTGGCCGAACAGCGGCGCAAACGACGAATGCAGGTGCTGGCCGCCCTGTTTCGCGAAGTTGCCGGTGAAGATCCAGAGCAACTTGTTCAGGTAGGAGCACAGCGTGCTGTTGGGTGCCTGCTGTACCCCGAGGTCCTCGAACACCGAGACGCTGGCCGCGGTGCCGATGCGCCGCGCCGCCGCGCGCAGCAGCTCCTCGTCGACCCCGCAATGCTGCGCGTAGCCGGCCACCGGCACCTCGCGCAACGCGGTCCGCACGGCATCGACGCCGCGCACGTGCTCGGCGAGAAACGCTTCGTCGCAGAGGTTTTCCTGCACGAGGATCGCGGCCAGCGCGGCCAGGCACCACGCGTCGGTGCCGGGCCGCACCCGCAGGTGGAAGTCCGACATTTTGGCGGTGTCGGTAACGACGGGATCGATGACGATCATCGAGCGGTTCGGATCCTTGGCGATCTCGTTGAGCACCACCCGGGCCCGCGGGAAGCTCTGTGACATCCACGGGTTTTTTCCCACGAACACTGCCACCTCGGCGTGCTCGAACTCGCCCCTGGTGTGGCCGCCGTAAAGCTGCCCGTCGATCCAGGATTCGCCGGTCTTCTCCTGCGCCAGCGCATTTGACCGGTAACGCGAACCCAAAGCCTTGAGGAAGGCGCCGCTGTACGCCCCGCCCAAATGGTTGCCCTGCCCGCCGCCGCCGTAGTAGAAGATCTTGTCTCCGCCGTAGCTGTCGCGGATGCGTTTGAAGCCCTCGGCGATCTCCACGATCGCGGTGTCCCAGTCGATCTCCTCGTAGCTGCCGTCGGCCCGGCGGCGCAGCGGAGAGGTCAGCCGGGCGCGGCTGTTCTGATAGTGGTCCAGCCGCAACGCCTTGTTGCAGGTGTAGCACCGCGACGCGGGGTGGGCCTTGTCGCCGCGGATGCGGGCCAGCCGGCGATCTTCGACTTCAACGACGATGCCGCAGTTGCATTCGCACAGGATGCATGCGCTGGGTTGCCAGGTCATCGCGGGGTGTCCTTTCCGGCTGTCTGATAGGACGAGGTGGCCAGCAGCAGCTCGCGCAGCTGGCGATGGACGACGTCCAGCGGCATCAGGTCGCGTCGCACCCGGGCCAGCACGATCGCACCCTCGAGCGCGGTGGTGGCCAAAACGGCCAGCTCGCTCGCGCGCTCCCGCGCAATGCCGTCGGCGATCAACCGCGCGGCGATCAGATCGGTCCATCGGTCGAAGGCGGCGGCGGCGCGTTCGACCACCGGGCCCATGCGCTCGGCGTCCTGCTGCTCGCCCGCTTCGACGGAGACCGCCACGATGGGGCAGCCGGCGCGGAAGTCGGTATCGAGGAGCTGCCCGCGGTACTTGTCGATCAACGTGTCGATCAATTGCAGGCCGTCGTCCGCGCCGGCGATCACGGCGGCGACGTGCTCGCCGGCGAAATCGACCGCCTCGCAGAGCAATTGGGTGCGCCCGCCGGGAAAGTAGTGGTAAGCCGATCCGCGCGGCGCGCCGCTGTGCTCGAGCACATCGGAGATGGCGGTGGCGCGCGCGCCCCGCTCGCGGATCAGCAGCGCGGCGGACACGACCATCCGCTCGCGTGGACTACGCATCGCAACTCCTCGACCGTGGCGGGTATGTATGATACTATACATAATCTGCGGATCCGCGAAAGCCCAATCGGCAACTCGCGACCTCCCAGACGAAAATCGCCCATCCCGCTGGGGAATGGGCGATTTTGCGTTCTCGCTGAGGGCTAGCTGTAGGAGGTCACCACGTTGGTGACGCCGGTGGCGAGTCGTGATGCTGGTGGCTGGCCGCCAGCGGCAGAGTGTGGT
>NZ_MVHG01000049.1 GCF_002086125.1 Mycobacterium arosiense ATCC BAA-1401 = DSM 45069
CTGCGGCACTGACCGCTTGAACCATCATCTCGAAGAATCACAAGACGACCCCGTACACCACGTCCCTGGACTTGACCCGGTCGCCGGCGAGGTGCAGATCCGCGACGGGCGGCACGGCCGGACGGTCGATGTGGGCGGTGTTGATTGAGGGCATGGTTTCTCCATTCGCGAAGTCATGTCGCTTTAGTGATTGGTTTTTGAAGTGGGAAGGCGCGGCGAGTCGTCCGCAGTTCGTCCGCAGGAGTTTTGAAAACAGTTCTCGCGTGCCAACACCGGCAACGCTGTGACCTGCTATTTCCCTACGCTATAAACACAGCTAACGGTTACGAACGCTCAGGACGTAGTTCGCGCTGTACTACGACGTCTGAGTCGGCTTGACGAAACCACCCGCGTGGAGGTTGCCGCGCGGGTGGTTTCGCATCTAGCCGCCCCGGCTGTTATCCGCGGCGCGCTCCGTCCTGGTCGCCGGGGCTGGTGTTCGTGGTCATGCGAAACATATGCGATGCCGGCCCGCGCGAGCCCATCTTCGCCGCCGTTCAGGTGACCCGCGGCGCCGAATTAGGTGTCGCCTGGCGATCGAGCGCGAGGTCCTTGCGGAAGCGCTGCATGCCGTCGATCTTGTCGTCCAGGCCGGCGTCGGGCCCGGCGTAGAACATCCACGGCATCGTGATGATGCCGGTGACGCCGGCGTCCTCGACCCGCCGGTAATCCGCCGTGGTGAACGCGTCGGTCAGCGGTGTCAGGATGGTGAAATCGTCCATGGTCAAACCGTTTTCGGCGCGCAACTCCCGCAGCCTGCCCACCGCCTCGATGGCCCGCTCGGTCTTGATCAAATCGCCGATCCAGCCGTCGTTGCGGGCGGCGCGGCGCAGCGCGATATCGCTGAGCCCGCCGACGTACACCGGGATCGGCGGCGGCGTGGGTTGCATCTCGAGGCGCGGCGCGCAATAGAACTCACCCTCGAACTCCGTCCAGCCCGGCGTCCACAGCGCCCGCATCAGCTCGATGATCTCGTCGGTCCGCCTGCCGCGCGCCTCGAATCGCTCACCCATCAAAGCGAATTCCTCGCGGCACCAGCCCACCCCGACGCCCAGCTCCACCCGGCCGGACGCCAGAACCGCTGCGGTGCCAATCGCTTTGGCCGCCGAGTACGGGTTGCGCATGGCCGGGATATACACGGTGTTGACGAACCTCAACCGCGTGGTCACCTGGGCCAGCGCGCCCACGAGCACCCAGGGATCGGGCCAGTCGGTGAACGGCTGCCAGCGCCGCTGGCCGTCTTTGGTGTACGGGTACGGGGTGTCCAGCGTCTCGAGATTGACGACGTGGTCAGGAATGCCGATCCCGTCGTAGCCGAGTTCGTCGGCCGCCTTGGCCAGCTCGATGATCTCGCGGGTGTTCAGGAACGCGCTGCTGATGTAGAACCTCACTGCATCTCCTGCGCCCAGGCCGGCTCGATGAAGACGCCGTCGGCCTCGACGGTGACGCCGGCAGCATCCGAAATGGTGCCGCGCGCAAAGACTTTGCGGCCCTCGTTGCCGTCGACCCACGCCTCGCAGCGCAGCGGCCCCAGCGGCGTGCCGCGCAGGTACTTCACGGTGATGGTTCCGGTGAACCGCGCCTTGGACAGCCCCTCGCTGGCCGCCTCGCCGAGCATGTGGTCAAGCACCAGGGCGCTGACGCCGCCGTGCACCAGTTTGGGCGGGCCCTCGTAGGCAGGGCCGAGGGTGAACTCGCTCCAGCAGCGCCCCGCGCCCTCGTGGTGCACGACGATCGGCGGGGCGATGGGATTGCAGACGCCGATCGCGGCGTTGCCCAACGGCAGCGGGCGGCCGTCGACGCGGTAGCTCACCCCTACCGGGCGGGTCCGTTGCCGCAGCAATGCGGTGACCGCCTCGATCGTCCGCCGGGCCTCGGCGACGACGTCCTCGCCGGCCTCGGTGCGGATGGTGGCCTCGACGAGTTCGCGGACCGCATCGGCCAACGGAGCGTACAGCGCGGTCACGCGATCGGCCTCCGCCGCGCTGAGCACCTCGAATATGGCGTCCAACGCGCCGGCCTCCTGATTCAACTTCCGAACACCCTGCGCACCACCGCTTTGGCGCGGCGCGTCACCCGTAGATAGTTGTCCAAGAACTCCCCGCCCTCATCGGTGGGCCAGCCCGCGGCCACGGCCACGGCGTTGAGCTGGCGGCCGGGCCCGGGCAGTTGATCGGTGGGCTTGCCGCGGACCAGCACCAGCGCGTTGCGGGCCCGGGTGGCGGTCAGCCAGGCCTGCCGCAACAGCTCCACCTCGTCGGCGGGCACCAGCTCCGCCGCGGCGATAGCGTCCAGGCACTGCAGAGTCGAGGTGTTGTGCAGCGCGGGAACCTCGTGCGCGTGCCGCAGTTGCAGCAGCTGCACGGTCCATTCGATGTCGGCCAGTCCCCCGCGGCCCAGCTTGGTGTGCGTGTTGGGGTCAGCGCCGCGCGGCAACCGCTCGGAATCGACGCGGGCCTTGATGCGCCGGATCTCCTGCATCGCCTCGGTGGACACCCCGTCGGGTGGATAGCGGGTCTTGTCGGCCATCAGCAGGAACCGCTGCCCCAGCTCCGCGTCGCCGGCGACCGCATGCGCCCGCAGCAGCGCCTGGATCTCCCATGGTTGCGCCCACTGCTCGTAATAGGCCGCGTAGGAGGGCAGGGTGCGCACCAGCGGGCCCTGGCGGCCTTCGGGCCGCAGGTTGGCGTCGACCTCCAGCGGCGGGTCGACGCTGGGCGTGCCCAGCAGCGCCCGGACCTGCTCGGCGACGCCGGTCGCCCAGCGCACCGCCGCGGAATCCTCGATCCCGGGCGCCGGCTCGCAGACGAACATCACGTCGGCGTCGGATCCATAGCCCAATTCGGCGCCGCCCAGCCGGCCCATGCCGATGACCGCGATGGCCGCCGGTGCCGTGCCGCTCGCGGGCAGGTTGGCCCGGATCATCGCCTCCAGCGCGGCCTGCAGCACCGCCACCCACACCGAGGTCAGCGCCGAGCAGACGTCGGTGACCTCGAGCATGCCGAGCAGGTCGGCCGAGGCGATGCGGGCCAGCTCGCGGCGCCGCAGGGTGCGCGCCCCGGCGATCGCCCGCACCGGGTCGGAGTAGCGGCCGGCCGAGGCGACCAGCCCGCGGGCCACCGCGGCGGGCTCGGTGTCGAGCAGTCTCGGGCCCGACGGCCCGTCGCCGTAGTCCTGAATCACCCGCGGGGCGCGCATCAGCAGGTCCGGCACGTACGCAGAGGTGCCCAGCACGTGCATGAGCCGGCGGGCCACCGCGGGCTTGTCGCGCAGCGTGGCCAGGTACCAGCTCTCGCCGGACAGCGCCTCGGACAGCCGTCGGTAGGCCAGCAGCCCGCGGTCGGGGTCCGGCGTGTACGACATCCAGTTCAGCAGCCTGGGCAGCAGCACCGACTGCACCCGCCCGCGCCGGCCGCTCAGGTTGACCAGGGCCGACATGTGCTTGAGCGCGGTCTGCGGGCCCTCGTAGCCTAGCGCCGCCAGCTGGCGCTCGGCGGCTTCGGAGGTCATGCCGCGCGCGATCTCCAGTCCGGCCGGCCCGATCGACTCCAGCAGCGGCTGATAGAAGAGCTTGGCGTGCAGCTGGGACACCCGCAGGTTCTGGTGGCGCAGCTCCTCGCGCAGCACCCCGGCCGCGTCGTGGCGTCCGTCCGGCCGGATGTGGGCGGCCCGCGCCAGCCAGCGCACCGCTTCCTCGTCGTCGGCCTCGGGCAGCAGGTGGGTGCGCTTGAGGCGCTGCAGCTGCAACCGGTGCTCGAGCAGCCGGAGGAACTCGTAGGAGGCGGTGAGGTTGGCCGCGTCCTCGCGCCCGATGTAGCCGCCCTGGCCCAACGCGGCCAGCGCATCCACGGTCGACGCCACGTGCAGCGAGTCGTCGCCGCGGCCGTGCACCAGCTGCAGGAGCTGCACGGCGAATTCCACGTCGCGCAGCCCGCCGCTGCCCAGCTTGATCTCGCGCCCGCGCACCTCGGCGGGCACCAGCTGCTCGACCCGGCGGCGCATGGCCTGCACCTCGGCCACGAAGTCCTCACGCTCGCAGGCGACCCACACCATCGGCATCAGCGCGTCCAGGTAGCGCCGCCCGAGTTCCTCGTCGCCCACCGCCGCACGGGCTTTGAGCAGCGCCTGGAACTCCCACGTCTTGGCCCAGCGCTGGTAATAGGCGATGTGGGACTCGACGGTGCGGACCAGTTCGCCGCTGCGCCCCTCGGGGCGCAGCCCGGCGTCGACCTGGAAGAACGCCTCGGAGGCCAGCCGCATCATCTCGCTAGCCACCCGGGTGGTGACGGCGTCGGCCTGCTCGCCGACGAAGATCACGTCGACGTCGCTGACGTAGTTCAGTTCGCGGGCACCGCATTTGCCCATCGCGATCACCGCCAGCCGCGGCGGCGTCCGGTCGCCGCACACGCTCTTCTCGGCCACCCGCAGCGCGGCGGCCAGCGCCGCGTCCGCCAGGTCCGAGAGGTGGGCGGCCACCACGGTGAACGGGACCACCGGCTCGTCCTCGACGGTCGCGGCCAGATCCAGCGCGGCCAGCACCAGCAGCTGGTCGCGGTACAGGGTGCGAAGGCGCACCATCGCCGAACCCGGCGCGGCCAGCGCCTCGTCCACGCAGCCGGTGAACATCGCGCGCAGCTCGTCGTGGGTGGGCAGTTTGACCTTGCCGCGCAACAGTTTCCAGGTCTGCGGCTGGGCGATCAGGTGATCGCCCAGTGCCAGCGACGCGCCGAGAACGCCGAACAGCCGGCCGCGCAGCGGGCGCTCGGTGAGCAGGGCGGCGTTGAGTTCGTCCCACCCGGCGTCGGGGTTCTCCGACAGCCGGACCAAGGCCAGCAGCGCGGCGTCGGGATCGGGCGCGCGCGACAGCGACCACAGCAGGTCGACGTGCGCCTGGTCGTCGTGCTCGTACCACCCCAGCCGCGCCATGCGTTCGGCCGCTTGCGGATCGACCAACCCGAGCCGGCCGACGCTGGGCAGCCTGGGGCGCTGCGTCGCGGGTTTGGTCACGACCACGACCGTAGCGCAAGCCGCCCGTCTTCAGGCACGAGCGGCGCTAGTGCACAACGGGATATGCCCCATCGGGACCTACAGGGACAGGTAGGTGCTCAGCTCGTACGGGGTGACGTGGCTGCGGTAGTTGGCCCACTCCGTGCGCTTATTGCGCAGGAAGAAGTCAAAGACGTGCTCCCCCAAGGTTTCCGCGACCAGCTCGGAGGACTCCATGGCGCGAAGCGCGCTGTCCAGGCTCGTCGGCAGCTCGCGATAGCCCATCGCGATGCGTTCCTCGGCGGTCAGGTCCCACACGTTGTCCTCGGCCTGCGGCCCCAGCACGTAGCCCTTCTCCACCCCGCGCAGCCCGGCGGCCAGCAGCACGGCGAAGGTCAGGTACGGGTTGCAGGCCGAGTCGGGGCTGCGCACCTCCACGCGCCGCGACGACGTCTTGTGCGGCGTGTACATGGGCACCCGCACCAGCGCGGACCGGTTGGCCGCACCCCACGACGCGGCGGTGGGCGCCTCGCCGCCGCCGACGAGTCGCTTGTAGGAGTTGACCCACTGATTGGTGACGGCGCTGATTTCGGAGGCGTGCTCGAGGATCCCGGCGATGAAGGACTTGCCCACGTCCGAAAGTTGCAGCGGGTCGTCGGGGCTGTGGAACGCGTTGACGTCGCCCTCGAACAGGCTCATGTGGGTGTGCATCGCCGACCCGGGATGCTGCCCGAACGGCTTGGGCATGAAGGTGGCGCGGGCGCCGTTCTCGATCGCCACCTCCTTGATGACGTAGCGGAACGTCATCACGTTGTCGGCCATCGACAGGGCGTCGGCGAAGCGCAGGTCGATCTCCTGCTGGCCGGGCGCCCCCTCATGGTGGCTGAACTCCACCGAGATGCCCATGAATTCGAGGGCTTCGATCGCGTGCCGGCGGAAGTTCGAGGCGGAGTCGTGGACCGCCTGGTCGAAGTAGCCGGCGCTGTCGACGGGAACGGGCGGCGTCCCGTCGTCGGGGCCGGGCTTGAGCAGGAAAAATTCGATCTCGGGGTGCACGTAGCAGGAGAAGCCCAGGTCGTTGGCCTTCTGCAGCTGCCGGCGCAGCACGTGGCGCGGGTCGGCCCAGGACGGCGAGCCGTCCGGCATGGTGATGTCGCAGAACATCCGTGCCGAGTGGTGGTGGCCGTTGGGGGAGGCCCACGGCAGCACCTGGAAGGTGGACGGGTCGGGGTTAGCCACGGTGTCGGATTCGGAGACCCGCGAGAAGCCCTCGATCGAGGAGCCGTCGAAGCCGATGCCCTCCTCGAAGGCGCCTTCGAGCTCGGCCGGGGCGATGGCGACCGACTTGAGGAAGCCCAGCACATCGGTGAACCACAGCCGAACGAAGCGGATGTCTCGTTCCTCGAGCGTGCGGAGCACGAATTCCTTCTGTCGATCCATATCCCGAACAGTATGCAACCGCTGTTAATTCTGTGTTACCGATGCCCGCTCAGAACCGTTGCGAAAGCTCGTCGGGCGCCGGTCAGGCCTGGCAGTGATAGGAGGCCGGCGGCGGCGTGCCGGCGACGAAATACCGAACGACGGCGGTGTCCACGCACTGGTGGCCGTTGAATACCGCGGTGTGCTGCGTCCCGTCGTTGGTGATCAGCGGGCCGCCGAGCTGGCGGGCCAGGTTCACCCCGGCCTGATACGGCGTGGCCGGGTCGTGCGTGGTGGACACGACGACGACCTTGCCCGGCCCCACGGGCGGCGCGGCATGCGGCGCCGACGTCGCCGGCACCGGCCACAGCGCGCACAAATCGCGCGGAGCATTTCCGGTGAACTGCCCGTAGCTCAGGAACGGCGCGGCCTGCCGGATCCGTTGATCGGCGTTCACCCAGCTGGCTTGATCCGTCGGGTTCGGCGCGTCGACGCAGCGGACCGCGTTGAACGCGTCCTGGTCGTTGGAGTAGTGCCCGCTCTTGTCGCGCCCGTCGTAGTCGTCGGCGAGCAGCAGCAGGTCGCCGGCGTCGGTGCCGCGGGCCAGGCCGAGTAGCCCGCTGGTCAGGTATTTCCAGTGCGCCGGCGTGTAGAGCGCGTTGATGGTGCCGGTGGTCGCATCGGCGTAGCTCAGGCCGCGCGGGTCTGCGGTTTTGCCCGGCCTGGTGGCCAGCGGGTCGACCAGCGCGTGATAGCGGTTGACGAATTGGGTCGGGTCGGTGCCCAGCGGGCAGCCCGGCGAGCGGGCGCAGTCGGTGGCGTAGTCGTTAAAAGCCGTTTGGAATCCCGCCATTTGGTTGACGTTCTCGTCGATCGGCCCGACGGTCGGGTCGATGGCGCCGTCGAGCACCATCGCGCGCACGTGGTTGCCGAACTTTTCCAGGTAGGCGGTGCCCAGCTCGGTGCCGTAGCTGTAACCCAGGTAGTTGATCTGGTCGTCGCCCAGCGCCTGGCGCACGACGTCCATGTCGCGCGCGACCGACGCGGTGCCGGTGTTGGCCAAGAACGCCGCGCCCATCCGGTTGACGCACTGCTGGGCCAGCTGCCGGTAGAGCTGCTCGATATGCGCCACCCCACCGGGGCTGTAGTCGACCATCGGCTCGCGCCGGTACGCGTCGAACTCGGCGTCGGTGCGGCAGCGCAGCGCGGGTGTCGAATGCCCGACGCCCCTGGGGTCGAAGCCGACCAGGTCGAAGTTGCGTCGAATCGGAGAGGCCTCCAGGTCCGGGGCCATCGAGGCCACCATGTCGACCGCCGAGCCGCCGGGACCGCCGGGATTGACCAGCAGCGAGCCGACCCGCTGCCCGGACGCCGGGATCCGGATCACCGCCAGCTTCGCCTGCGCCCCGGCGGGATTGTTGTAGTCGATCGGTACCGACACGGTGGTGCACTGCGCGGTGGGGATTTCGCTTGTGTCACCGACGAATTGGCCACAGCTCCCCCAACCCTGCGGCACCGCGGCCGATGGCGGGTTCGGGCCCGGCGTCTGCCCGGCACCGGGTTCGGGCGTGGCGACGGCTGCCGGCGGCGCGACGACGCATGGGCCACCGAGCAGCAGCCCGAATGAAAACAGCGCCGAGCTCAGGGATCTCAGGCGCGACATGGGTGTCATCGTTGCAGCCCCGGGTACCCGTCACGGCTCGAAACGATTACGCCTTGGTCTCGGCTGCCGCCCTCACCGAACGTGCACTCACGGCGAACGATCGCCGAAAACCGCGCCGCGAGTGCATCTTCGGCGTCAGCGGGCGCGGCCTGATTGCCCGCTTCCTCCTCGCCCCGCTACGCGGGCCGCATCGTCAGCGGGCGCGGTTTTTGCCCGCTTCCTCCTCGCCCCGCTACGCGGGCCGCATCGTCAGCGGGCGGTCAGCACTTGGCGCCGGTCGGCGGAATGGAGCCGCTGACCAGATACGCCGTCACGTAGTTGTCGATGCAGCCGTCGCCCTGGAATACCACCGTGTGCTGGGTGCCGTCGTAGGTGAGCAGCGAGCTGCGCAGCTCGTTGGCCAGATCGACCCCGGCCTTGTACGGGGTGGCCGGGTCATGGGTGGTCGACACCACCACCGTGGGCGCCAGGCCGGGCGCGGAAATGGTGTGCGGCTTGCTGGTTGGCGGCACCGGCCAGAACGCGCAGGTGCCCAGCGGGGCGTTGCCGGTGAACTGCCCGTAGCTCATGAACGGTGCGAGCTCACGGGAGCGGCGGTCTTCGTCAATCACCTTGGCGCGGTCGGTGATCGGCGGCTGGTCCACGCAGTTGACCGCCACCCGCGCGTCGGTGGCATTGCTGTAGTGGCCGTGCGAGTCGCGGCGCATGTACATGTCGGCCAGGGCGAGCAGGGTGTCGCCGTGGTGGTCGACGAGTTCGGCCAGGCCGTCGGTCAGGTGATGCCAAAGGTTCGGCGAATACAGCGCCATGATGGTGCCGATGATCGCGTCGCTGTAGCTCAGTCCGCGCGGGTCGTTGGTCGGGATGGGCCGACCCACCATCGGGTTGTTCGGATCGACCATCTGGTCGACCAGGCTGTGGTAGACGTCCACGGCTTTGGCCGGATCGGTGCCCAGCGGGCAGGTCGGTTGCTTGGCGCATTCGACGGCGAAGTCGTTGAACGCGTCCTGGAATCCCTTGGCCTGACGCAGATCTGCCTCGATCTGATCGGCGTTGGGGTCGACGGCTCCATCGAGGATCATCGCCCGCACGTTGTGCGGGAAGGCCTCGGCGTACGCCGAGCCGATCCGGGTGCCATAGGAGTAGCCGAGGTAGGTGAGCTTCTCGTCGCCGAGCGCCGCGCGGATGGTATCGAGATCCCGTGCGACGTTGACGGTCCCGACGTTGGCCAAAAAGTTCTTGCCCATCTTATCGACGCACCGGCCGACGAACTGCTTGGTCTCGTCTTCCATGTGGGCCACACCCGCCGGGCTGTAGTCGACGTTGGGCTCGGTGCGCAGCCGGTCGTTGTCGGCGTCGGAGTTGCACCACACTGCCGGGCGCGACGCCCCCACCCCGCGGGGATCGAAGCCCACCAGGTCGAAGCGCTCGCGGACCTTCTTGGGCAACGACTGCACGACACCCAGCGCCGCCTCGATGCCGGATTCCCCCGGTCCGCCGGGATTGATCACCAGCGAGCCGATCTTTTCGCCGGTCGCGGGGAAGCGAATCATCGCCAGCGTCGCCACGTCACCGTCGAGGTGGTCGTAGTCGACCGGCACGGCCAGTTTGCCGCACAACGCACCGGCCGGAAGTTTGACCTTCGGGTTCGCCGCCCGGCACGGCGTCCACTCCACCGCCTGGCCCAGCTTGGGCCCGGACATGACGGCGCGTCCCACCACCACGCGGACACAGCCGGCCAGCAGCAGCGCAACGGCAGCCATCGACGTCCAGATCAGCAACTTGCGCGCGATCTTGGCGCGGCGAGACAGGCCCATGCCAACCTATGCTGCCAGAGGAAACCTGAGATCTGGATTAGCGGCACCGCCGTCGCAGCTATCGCGCGAGCGCGAGCAGCTCCTCCAACCCCGCCGCGAACTCGTCGGCCATCTTCCACAAGTCCGGCAGCAGATCCGGGCAGGAAACCAGACCGATGTCGAGTTTGCCCTGCAGCGACATCGCGGTGATGTTGAGCCCCGAGCCGTGAAATATCGGCCCCAACGGATACATCGATTTGACCTCGCAGCCCAACATGTACAGGGGAACCTGCGGCCCGGGCACGTTGGAGATCACCAAATTGTGCACCGGCATGCTGTCGGTGAACCGGGTTCTGGCATACAAACGCATCGCAATCCCGAACACCGCCGGCGCGGCGAATTGCGACCAATCCTGCAGCAGTGACGCGCCGATAGCTGAACTGTGTTCTTTGGCAATCGAATTGGCCTCGGCGATGGCTTTCAACCGTTCCACGGGATCGGCGATCTGGGTATGCAAACAGGAAAACATCGCCGTTACCTGATTGCGGCCGGGCCGGTCGGATTTGCCGTGAACCGAAACCGGGACCGAGGCCACCAGCGACGATCTCGGCAATTCGTGGCGGTCGGTCAGGTATTGGCGCAACACACCGGAAACCAACGCCATCACCACATCGTTGACTTTGACGTCGAAATGGCGCTTCACCATTTTGACGTCGTCGAGATCCAATTCGGCATAGGCGACATTGCGGCGATCGCTGATTCTGGCGTTGAAGACCGTCCGCGGCGCCGCGAAGGGACGGGCCATGGCCAGGCCGTCGCGCGCCCTTCGCACCGTGTCGAGCACCGACCACACGGTGTCGGGCACCACGTTGAGCAGGTGCAGGGGCCGGGTCGCGAAGCGGACCAGCCCGCCGGCCGCGATCTGCCAAACCTGGGCTCCGCCGACGCCCTTGGCCGGCTGCGGGGGCGGGGCGTCGGCTTCGGTCGCGCACAACTGCGACATCAGGTTGGCGCCGGTCACCCCGTCGACGCCGGCGTGGTGCACCTTGGTCATCACCACCAGCCGTCCGCCGAAACCGTCCCAGCGGTGGCAGTCCGTGCCGGCCACGCCCTCGATGATCCACATCTCCCACAGCGGCCGGCCACGGTCCAACGGGGTTTCGGCGATGTGGCCGCAGATTTCGGAGAGCTCGGCGCGCCCTCCCGGAGCCGGGAGCGCAATGCGATGCAGATGGCGGTCGATATCGAATTTCTCGTCGTCCACCCACACCGGGTGGTCGAGATTCAGCGGACTGTTGGCCAGCTTCTCGCGGAACGCCGGGATCGCCTTGATACGCAGCGCGAGGGCGTCGCGCAGCCGGTCAAAGGCATAACCGCCCGGCACGGTCGACGTGTCCAGCTCGATGATCGAGCACACATGCAGGGGCTGCGACGACGTCTCCAAATACAGGAAGCTGGCGTCCAGTCCGCTCAGCCGCTGCATGCGCAGCATGGTATTTCTCACACCGCCGCCCCGGTGCGACTGCGCAAAAGAAATGGCAGAATCGAGTAGTCCAACGAACCCGGGGACCGTTATCAGGCCACGAGGATCGAACCGACCACCACTAGGGACAATGATGTCTGAGCACAACGTTTACGGCGCCAACTCGCCTGCGCAGCCCGAAAAGCCGCGGCCCAAGATTCGCACCCATCATTTGCAGAAGATGAAGGCCGAGGGGCGCAAGTGGGCCATGCTCACCGCCTACGACTACTCGACCGCCCGCGTTTTCGACGGCGCCGGCATCCCGGTCCTGCTGGTCGGCGACTCGGCGGCCAACGTGGTGTTTGGCTACGACACCACCGTGCCCGTCTCGATCGACGAGTTGATTCCGCTGGTCCGCGGCGTGGTGCGGGGTGCCCCGCACGCGCTGGTCGTCGCCGACCTGCCGTTCGGCAGCTACGAGGCCGGACCGGCCGCCGCGCTGGCCGCCGCCACCCGCTTCATGAAGGAGGGCGGCGCACACGCGGTCAAGCTCGAGGGCGGCGAGCGGGTCGCCGAGCAGATCGCCTGCCTGACCGCCGCCGGCATCCCGGTGATGGCGCACATCGGGTTCACCCCGCAGAGCGTGAACGGCCTGGGCGGATTCCGGGTGCAGGGCCGCGGTGACGCGGCGGAGCAGACCGTGCACGACGCGATCGCCGTCGCCGAGGCCGGCGCGTTCGCCGTCGTCATGGAGATGGTGCCCGCCGAGCTGGCCACCCAGATCACCGGCAAGCTGACCATCCCCACCATCGGGATCGGGGCCGGACCAAACTGTGACGGCCAGGTCCTGGTGTGGCAGGACATGGCCGGCATGAGCAGCGGCAGGCCGGCCCGCTTCGTCAAGCGGTTCGCGGACATCGGCGGGGAATTGCGCCGGGCCGCAACGCAGTATGCGCAAGAGGTGGCCGGCGGGGTGTTCCCCGCCGACGAGCACTGCTTCTAGATCCACCGCGGCGATTCGTCACCGGCACCCTTCACGCCTGGTCGACGGCGTTATCGCTGTCACACCCCAACCGCCGAAAACCCTTGCAGTCCAGCGCTGTACGATTGCCCGCAGAAACAACCGAATTCTGAGTAGCAGGGGTGGACCACATCGATCGGGGGAATCGCGGTGCCTTCGTGCACCGTCGGGCGGTGTTGACGTTGCCGCTGCTGGTGGCAGGAGGCATGGCTTTGGCCCAGACACCGCGTTCGTCCGCCCAACCGCCCCGCACCTCGCCGCAGGCGGCCCGGTGGTCACCCGAGCGCGCCAACCGGTGGTATCAGGCGCAGGGCTGGCCGGTCGGCGCGAACTACATCACCTCCAACGCCATCAACCAGTTGGAGATGTTCCAGCGCGAAACTTTCAACCCCCGGCGCATCGATACCGAGCTGGGCTGGGCGCGGACCAACGGGTTCAACGCGATACGGGTGTTTTTGCACGATCAGCTCTGGGCGCAGGATTACCGCGGGTTCCAGGGGCGCCTCGCCCAGTTCGTCGACATCGCGGCACGGCACGGCATCAAGCCGCTGTTCGTCCTGTTCGATTCGTGTTGGGATCCGTTCCCGAAGTCGGGTCCGCAGCGCGCGCCGCGGCCGGGCATCCACAACTCCGGCTGGGTGCAGAGCCCGGGGGCGGCGCGCCTCGACGACCGCGGCTACCTGCGCACCATGCGCGGCTACGTGACCGGGGTGCTGACGCAATTCCGCAGCGACGACCGCGTTTTGGGTTGGGATCTGTGGAACGAGCCGGACAACCCCGCGGACGCCTACGCCAACGTCGAGCGCAAAGACAAGGTGGACCTGGTCGCCCAACTACTCCCCCAGGTGTTCGAGTGGGCGCGGCTGGTCGATCCCTGCCAGCCGTTGACCAGTGGCGTCTGGCACGGCGAGTGGGCCGACCCGGGTCGGCGCAGCGTCATCAGCGGCATCCAGCTAGACAACTCCGACGTCATCACCTTCCACTCCTACGCCGCGCCCGCGGAGTTCGAGAGCCGCATCGCCGAGCTCGTCGGTCAGGGCCGGCCCATCCTGTGCACCGAGTACATGGCCCGGCCGCTGGGCAGCACGGTCCAAGACATCCTGCCCATCGCAAAGCGCGCCGGCGTCGGCGCGTTCAACTGGGGGTTGGTCGCCGGGAAGACGCAGACCTACTTCCCCTGGGATTCCTGGGACCAACCGAACCCGGACCCCGCGATGCCGCAGGACTGGTTTCACGACCTGCTGGGCCCGGACGGACGGCCATTCCGCGACACCGAGATCCAGACGATCCTGCAGTGCGGTGACCTCGCGATGCATCTGCAGCAGCCGCCGCCACCGCCGGCCGGCTGACGGTGCTCGGTCAGCGGCACCGATTCTGAAAGTCGGTCAACGGCTGGCGGATGCCCTCGAGGTCGGTGTGGGTCTGCGGGTTGGCGTCCATGTACTGCTTCAACTGCGCCCGCATGTCGTCGCGTGGCTGCCCCTTCAAGCTGGTGAAGTAGTCGTTGACGTCCGGGTGGGTGAACAGATACGCCGACGTCGCCGCGGCGACGCCCGAGGACACCTGGGCGAGGTCGGCCGCCGTGCAGTTCGGTTGCGACGAGGGCGCCGGTTGCAAATCGTCGACCGGCCAATCCGCGGCGGCCGAACCCGCCGTCGCGAAAAGCATTGCCAGGCTGGCCGCGCCGGCCGCCGTTACGCCGGAAACGGCCCGGACCGCCGGGCGAACAAAAGACACCATGGCGACGCTCCTTCGTCTTCGCGTCCGCACGCGCGGCCGTTACCCGTACCGAACCATAAGGGCTTTTCGCAGCGGCCATGCGCAATTCGGGCGGCAAAGAAATGCGGAGCCATTCGTCAATCTCCACCCGCCCGCCGCGCCACAACGGCACAATGCATTCAGGGTGGCATTCAGGGTGGCTGGAAGGAGACCGCAGATGAATCGGCGCCGCTGGTTTGCCGCATTGCTGGCGTTTTCGGGATTGGCCGCGATCCCCGCCATTCTTGTTTCCGCCCATTCCGCCGATCGGGTAGAGGCGACGGTGTGCGTGGGCGCGGGCCGACGCATTTCGGTCAGCGGTTGCACCAACATCGCCGACAACATCCAACGCTATGTCCCGCCGCCGGCGGTTTACGCGCCGCTGCCCGAGGACGAGACGACGGCCCCTCCGCCACCGCCGCCGTAACGGCAACGGCGACGGGCGCGCCACCCACCGGCCGATCCGCGCCGGGCTCGTCGTTTCGGTATGGCAGGCTATGGGTGCTCAATTCCCACCGTCCACCAGTTCACGGGTGCCGCGCCCTGCGCGCCCGCCCGGCCCCCAGTGGAGCCCCAGATGCCTGCAAAAGCGCCACAAGCCTCGCGTCATCTCGAGGTCGAGCGCAAGTTCGACGTGGTCGAGTCCACCGTGTCGCCCTCGTTCGAAGGGATCGCCGCGGTCGCCCGCGTCGAGACGTCGCCGATGCAAACCCTGGATGCGACGTACTTCGACACGCCCCTACACGACTTGGCGCGCAACAAGATAACTTTGCGCCGCCGCACCGGTGGCACCGATGCGGGGTGGCACCTGAAGCTGCCCGCCGGACCCGACGCCCGCACCGAGGTGCGCGCACCGCTGGACGCCTCGGGCGCCGACGGCGCAGTTCCCAACGAGCTGACCGACGTGGTATTGGCGATCGTCCGCGACCGTCCGCTGCAGCCGGTCGCGCGCATCACCACCCGCCGCGAAACCCAGGTACTGTACGATGCCGCGGGCACCGCGCTGGCCGAATTCAGCAACGACCATGTCACCGCATGGTCGATGGGCGACTCCGAGGACACCGACGCACCGACCGAGCAGGAATGGCGCGAGTGGGAGTTGGAGCTCGCCGAGGACAGTGGGCTGTCCGGCGGCACGGCCGGCGTCGAGTTGCTGAACCGGTTGAGTAATCGACTGCTGGATGCCGGCGCCGCCCCGGCTGGGCACGGCTCCAAGCTGGCGCGGGTGCTCGGCACCACGCCGGTGCCCGACGGCGCTGCGCCGCCGGAAGATCCGCTGCAGCGCGCGATCGCCGAGCAGGTTCGCGAGCTCCTGGTGTGGGATCGCGCGGTGCGCGCCGACGCCTACGACGCCATTCACCAGATGCGGGTGACCACCCGCAAGTTGCGCAGCCTGCTGCGGGACTATCAGGAGTCGTTCGGGCCGCCGGACGACGGCTGGGTGCTCGACGAGTTGCGTGAGCTCGCCGGGATCCTGGGTGTGGCGCGCGACGCCGAGGTGCTCGCCGAGCGGTACGAACGCGACTTGGACTCACTCGCACCGGAATTGGTGCGTGGGCCGGTGCGCGAACGTCTGGTCGGCGGTGCCCGGCGGCGCTACCAGACCGGGCTGCGACGGTCATTGATCGCGATGCGCTCGCAGCGATACTTCCGCCTGCTCGACTCCCTCGAGCTGATAGCGGCCGCGGTCCCCGGTGCCGCCACGACCGAGGCGCCGGCCCCGGTAACCATCGATGCCGCGTACAAGAAGGTCCGTAAGGCCCAGAAGGCGGCCGCCCAGGTCGACCACGAGCACCCCGACGACCAACACCTGCGCGACGAGGCGCTCCATCGAATCCGCAAGCGCGCCAAGAGACTTCGTTACACCGCCTCGGCGACCGGAGCCGCCGGGGTGTCCGAACAGGCCAAGGCGGTCCAGTCGCTGCTCGGCGATCATCAAGACAGCGTCGTCAGCCGTGAGCATCTGCGTCAGGAGGCCGAAACCGCGCACGCCGCCGGCGAGGACACGTTCACCTACGGGCTGTTGTATCAGCGGGAGGCCGACTTGGCCGATCGGTGCCGCGACGAACTCGACGACACGCTGCGCAAACTCGCCAAGGCGGTGCACAAGGCGGGGCATTAAGAAGGCGGACGAGTTGGCCTGTAAGCCGGATTCTGTTCCGCGCCGCCACGCGTAAGCAATGGCGACGCGGCGGCGACCATCCATCTGGACACACCGTCACCGGGTGCCTCGAGCGGCCTACCCGCAGGCTCGGGCGAGCAACCCTCGAACGCCTGCGCGGCCACACCTTTCGGTGCGGCCTTCTTGGCCTTGCTTCGGGTGGGGTTTGCCGAGCCACCCCGGTCACCCGGGATGCTGGTGCGCTCTTACCGCACCGTTTCACCCTTACCACCGCGTGGGTGGCGGTCTCTTTTCTGTGGCACTTTCCCGCGAGTCACCTCGGATTGCCGTTAGCAATCACCCTGCTCTGTGAAGTCCGGACTTTCCTCGAACCGCTTGCGACGGCCCGCGGCCGCCCGGCCAACTCGTCCGCGACGAACCACGGTACTACCTGCGGCAGGCCGGGGCCAGCAACCATGGCTCGCGCCGCTCTATCGTGGAGCTGATGGACCGGTGGGCGAAGCGGGTCGACTCCGGCGATTGGCATGCCATTGCCGCGGAGGTCGACGAATACGGCGGGGCGCTGCTGCCGCGGCTGATCACACCCGCCGAGGCCGCCCGGCTGCGCAAGCTCTACGCGGACGACGACCTGTTCAGGTCGACCATCGACATGGCGCCCAAACGCTATGGCGCCGGGCAATACCGCTATTTTCACGCGCCCTACCCGGAACCGATCGAAGCGCTCAAGCAGGCGCTCTATCCCCGGCTGCTGCCGATAGCGCGCGGTTGGTGGGGCAAGCTGGGCCGCGACGCGCCGTGGCCGGACGGCCTCGACGACTGGCTGGCGGCCTGCCACGCCGCCGGCCAGCGCAGGTCCACCGCCCTGATGCTCAAATACGGTGCGGGCGACTGGAACGCGTTGCACCGAGATTTGTACGGTGATTTGGTGTTCCCGCTCCAGGTCGTCATCAACCTCAGCGACCCCGACACCGACTACACCGGCGGCGAATTCCTGCTCGTCGAACAACGCCTGCGGGCCCAATCACGCGGCATGGCAACGCAATTGCCGCAGGGACACGGGTATGCGTTCACCACCCGGGAACGGCCGGTGCCCTCGGCCCGAGGTTGGTCCGCGGCGCCGGTGCGCCACGGCGTCTCGGTGGTGCGCTCCGGCGAGCGCTATGCGATGGGGTTGATCTTTCACGACGCGGCGTAACGGGTTTACCCGGTTCGTCGCAGAACCATCACGTTGTCGGCCATCGCCACGACCTCCCCGTTGGGGCCTACCATTTCGCGCCCGACGGCCTCCGTCCGCAGCCTCGTCCATTGGGACGGGTCCAGGCGCAGCGACGCGAGGACCTCCTCGATGCAAGCGAAATGGTGATCGTGGTGTTCCGCCCAGGGCGGGGGCGCACCGTGGTCGACGATCAACAGCACACCGCCGCGATTCACCCGCTCGGCCGCCCGCCGCAGCACCCCGTCGCGCTCCAGTCGAGCCGGGGAGTGCAGATACTGCGCGGACACCAGATCGAAGGTCCCGTCGGGAAAGCTCTCGTTGAGATCATGGCGCACAAAGTCGATGCGCGACAGCACATTCCGAGCCGACGCCGCCTCGGTCGCGCGCTGCAGCGCGACGGCCGAGACGTCGACGGCCACCACCTGCCAGCCGCGCTCGGCCAGCCACAGCGCGTCGGCCCCTTCCCCGCAGCCCAGGTCGAGGGCGCGGCCCACCGGCAGGTCCGCGGCCACCTCGGCCAGCCGGGGATTGACCCGTCCGCTCCACACCCGCTCCGCCGAGCGGTACCGCTCCTCCCAAAACTGCACGGCATCATCAGCTTTGCACGAATTCTCCATACAAGTGAGCTTGCCTACGTTACGCTGGTTTGCCAAGCTGGTTTGCCATGCAGGCAAAAACCATCCCCGACATCGACCTCCTGGTGCGCCGGCGGCTGCGGGAACTGCGGGCGCAACGCGGCCTGACGCTGCAGGAGGTGGGCGAGCGGGCCGGGATCGACGTCTCGACGCTCAGCCGCCTCGAATCGGGCAAACGCCGGCTGGCATTGGATCACCTGCCACGGCTGGCCCGGGCCCTGTCGGTCAGCACCGACGAACTGTTGCAGGCGCCACCCGCTCCCGACCCGCGGGTGCGCGGCACCGCGCGCACCCACCACGGCGTGACCTATTGGCCGCTGACCCGACAGGGGCCCGCCGGCGGCCTGCACGCGTTCAAGGTCCGGGTCAGCGCGCGGCGCCGCAACCCGCCGGCCGACCTGCCGGTGCACGAGGGCCAGGACTGGATGTATGTGCTTTCCGGGCGGATGCGGCTAATTCTGGGCGATCGCGACTTCACCATCGACCCCGGTCAAGCCGTCGAGTTCTCGACGTGGACGCCGCACTGGTTCGGTGTGGTGGACGGCCCGGTGGAGGCCATCGTCATCTTCGGCCCGCACGGCGAGCGGCTTCACCTGCACAGTTGACCCGAACAGGGACCGCCCGCTGAATGTCGGGCCGGGGACATAAGTCGAGCTGTTGGATCGCGCTAAAACCAGCCGCCCCGGGGTAACCCCGGGTATGGCCATGAATGTCGCGCACAAGCTGATCAGCTCGCATCTGGAGTCCGGGGAGATGTCCCCGGGACAAGAGATCGCCATCCGCATCGATCAGACGCTGACCCAAGATGCGACCGGCACGCTGGTGATGCAGGAACTCGAGGCGCTCGGGCTCGATCGCGCCCGCACCGAGGTGAGCGTGCAGTACGTCGACCACAACCTCCTGCAGGGCGACGAGAAGAACGCCGAGGACCACGAATACCTGCGCACCGCGGCGCAACGCTTCGGCCTGTGGTTCTCCAAACCGGGCAACGGAGTCTCGCACCCGACCCACATGCAGCGCTTCGGCATTCCCGGCAAGACGATGGTGGGCTCCGACTCCCACACGCCGGCAGCCGGATCGCTGGGCATGCTCGCGATCGGCGTCGGCGGTCTCGAGGTGGCACTCGCGATAACCGGGCGACCATTGCACATCCGCATGCCCGAGGTGTGGGGCGTGCGCCTCGAAGGTCAACTGCCCCAGTGGTGTTCGGCCAAAGACGTGATCCTGGAGATGCTGCGCCGCCACGACGTCAAGGGCGGCGTGAACCGGATCATCGAATATCACGGTCCCGGCGTGACGACGCTGACGGCCATGGACCGCCACGTGATCGCCAACATGGGCGCCGAACTGGGCGCCACCACGACGGTGTTTCCCTCCGACGAGGCCGTACGCGAATTCCTGCGCGCCGAGGGACGCGAGGACGACTGGACGGAATTGCTGGCCGACGACGGCGCGGGCTATGACGTCGAGGACACCATCGACCTGTCGCAGATCGAGCCCCTGATCGCCAAACCGTCGTCGCCGGGCAACGTGGTACCGGTACGCGAGGTGGCCGGCGAGGAGATCGCGCAGGCGGTGATCGGTTCCAGCGCCAACCCCGGTCTGCGCGATTTCGCGATCGCGGCCGCGATGGTGGCGGGCCGCCAGACGGCGCCGCAGGTCAGCTTCGACATTAACCCGACGTCGCGCGAGATCCTGGCCGACCTGACCAAGATGGGCGCCACCCTGGATCTGGTGGTGGCGGGTGCGCGCATCCACCAGGCGGGTTGCCTGGGATGCATCGGGATGGGCCAGGCTCCCGCCGTCGGTCGCAACTCGCTGCGCACGATGCCCCGCAACTTCCCCGGCCGGTCCGGCACCAAGGAGGATTCGGTCTGGCTGTGCTCGCCCGAGACCGCCGCGGCATCGGCGCTGACCGGCGTGATCACCGATCCGCGGGACTGGGCCAAACAGGAGCAGATGGCGTATCCGAAATTCGATCTGCCCGAGCGCAGCTCCATCAACACCGCAATGCTGGTGCCCCCGTTGGACGCCGAGGAGGCGCACGGTGTCGAACCCGTGAAGGGTCCCAACATCTCCAGCCTGCCGGAGTTGTCGCCGCTACCCGACGAAATCGAGGCGCCGGTGTTGCTCAAGGTCGGCGACAACATCTCCACCGACGAGATTTCACCCGCCGGGGTGGAGGCGCTTCCGCTTCGGTCCAACATCCCGAAGCTCGCAATGTTCAGCTTCACCCGGGTCGACGAGTCCTACCCGGAGCGGGCTGAACAGGCCGGCGAGAGTGGGCACCTCATCGTCGCCGGGGAAAACTACGGCCAGGGCTCCTCACGCGAGCACGCCGCGATCGCACCGCGCTACCTCGGGCTGCGTGTGGTCATCGCGAAGTCCTTCGCGCGCATCCACTGGCAGAACCTGGCCAACTACGGAATTTTGGCGCTCGAGTTCGAAAATCCCGACGACTACGACTCGATCGACCAGGACGACACCCTCCGGATCAAAAATCTGCACGCGCTGGACGAAGAGGATGCCCTGCAGGTCGACAACGTCAGCAAGGATTCGTCATTCGGTGTGCGGCATCGACTCTCGCCACGACAGGTCAAGGACGTGTTGGCCGGCGGCTTGATCCCGCGGCTCAACCAGGAGCAAGAGTGAGGTCTACAGATACGCCGTCTGGTTGACCAGACGCACCGAAGACGCTCCGTCGGAATAGAATTCGGCGATGCTCAACGACGCGAGGTCGAGGTGCAACCGGTACAGGACGCCGGGCCCGGCGTCCAGCGCCTCGCGCAGCAGCATCTTGATGGGCGTCACGTGCGACACCACGAGCACCGTCGTACCGTGCTGGGCGGCGACGATGCGGTCACGAGCCCTCGAGACCCGTTCGGCCACCGTGTCGAAACTCTCCCCGCCCGGCGGCGCGGTGCCGGTGTCGCGCAGCCAGCGGCCGTGCAGCTCGGGGTCGCGCTCGGCCGCCTGGGCGAACGTCAGCCCCTCCCAGGCCCCGAAGTCGGTCTCGATCAAATCGTCGTCGACGGTAACGTCCAACCCCAGCGCCTTGGCGGCGGCGGCCGCGGTGTCGTAGGCCCGTTGCAGCGGGGAGGCGAACACCGCCGAGATGCCGCCGCGCTGCGCCAGGTAGCGCGCCGCGGCGTCGGCCTGCCGTCGCCCCAGCTCGGTCAGTGCCGGGTTGCCGCGGCCGGAATAGCGGCGGTGCACCGATAATTCGGTTTGCCCGTGTCGCAGCAACAGCAGCCGGGTCGGGGTGCCGCGCGCGCCGGTCCAGCCGGGCGCCGACGGGGACGGCGCCGACTCGACCGGTTCAGGCTTCGGCGCCGGCTCGGGCGTTTCCGTCACAGCCTCGGCCGCGGCGTCCATCGCCTCGTTGGCCAACCGATCGGCGTGCGTGTTGCGCTCCCGGGGAATCCACGAGTAGCTGATCCGCGCGAACCGCGCCGCGCGGCTTCGGGCCTGGTTGTGCAGCGCAATCAGGTCAGGGTGCTTGACCTTCCACCGCCCGCACATCTGTTCCACCAGCAGCTTGGAATCCAGATACACCGCGGCCTCGGTGGCGCCCAGGCTCAGGGCGTCGTCCAAACCGGCTATCAGACCGCGGTATTCGGCAACGTTGTTCGTCGCCCGGCCGATGGCCTGCTTGGCCTCCGACAGCACCGTCGTGCGGTCCTGGTTCCACACCACCGCGCCGTATCCGGCCGGTCCGGGGTTGCCGCGCGATCCGCCGTCGGCCTCGATGACGACCTTCACTGATCGAAACCCTTCACCCGCAGCAGGATCGCGCCGCATTCGGGGCAGCGCACCACATCGTCCTCGGCGGCTGCCGAGATGCGGGACAGCTCGCCGCGGTCGATCTCGAGCCGGCAGGCCCCGCACCGCCGCCCCAGCAGCTGCCCGGCGCCCGGGCCTCCCCCGGCACGCTGACGTTCGTACAGGGCGGACAGGGCGGGATCCAGTGCGGCGCTCAGCGACTCGCGCCGCGAGGATCCAAGCTCGCGGGCCTGGTTGATTTCGGCGACCGCGGCGTCGAGGGCCTCACGCGCACTAGCCATTTCGGCCTCCAGTGACGCCAGCGTCTGCTGCTCGCCGTCAAGCTGGGATTGCAGCTCCTCGCGACGTTCCATCACCTCCAGCAGCGAGTCCTCCAGGCTGGTTTGACGACGCTGCAAGGTCTCCAGCTCGTGCTGGAGATCCGACAGTTGCTTGGCGTCGATCGCGCCCGACTGCAGCAGCGAACGGTCGCGGTCTTCGCGCTGGCGCACCGCGTCGATCTCCGCCTCGAGCCGCGACACGTGGGCGTCGATATCTTCCACGGCGATCCGCACGGCGGCCAGCCGGTCGCCGGCGGCCTCGTATTCGGCCCGCAAGCGCTCGCAGGCTTGCTGCTCTGGAAGATGCGTGGCCCGGTGCGTGATGCGGGCCAGATCGGCATCGAGCTTCGACAACTCTAATAGCGAACGCTGCTGTGCCACATCGGCTTTCACGAACTCTCACCCCCGGACTGGCGCTCGACGTTCCAAGGGTCGGTGCGAATCGAGCTCACCCGCACCGCAAGCTCCGCACCGAAACGCGATCGCAGCAGGCCGGCGGCCTGTTCGCACCATGGGAATTCACTTGCCCAATGTGCCACATCGATCAGAGCCACCTCGGAGGCCCGGCGGTGCTCGTCGGCCGGGTGGTGCCGCAGATCGGCCGTCACGTAGGCCTGCACGCCGGCGCCGGCCGCGGCGGCAAGCAGCGAATCCCCGGCGCCGCCGCACACGGCGACCCGCGACACCGGCAGGTCGGCGTCCCCCGCCGCCCGCACCCCCCAGGAGGTGCGCGGCAGCGCCGCACTCACGCGGGAGACGAAGTCGCGCAACGGTTCCGGGCGCGCCAGCGTCGCGATGCGGCCCAGCCCGGTGTCGCCCGGCGGTGGCACCAGCGCGAAGATGTCGAACGCGGGCTCCTCGTAGGGATGGGCTGCCCGCATCGCCGCCAGCACCGCGCCCCGGGAACGAGCGGGCGCGACCACCTCGAACCGGTCCTCGGCCACCCGCTCGACGTTGCCCACGCTGCCCACCGCCGGTGTTGCGCCTTCGTGCGGCAGGAACTGCCCGATGCCGCTGACGCTCCAACTGCAGTGCGAGTAGTCACCGATATGGCCGGCCCCCGCCGCAAACACCGCCTCCCGCACCGCATCCGCGTGCTCGCCGGGCACGTAGACCACCCACTTGTCGAGGTCGGGTACGGCCGCCGTGGGCTCGAGCACGGCCACGACGTCGAGGCCCAGGGCCGCGGCCAGCGCGTCGGACACCCCCGGACGGGCGGAGTCGGCGTTGGTGTGGGCGGTGAACAGCGACCGCCCGGTCCGGATCAGCCGGTGCACCAGAGCGCCCTTGGGGGTGCTGGCCGCCACGGTGTCCACGCCGCGCAACAGCAGGGGGTGATGGGCCAGCAGCAGGCTGGCGTCGGGAACTTCGTCGACGACCTCCGGCGTGGCGTCGACCGCGACGGTCACCGACCGCAGCTCGTCGTCGGGGTCCCCGCACACCAGTCCCACCGAATCCCAGGGCTCGGCGAGCCGCGGCGGGTAGGCCTCATCGAGCACCGCGATGACGTCGGCCAGCTTCACGCTCACCGCTGCCCCCCAAGGTGTCCCGTCGTTTCGGAGATGGCTTGCACAAGCTGCGGCCACTCGCGGCGCACCGCGGCGCGCAGGTACCGGTCGTCCAGGCCGACGAACGTATCACAGCGGCGAACGGCAATTCCCCTGCCAAGCAGATCTTTTCGCAACTGGGGCCCGTGGGGTGTGCGGAACAACACGAAGGGCGCCTGACCGTCGACCACCTCGGCGCCCACCGACGCCAGGCCGGCCACCATCTCGGCGCGCACCCGGGCCAACCGCGCCGCCCCGGCCGCCGCCTCGGCGACCGCCCGCCGGTCGCAACACTGCGCGATGGCCGTCAGTTGCAGCGTTCCCACCGGCCAGTGCGCGCGCTGTGCGGTCAGCCGCGCCAATACCTCCGGGGAACCCAGCGCGTAGCCCACCCGCAGCCCGGCCAGCGCCCAGGTCTTGGTCAAACTTCGCAGCACCAGCACGTCGGGCAACGCGTCACCGGCCAGCGATTGCGGCTCACCGGGGATCGAGTCCGCGAACGCCTCGTCGACCACCAGGATCCGACCGGGCCGGCGCAACGCCAGCAGCTGTGTCCGGGTGTGCAGCACCGAGGTCGGGTTGGTCGGATTCCCCACCACGACAAGGTCCGCGTCGTCCGGGACGGTCGCGCCGGCCAGGCCGAACGGCGGCTCGAGCACCGCGTGGTGCACCGGCACCCCGGCCGCGGTCAGCGCGACGGCCGGCTCGGTGAACGCCGGGGCGATGATCGCCGCCCGCTGCGGGCGCAGGTTGCCCAGCAGGGCGAACGCCTCGGCCACCCCGGCCAGCGGCAGCACCTCGTCGCGGGCCCGGCCGTGTCGTTGCGCGGCCGCGTCCTGCGCCCGGTGCACGTCCTCGCGGCTCGGATACCGCGCCAGGTCGGGCAGCCGCTCGGCCAGCCGGCGCAGCAGCCACCGCGGCGGTTCGCCGTGCCGGACGTTGACGGCGAAATCGAGCATCCCGGGCGCGACGGCCTGATCGCCGTGATAGCGCGCCGCAGGCGGGCTCAGGTTCAGACTCGCCATCCGTGAAACACTAGTGGGCCGTCCGGGCCGCGCGGAGCGACACCGTCACACCCGGCCGCACCCATCGAGGACAATGGTGAGGTGACAGGCACAACGTCAGCCGATCGCCAGGCCCCCGGCGGCGCCACCCGCTCGCGCGCGGCGCAGCTGGTGATCTTCGATCTCGACGGCACGCTGACCGACTCCGCGGAGGGCATCGTCGCCAGCTTCCTGCATGCGCTCGACCACATCGGCGCCCCCGTGCCGCCCGGCGACCTCGTCGCGCAGATCGTCGGGCCGCCGATGGACGACACCTTCCGCGCCATGGAGCTCGGCGACGACGCCGAGGAGGCGATCGCCGCCTTTCGCGCCGAGTACGGCGCCCGCGGCTGGGCCATGAACGCGCTCTTCGACGGGATCGAGGCGCTGCTGGCGGACCTGCGGGCCGCCGGCGTCCGGCTGGCCGTGGCCACCTCCAAGCTGGAACCGACGGCCCGGCGCATCCTCGCCCATTTCCGGCTCGACCAGCATTTCGAGGTCATCGCCGGGGCGAGTCCCGACGGCGCGCGCAAGGCCAAGGTCGAGGTGCTGGCGCACGCCCTGACCCAGCTCGAACCGCTGCCCGAGCGGGTGCTGATGGTCGGCGACCGCAGCCACGACGTGCACGGCGCGGCCGCGCACGGCATCGACACCGTGGTGGTCGGCTGGGGCTACGGCAAGGCCGACTTCGCGGACGCGTCGCCCACGGTCGGCGTGACGCACGCCTCGACGATCGACGAACTACGGAGGGCGCTGGGTGTCTGAGCGTGAACCGCTGCACGTGACGTTCGTGTGCACCGGCAACATCTGCCGTTCGGTGATGGCCGAGAAGATGTTCGCCGACCAGCTGCGGCGGCGCGGCCTGTCCGACGCGGTGCGGGTGACCAGTGCCGGTACCGGCAACTGGCATGTCGGCGAATGCGCCGACGAGCGCGCCGCCGACGTGCTGCGCACCCACGGCTACGCATGCGAGCACCGCGCCACCCAGGTCGACGCCGAGCACCTGGGTGCCGACCTGCTGGTGGCCCTCGACCGCAACCACGCCCGGATGCTGCGGCACCTGGGCGCCGACGACGACCGCGTCCGGATGCTGCGGTCCTTCGATCCGCGCACCGGGGCGCACACCCCCGACGTCGACGACCCCTACTACGGCGACGCGAAAGACTTCGAACGCGTCTACACCGTCATCGAGGCCGCGCTGCCGGGCCTGCACGACTGGGTCGATGAACGGCTCGCGCAGAACGGATCGCCTTGATGCGCCGGTTGTCCTTTTTCCTGCGTCCGGGCTGGATAGCGCTGGCGGTGGTGGTCGTCGCCTTCGCGTACCTGTGCTTCACGGTGCTCGCACCCTGGCAGCTGGGTAAGCACAGCAGGACCTCGCGGGAGAACCACCAGATCGAATCCTCGCTGAACACCGCGCCCGTACCACTGAAAACCCTGCTGCCGCAGCAGAATTCGGCCGCCACCGGCGCGCAGTGGCGCCAGGTCACCGCCACCGGGCACTACCTGCCCGACGTACAGGTGCTGGCCCGCCTGCGGGTGATCGACTCGAAGCCGGCATTCGAGGTGCTGGCGCCGTTCGTCGTCGACGGCGGGCCCACCGTGCTGGTAAACCGCGGCTACGTGCGGCCGCTAGAGGGGTCTCACGTCCCGCCGATCCCGCGCCCGCCCGCCGAGCCGGTGACCATCACGGCGCGGTTGCGCAACTCCGAGCCCGCCGCGGCGAACAAGGATCCGTTCGTGGGAGACGGTGTGCGGCAGGTGTATTCGATTGACACCGAGCAGATCGCGGTGCTGACCAAGGTGCCGCTCGCCGGGTCCTACCTGCAATTGATCGACGGTCAGCCCGGCGGGCTCGGCGTGGTCGGCGTGCCTGCGCTCGACGCCGGCCCGTTCCTGTCCTACGGCATCCAGTGGATCGCGTTCGGCATCCTGGCCCCGATCGGGTTGGGCTACTTCGCCTACTCCGAGATCCGGGCCCGCCGCCAGGAGAAGCTACAACGGCCCGCACCCGCCGCCGAGGCGGCGCCCGCGCCGGACGCGCCGCAAACGGTGGAGGCCAAACTCGCCGACCGCTACGGCCGCCGGCGGTAACCCGTCACGCACAGCGCCAGCCCGGCCAGCACCGCCGCGCCCGCCTGCACCAGTGACGACAGCGTCACCGCGCGCCGCAGGTCGGTCACCGTCGGCTCCCGGCCGTCGCCGAGTGTGGGCCGGATCTGCAGCCCGTGGCGGTATTGCGTGGGACCGCCCAGGCGCACGCCCAGCGCCCCCGCGAAGGCCGCCTCGACGACACCGGCGTTGGGGCTCGGATGACGGCCGGCATCACGGCGCCAGGCCCGGGCCGCGCCGGCCGGCGATCCACCCACCAGCGGCGCCAACAGCACCGCCAGCGACGCGGTCCCCCGCGCGGCGACATAATTGGCCATGTCATCCAATTTGGCTGCGGCCCAACCGAATCGGAGATAGCGCGGCGAGCGGTACCCCACCATCGAGTCCAGGGTGTTGATGCCGCGATACGCCAGCACCGCGGGCACGCCACCGGCCGCCGCGCACAGCAGCGGCGCCACCTGGGCGTCGGAGGTGTTCTCGGCGATCGATTCCAGCGACGCGCGGGTCAGGCCCGCGACGTCCAGCGACGCCGGATCACGCCCACACAGCGACGGCAGCAGCCGCCGCGCTGCCTCGACGTCGCCGCGTTCCAGCAGCTCCGACATTTGCAGGCCGGTGCGCGCCAACGAGGTTCCCCCCAGCGACACCCAGGTGGCCGCGGCGATCGCCGCGATCGACCACCCCCGGCCGCGGCGCCCGGCGGCGCGTTGTGCCGCCAGGCCGAGCAGGCCCACCGCCGGAATCAGCGCGCCGACGTGGACCGCGCCGGCAAGCCGGCTGTCGCGGTAGGTCACGCTTTCCAGCGCCGCCGCGGCCTGGCCGAACAGCGCGACCGGGTGACCCCGTCGCGGATCGCCCAGCGCGCGGTCGGCCAGGTAGCCGATCGCCGCGCCCGCGATCCGGGTCTGCGTCGCAACCACCCCGGCAGCGTACCGGCGCTATCTGCGGCACAGGCGAACTCGGGCGTGGCAAGGCCGGCAATGCGGACTAGCGTGTCGAGTCATGACGTTTCCAGCGCTCAACCATGTCGCGGTCACGGTGCGCGACATCGCGGTCAGCGGCCCGTGGTATCGCAGCCTGCTCGGCGCCGACCCGATCCTCGATGAGCACACTGACGCCGGCTTTCACCATCAGGTGTGGATGCTTGACGGCGGCACCGTATTCGGCATTCATCAGCACGACCGCCCGGCGCCCGACGAACAGTTCAGTGAACATCGCGTCGGGCTCGACCACGTCGGCTTCGGGTGCGCCAGCCGGGCCGAGCTGCAGAATTGGGTCACCCGGCTGGGCGAACTGGGCATCGAGCACGGCGGCATCGTGGACGCGCCCTACGGCTCCGGATTGAGTTTCCGCGACCCCGACGGCATCGCCCTGGAGTTCTTCGCCCCACCCGGCTGAGCGGTTCAGCGCACCGTCGCGAAGAACGCGCGCAGGTCCTCGACGAACAGCTCCGGTTGTTCGAACGCCGCGAAGTGTCCGCCGCGCGGCATGTCCGTCCAGTGGGTGATGTGGTAGGCCGGCTCGCACCAGCTGCGCGGCGCCTTAAGCAGTTCCCCGGGGAAAGCCGCTATGCCCGTGGGCAATTCGACGCGGTCGCCGCCACCCCACGCCGCGAAGCTCTCCCAGTACAGGCGGGCCGAGGACGCGGCGGTGTTGGTCACCCAATAGACCATCACGTTGTCCAGCAGCTCGTCGCGGCTGAGCGCGTTCTCGGGATGCCCGTCGCAATCGGCCCAGTCCCAGAACTTCTCGACGATCCAGGCCAGCTGCCCGACGGGCGAATCGGCCAGGCCGTAGCCCAGCGTTTGCGGCCGGGTGGACTGTTGTTTGGAGTAGCCGGTGCCCCACTTGCGGTGATTGGCCAACGCGGCCAGCGCGCGTTGCTCCTCCTCGGTCGGGTTCGTCAGCGAGTCCTCGGTGGGCCGGCCGATCGGCATGTTCAGGTGGATGGCCGCGCAGTGGCCGACATTGCGGCCGATCTGCGTGGTGACCGCGGCGCCCCAGTCGCCGCCCTGGGCGCCGTAGCGGTCGTAGCCGACGCGCAGCATCAGCGTTTCCCAGGCCTGCGCAATCCTTTCCACGCCCCAGCCCGTCCCGGTGGGTTTGCCCGAGAACCCGTAGCCGGGCAGCGACGGACACACGACGTGGAAGGCGTCCTGGGCGCGGCCGGACGCGGGATTGGTCAACGGCTCGATCACCTTGTGGAATTCCACAATTGAGCCGGGCCAGCCGTGGGTGATCACCAGCGGGAAGGCGGCCTCGTGCGGGGATCGCTGGTGAATGAAATGGATGTCGAGACCGTCGATCTCGGTGGTGAACTGATCGAAGCGGTTGAGTGCGGCCTCCCGCGATCGCCAGTCGTAGTCGTTGGCCCAGTAGTCGGCCAGTTCGCGGGTGTAGGCCAGCGGCATGCCCTGGCTCCAGTCGTCCACGCATTCGGCTTCGGGCCAACGCGTGCGGGCCAGCCGCGAGCGCAGATCGTCGAGAACGTCGTCGGGAACGTCGATGCGGAACGGTTTCACGCGTTCATAGTGCCCCCGGCTGGGAAGGGGCTCGTGGACACCCCCGCGTACGCGCGTCCTCGGAGCCGCCAAGTTGCGGACACTTCCGCTCGCGCGGCCGCTGCCTCAGGGTGCCAGCCTGACAAAGCCCGGGGCCATGGGTGGTGCCGCCGGTGGCGGTGGTGGCGGGGGCGGTGCCGACTGCGGCGGTGCAGGCGGAAGCTGCTCCGGCGCAGGTGCCGGCTGTTCTGGAGGAGCAGGCGCGGGGCGTTGCGGTACAGGCGCCGACTGTTGGGGCCGTGGCGCCGACTGTTGCGGTCGAGGCGGTGCCGCGATCGGCTGAGGCGGCGTTCGCAGGTGCGCCGCTGGCGGCGGTGGCGGTGACGGGATCTCCGGCGGGATCGGCTGAATGATCTCTCCAGAGGGAATCACGTTGTGCGCTAGTACGACCCGCGGCTGCGCCTTGCCCGAGAACGATGCGGGATCAGTCACCAGGGACGCTAGCTTGCCCCGATCGTACGGGCAGTAGGCATTCACTGACGCCCTGACGAATCGAGCCTCGGTGCGCGCGAGGCGCCCGGGGGCGTAGTTGCGCTCGGTCGGGTCCTGGCTGTACGCAAACTGCACCATCGCGTCCACGACTTGGCTCGCCGAGAAGCCGGCATCCACTGCGCGACAGACCTTGTGGGCCGTGTCGACGAGATATGGAACACCTTCGAGGGCGGGAATGCCTTCTTGGTCGAGAAATGCGAGAAATTGGTCGTCTTGGTTCGGGTCGGCCGCCGCTGCTCCGCCGCGCAGAATTGCAGCGCCGGTGAGCACCAGGACGGCGGTAACCAGAGTGCCGAAGTGGCCGTGGCTGGTGACGCCGGTGGACCTGGTGATGCCGGTAAACATGTCAGTACCTTCGTTCTGCTTAGGCCCGTCGTCTGACGGACATCGGATATTCATCTACGCCACACAGGTGGGTAGCTACGGGGCTAGCGCGGCCTCAACGAACGGCCGACGTGGATATGAGCCGCGTCAGCGGCAGCGTGGACATGCGTTTCGCCCACGTTCGGCGCCGGCGACTTTGCGAAGTCCTGGAGAAAGATTGCGCGGTCGCGGTCCAAGGATTCAGTCACCGCGATATTCCGGGGGCGCGCGTCGCGGGCCGGATAACCTGAGATGCCGGGCGTAGATCCTGCCCATTCCGGTGCATCTCGGTAGCCGCGGGATAGCGTGTCCAGCAAATGTTTCGCCGCTGGCCAACGGCATGCTATTAGCGTACCGCTAGGCCCGCGACATGGATCATGGACGTATCCTGGGTTCTTGCTGGGTGTTGACTGTTATTTCCCTAGCGAAGCGCAATCGATGTGCGAAATTTGCGTCGGCAATGCGGCATTGATACGTCATCGATCGGCCGGTTGTGCCGCGCGAACGGGCCGCCGGTCATTAGATGTCGGCGTCGCGGCGGTTTCGCGCCAACCTTGAAATCGTCCGACCCGATCCGACTATCGAACATGGCACGGCGTCGATGCTGCGACGCAAAGGTCGTCCGTTGATTTCCGCAAACTTCGACACGCTTTCATCGCTCGAATCCGACGCCCCGGGCCATATCGCTTCCGGTTCGCGCATGACGTCGCGGCGAGGAGCTCCCGGCGAGCCACCCCGGCCCGCGAAAACGGTGGGCGCGGACGGTATCGAACCGCCGACCGCTGGTGTGTAAAACCAGAGCTCTACCACTGAGCTACGCGCCCGTTGCTGCGGGCAGGCTACCCGCCCGAGGACGAAGTCCCCAAAATCAGGCCCCCTCAGCCCGCAAAGCCGCCAGGGCGTCAATCCAGAGCCGCTGGTCGCGCGACTCGCCGGGCTCTTTCATCTCGGCGAAGCGGATGATCCCGGAGCGGTCGACCACGAACGTCCCGCGGTTCGAGTAGCCGGCGTCCTCGTTGAACACGCCGTAGCTCTGGCTGACCGCGCCGTGTGGCCAGAAGTCCGACAGCACCGGAAAGGTGAAGCCGCTGTCCAGCGACCAGACCCGGTGGGTGGGCGGCGGGCCCACCGAGATGGCCAACGTTGCGCTGTCGTCGTTTTCGAAATCGGGCAGGTGGTCACGCAACTGGTCCAGCTCACCCTGGCATATCCCGGTGAAAGCGAGCGGGAAGAACACCAGCAGCACGTTCTTGGCGTTCCGGTAGGAGCTCAGCGTGACTCGTTGCTGGTTCTGGTCGCGCAAAGTGAAATCCGGGGCGGGGGTGCCGACGGACAGCATCAACGCTTCCCGGCCCGGGATTTGGGCTGTACCAACCGGCTGGCGCTCCAGTCGCCCAGGTTCACCGACGACGTCGGCATCAAACCGGCGGTGGGTGCGGCCTCTGCGATTTCGGCCGGCAGCACGTGCCCCGGCTTGCCGGTCTTGGGTGTCAGCACCCAGATCACGCCGTCTTCTGCCAGCGGGGTGATCGCGTCCATCAGGGTGTCCACCAGGTCGCCGTCACCGTCTCGCCACCACAGCAGGACGACGTCAACTACCTCGTCGGTGTCCTCATCGAGTAGCTCACTGCCGCAGGCTTCCTCGACCGCGGCGCGGATCTCGTCATCGGTGTCTTCGTCCCAGCCCCACTCCTGGACAACATGGTCGGGTTGGATGCCCAGTTTGCGAGCGTAGCTCGGGGCGTGATCCGCCGCGACCACCGTGGAGCCTCCTTCAACGTCCGAGCGCTTTGTGATTCGGGATTATCGTCGCACAGCCAGAACTCGGTCCATACTTCCGCATCATCAGGTTGCCAAGCACAGTTTTACCGCGTTCTTTTTCGTGTCGTTGAGTTGATCGACCCGCCTGTTGAATTCCGACGTTCCCGCGTGCGTGCCAATGGCGTTGGCCACGGCGCGGGCGGCGTCGACATAGGCGTTGAATGCGTCCTTGATCTGCTGGGACATCGCGTCGTTGAAGCTGTTGGCGACCGTGGTGGCGCTGTCGTTGAGGGCGTCGATGGCCGGGCCTTCGGTCGGCCCGGTGCCGCCACCCGAGTTGAACGCCTTGACGAATTCGTTGGTCTTGTCGATCGCGTTCTTGCTGGTGGTGATCAGCGTGGCGCAGGCGGTACGCACCGCCTTGGTGGTCAGCGACTGCTGCCGCTGGGATTCGCGGACGCTCGACGTCGCCGACGAAGCGGACACCGACGCCGAGACCGACTGGCGGTAGGCCGGAGCCACCTTGGTGTCGGGCGTTGCCGTGCCGTTGGTGACGGAGGTGCATCCCACGATGCCCATCAGCGCCACGGCCAGACAGCCGACCGCCAAGGCCCACCGCCGGGGGAAGTCCCCCACCTGCGTCTGAGGAACGGCACGCCACCGGATGAGCACAAGCCTGACGTTACCGGGTGGGGTTGTGCACCCGCCCCATACACGCCGAGTCGATGTTCGCCGACGCAGGCTCGGCCGGCTAACCGATGTCGGCTATCCGCGCGCGACGCCGGTGCGGCACGATGGTGGGCAGGGTGCGACCCACCCGTTACGGCACACATTCCGCCAACAACAGGAGTAGTGCGTTGACAACTGAGTTCGTGCGCCACGATCTGGCGACAAACCCCAACGGCGCAAGCGAACCCGACCGCGTTCGGGTGATCCGCGAGGGGGTGGCCTCCTACCTTCCCGACATCGATCCCGAAGAGACGTCGGAGTGGCTGGAGTCCTTCGATGAACTGCTGGAGCGCTCCGGCCCGTCGCGGGCGCGTTATCTGATGCTGCGATTGCTGGAACGGGCCGGCGAGCAACGAGTCGCCATCCCGTCGCTGACCTCCACCGACTACGTCAACACCATCCCGACGGAGCTGGAGCCGTGGTTCCCGGGCGACGAGGACGTCGAGCGGCGCTACCGCGCGTGGATCCGGTGGAACGCCGCCATCATGGTGCACCGCGCTCAGCGCCCGGGAGTCGGTGTGGGCGGCCACATTTCGACCTACGCCTCGTCCGCGGCGCTCTACGAGGTCGGCTTCAACCACTTCTTCCGCGGCAAATCGCACCCCGGCGGCGGCGACCAGGTGTTCATCCAGGGCCACGCATCCCCGGGCATCTATGCGCGCGCATTCCTGGAGGGCCGGCTCACCGCCGACCGGATGGACGGCTTCCGGCAGGAGCACAGCCACGCCGGCGGCGGGCTGCCGTCCTATCCGCACCCGCGGCTGATGCCCGACTTCTGGGAATTCCCCACGGTGTCGATGGGCCTGGGCCCGATCAACGCCATCTACCAGGCGCGGTTCAACCACTACCTGCACGACCGCGGCATCAAGGACACCTCCGATCAGCACGTCTGGTGCTTTTTGGGTGACGGCGAGATGGACGAGCCCGAGAGCCGCGGTCTGGCGCACGTCGCGGCGCTGGAGGGCCTGGACAACCTGACATTCGTCGTCAACTGCAACCTGCAGCGCCTGGACGGCCCGGTGCGCGGCAACGGCAAGATCATCCAGGAGCTGGAATCGTTCTTCCGCGGCGCCGGCTGGAACGTCATCAAGGTGGTTTGGGGCCGCGAATGGGACGCTTTGCTGCACGCCGACCGCGACGGCGCGCTGGTCAACCTGATGAACACCACCCCCGACGGGGATTACCAGACGTACAAGGCCAACGACGGCGCCTACGTGCGCGACCACTTCTTCGGGCGGGACCCGCGCACCAAGGCGCTCGTGGAGCACATGAGCGATTCCCAAATCTGGAACCTCAAGCGCGGTGGCCACGACTACCGCAAGGTCTACGCCGCCTACCGCGCCGCCGTCGACCACAAGGGTCAGCCCACGGTGATTTTGGCCAAGACCATCAAGGGCTACTCGCTGGGCGCGCACTTCCAGGGCCGCAACGCCACGCACCAGATGAAAAAGCTTGCGCTGCAGGATCTTAAGGACTTCCGCGACGCGATCCGGATTCCGATCACCGACGCGCAGCTGGAAGAGGATCCCTACCTGCCGCCCTACTACCATCCCGGCCCGGACGCCCCAGAGATCCGCTACATGCTCGACCGCCGGCGCACCCTCGGCGGCTTCCTGCCCGAGCGCCGCACCAAATCCAAGGCGTTGCGGCTGCCCGGCCGCGACATCTACGCCGCGCTGAAGAAGGGATCGGGCACCCAGGAGGTCGCCACCACCATGGCGACCGTGCGCACCTTCAAGGAAGTGTTGCGGGACAAGGAGATTGGCCCGCGGATCGTGCCGATCATTCCCGACGAGGCGCGCACCTTCGGCATGGACTCGTGGTTCCCGTCGCTGAAGATCTACAACCGCCTCGGCCAGCTCTACACCGCCGTGGACGCCGAGCTGATGCTGGCGTACAAGGAAAGCGAAGTCGGGCACATCCTGCACGAGGGCATCAACGAGGCCGGGTCGGTGGGGTCGTTCATCGCGGCGGGCACGTCGTATGCCACGCACAACGAGCCGATGATCCCGATCTACATCTTCTATTCGATGTTCGGCTTCCAGCGCACCGGCGACGGATTGTGGGCCGCCGCAGACCAAATGGCGCGGGGGTTTTTGCTCGGCGCCACCGCGGGGCGCACCACGCTGACCGGCGAAGGGCTGCAGCACGCCGACGGCCACTCGTTGCTGCTGGCCAGCACCAACCCGGCGGTGGTCGCTTACGACCCGGCATTCGCCTACGAAATCGCCTACATCGTGGAAAGCGGGCTGGCGCGGATGTTCGGGGAGAACCCCGAGGACATCTATTTCTACCTGACCATCTACAACGAACCGTACGTGCAGCCGCCCGAGCCGGAGAACTTCGATCCCGAGGGCGTGTTGCGGGGCCTCTACCGCTATCACGTCGCCACCGAACAGCGGGCCAACAAGGCGCAGATCCTGGCGTCGGGGGTGGCGATGCCGTCGGCGCTGAAGGCCGCCGAGCTGTTGGCCGCGGAGTGGGACGTCGCCGCCGACGTGTGGTCGGTGACCAGCTGGAGCGAGCTGAACCGCGACGGCGTGGCCGTCGACCGGGCGAGGCTGCGGCACCCGGACCGGCCGGCCGGTGTCCCCTATGTCACCCAGGCCCTGTCGAACGTCAGCGGTCCGGTGGTCGCCGTCTCGGACTGGATGCGCGCCGTCCCCGAGCAGATCCGACCCTGGGTCCCGGGCACCTTCGTCACCCTGGGCACCGACGGGTTCGGCTTCTCCGACACGCGGCCGGCGGCGCGGCGGTACTTCAACACCGACGCCGAATCGCAGGTGGTCGCGGTGCTCGAGGCGCTGGCACGCGACGGGGAGATCGACCCTTCGGTGCCGGTCGCGGCCGCCCGCCAGTACAAGATCGACGACGTGCAGGCCGCCCCGGAGCAGACGTCCGACCCCGGGGTGGCCTAACCCCACACTTCACCTCGGGCTCGCCGACGAGTGTGCGCCCAGCCGCACAGTGGTCGTCGAGCGTGCCGCTGGCCGCACGTTCGACGGCCGACGCGCGGCGACCAATGGCCCACGCCTTGAGGCGTTCTTAAGAACGCCACGCGGCGCTTTGGCGGAAACTTCCAGAAAAGTCACGTAGGTTTTAGGGGTGAATGACAACCCCTTCGCCGGCCCGTTCGCCAAACAGCCCCGCTCGCCGCTGGAAATGCTGGACACGGTGCCGGAGTCCGTACTGCGGCGGCTGAAGCAGTACTCCGGCCGGCTGGCCACCGAGGCGGTTTCGGTCATGCAGGATCGGCTGCCGTTCTTCGGCGAGCTGGAGGCGTCGCAGCGGGCCAGCATGGCGCTGGTGGTGCAGACGGCCATCAACAACTTTGCCGAGTGGATGCAAGACCCACACAGCAACGTCAGCCACACCGCGCAGGCCTTCGAGCTGGTGCCCCAGGATCTCGCCCGCCGCATCGCGTTGCGCCACAGCGTCGACATGGCGCGCGTGACCATGGACTTCTTCGAGGAGGTCGTCCCGCTGCTGGCCCGCTCCGAAGACCAGCTGACCGCGCTGACCGTGGGCATCCTGAAGTACAGCCGTGATCTGGCATTCACCGCCGCCACCGCCTACGCGAACGCGGCCGAAGCGCGCGGGACCTGGGACAGCCGTATGGAGGCCAGCGTGGTCGACGCGGTGGTGCGCGGCGACACCGGCCCCGAGCTGCTGTCCCGCGCCGCGGCGCTGAACTGGGACACCACCGCCCCGGCGACCGTCGTGGTCGGCACCCCGGCCCCCGGGCGCGACGGGTCGACGGGCCCCGACGACAGCGAGCGGGCGAGTCAGCATGTCCGCGATATCGCCGCGCAGCACGGGCGCGCGGCCCTTACCGACGTTCACGGCACCTGGCTGGTCGCGATCGTCTCCGGCCAACTGTCACCAACCGACAAATTCCTGGGCGATCTACTAAAGGCGTTCGCCGACGGCCCCGTGGTGGTCGGACCCACCGCGCCGATGCTCACAGCGGCCTATCACAGCGCCAGTGAGGCGATATCCGGCATGAACGCCGTCGGAGGCTGGCGCGGAGCGCCGCGTCCGGTGCCGGCGCGCGAACTGCTGCCCGAACGGGCCCTGATGGGCGATGCGTCGGCGATCGTGGCGCTGCACACCGACGTGATGGGCCCGTTGGCCGACGCGGGTCCGACACTGATCGAGACTCTTGACGCTTACTTAGATTGTGGCGGCGCGATTGAGGCCTGTGCCAGAAAGTTGTTCGTTCATCCAAACACCGTGCGCTACCGACTCAAGCGGATCACCGACTTCACCGGCCGCGATCCCATGCAGCCCCGTGATGCGTATGTGCTGCGAGTGGCGGCGACGGTCGGCCAGCTCAACTACCCCCCCCCCCCCCCCCCCGCCCCCCCAAAACCGCTGGCCCCCGGTGCCCGGGCGGGGAAAAGGGGCCCGGGGGGGGCATTTGGGGG
>NZ_MVHG01000005.1 GCF_002086125.1 Mycobacterium arosiense ATCC BAA-1401 = DSM 45069
GTGGCGCACCGACGACCGGCGGCGGACCGGCCGGCGGGGGGAACGCGGCGGTGGCGGGCATCGGCCGCGGCATCGGCAAGATCCCTTGGGGCGCAGCGCCGATGATCGAGCTGACGATCGTGCCGTGGGCGTCGCAATCCGATAGGCCGTCCTCACCCATGATGTAGTCGCCACCCGGTACCACCGGCAGCCGCGGGTTCGGGGTAACGCCGGTGTCGATGACGGCCACGGGCACACCGTTGCCGGTGCTGTACTGCCATGCCTTGGTGATATTGAGCAGGTTGAAGCCGGGGGCCAGCTGCGCAACATCGGGGTTGCGCACGGTGATCGGGGTCGAGCAGCTGTTGGCGCGGCGCATCGGCTCTTCGGATCGTGGCGGCCCGTCCGGCGGCACCATTGCCGGATCCACCACGGGTGGTGTAATGGCCAGTGCGACAGGGATATTGGCTGATAACGCGACCATGGTGACAGCGACGGTCACCGCCGCGGCCCTTATCAGTGGCGAATCCACGTGAAGAGCCCTCCCAAGGCCGCCGCCGCTGGTAGCAAGACGATGAACGCGAGCACTTCCACCCACTCCACGGTCAACCGGATGAACGGCCGAAAACGCATGGTCGGCACCAAAAGCGCTGCGGCCAAACCTAATGCGGCGAAGGTCGCCACCGCCACCGCGGGCCACATCAACCCGGTCATCGCATCCCGTGGCGCGGCGACGGCGTATTTGACCACGCCCGCGCACACCGCGGCCGACGCCCCGCACACCAGGGCGATGGCCTGATACTTGGCGGCGAACCCGCGGCCCTGGGTGAGGAAGATGCCGGCCACCAGCCCGGCCACCACCAACGCCAACCATGCCCACGGGCGTCCCGGCGCCAGCACGCCCCACACCGCGGCGGGCAGCACTATCGACACCCCGACACACAGTCCCACCTGAACCGCATTGACCAACCGCGCCGAGGCGGCGATCGCGGCGCCGCGCGCGGTGATGTCGGTCAATTCGTTGTCCTCGTCCTCGGATTCGTCCTCGCTGACCGGGGACACCGTGTCGACGGGCATCCCTTCGCGCCGCGCGAACAGGTCCCGGCCGGTGATCGATCCGAAATGCGGTGGCCGGACCCGTGCGACCCACAACGCGATCAGGGGAGTCATCCGGACCAGGACGAGCAGTCCGACCAAGACGCAGACCGCCAGCACCTGCGCCGAGGCCGGCCGGAACATCCGGACGGCGGCAACGGCGGTCAAGACCCCGCAGACCGTCACCACCGCGGTGACCACCGCGGTCTGCCAACGGTTCCGCGCCGTCACCCCGATGGCGATGGCGCCCAGGATCACGATGACGGCGCCGATCAGCCCATGCGCCGCGCCGAGCCTCCCCGGCGGCGCGCAGCCGCCGGCGGTGGCCAGCGACAGGACCGCCAGCCACGCGAAGCCGCTGAACAGGTCTCGCCGCTCCCGCCATCCGCTCCGCACCACCAGCGTCGCCACCAACAGCAGCGCGCCGACGGCGCCCGCGACGGCGGCGGGGATGAGGCCGTCGGTGAACGTCCGTGCCCGCAGGGTCAGGGCCACCACGACCCCCACCGCCATCGCGATCACCGCGACCGCGGTGTGGGCGGCGGTCAGCGGCGTCACCGGTGCAAACATCCGATCGCCACCGTCGCGGCCCAGCCACTTGCCCATGGCCGCCAACCCCGTTGACAGCGACTCGTACTGCGGCTCGAACGACTCGCCGTCCACCCTGGGTACCAGCACCAGGGTGTCGCCATCCTGGACGCCCAGCTCGTCGAGGCTTTTGTTGATGTCGAGCCGAACCCCGTTGATCTTGTGCAGTTCGTAGCTGCCCGGGGGCAACGCGATGCCGTCAAAGCCTTTGCGCTTCAGGTCGGCGTCGAACAGCTCGACCATTCCCTCGAAGAATCCCTCCATCGGAATTCCGGCGGGGAACACCTGGGAACACAGATGCTTTTCGTAAGAAATGTTGACCGCACAACGCGCCGGGAAAGCGACCTTATGCGGCGCGGTCACGGCACGGACCGCTCGGCGTCAGGAATGTATTTGTCCGCCAGCCCGGCGGTAATTTCGAAGAGGCGCAATCGCGATTTCTTCTTCAGCTCATGAACCGTATCGATGATCCCGCCTTTGGCAAGGTGTGGATCAAACGGCAGCACTTCGACCGTTGCGCCGACCTTGGTGAAACGCTCGGTCAAGTACGCCAACGCGTCCTTGTCGGTGATCTGGTCGGTGTGGTTGACAATTACGGTGCTCCGCGAAACCAACTCGTGGTAACCCTGCGACCGCAGATAGTCCACCGCCCGCAGCACCGGGCGCGACCGGTCCGCGGTGATGCCGGAGACGAACACGAGCGTGTCGGTGTTCTCCAATACCGGCTTCATCACCTCGTGTTCGAGGTCGGGAGAGGTGTCGACGATCATCACCGTGTGGGTCCGCCGCAGGCGCGACAGCACCCCGGAAAACATCGCGGGCACCAATGGTCTGGGCTGGTCGGAAGTCCGGTTGCCGGCCAGGACGTCAAGCCCAATGACGTTCTGTCCCAGATGTTCTCGAATATCCGCGTAGCCCTGGACGTCGGTGTCGTTGATGATTGCGGTGTAATCGCCGGGCGGAGATTCGTCGATGCGGTCGGCCAGCGTGCCGAAACCCGGGACGGCGTCGATCGCAATCACGTTCTGCGGACGGCATTCTCGGAACACACCCCCGAGGCAGGCGACGACGGTCGTGACGCCCACGCCGCCCTTGCCGGAGACGACCGTGATGACGTATTGCCGTCGAATATGCCGCCGGATGCGATTTTGCAAATCCCGGTAGTGCCGTTCCCTAGCCGACTCGCCGGGATTTATTTTATGAAACGAGATGGTGTAAATGAATTTCCGCCAGCCCGATCCGGGTGGAATTTTCCGCGGCGCGGCCAGATCGGTAATGCGCATGGTGTCTGATACCGAATCCGGGAAGTTGCTGGCCGCTGACGGATCCCCCCGTCTGAGCGCTCCTTCGTCCGACATATTCGGGTCATTCCAAGGGCTCGTCACGACGAGATGCTAACACGGTTGGCGATACGGCGTTTACTCGATCAGAAACTCTTGAAGCACGACAGACGTTGTTATTCCAAGACTTTGGTATCTAAGTTACTTTTGTCAGTTCGCTTCCGGCGCACCGTCACACCACTCGCCGATACGAGTGCCACTCGTCGCCCGCGGGCAACCGGCGGATGAGCCGTTGGATCGCGCCGCCGATGTCCGTGCGCGACCCGGGCGAAAGAATCTGGTACTGCCGCTGCCCCGAGGTCACGCTCTCGATGCAGATCCGGCCCGCGGGGGTGTCGACGATGGACACCGTCGCATCCCCGACGGCGATCCGCGCCAATTCGTCCGGCCCCACACCGGCCTGCAGCCCCACGATGTTGGCGTGCGCGGACCGCGCCGGATCGGCGGCCGTCAGCACCATCTGCAGCTGGTCGGCGTCGAGGCGTTGTTCCAGCAGGAACTTTCGCAGGCTGGCGGTGTCGCGCACCGTGCCCAGTAACTGCTCGGTGTCCAGGGTGACCGGCCGCAACGGCGCCGCCTCGGCGACGCCGCACAGCCGCTCGATCTGACCGACCACCAGGTCTCGGGCCGATGCCTCGTTGTTGGCCGTGCCGGCGGGATACAACCGCACCATGTCGGCATGGCGTTCCAGGACCACCCACCATGTCGCGAAACGGCAGATCGATGCCCGCGTCGGCTCGCGACCCGGAACCCCGATCAGCACCAGCAGCCCCAGGTCGCGCCGCAACAGAACCGTCAGCCATTCGCGGATCATCGGGTCGACGTCGCCGGCCTCATCGAGCGCGCCGGCGGCCACCAGCTCGGCGGCCGCGGGGTGGCTCCGCGCGCGCTCCGGGGTGTCCAGGCGCGGCAGCATGGGTCGCAGCCCCAGCTCAGGGCAGGTTTGCTCCACCCCGGTGATCGCCTGCAAGACCCATAAGCCGTCGACCGTCGTGGTCAGCATGTCGCCTTACCCTCACTCAGTGGGTCGCCCGGCCGGTGGACAAGAGACCGAAAGGTGGGGCACATACGCCCGGCGCATCTGCCCCACCCCCGCTTGTCTCGGTGTGGTTGAGCGGACTCAGAACAGGCCGGCGATGTGCTGGTCGGTGCTGATCGCGTTGTCCAGCACATGGGAGGTCGTCACCCCATGCTGGCGAATGGTGTCGATGAGGCCCTGCAGCCCGGACAGCATCTGGGCCTGCGCCTCGAAGAAACCCGATGCGCCGTGGCCGGCGAAGAATTCCTGCAGGGCGTTTGTGCGGTTGGAGGTGTCGTCGAAAATCGACTGCAACTGGCCGGCGCGGGAGGCGACATCGGTGGCGAAGTCGGCTACGGCTCCAGGGTTATAAGTGATCGGGTCGGACATGTGGATTTCCTTTCAAAAGACCATTAATGAAATGACGAATGAGTGGGTGATCAGGAGCCGTGGCCGCCGAATAGCGCGCTAAAGGCGTGCGACGAATCCGCCTCGTGGCCTTCCATCAGCGCCGCCGCCTTCGTCAGCCCCTCGGCCAGACGCGTGCCGCCGGTCAAGACTTTGTTCAAATCGTTTTGGACCTCGATGGCCGTGGCGTGCGACGCCGTCACAGCGGAACCAGACCAGGTGGACGGGTTCATCACGTTTTCTTGATTCGCGACGTATCCTTGGCCAATTCCGATCGCGTGCTCCATGTTCGCCTGGATAGCGTTGGAAGCATCGCGAAGCATTTGCGGTGTCACTTTGATTGTCACGGAATTCTCCTTCTCCGGTGGGCCGCCCCCCGTGAGGGCATGAAGCGAAGTGTATGGCGGCAATTTCTACCTGTCGATTCACCTTTCACCAGGGGTCGGCTTCACACTCGAGCGTCGACGACCCGCACGGTCGCGGGCTGGTCGGCCTTGTCACGGGAGCCGCGGTCGCCTCCCGCCCCGTGCCCCACGGGCATACCGCCCACCGGAGCACCACTCATCGTCGTGGTCTGCGGTCGCATGGCCTCGGCGCCTAAGGCCCCTGCCGGTCGCAGCCCCACCGGCCGGCCACTGGCCGCGGGCTCGAAGGCGCTGACCGGACGGGTGAAACTCGTTGCGGGCACACCCGCACCGCCCAGGGATGCGCCCCCGCCGGCACCGGCCTCCGCCGCGGAAAGTCCGGTGGTGGCCGACACCGCCGAGACGGCCGGCGTCGCCCCGCCCATGCCCAGGGCGCCCGGATTGGCGAACATGCCCATCAGCGGCTGCATCATCTGCATCGGCGCCTGCATCATCTGCGCGGGGGCCTGCATCGCCTGCGGGACCGCTCCCACTAGCTGTTGCGCCGGCTGCATCAACGAGGTGGCCTGATTCATGAAGTCCTGACCACCCGAGGCGGCCTGACCGGCTCCCTGCGTTCCGGTCTGCGCGCCCTGCATGGCGGCGCGCATGCCGTCGCCGGCCCCGTGCTCCGCCGCGGACTCGCCGATCGCCGCGGCGGCCTGCGCGGGCGCGGCCGGCGATGCGCCCATCGTGGCGACCGGCGGCGGAATGGTCAGGCTTTCCGACAAGGCCGTCAAAATCGTTCCGTAGCTGGCGCCGACGGCGGAGTTATTCGGCCACATGGACCCGAAATACTCGAGCTCCAGCGACGTGATGCGCGGGGTCAGAGCGCCGAGAACCAGCGGGTTGATGCCGTAGTCGGTGGCCGTCTCGGTGCGGTTTGCGATGCACTCGGGCGCCGGGCGCATCGATCCGTACGCCATCTGGTACGCCGAGACCGCGGTCGACACCACCGCCGGCTTGACGTCGACCCAGCCGGCCAGCCCGTGCAGTGACGCGTTCAGTGCGGTTGCGTTTGCCGCCGAGGCCAACGAACCCGAGCCCGTCCAGCTCGCCGACGTCGCGACGGTGTTGATGGTTGACGCGATGCTGGAGCCGTGATGGGTTGCCGCCAACGCGGTCCAGGCGGCCTGGTTCGCCAGGTGGGTGATGACGCCGGCCCCCGCCTTGAGCAGCATGTCGTTGTCCTCGGGCGTACGCGCAGCCCACCCCGGATCGGCCATGCGTACTTCCCCCTTTGTAAGTCGCTAGGCCCTAGGCACCGATTGCCATCGTCAGGCTGCGCATCAGCTCCGTGACGACGTATGTGCTCGAGGCGATGCTCTGTGCGCCGGCGAACAAACCGCGCTGGGCCGCGTGCTCGGACACTACGCCCAAGTAGCTACCGCCGCAGGCGTTGAGCGCCGCTGCGAACATGGCCGAATCGGGGTCACCGCCCATGGGCAACGCCCCCAACAGAACGGGTGCCGCCGCCGAAGCCGCCGCCTCGGTCTCCGCGCTGATTGCCGACTCAGCGCCCGATGACGCCAGAACCGCCTCGGTTTGCACCGACGTGATTGCCATGATTCCCTCCGAACGCTCAACCCGAATCCAGGTGTTTGGGGCCTTAGTGTAGTGCGGTTCCCGTGATCTTGTATTCACTGCGGTTTTGACAGGCCTCAAAGCCCAAATTCAGCCCCTAGCGTGAAAGTACTGGATTCTCGGACGGAGTCGTTGATAAGCCTCAGTCGCCACTCAAGACCCGGGAGCCACAAAAGCACCTAGGCCGCCTGCTGTGCAACGGGTGGCCGCTCTGTTTAATCACGGTCGTGATGGCAGACGGCCTCGAGCTTGATACCGAATGGGTCATACCAGAATGTTGCGTAATAATGGCCGGGATATTGCGGGAAATAGTCCGGCGGACGAATGACCGTACCGCCGATGCGAACGACGTGATCGTGCACGGCCCGAACCGACGACCGGTGTCGCACAGCGAATGCCAGGTGTTGCAGCCCGCCTTGCCGCGCTGAATACTCATGTGGCTCGAGAGCCGGATAAAAGAACAGGAAAGTGCCCGGTTTGTTTTCGGCGGGCCGATAGGAAAACTCGTCGTCGGCGTGGAAAAACGGCTGAAACCCGACCAGGGGCATCAGGGCGTCGTAATACCGTTTTGCGGCTGACAAATCAGGCACGTTGATTCCCAGGTGACCGAGCACGGCGTCTACCTTTCGTCCAACGGCGCGGTGTACGCGACGGTGGCGGCTCCGGGCACGGTCAGGTCGTAGACGTATGCCCGGTCGCCCTTGGCGCTGACCCACATGCCTAGGCCGGCCCACGCCCGTCGCCGGCCAGCCTCAGCAGCAGCCGGGTGCCGCCGAGCGGGCTCGTCTGCAAAGATGCTGTGCCACCATGCAATTCGGCCTGCTGGGCGACCAGGGCCAGGCCCAGCCCCGAGCCCGACCGTGCGGCCGTCGATCCCCGGGCGAACCGTTCGAAGACCGTGGCGCGTTCGGATTCTGGAACCCCGGTGCCGTCGTCGTCGATCGCGATCTGGACCCCCTCACCGGAACTGCCGACGGTCAGCTGGATTTTGCCGGCGTTGCCGTGCTTGACGGCGTTGGCGATGGCGTTGTCGATCACCAACCGCAGCCCGGTGGGCAGCCCGATCATCAGCACCGTCGGCGACGGCACCAGCGAGACCTCCACATCGGGGTAGACGCGCAGCGCGTCGTGAGCGGCGCGATCCAGCAGCTCGGTGATGTCGAACGGGACGAAATCGTCAACCGTCGTCAGCTCACCTTGGGCCAGCCGCTCCAGCGCGGTCAGCGTCGCCTCGATGCGGCTCTGCGTGCGGATGACGTCGCCGATCACCTCGTGACGCTGCTCGGGCGGCAGATCCAGGGTGGACAGCACCTCCAGGTTGGTGCGCATGGCGGTCAACGGCGTGCGCAGCTCGTGGGAGGCGACCGCGGCGAAGTCGCGGGCCGATTCCAGCGCGGCCTTGGTGCGCTGCTGCTCCTTGCCGATGCGGGCCAGCATTCCCTCGACCGCCTCGGCGATCTCCACGGCCTCGCGCACGCCGCGCACCTGAACCTCGTCGGGGCTGGACTGGGCATTGATCGCGCGGGCCTGCTGGGCCAGCAGCAGGAACGGGTTGACCATGATCAACGAGATCACCCAGCCCACCACGACGGTGCCGCCGATGACGCTGGCGCAGATCAGCAGCACCCGCAGGTGCAGTTCGTTGATCCGATGCTGGGCTTCGGCCAGCGGCGCGGCCAGCGCTATCGAGGCGGGACCCGCGGTGAAGGTGCGGACCCGGTACTGCACCCCGTTGATCGTGGTGTTGGCGTAGCCGTCGGGAAGCCGGGGCAAGACGATGCTGCTGGGCACCGATACCGTCACCCCTCCGATGCGCGCGGTGCGCACCAGGTTGCCGTCCGGCGCCGGCCGGTCCGGACTCGCGTGCTCCGCATTGTTGAGCAGGCTACTGATGTCACCCAGACTGCTGACCGAATCGAGGCGGCGGTCGAGCTGGTTGTACTGATCGTTGGTAACGCCCACCCACACCCAGGTGCCCAGCAGAACGACGAGCGTCATCACCGATATGGCGGCGACGATGACGATGGTGCGCAGCGAAAGCACCCGCATCGGCAGCTGTACACGCGGTAGGACGCGAATGTCAGGCTCCTTCGGTGGGTCACCGGCCAGTGGCGCTTCGCAAGAATTTAACGCTAACCGCATCGCTTCCTTCCCCGTCACGTGCCCCGTCACGTGCCAAAACCGAAGCGATTTGGCCCTGACCTGGGTGAGTGAGTACTCTCTCACCATGCTCGCCTCCGGACGGGACCGGCTGTTGTCCGCAGCCCTGCGGCTCTTTGCCGCCAAGGGCTACGCGGCGACGTCGGTGGCCGACATCCAGCGGGAATCGGGGCTGGCGCCGGGGTCCGGTGCGCTCTACAAGCACTTCGGCTCCAAGCGCGAACTCCTCGAGGCGGCCGTCGCGCACCGAATCGACAGCATCGTGGCGGCGCGCGAGCAATACGACGCGGGGCAACCGGGGAGCGTCGAGCGGGCGGTGCGCATCGCCGGCCAGCTGATCTGGAGCAACCTCAAGCAGAGCGAAGACCTGCTCAAGGTCATGCTGCGCGAACCCGACGAGCTCGGCGATCTCGATGAGAAGACGTGGCAGGTGATCACCGACAACGCCTACCAACGCTTCGCCGACGAGCTGACCGCTTCGAATCGGTCCGGCCGCACCAGCATTCCCGACCCCGAGGCGGCCGCGGCCGTCGCGATCGGGTCGCTGTCCTACGCGGCGACGCTCCAAGCGCTGACCGGTCGCCTGCCGGGCAACACCGACGAAGAACGGTATTTCGAGGCGTGGGTCAACCAAACGGTCAGCGTCCTCAACCAGTACACGAACCCTCGAAAACCTTTGAACATCAATGATTCAGGAGTACAGCTGTGACCTTCTCACTGCAACTGTCCGACGACGTGATCGAAGTCCGCGATTGGGTGCACCAGTTCGCGGCCGACATCATTCGACCGGCCGCGGCCGAATGGGACGAACGGGAGGAAACCCCGTGGCCGGTGATCCAGGAGGCCGCGAAGGTGGGGCTGTACTCCCCCGACTTTTTCGCGCAGCAGGCCGCCGAAGAGACCGGGCTGGGGATGTTGACCGCGTTCGAGGAGATGTTCTGGGGTGACGCCGGAATCGCGCTGTCCATCATGGGCACCGGCCTGGCCGCGGCGGCGCTGGCCGGCAACGGAACTCCCGAACAGCTGGGCCGTTGGCTGCCCGAAATGTTCGGCACCGCAGACGAACCCAAGCTGGGCGCCTTCTGCTCATCGGAGCCCGATGCGGGTTCTGACGTCGGCGGCATCCGCACCCGGGCCCGCTACGACGAGGCGGCCGGTGAGTGGGTACTCAACGGCACCAAGACCTGGGCCACCAACGGCGGCATCGCCAACGTGCACATCGTGGTGGCCTCGGTCTATCCCGAGCTCGGTACCCGCGGCCAGGCCAGCTTTGTCATCGGGCCGGACACCAAGGGTCTGGCGCAGGGCCAGAAGTTCAAGAAACACGGGATCCGCGCGTCGCACACCGCCGAGGTTGTCCTCGACAATGTCCGCCTGCCCGAGGACGCCATCCTCGGCGGCCGGGAGAAATTTGAGGCCCGGATCGCCCGGGTCAAGTCCGGCGCCTCCACGGGTGGCCAGGCCGCGCTGAAGACCTTCGAGCGCACCCGGCCCACGGTCGGGGCCATGGCCGTCGGCGTCGCGCGGGCCGCCTACGAGTACGCGCTCGAATACGCCTGCCAGCGTGAGCAATTCGGCCGCAAGATTGGTGAGTTCCAGGCGGTCGCCTTCAAGCTCGCGGATATGAAGTGCCGCATCGACGCGGCCCGCCTGCTGGTGTGGCGGGCTGGCTGGATGGCGCGCAACAACCAGAACTTCGACTCGGCCGAGGGTTCGATGGCCAAGCTGGTCGCGAGCGAGGCCGCGGTCTACGTCACCGACGAGGCCATACAGATCTTGGGCGGCAACGGCTACACCCGCGACTACCCCGTGGAGCGGATGCACCGTGACGCGAAGATCTTCACCATCTTCGAGGGCACCAGCGAGATCCAGCGGTTGGTGATCTCGCGGGCGGTGACCGGCCTGCCCATCCGTTAGCGGGTGTCCAAGACACGAGCATCTGGACCCTACGGCCGCGGATTCACGATCTCCAACGCGGGGATCACCCCCGCCGGATGACCGCGAGCACTGGGCGCGACATGATGACCGAATGACCACCGAGATCCGGGTTCTCGACAGCGAGGACGACCTCATCGCCGCGGCCAAACTTTTTCGCACCGCGATGGTGGGATTGCCACCCATGTCGAACCTGCCGGCCGGCCAGATCACCAAACTGCTCGACCCCGGTCGCACCATCGGCGCATTCGTCAACGGACAACTCGTCGGTACCGCGGACGCCGTGACGAGCACGCTGACCCTTCCCGGGGGAGCCACGGTGAACCACGCCGCCGTGACCCACATCGGCGTGCTGCCGTCTTTCACCCGGCGAGGCATCGCCACCCAGTTGGTCGGCCACCAGCTTCACGACATCGCCGCGCGCGGTGAGGTGGTCGCATCGTTGCGGGCCTCGGAGGCCACCATTTACGGCCGGTACGGCTACGGGGTGGCGAGTTTTTTCCAGAGCGTGGAAATCACGACCGCGCGGGCCGCGTTTCGCCCCGACGTCGGGTTGGGCGGTCCGGTGCGTCTGCTGGGCGGCTCCGAGATCTGGGAGATCCTGCCCCGGGTCTATGACGCCAATCGACCGTCGCGTCCGGGCACCATCGACCGTCCCGGCGTGTGGTGGGAAAGCGCCCGGCTTCGCACCGAATCATTCTCGGGGGCTTGGTATGTCGCGGTGCACGGCGAGCCGGGTGCCGAATCCGGCTTCGTGCGCTACCGGCCGATCGATACCGAGAATTGGTTCGTCAGCGATCAGCGCACCATCGTGGTCGAAGATTTCTTCGCGCCCACCGCGGACGCGTATCTCGGGTTGCTGCGTTTCCTGCTCGGCTTGGATCTCGTTCACCGCGTGCTGTTTTGGATGCTACCCCTCGACGACACGCTGCCCTGGCTGTTCCTCGATCGCCGGGCGGCGAAGGTCACCGCGGTGCACGACGAAACATGGTTGCGCGTCATCGACGCGGAGCGCGCGCTGGCGGCGCGATCCTATGCCGGCGAAGGAACCGTGACGATCGCGGTGAACGACCCCCTGCTGCCGAGTAATTCGTCGACGTTCACCATCACCGGTGACGGCGCCGAACCGACGACGCGCCGCGCCGACGTCCACGTCGGGATCGAAGGACTGGGCGCCGCGCTGCTCGGCGGCACAACCTGGCGCAGCCTCGCCGCCGCCGGAATGGCCCGCGCCGACGATCCCGCGGCGCTGGATGTGGCTGATCGGCTGTTCGCGGTCCCCGACCCACCGCACGCCGGCACGTTCTTCTAACCGGGTCGGCGGTCCGGCTCCGCGCGCTGCATCACCAGGCGTACACCGGCCACGACCAAGTCGGGCTGGTGCAACTGGATGAAGTGGTCACTGCCGGTGGCGATCAGGTGCGGTGTCTGGGGCCGCAGCGCGATCAGATCCGCCGAGGCGTCTCGCCACGCCTGTTCCAGCTTCGCGCCCTGCTCCGGCGAGACGGTGCCCGGGACCGCGAACGGCTCGGTCCTGGTCAACACGACGGTGGGAACTGGCGGGAAAGCCGGGGCCGCGCCGACTTGTTCGACGCTCTTCTCGATGTCGATCTCCTCGAACGACGGCGCATTCGCGAACTGCGGCAACGGCTGGTCCAGCGCCTGCCGATAGGTGGCCCAATCCGGTCCTAACAGCCTCGGTATCTCGACCGGGAAGGCATCGACGAACGCCAGCGCCCGCACCTGATTCGGATACGTTTGGGCATATAACCGGATGAACAGCCCGCCGAGCGAATGTCCGACCAAAATGTACGGGCCCGGAAGGTGAGCGGCGGCCAGTAACGCATGCAGATCTTGGACTACGTCCTGCGCGGTGCGCGGCATCGGAACCGGTGAGCTGCGGTCGGTGATGCTGGGCGGATCGGGATAGCGCAGCGTGCCGGGCCGGTCATACGCGCAAACGCGGTGGTCGCCGCCCAGGACCGTCAGTACGGCCGGACCCGCGGCCGGTGCGGTGGCGTCGGACTGACTCCACGGATCCGACGAGTTGTGATAGCCGGACTCCAATATTATTGTCGGGCCGCCCTTTCCGTGGCACTTGAGGTATAGGTGCCGCCCGTTGCCGATCTCGATCGGCCCGGCGAAGTCACCGCCAGAGGCCGGCGCACTGCGGTGCGCCGGATCGCCGCAGCCCGCCAGCACGAGCAACAACGCGAGGGTGGACAGGAAGCGGTGAATACCCGCAGCGGTTCTTCGGATCTCTCGCATTGCACGCATCGCGCTATTGTGCGGGTATGTCGGCCCCAGGTGGAAGCAAAGTCGTTGCGATCCGGGTCTGTCGTGGCAGCCCGGTCGCTGCGGGTCGCCTGCTCTACCCGCGGCGCCGCGCGATCCGGGTCTCCACAGCGCCCAAGGCGCCGTCGGTCAACTTGCCCAGGCCGGCCAACAGCACGATGGCCAGGAGCATCACGTCGGTGCGGCCGGTGTTTTGGCTATCGATGAGCAGGAAGCCGAGCCCCTTCGAGGACGCGATCAGTTCGGCTGCGACCACGAAGAGCCACGCGTTCGCCAACCCCAGCCGCAATCCGTTCACCAGCTCCGGTGCGGCGGCGGGCAGCATCACCGTCGTCAATAGCGACACACCATGACGCCCGTAGGCTCGCCCGACCTCCAGCAGGTGGGGGTCGATGTGGGCCAGCGCCGACGCCGTCGTCGTATAAACCGGGAAGAATGCGCCGATGGCCACCATCAGGATCTTCGGTGTCTCGTCGATGCCAAACCACAAGAGCAGCAACGGCACCCACGCCAAGGACGGCACGGTCCGGAAGGCGGCCAGGGTGGGCGCCAGCAGCCTGCGCACGGTGACCGACAACCCCACCAGTGAACCCAGTGTGAGCGCGACGCCCGCCCCGGCCAAGTAGCCGACCAGCACGCGCGAACCGCTGGCCTTCAGATGAGTCCAGAGTTCACCGTGCCGAAGCAGCCCGCCGAGCGCGGACACCACGTCGCCGGGGGGCGGCAGCTGGCTGGGGGCAAAAAAGCCGGTCACCGCCGTGGCGAGCTGCCAAATCACCAGCAGCAAAGCCGGAACGATCAGGCCGATCAACGCCGACGGCACCTTCGTCAGCCGCCCAACCTTTGGCGTCAGCGCGCTTGCTGCGCGAACTTCGGCTCGAACAGCGTGTTCAGTGCGCTGCGGCCGGCGTCCTCGGATTTGATATCGCCGTCCGCCACGGCCAGCGGCACCACCCTGGTCAGCACCGCGCGCAGCGAATCGTCCGGCACCGGCGAGATGTCCAATGCCGTTCGACCCAGCTCCTCTTGCGCCACGCTCGGCGCTACCTTCGCCTGCGAGGCCAGCAATGCCGCCAGCTCCGCCGGGTGCTTCGTTGCCCACTTCCGGGCCTCCTCGTAGGTATTGACCACCAACTGCACCGAATCGGGATGCGCGGCGATGAAGTCCTCGCGCACGTTCAGGACACCGCCGGAGTTGAAATCGGGGTTGCGGTAGATGATGCGGGAACCCTGCTGCTGAATCGTTTCGGCCATGAACGGATCCAATCCGGACCACGCGTCGACGTCGCCGCGCTCCAGCGCGGTCTTGCCGTCGGCGTGTTGCAAGTTGACGATCTCGATGTCGGCGGACGAAAGCCCCGCTGTTGCAAGCGATTGCAGCAGGAAGAAGTAGGGGTCGGTTCCCTTCGTGACCGCGACCTTCTTGCCCTTCAGGTCCGCTACGGAGTTGATAGGTGAGTTCTTGGCGACAACGAGCGCCGTCCACTCCCCCTTGGCGTAGACGTCGACGGTCTTGATCGGCGTGCCGTTGGCCCGGGCCAACAAGGCGGGAGAACCTCCGGTGGAGCCGAAGTCCAGGGCCTTTGACCGTAGTCCCTCGTTGGCCTTGTTGCTGCCCTGCGACAGCACCCAAGTGACGTTATAACCCTGCTTTTCCAGCAGGTGCTGATCGCGGATGACCAGGCTCAACGGGTTGTAATAGGCGTAGTCCAGGTGGAGGTCCTTCGACGTCGCCGTGCCGTTGCTCGAACCGCAGGCAGACGCCGCGGCAACCACTGCGGCGGTCACCGCCATCGTCATCAGATATCGCCGCTTCACGACGTCTTCGCCTCCTCATCGATCACGAATGACACGGTCGCACCACTGCGTCGGGGCACGCCGAGTTCGTCCAGTAGCCGATCACGCAGCGCGGTGATGCGCGGGTCGCCGCGGTCGCGTGGTTTGGCAATGCAGACGTCGAATTCCGCGACGATCCCGGCGCCGCCGGCCGCGTCGGCGCGCAGGATCAGGACCCGGTCGGCGAGAATCACCGCCTCGTCCACGTCGTGCGTGACCAGCACCGTGGTGGTGCCTGCCTCTTGTTGCACCGTGTCGAGCAGGTCCTGCATGCGCAGGCGGGTCAAGGCATCGAGAGCGGCCAGCGGCTCGTCGAGCAGCAGGACGCTGGGGCGCCGGGCCAGGGCCCGGGCCAGGCCGGCGCGTTGCGCCATACCGCCGGACACTTGTCGCGGATAGTGATCGCGGAATTTGGTCAGACCGACAACGTCCAGCCAGTGCTGCACTGCGGCAGAACCTTTCGACCGCGCCGTGCCCGGTGTCAGGCCGAATTCGACGTTGGCCGATAATGACCGCCAGGGCAGTAGGCGGGGTTCCTGGAACACCACGGCGCAGCGCGGGTCGATCCCTCGGACGGACTCGCCGTCGATCTCGATCCGTCCAGCGGTGGGAAGGTCCAAACCGGCGATCAGTCGCAGCAGCGTCGATTTGCCGCTGCCGGACGCCCCCAGCAAGGCGACGACCTCGCCGGGCTCGATCTCGACGTCGACGTCGTGCAGCACGGTGTGCGTACCGAACCTGCGGTTGACACCGCGAAGTGACACGCGCGCCGGCGCGGGATTGGTCGTCGTCACCCCGGCAGCCTAGGAACGTCCCCGGCCCGCCGCCAGGTTTGCGTTGATCATGATTCGAATGCCCTATTGCGCCCGAACGAATCCCGCGCCGACGGCCGGGTTGGCCCCGGCGTCGCGCAGCACCGCGGTCGCGGCATCCGATTGGACCGCTCCCTCGGGCAACGTGGCGGCCGGTATCGCCTTGATGCGGTAGAGGAATTCGGTAGCCGTCTTGATCAGCTCGGCGCTCTCGCCGGTGGGCGCGAACGGAAGACGTAGCCGGATTCCCTGCGCGCTGCCGCCTTGGTCGGCGGGCCATTTACGGTAGAGCGAGTCACGCAGGTCGGCCGCCGAATAGCCCTCCGTTTGGCTCTGGGCAAGGCGCACGACGTCGTCGGCATTGGCCGGATCGGCGAGGTAACGCTGTGCGTCGAGTTCCGCCTTGAGCCAGCTCTTGGCGATGTCGGGATGTTTGTCGGTGAACTCCTTGTCCATCACCAGGAACCCGCCGTCGTGCTGGCCGGTAAGTGCCCCGCTCGCAACGCGTTTGGCGAGCCCGGCGTTGATCAGTTTCGATGGCACCGGCTCCCAGACGATGGCGGCATCGATGGTGTGGTTCTGAAAGCTCGAGGTGATCACCTCGATGCTTTGGTTGAGGTAGGCGGCCGGCTTGACGCCCAGTGCGTCGAAGGTGGCCTGGGCGATACGGTCGGTGCAACTGCCCTGCGGCGTGGCGACGGTCTTGCCGTTGAACCAGGCCACGGCGTCGCGTTGGTTGGCGAAGTCGGGTGCGTCCGGGCGCACCAGAAACACGCCGCATTGGTCCTCTGAAAGCCCCAGTGTCGCAACGATTCGCAAGTCGCGGGTGCTGCGCTTGCTCACCCCGACGATGGACGGCATGTCGCCCACATAGCCGATCTGCTGCTTGCCGGCCAACAGCTGGCTCACCACGATCGAGCCCTGCAGGCCGACCTGGAAGTCCACCGTCGAACCTTTCGGCAGGTATTTCTTCCAGAATTCCTTGCCCCGCATGACCACGCCCGACCACGCCTCGGTGTAGTACGGCTGGTAGCCGACAGTGAGGTGCACCGCTCCGCCGCTGGAGACGATGTCCTTCCCGCCGATGTTCCCGACGGCCGCGCAGCCGACGACGGTCAGCAAGGTGGTCAGCGCAACGGCGAGGGCGTTTTTCAGTCGCATCGGCGTCTTTCTGTCGTTCAGCGGTGCTGAGCTATCGGGGCTCGGAGCAGGTTTAAGGCGCGGTGTTTGATGTCTTGCAGGCGGTCGTCGTGCAGCAGATCGATCCGGTGCCGGGGGCGGGTCCGCTCGATGGTGAACTCCTCGCGCACCCGGGCGGGACGTCCCGTCATCACCAGCAGGCGGTCCGCAAGCAGCAGCGCCTCGTCGAGATCCGTAGTGATGAACAGGACCGTCCGCCGTTGTTCCGCGAGGAGTTCGGCCGTGTACTCCTGCATCAGCTCACGGGTCATCGCGTCCAGTCCCCGGAACGGCTCGTCGAGGATCAGCACCGCGGGCTCGTTGATCAACGCGCGAGCCAACTCGGCGCGGCGCCGCATGCCGCCGGAAAGCTCTGCGGGATAGCGGTTGGCGAACTCGGCGAGCCCCACCCGGGCCAAAACGGCGTCCGCGCGCTGCCGCGCAGCATCGCGGTCCTCGCCGCGCGCACGCGGTCCGAACATGACGTTTTCGGCGGTCGTCAGCCACGGCATCAGCGCGTTTTCTTGAAATAGCAGCAGGCGTTCGGCCGAGGGACCGCGGGTTTCTTTGCCGTCGACGGTGATCAGGCCGCTGCTGGGTCGGTGATAGCCGGCCAGCAGGTATCCGATGGTCGTCTTGCCGCTGCCCGATGGCCCGATCATCGCGACGATCTCACCGGGTGCCACGCTAAACGAACAGTCATCGATGATCCGGACGTCCTCGCGGCCCTTACGGATGCGAAAGGACACGCGCTCGAAAAGGACCGCGCCGGTTCGGTTTCCGGTCATGCCGCCACGCGCCGCCACGGCATGAGTCGGTCTCCCAGCGCCCGCACCAGACCGCTCGACAGGTAGCCCGCGATGCCCAGGCTGATCATCGCCACGACAACCCGCGGTAAGTTGTTGCCTTCGTAGGCGTTCCAGACCAGAAAGCCCAGGCCGCCGTCGCCCGACTGCTGGCCGCCGCCGGAAATGAGCTCGGCCGCCACCACGACCTCCCAGGTGATGCCCATGCCGACGGCCGCCCCGGTCACCACCGACGGCAGTAGCGCGGGCAGCAGCACCCGCCGAAAGACGTATGAGCGGCTTGCCCCCATCGACCGTGCGGCCAGCACGTGCCTGCGGTCGATTTGCTCGGCACCGCCAACCGTGTTGAGCACGATCGGAAAGAGTGCACCCAGGAAAGTCACAAAGGTGATGGACAGCTCCTGAGTCGGCCAGAAAATGATGGCGATCGGCACCCAGGCCAACGGCGGTATCGGCCTCAGCGATTCGAATACTCCGAACACCACGCGTTTGAACCGGGGACGGGTCGCCATGAGCAGGCCTAACGCGCCACCCACCAGCAGCGCCACGGCGAAGCCGGCCAGGACGCGCTGGAAGGACAGCGACCAGCTGTTCCAATAGCCCGGCTTGGCAAGGAGTTTCGCGAAGTCGACGATCACCGCGGAGGGTGCCGGCAGCTGTCCCACCACGGGCACGCTGACTCCGGTCCAGTTGCCTAGCCGGGTAGCCAGCTCCCAGATCGCGGCGAAGACGACGAGGCCGATCGCGCCGCGTCGAAGCCCCGATGCGTCCGCATGGTCGAGTCGCCATACAAACGTTGTCACTGCGCCATCTCCCGCTCGCCCGCGTCGAACGCGCGCTTGGCTTCGTCGCGCACCGCCTCGGAGACCTCGCCGACGAGTTCACGAAAGTAGGGCGCGATGATCAAGTCGCCATCTCGCGGGCGGTCGAGGTCGACGTCAATCGTGGTCTTGGCTCTGCCCGGCCGGGTGGTCATGACCGTGACACGATCGCCCAGATAAACCGCCTCCTCGATGTCGTGGGTGATGAAAAGCACTGTGACGGAAGAATTGTCGTAAATCTGCAGCAGCGCATCGTGCATCGCCGAGCGCGAGATCGCGTCCATTCCCCGAAACGGCTCGTCGAGCAGCAGCACGGTCGGCTCCACGACGAGCGCACGCAGAATCTCCACGCGGCGGTGCACGCCGCTGGACAGTTCACCGGGGTAGCTGCGCGCTACATCGCCCAGGCCGACGTCATGCAGGCGCTCGACGGCGAGCTCGGCCGCATCCCGGCGGCTCAGTCGCCGCTGGGCCACCAATCCGTAACTGACGTTCTCGGCGACGGTGAACCATGGGAACAAGGTGCTGTCCTGGAAGACCGCCACCCGGTCGGGGCCGATCGTGGCGATGGGCCGGCCTGGGCCGCAGAGCAATCGACCGTCCAGTTCGATCCGGCCCGAGGTGATGTCGGTGAATCCGGCAACGGCCCCGAGCAGCGTGCTCTTTCCGCATCCCGACGGTCCGACGATGACGTGCAGTTCACCCGCGGGGATCGCCAGGCTGAAATCCGCTACCGCCACCACCGGGGCGCCCGTCGTCCGGTACTCCTTGCCGACACCGCTCAGGACGAGGTTCCCGCCGCTCATGATCCGATGCTCCGAGCCCGGTACGCCATCAGCCGGTCACCGAGCAGTCGGATCAAAGCGCTACTGGCGAAACCGATCACACCGAGGGTGATCATCGCGATCACGATCGTCGGGTAGCGGGTCGTCGTGTATGAGGCGTTGATGAGGTAACCGAGGCCGAACTGGCCGGCGATCATCTCCCCCGCAACCAGTGAGAACCATGCGACGCCCATACCGATCTGCAGGCCCGTGAAGATGTATGGCAGCGATCCCGGAATCACCACGGTGCGCAGTACCTGGTGCGGGCCGGCGCCCAGACACCGCGCCGCCCGTATCAGGTTGGGGTCGATCGAATGGACTCCGAGCAACGTGTTCAACGTAACCGCGTAGAACGCCGCCAGGTACGTCAGAAAGATGACCGAGCCCTCCCGGCTGTGAAACATCAACATTGCCAAGGGAACCCACGCGAGAATGGGGATGGGTCGGATCAATTCGAAGACGGGAAAGGTGTACTGCCGAAATCGCGATGACCACCCTAGCATCAGGCCGATCGGGATTCCGGTGATGAGCGCCGCCGCGAAGGCGAGGGCGACGCGCCGAACACTTGCCCAGATGTGCGCGTAATACGACGCCGTGAATACCGATGTTCCGTACGCCGGGTTGGGGCTCAGCCATTCCCGGATCACCTCGGTCGGACCGGGAAGGCCGCGAAATCGCGGTAGCGCCAGCACGTCGACGCTCAGATACCAGCCGCCGAGGAACAGTGCGAAGCCGATCAAGGCCAGCGGCAACCTCGGCGACAGGATCCGCCGGCGTGTGGGGGTGGCGCGGCCACGGTGCTGCGCGGGGCGGTCAGGGAAATCGGCTCGGTAGAAAGGGCGCTCACGAGCTACCTTTCTAGGAGGACAGAGGCCCCGCGGCGGACTCGTTAGCGGGCGACTCGATCAGGCCGCAGGGGCATGCTGGGACAAATCGGTGTCAGCATTCCCGCACCGATGTCACGGTGCAAGAATATGGATCGCCTTGACCCGAACTGCTTCGCCGCGGGGTCGGTGCCCAATGCTCCCAGGACGCGAACAGCCGGCTCCCGAGCGGGAACCGGCTGTGTGCCCTTGTCAGCCGTTGTCAGCCGCCGTCAGCCGTGCGGTGCCTCGGAGATCTTGGTGTCCGGCTTGCCGAGTGTCTGGCAGTACGTCGTCACCGACAGGCGCGTCGCGGAGATCTCCACATTGGACGGGTCGGTACCGCTCTTGTCTTTGAGCATCTTGCTCACTTCGTCGTTCTGCTTCTTCTCGTCCTGCGTGGTGAAGTCCTTGCACTTGGTGTCCCCGCCGGTGTTGATGACCTGTGAGGCCGAACACGCGCTGGACAGCAAGACGGATGTCGCGAGCGCGGCTGCCGCAAAATACTTCATCATTTGCCTTCCTGGGTGCGAGTAGTGGTATCAGTACACCAAACCGCCTGATTTCAAACCCGGCAGGGCAATCCGAACTGATGACCGCCGAGTTTGCAGGGCTGCGCGGAAGCGGCCACATCGCGGCGCGCCGCGATGCGATCGCGCCCACTGGGAATAACCGCCCGGGTGACCTCACGTTCTACCATCGTCGGTCGGCCGCGAATGCACGTCGGGTCAGGAGGGGAAGACGCTCAGTGACCTCGTCGAATGTGCGCACCGGCCACGCCGGCATCACCAAAGCCGAACACGAGCCGGCGGAAACCCGGGCGCTTTTTGTCGGCGTGCTGGCCCTGCTCCTCGCAACGGGATGGGTCGCCAACCACTTCGTCGGGCTGATGCCGGTGATCAGCGACCGGGCCCGCCTCAGCACGACCACGCTCGACGGGATCTTCGGCATCTACGCGCTGGGACTGCTTCCCGGGCTGCTCGTCGGCGGGCGCGCGTCGGACGGGCTCGGGCGCCGGTCGGTGGCGCTGACGGGATCGCTGGCCGCCCTGACGGGGACGGCGGTCATGCTGCTGTCCCAGCATGCCGACGCGCTGCTGCTGGGTCGCCTGATCGTCGGGATCGGCGTGGGCCTTGCCATCAGTTCGTGCACCGCGTGGGCCTCGGACCTGAGAGGCCCCGCTGGCGCCGCGACCGCCGGGGCGGTGCTCACTGCCGGTTTCGCCCTCGGACCATTCGTCGGGGGATTCATCGCGTGGGCCGGACCATCGGGCATCCGGGTGTCATTCGCGGTCGCCGCCGCCATCGTCGTGCTGGCGACGTGCGCCGTCATCGGCGCGGCCCGGCGCACCGAGGTTGCTCGCCCGGCCGCCGGGTACGACTCCGGGCGGACGGCGCCGGCTGCCCCGGCCGCGGCAGGCTTCGGCCGGGCCCTGAGTTGGGCCATGCCGCTCGCGCCGTGGGTATACGCCTCGGCGACATTGGGATTCGTCACCATCCCCACCCGGTTACACACTGCTCTGGCGGCTCCCCTGGCGGCCGGCACGGCCACCCTGATCGTCAACGGTGTCAGCGGCCTCGTGCAGCTCCTGGCCCGCGTACTGCGCTGGGGTCCGCAGTCCGGCACCGTCGGCGCGGTGCTGGCGGCGCTCGGCTACGCGGTAGCGGCACTGGCGCCTGCGGCCCTGACCCCGGCGCTGGGCCTGCCGCTATTTCTCGTCCTCGGCTGCGCCTCGGGCCTGTGCCTGCGTGAAGGCTTGATCGACGTCGAGGCCGCCGCACCGTCGCACCTGCGCGGCGCGTTGACCGGGGTGTTCTACGTCGTCACATACGTCGGCTTCGCCCTGCCGCTCATCCTGGCCACCGTCGGCTCGGCGGTTTCGGTGGTGATCCTGTCCGCGATGGCCATACTGGCCGCGGCAACGGCGGTCGCCCGCGCGGTGCGGTTACGACGAGACAGCCACCGCCAAGGCTAATTCCGCCCGGCCGGCGGTGAGGATCAAACCAGGTCGCGCAATGTCTCAATCAGCCTGATGCGCTCGGCCGTCGTCGACGCGATGGGCGCCACGTTGAGCGTGGTGACCCCCGCCTCCCGGAACGCCGCCAGGCGCTCCTTGACGAATCCGCGGGTACCGATCAGGTTGACGTCGCGCACCAGATCGTCGGGCACGACCTTGGCGGCGCCGTCCTTGTCACCGGCCAGATACAACTCCTGAATCCGGTCGGCCTGCGGGCCGTAGCCGTATTTGGTGGCCAGGGCATGATAGAAGTTCTTGCCCTTGGCGCCCATCCCGCCGATGTAGAGAGCCAGGTGCGATTTGACGGATTCCCTTAACGGCTCGACGTTTTCGCCGATGGCCAGGACCGGACCGGCATAGATGTCGAGCTCACCCAGGTCGGGGTCGCGCTTGGCTCGGCCGGCGGCCAGGGCATCCCCCCACACGTCCTGCGCCTTTTCCGGCAGGTAAAAGATCGGTTGCCACCCCTCCGCGATCTCGGCGGCCAGTTCGACATTCTTGGGCCCCAACGCGGCCAGCAGAATCGGGATACGCTCTCGGACAGGGGAATTGATGAGCTTGAGCGGTTTGCCGAGCCCGGTGCCCTGGTCAGCGGGCAGCGGAATCGTGTAATGCTTGCCCTGGTGTTGCACGGTCTCGCGTCGCCACACCTGGCGGCAGATCTCAATGACTTCGCGAGTCCGGCCGATCGGGGCGTCGTAGGGAACGCCGTGAAACCCCTCGATGACCTGCGGACCCGAGGCGCCCAGGCCGAGGGTGAACCGCCCGTCGGAGACGTAGTCCAGGCCGGCGGCGGTCATCGCGGTCAGGGTGGGTGTTCGGGTGTAGAGCTGAAGGATGCCCGAGGCCAGCCCAACCCGCTCGGTGCTGGCGGCCAGGTAACCCAGCGCGCTCACCGCGTCGAACGAATATGCCTCGGGCACAAAGACAATGTCCAGTCCGGCGCGCTCCAGGTCGGCCACCTCACCGGCGACGTCCTTGAAGCCGCCCGCATAGTTGATGCTCAGTCCAATCCGCATGGTCATTACTTTTACGCGGTGCCGGATTGATTGGCCAATTCGAGCGCCTCCTGCTGGATTCGACCGAATTGGGCGCCCATCGCCTCGGACAGGGCCGTCGCGCCCGACAGCGGCCGCACCATCACCATGAAGTCGTCGATGAGCCCGTCATCGTCGAAGTGCAGGAAGTCGCATCCGGTGATCTGCACCCCCGGTGCTCCGACTATCCCGGTTTCGAACACGAAAGCGTGATCGCGACCGCCGGTGTCGTGAATCTCGCGGATATAGCGGAAGTCCTCGAAGATCCGCAATACACCGCGCAGGATGGCGGCGGTGATCGGCTTGCCGACGTAGGGCTTGAACGCCACCGGGCTGGTGAAGACCACGGTGTCGGCGAGCATCGCCGCGATGGCCTCCTTGTCGCGCTCTTCGACGGCCTTGCGGAAGGGGTGCATGAGCGACCTCGCATAGTCAATTAATTGAGTAGGTGGGTTCGACGCTAGGGCGCCCGTTGCGGGATGTCCAGGGTGCGGTTGGTCACTTTGTTGAATAATCGCCTCGTTGTAGCATCGACCGATGTCGCTGCGTGACGCGGTATTGGCCGCCCTCCTCGAGGGCGAATCGTCCGGATACGACCTGGCCAAAGGCTTCGACGCGTCGGTCGCCAACTTCTGGCCGGCCACCCCACAGCAGCTGTATCGCGAACTCGACCGGCTCGCCGAGCAGGGCCTCATCCGGGCCCGGGTCGTGCAACAGGAACGCCGGCCCAACAAGCGGATGTTCTCGCTGACCGAGGCCGGCCGCGACGCGATCCGGCAGTTCACGACCAGGGCGCCGAAGCCTTCGGTGATCCGCGATGAGCTACTGGTCAAGGTTCAAGCCGCCGACGCCGGCGACATGGAGGCCGTTCGCGAGTTCATCCGCGACCGGCTGCGCTGGGCGAGCGCCAAAGAGCAACGTTATGAGCGGTTGCGAAGCCGGATGCTGGACGGGCTCAGCGAAGCCGAGTACCTGGCACAGACCGAGCGGGTTGGCCCCTACCTGACGCTGATGCGCGGAATCTTGTTCGAAGAGGAGAACATTCGATGGGCCGAACGCGCGCTGACCATCGTCGAACGTCGCCTGTCGACCGACGCTGCGCACACCGTGCGTCCCCGGCGTGGACGGACTGTTACTCGCCGGTGAGCTCGGACGCCCCACCTGGGCGACAGCGCTTCCGCCGGGCGGGGCGGGCGTGGTGAGCGCGTCGCCGGGATGTTGTCGACCCAGCGATTCGTCGTGGCCGACCTCCAACTCCAGGCAGGCGCTCGCCCACTTGTGCTTGTGTGCCCCGGTGGTGGTCGGGCGGGTCAGCCGGTCGGCGGCCTCCTCCAGCCGGCACCAGGAATCGCTGCGGACCTGCCAAAGACTGTTGTAAGCGCGCAAGTGTTCTGTCATGGCGGCCCTTTCCTCAAGGCGCCGTGACCCGCCGCGTCGACGGCGCGGCGCCGCGCTGATCGAGGACCCGCTGCTTGAACTCGAGCACCCGGGGTTGATCGACTTCGAACACCGTATGGCCGGCGGGCCACTGCAGCCGGTAGGCGCGAGAATCCAACCCGGCCGCCAGAATGACCGCCTGGCCGGTGCCGGACCGAGCGGCATCGGCGAAGAACTCGTCGAAGAAACGGGTGCGGACCCCCACCCACTCTGCGTTGAAGGCCGCGGCGCTATTCATGTCCTTCTTGCCCACCGCCGCAATCAAATTCGGCTCACCGGCGGCGGCCACGAAGCCGGCGGCGAAGTCGTCGTCGGCCAACGGCGGCTGCAGTCCGGCGTCGAGGGCACGCGCGGCACACACAGCCAACGCGGTGAAACCGACACTCGTCACGATGTCTCAGGTATCGCCGGCACTTCGGGCCACAACAGCCTCCCATCAAGTCATCAACCAGGCGCGTCACGACATAGTTCGCACGGCTAACGATATCGTACGTCAACCGGTTGGGGCGCCACGATCGGTCTTACGACGAGGCGCCCGCGGCGATGCCGAGCAGTTCGCTCAACTGTGACGCGGAATAGCCCCCCGGACCCGCGCCATCGCGCACCGCGACGCGCACGGCGCGCGCAACCGCGGCATTCAGCGGAGCCGTGGTGCCGTGCCGGTGTGCGATCCGGGCGATCTCGCCGTTGAAGAAATCCGTCTCCACGTTGCCGGTGTTGCGGCGCAACGATTGCCACGTGGAGTTGCTGGGGCCGTTGTCCCAGCCCGGAACCGGGCGGATGGTCGGACCATCCGTCCGCACCGCGTTCGAGGTCTCGACGGGCACGAATTCGATTCCCGCATGGCGCAACACGTCCTCACCTTCGGCGCGTAGGGCGGCGAGGATTTCGCCGGCATCGGTCGCTCCGGCGGTCAGCGCCCCCACACCGTTCCCCAGGTTGCTCAACAACTTGTTGTACTTCCACGGGGCCACGTCGGATGTGATTCGCGTCCGGATGCCCGCGTCGGTCCAGGCTTCGGCGAGGCCGGTCAGCAGGTCGGCGTCGGTCGCCTCGCCCGCTCCCGCGGGCCACCGTGCGATGTGGAACTGGCCGGCCACGGGCCAGGACCGCACGATCACTTCCCCGGGTTCGACGTGCACGGCCGGCAACCACACACAGATGCCGAAAACCCGAGCGAAGTAGCGAAGCGCTTTCTCCTCGGCGGCAACACCATTGAGCGCGGTCATCGCCGGCAGCATTTCACCTGCGGTGCCCCGCGTTCCGCCTACCGGGCGGTCGACCCACTCATGCAAGGCCGCGTCGATTTGCTGGGTTTTGGTCGCGAAGACCAGCACGTCGCGCTCGGTCAGTTGCACCTGCTCGGGCCGTGACGCGACCGTGACCGGTGTGCGCCACTTGCCGTCCGGGGTCCTCAGCGTCAACCCATCGGCCGCCAGCACCTCGGCATGCCGCCCGCGCGCAACCAAGACGGTGGACGTCCCAGCCCTCGCCAGCAATCCGCCCAGCGTGCCGCCGATGGCTCCGGCACCAATGATCACGTATCGGCGATCGTCCCGCTCCACCATCGCCACGCCCTCCCCTGAAGTTGCCATGCCCAACGGCGAGATTACGTGTCTGTGCCCGGCTGCGCCGCCGGCCGCGGCGTTAACCTGAGGAATGACCGAATACCGATCGCCGTCGACCAGCCGGGCCGTGCGTGCCGTCCTGTTTGATACCTTCGGAACCGTCGTCGATTGGCGGTCTGGAATCGCCGCGTCGGTGGGACGGTTCGCGCAACGCCACCACATCGGCCTCGATCCGGACGCGTTCGCAATCGAATGGCGAAGTCGATATCTGCCCTCGATGTCCGAGATCCGTTCGGGGCGACGGGATTTCGTGTCTCTGGATGTTCTGCATCGAGAGAACCTCCTCGCATCACTGGAGAAGTTCGGCGCCGCTGCCGAAGCGCTGCCCGGCGGCGAGGTGGAGGCACTCGCCCGGTCGTGGCGCTGGCTGCCGCCGTGGCCGGACAGCGTTGACAGCATCGCGGCCATGAAGCGACATGTCATTGTCGGGCCGCTGTCCAACGGCAACACCGGACTGCTGGTGGATATGGCAAAGTACGCCGGCTTGCCATGGGACGTGGTGCTCGGTTCCGATATCGAAAAGGCGTACAAGCCCGATCCGCGTGCGTACCACGCTCCCGCACGTTTCCTCGGTCTGGAACCGGCTGAAGTGATGCTCATCGCGGCCCACCCCTCCGACCTCGAGGCCGCCCAGAACAGCGGGCTGGCTACCGGTTACGTCGCGCGGCCGGACGAATACGGCCCGGGCCGGCAACCGCAGGTCGAGTCCACCGGCGCCTGGGACGTCTCGGGCACATCGCTGCGCGAATTGGCCGGCTTGCTGTTCGGTGCAGCCGGTCCGCGGTGAAAGGTTGCGCTCGAGCTACTTCCACGCGAACACCGGTTGTTCCAGCCCGTCGACCGGATCGCCCCGCCCTTCCAGGCCCAGCCACCGCAGCTGCAGCAGCACGGCGCCGGTCGGTGCGTGGATGAGGTCGTTGCCCAGCGGGATCTGCACGACCGGTCGTGGGCTTTCCGGGATGGTGATGAACCGTGGCGAATCGTCGCGCTGGAGTTGGTGTAACCCGACTCGATAAACGGCCACCACCTCGTCGGGCGCGGGATGTAGCTCGAGCCGTCCGTCGCCCCAGAGCACCACCGGCGTGATCACGTAACCGGATCGGGTCGGGTAGTCATCGAGCAGGCCCAGGACGGTCGAATCGGGCAGCTCAACGCCGACCTCCTCGCGTAGCTCGCGCAGCGCCGCATCGACCGCTGTTTCGCCCGGGTCGAGTCGGCCGCCGGGCAGAGCCCACTGTGCCGCGTGCGTGCTGAGGCGAGATGCCCTGCGGCACAGCAGGAACGCGGCGCCCCCGGAGACATCGACCATGCGGCCGTCCAGGTGGGCCGCGGGCGGCGGGCGGCCGGCATTCCAGTCGTCCACTGCCACCGGATCCACCCGGTCCTCCCCCACTTCGGAGTCGACGAGCACCACCGCCACGGCCGCGTGCCGCTTCGTCGGGTCGGTCGCCTCGCGGCGGCTGTGGCCGGCCAGATGGTTCCGTATCCGCTCGCGCAGGGCCTGGTCATAGGGGATGGTCACGCATCGAGCCTAAGCTGAGGCGTTTTCCCGCCGTGCCGGTCCGTGCTTGGTCGCGGCCGGACGCCAGTGGTTAACTGCGTGCATGCGACGACAACCGGTGCTGGCCCGACGCTTCTTCGATCGCTACGAACCGGTGCACGCGGTGACGTACTTTGCGCCCGAATCACGGGCGGCGTTGGACGCGCTGGGTTATCGGGGTTTTTGGATGGGCTATTTCGCGGCCCGCTCTGCGCCGTTGGGCACGGCACCCCGGGAGTTGGTCACGGCGATCTTCTACAACTTCGCACCCGAACGGGTCGCCAAGGCGCTGCCGGCGGCATGGGAAGTCGCGGGCCCGCAGGCCGCGTTGCAAGCCCGGCAGGAATCCGCGGTGGCGGCGCTACGCCGCTACGGGCTCGGGCCAGACGAGAACGTCCGCGTCGCAGCGGAACTGGCCGGCAAGGCCGCCCGCCACGCGCCGCTGGATGCGCGTCCGCTGTTCGCGGCGAATCTGGCGTTGCCCTGGCCGGACGACCCATTGTCCGCGCTGTGGCACGCCACGACGCTGCTGCGCGAACAGCGGGGCGACGCGCACGTGGCCGTGCTCGCCGCGGCCGGTATCTCCGGCCGGGAATCGAACGTCTTACATGCCGCGGCCGGCAACGTCTCTCGCGACTACATCGCCCGCACCCGTGACTACGACGAGGCGTCCTGGCGTCACCACGAGCAACGACTCGCTGAGCGGGGGCTGCTCGACGGAGAGGGAGCGCTGACCCTGGCCGGACGCCAACTGAAGGACCACATCGAACTGATGACCGACACGCTGGCCCTGTCCGCGCTCGATCCCCTCAGCGACGACGAGGTGGAGACGTTGTTCTCAGCACTCACCCCGATCACCCGCGCCGTGGTCGCAGCGGGCGACGTCCCCGCCCTCACCCCGATGACGTTGCGCCGCGACGAATTGCACGACGACAGCGCGCATTTGGCGGGCAAATGAGCGGCCAGCGGCTGCCCGGCGGCGTGGTGCACGAATTGCCCGCGGATCTGCGCGACGCGTTGATCGGCAACGCCACCGCGCTTGCCGCCTGGAAGGACATCACGCCGTTGGCCCGAAACGAGTTCATCTGTTGGGTCGAGGATGCCAAGCAGCCGGTGACCCGGCAGCGCCGCATCCGCCGGACCCAGGAGGAGCTGCAAGAGGGTAAGCGCCGGCCGTGCTGCTGGCCGGGCTGCAAGCACCGCGAGCGCACCGGGAAGTAGTGCCGCATCGGCACTCTGGGCACGGGCGCAACTACTTGACCAGCGGTTTGTAGAAGACCAGGCCGTTGCCCTTGTTGTCGTAGACCACGGCTCGTCGTTCGTGGGCATCGTCGTAGGGGCCCTTCACGATGCCCCCACCGCTGGCCTCGACGGCCTTCGCCGCGGCGTCGACGTCGGCGGTCTTGATCCCGACCACGACCTGCCCGGGGATGGGATGGTCCACCGCGGTCGCCAGCGCCAGCGTGACCGGCCCGGCGTCGAGGGCCGCGAAGTGCGCGCCATCGCGAAACTTCAGCGTCATGCCCAGGGTTTCGCTGTAGAACCGGATCGACTCGTCCAGGTCGTCGGTCGACAAGATGATCATCTTCGCTTCGTGCTCGCTCACGGCGCCTCCTATGTCCGGGGTCGCTACCAGACTAGGCCACCGTCGGTTCGCGCGGCGAGCCATGCCCGATTGACCGCAGCTGGATCAGGCGGCGCCGGACGGAAGCGATTGGCCGTCAAGGTAATCCATCGGCGGCGCGCCGCCATGCCCCGCACCGCGGTAGGCCACGGCGGTAGCCAGCGCCTTGCCGCCCTCGATCGTGCCCACCACAACGACTTTGTCGTTCACCGTGAAACGCGGTGCGGCGGTGACGGGTTGGCCGTTGCAGTGGTTGACGACGGTGGTGTTCGGGGTGAAGCCATACGTCTGCACATGCCCGTCGGCGCTGCGCATGGTCACCGAGTCCGCCGACACGGCGACCACGATGCCTTCCTGACTCACCGGCTGCGAGATGGCCGGCGGTTCAAGTTCGGCAGCAACAGCGCGCTTCTCGGGTTGGCCGCCGTTGAGCACCAGCGCCATCAGGCACGCGGCGCCCAACAGCGAAGCGGAGACGACGTCGCACATCGCGGCGGCACCCGAGAGGCCACGCCACCGAGCACGATCGGTCGGCGAGGGCTTTTCCTCCGGTGGCTCCGGCATGCGGTGTTTGGCGCTCACGGTCAGTCCTTCCAGCGGCGTTGCACCAAAGGACATCGGCGCCCACCGAAACAGCTTGTTGCGGTAAATTACCCGCGGCTTTGGCGGGGTAAACCCAGCTGCGCTGCCACCGGCTGTATCACGGCGCTATCGAGTACCGAGGCGCAGGTCCGGCGGGTGCAGTCAGTAGGGCGCCGACGTCGGCAAGTGACCCCGGGCCGGCGACCAACTCGGGCCAGGGGAATCGCTCGCGCGTGCGCCGCAAAAAGCTCAGCGCCGCCGTCAGGTGCCGCGGTTCGTAGTTGTGCACGCCCAGGATGGACAGTTGGCGGCGCACCACCGATTCGGCGTCGACCGCCACGGCCGCGTTCGGCGTGACAGAACCCGCGAGGACGGCTACCCCTTGGACGTCGAGGGCGGCCAGCCCGCGTTCCAACGTTGCCGGCGCGCCGGCCAGATCCAGCAATACGTCGCACGCGCCGGTTCCGGACGCCGAATCTCGCGCAGCGCCGGCACCGAATCTGCGCGCCAGCTGCCTTCTGGCAACGTCCGGATCGACCGCCGTCACCTCCGCGGCGCCACCGGACACAGCGGCAGCGACCGCAGAAAGGCCGAGCATGCCGGCGCCGAGCACGAGGACTCGTCGGCCGTCCAGGCCTCCCGCGCGTTCGATGACGGCCATGACGGTGGCCGTCGCACACGCCGCAGGTGCGGCGACCGCGTCAATGAGGTCGTCGTCGACCACCGCGATGGGCAAACCGCGGGGCAGCACTACATGCTGGGCGTAGCCCCCGGACAGCCCCCATTCGGAGTCCAATGCCTCGTGGCCTGCCTTGCGCACGACGCGGCACTTCGCCGTGACGCCCGCAAGACACCGGTCGCAGGCGCCGCAAGGCAACGTCACGCACCAGATGACACGCTGCCCGACGGACAAAATCCGGCTGTCTACGGCCCGAGGCCGGCCGGCGCCCAACGCCACGATTTCACCGACGGCCTCGTGGCCCAGGATCGAAGGACATGGCTGCCGGCGCCGTCCACACACCGTGTGCCTGTCGCTACCGCACACCGTGGCGAGCCGGACTCGCACCAAGACATCGCCCGGACTTAACGGGGGAACAGGCACCGATTCCACCGAGATGCCGGCGCCGCCACGCCAGACGGCCGCCAGGGTGTGCGTGATCCGGTCGTCAGCGTGCGAGGGCTTCGGCATCGGCCGCATCACGAGGCGCTGGGCGCGGTGTTGCTCACCTCGAGGAGCGCGGGTAGGTCAGCCACGGACGCGAGCAGATGGGTGTGTCGATACCTGCCGAGCTCGACTGCGTTGCCGGCCCCGGACAGAACCCCGACGACGAACGCCGCACCCGAGTTGGTTCCGGCTTGTAGGTCGCGCGGAGTGTCCCCTGCAACGAGCACACGGGACACGTCGGTGACACCGAGGTTCTCCATGGCCCGAAAGATCATGAAGGGCGCCGGGCGTCCGGCCGCTACGTCGCTGCCGCATACGACCTCGTCCACCGTCGAATCACCCTCCCAGCCCAGAGCGGCTAGCAGCGAATTCACGATGTCACGGTCGAACCCGGTGGTGAGGGCGATCCGGATACCGTCGGACCGCAATGTGGCCATCGCGTCGGTGACGCCGGGCAGCGGGCGCGGCGGGGAGGTCGCGTAGGCGGCCGTCAGCCGGCTGCGGAAATCAGCGACGACGGCGTCCAGCAGGTCCGCGTTCGGCGGGGCACCACCTGAGGGAGTGAGCAGCGCACGCAGCGCCTCGTGCTTTGCCGCGCCGTGCCAGCGGGCGATGTCGGCCTCGGACGGCGACGCACCGTAGGCGATCGCCGTTTCGGCGAGAACCCGGTAGACCTGCTGACCCTCGTCGACGGTGGTGCCGGCCATGTCCAGGACGGCCAGTTCGAGCCGGGTAGTCATCTGCCGTCGGCCTCCGATCCGGGCCTGGCGTTTCGGCTCAGGGCGCAGCGCGCGTCCAAGGTGTTCTCGAGCGTGAAGCTGACCATGGCCGGCAGATACCGGTCGTCGTGGTACTCGATGACCTCGCCATCGGCCCCTCGAGTACTACGCTGCTGCCTCAGCAGCGGATCACCTTGCGCCACAGAGAGATACGCGGCATCGACCGGGTCGGCTGCGACAGCGTCGATAACGTGCGAGGCGGTCGAGAACCGCACGCCCTGCGACAGCAGGTAGGCCCATAACGATCCCGAGTCGCAATCGAAGTCGAACAGCCGGCGACCGACGTGCTCGACGAAGGTCGCCCGCTCCAGCATCGCGGGCTCGCCGTCGAGATAGCGCAACCGCAACATTTGCACGACCGGGGCCCCCTCGTCGGTGTGCAGCACCGCCGCCGCGTGTTCGTCGGCTCTGCGCCAGGCCAATTCGAGGGTGCGCTGTCCGGGCGTGCGCCCGATCGAATGGGCCCACGCGGAATAAGACAGCAACGTGTCGATCGGCTGGCCGACCGACGCCGTACGGACGATCGGCCGCTTCCCGCGGCCGCCGGCGATGACACCCTCGGCCCGCAGCGTGGCCAGCGCCTGACGGACAGGACCGCGAGACGCCTTCCACCGGTTACAGAGTTGGGATTCCGACGGAAGCTCGGCACCCACGGGCAGCTCTCCGACCCGGATCTGCTCCCGCAGGCTGTCGGCGATCATCTCGTGCAGCGCCATTGCCATAAACTTGACTATACATGTTGGCGCCCCTGGATATCGGGACTGAAGGCGATGAATGTCCCTGAAGTTACCAATGATTGAACTTAGCCATAAATGGCGGTACGTCGTTGACTTGTATCTACCGTGTGGTGGACGGTACTTATCATGACAAGTCTTGGATTCCGGCGTGACGCCATGCCCGCCGGAACGGCGCATGCGAGAGTCGCCCAGTCGATCGACGACGCAAAGCTCGACATCTTCCACTTCAAGGCCGCGGCGACCGCCGGCGCCGGTTTCTTCACGGACTCATACGATCTCAACGTGATCGGCACGGTAACCCTGCTGGCCACTCCGCAGTTCCACCTCACCGGCGGGCAGATTTCGATGCTGACGAGTTCGACGCTGCTGGCAGTCGCGTTGGGCGCCATTGCCTTCGGGCGCCTCGGCGACATGCTGGGCCGCCGCCGAGTCTACGGGTTCGAAGCGGTCTTGATGATCATTGGAGCGCTGCTCTCCGCGATCGCGCCCAATTTCACGATCCTGCTCATCGCGCGCCTGATACTCGGAATCGGGATCGGCGGCGACTATCCCGCCAGCGGCGTCATCATGGCCGAATACGCCAATCGGCGAAACCGCGGCCAATTGGTTGGCCTGACCTTCATCTTCTATGTCTTCGGCCAAGTCGCGGCATATCTTGTCAGCCTGCTCGTGCTGGCCGTCGGCGTTCCCGACCACATCGCCTGGCGACTGATACTCGCAATGGGCGTCATACCGTCCCTGTTGGTGCTGTATCAGCGGCGCCACATGCCAGAGTCACCGCGCTGGACCGCCGAGCGCGGCGACGAACAGCAGGCACTGAAAGACTTTGCGACCTTTGCCCACTCGCGCGCGACGTTCACCTCGCCTGCCGTTGTCCCGACGCCTGCCGCCAAGATCCCGGCCGGACTGTCTCACCGGAAAGTCCTCACCATGCTGGTGGGCACTGCGGGCAGCTGGTTCTTCTTCAATGTCGCCGTATATGGCACCTATGTCAGCCAACCATTGCTCATCAAACACATCACGCCCCACGGCAACGTGGTGTCCAACATCGCCCTGAACGCCGTGCTGGTCATCTGCTTCGGTCTCGGCGGAGCGATCGCCGGCCTGCTGGTGCTCGATCGGATACCACGACGCAGGTTGCAAGCGCTCGGGTTTGGTATATGCGCGTTGGCGATGTTGTTGATAACGGCCTTCCCGATCATCAGCGCCTCGGTGGTGCCGTTCGCGATCGTGTTCGGCATGTCTTTGTTCGGCGTCGCCTTCGGACCCAACTACACCACCATGCTTCTCGCGGCGGAGTCCTATCCCACAAGCGTTCGCAGCACACTCCACGGCCTTTCCTCCGCAGTCGCCAAAGTCGGGGCTTTCCTGGGTGCGCTTTTCGTGCCGCTCCTGCTCAGCACAGCCGGGCTGCGAGCGGTGACCCTGCTGGGATTCTGCTGCTACGCAGCGGGGATCGCCACGACCGCCTTTGTACGCGAACCGGCGGGGCTGGCGCTCGACGACGTCAGTGACGACCTGCACCTCGAACGCGCGCCAACCGGCGTGAAGGCCGAAACCTTTTCGCCCACAGGGCTTTCGCTTTGATGTCAGAACGCGCGGTCAGCCCTTGGTCAGGGTGAACTGCGCGACGTCGGTGTAGCCCTCCCGGAACAGGTCCGCGCATCCGGTCAGGTACTTCATGTACCGGTCGTAGACCTCTTCGGACTGGATCGCGATCGCGTCGTCGCGGCGCGCCTGTAGGGCGGCCGACCAGGTATCGAGGGTGCGGGCGTAGTGCAGGCGCAGCGGCTGGATCAGTTTGACACCGAAACCGGCGCGCTCGGCGTGCTCGACGACGCCCTTGGCTTGTGGGAGGTCACCGCCCGGGAAGATCTCGTCCATGATGAATTTCATGAAGCGCAGCTTTGTCATGGTGATGGGCAGCCCGCGGTCAGCGAACTCCTCGTCGCTGGGCTTGATGATGGTGTGCAGCATCATGACGCCGTCGGCGGGTTGTGCTTCGTAGGCCTTCTTGAAGAACTCGTCGTACCGGTCGCGTCCGAAGTGTTCGAATGCGCCGATCGACACGATGCGGTCGACCTTTTCGGCGAACTGCTCCCAACCCTGCAGCAGCACCCGCTTGGACCGCGTCGAGGGATGGCTGTCAAGGCGGCGCTGCACGTGGGCCTGCTGGTTACGGCTCAGCGTCAGGCCGACGACGTTGACGTCGTAGCGCTCGAGCGCACGGACGATCGTGGTGCCCCACCCGCACCCGATGTCGAGCAGCGTCATGCCCGGTTGCAGGCCCAGCTTGCTGAGTGAGAGGTCGACCTTGGCGTATTGCGCCTCTTCCAGCGACATGTCCTCGCGCTCGAAATAGGCGCAGCTATAGGTCCGCGTCGGGTCCAGGAAGAGCGCGAAGAATTCGTCGGACAGGTCGTAGTGCGCTTGTACGTCCTCGAAATGCGGTTCCAAGCTGACGGCATCGCCGGGTTTTTCGGACAAGGCACAACCTCTGACTGATTATTTTTCCAACGGGCGCGATCGAAGCTGATCGCCGCACTGACGGCCCCAGTGTATCCGCCGGGATAGCGGTGCCCGCCCAGTGAGTTACTGTTCAGGGCGGCTGTACCCGCGAACGCGGGCGTCAAATTGGTAAACGGCCCGCGGTGCAGAAGAATTCGACCAAAGCTCGCGAGCCAGCCGGATGGAAGCGGTTGACGGATCCCGCATCGAGTTGTTACCTCAGCTGGTGAACCGGGTAAGCCCCGGCCGACCGGTGCGCAGAGAGGCAGGACTCTGGCGATGGCTGACATCACCATGTTGATCCTTGCCGATCACGAGTGGTTCCGCGAACAGTTTGCGCTGTTGGACGACCTGCAGGCGCACCGGCCCGACGACCGGGCGGCCCTGGCGCGGGTATGGGGTCCGCTCGCCGACAAGCTGGACGTGCACGCCTACATCGAAGAAAAGATCTTCTATCCGCAGTTGCTCAAGCGCGGGGGTGACGACGCCGAGGGCGAGACGCTCGACGCGATCGGTGATCACAACGACATCCGCGACGGCGTGCGCGACGCAAAGGCCGCCACGATCGGCAGTGAGCGGTGGTGGGCCGCGGTCGGGCGGACCCGGGTGGCCAACGACGATCACATGGGCGAAGAGGAGCGAGAGGGGCTGTCGGATTTTCGCCGCAACGCGCCCATCGGGCTTCGCGACGCGCTCGGGCGCCAATACAGCGAGTTCATGGCCGAGCACCCCACCACCGAAGGGCTGCCGATCGCGGCTCGCGACCCCCGCCGCTACGTCGAGCAGTTCGAGGAGCCGTCCACGGCCAAACCCACCGACTTCTCACTGCACATCGGAAGCCTCAAAGGCCAATGAACCGTCGCCGCGACTGACGGGCCGTGACGCGAGTAACCAATCCGGCGATAGCGCCGCCGCGGCATCATCGCCGTCGCCGCTCGCGAGTGACGTCTAGCTGGCATTTGTCGGACGCGATCGCGTGCGGCCAGCACCCGGCCGGACCGTCGCGGCGGCACGCCGACACACGCGGTTATCCGACCCCGCTGGTTGGTCGCCGGAATGTTTGGGGTAAGCCATCATTCGATGGGTACTCGACGCCGCCGGAGGAAATGGGCACGTAAGGACATCAGGGTCGCCGATCCGGCGATGCGGCAAACCATCATGGGCACCGCGATCGGCAACTTCATGGAGTGGTACGACTTCGGTGTCTACGGCTATATCGCCACCACGATCGCGCAGGTGTTCTATCCCGGCAAGAGCGTCAGCGGCGTCCACCTGATCGCGACCTTCGGCACGCTGGCGGCTGCTTTCGTGGTGCGTCCGCTCGGCGGGTTCATCTTCGGTCCGCTGGGCGACCGCATCGGCCGACACCGGGTGCTGGTGGTCACCATCCTGATGATGACGATCAGCACGACCATGACCGGCCTGCTCCCGACCTACAGCACCATCGGGATCTGGGCGCCGATCCTGCTCGTCGTCGCCCGAATATTTCAGGGCCTGTCCACCGGCGGTGAGTACGTCGGCGCGATGACGTATCTGGTCGAGCAGGCCCCCGACCAGAAACGCGGCATGATGGTCGGGTTTTTGCCGATGGGCAATCTGGTCGGGTTCGTCCTCGCCGGGTTGCTGGTGACGGGCCTGCAGACCTGGCTGCCGGACGACGCCATGCTGACGTACGGCTGGCGGATTCCGCTGCTGCTGGGCCTGCCCTTCGGCCTGGTCGCCCTGTTCTTGCGGCTTCGGCTCAAGGAGTCCTCGGCCTACCAGAGCGCGCACGACGGTGCACCCGCGGCGGGCGACCAAGGCCAGCAGCCGGTTCGGCGGACGATCCTGGCCCAGTGGCGCCCGATGCTGATCTGCGCAGCGCTGGTGCTGACCTCGCAGGTGGCCGACTTCATGCTGACCGGGTATCTGCCGACCTATCTGAGGCTGTTCGTGCGCGTCGGGCGCAGCGCCGGGCTGGTCATGATCGTGTCGACACTGGCCATCCTGATGCTCACCGTGGTGCTCGTGGCCGGCCTGTCTGACCGCATCGGCGTCAAACCCATCATGTGGACCGGCTGCGGGCTGCTGATCGTGGCCTCCATCCCGGCATTCCTGCTCATTCGCTTCGGCGGCGTGTATCCGGTGATCTTCATCGGCGTCCTGCTGATCGGCCTGATGGAGCTGTGCTTCGACAGCACCGGCCCGGCCATGCTGCCCGCGCTGTTTCCCACCAACGTGCGCTATGGGGCGCTGGCCATCTCCTACAACATCTCGATCTCCCTGGTCGGCGGCGTCACCCCGCTGATCGCCCAAGCGCTGGTCTCCGGCACGGGCAACGTGATGGTGCCGGCATACATGCTGATCTTCGGCGGCGTGGTGGGCGCCATCACGTTGCTGTTCACCCCGGAAGTCGCCGGCAAGCCGTTGCTCGGCTCCGGGCCTGCCGTCGAAACCGAGCGGGAGGCCCGCGAGCTGGCCAAGGACGTCATCAGGTAGCGGACACGCCGCGCACCGTCGTGGACGCCACCTGCTGGGCCGCTAGCCCGTGGCCTTCGACGCGGTGACAATGTGCTGATCGGTTAGCGCACCCCTGGGGGAGCCAATGATTGGCAGCGCCGAAAGCGACATCGTGGCGATGGTGGCATCGCCGAATCGGTCAAGCTTGACGCAGCACCAGCAACTCGCCGGTCAATGTCTTGTCTTCGAGCAACCGACCGATCGTCGAACTCTGACGTTCGGCCAACTGGAAGGCCTCCGTGTCCCCATGTCGGTCGGCGAGCACACGCTCCACCGTGTCCACATGTTCAGTCCATGCGTCCTCGATCGGCGGAAGGGCGCCCGTGCCGAGTTGCTGCTCGACGTTGAGCGCGACCCCGACCAGCAGCTCTCGCAAACCCTCCGGTGTCGGAAAATGGTTGCCCTCCAGCGTATTTGGCGGTATGTCTCGGTGCGCGACGAAGACGAGCAATCCGACGCGCCCGCCCGGCCGTACTACGCGACGCAGCTCCGTGAGCAGCGCGAGTTGATCGGGGGTGGTGCACAGCACGCCCAACGCCCAGGCGGCGTCGAAACTCGCGTCCATCATCGGCAGCGCCGATCCCATCGCGCACACCACCGGAAAGCCGAAAAGTTTCCGTGCCGCGCGGCACGCGCCGGTCTCCGGCTCGACGAGAACGGGCCGAACCGCGCTCGATCGAGCGGCGTACGCCGCGGGGCCCCCGACGCCGGCGCCGGAGTCCAACAGCGTGGCATCGGGCGCCAGTTTCATGTGCTCGATTAGCCAGTCGAGGGCGGCCGGGCTTCCGCTTCCCCGGCAGCCGGCCGGGAGGTGGTATTCCGGCCCGAGCTCGGCCGCGACTTGCGCGGTCCATTCGGCGATGGTGTCGAACTCGGCCTCCATGGCTTCCGTCATGTCGCTCCTCCCGCCGATCGCCGGCGCTTTGCATCCTCGGCGGCGCGCGTCATAGCGGCACCTCCGCCCGGATGCGTCGGCCCACCTCCGCCTTGATCTCCGCGCCGAAGCGAGGGCCCGATGCGGATGCCAGCCCCGAGACGTTCACACCCTCGACGCCCTCGATCGACAGCAGCGATCGAGCCTCGTCCACCGCCGCCGCGATCCCGGCGTCCACCGGGTCCGGTGCGCTCAGAACCCGTTGCGTCACAGCGGGATCGAGCTCGAGTCCCGGCAAGCCTTCCAGCACCGATGCCGAGACGCTGTCGGTGAATACCGCCACCGCCGCGATCACCGGGATCGTCAAGCCGGCCGAGTGCGCTGTCTTCATGAAGTCGGCGACCATGTCGGGAAAGGGCACGTGATTGAGGACAGCCAGACTCGCTCCGGCTCGCTGCTTCTCGACCAAACGCGCGGGCCGACGGTGTACGGGCGGCGCGGTGGGCGTTTCCGTTACCGCGGCGACCATGCCGACCGAGGCGGCCAGCGAAACGAGACGAGGCCCGTCGAGGTCGAAAGACTGCGTAACGTCCGGGCGCACATCGTATCCGCGCCCGTCTCCGGTTACACACAACACCGTTTCAACGTCGATGCTGCGCAATCCCCTCAACTCCTGCTCGAGCACCACGCGGTTGCGGTCCCGGCACGACAACGTGATCCATGGCGTCACACCGGCATCGAGCAACAGCGACGCCATCAGTGTAGGCGGAAAGTCGGGCTTGTTCTGATGTTCTCCCACGAGGACGGCGTCGCACCCGGGCGCCAGGGCCGTCGCGGTCGCCGCAATGCTGTCAGGATCGAACGGGGTGGCGCTGAAGTCGGTGAGTACCCGCGGAGCACGCGCGGGACGGGGTGAAGGGCGGTGACCCGACCATGGCACCACGTCGCCGAAAGCGCACGGACCCGGGCGCATCTCGCACTGTCCGTCCGGGCGCACACCGCCGCACGGCCCGAACTCCATCCGCTTCGGACAATCCGAATCCGCCGGCATTCGCACCCCCTGGATCGTCAATACCCAAACGATCGTGCACACAAGCGCCCGGTACCGCACGATTTCGGAGGGTCATTCGCGATTAGCAATCGTGCGCTGCGGCTAATACGAAGAGGGCGTGTGCTGAATGTGCGGCACAGCGGACGGAATGGGAACGTCAATGGAACCGATATCACCGATGGACGCGTTGTTCCTCATCGGCGAGTCACGCGAACACCCGATGCACGTGGGCTCGCTGCAGCTCTTCGAACCCCCGGATGATGCCGGTCCCCACTTCGTGCGCGACGCGTATCAGGCGATGCTCGAGCGCACGGACGTGCAGCCGTCGTTCCGTAAGCATCCGGCCTTCTTCGGCGGCATCACCAACGTCGCGTGGTCCATCGACAGGGACGTCGAGCTCGATTACCACCTTCGCCGGTCCGCCCTTCCCGAGCCCGGACGAGTGCGCGACTTGCTCGAGTTGGCGTCCCGGCTGCACGGCAGCCTGCTCGACCGGCACCGTCCGCTGTGGGAGGCGCACCTCGTCGAAGGCCTGCAGGACGGCCGCTACGCGGTCTACACGAAGTACCACCACTCCCTCATGGACGGGGTCTCCGCGGTCCGCCTGATGCAGCGCGCCTTCACGTCCGATCCCGAGGACGACGAGGTGCGGGTCCCGTGGAACCTTGGTCCGCGCAAGCGCGGTGGGCGGGGCCGACAGCCGTCCCTCTTCGACCGCGTGGGCCGCACGGCGGGGTCAGCGCTCGCCTTGGCACCGTCCACACTCAAGCTCGCGCGCGCAGCGCTACTCGAACAACAGCTGATGCTGCCGTTCCGGGCGCCCCGCTCGATGTTCAACGTCCGGATCGGTGGCGCCAGACGGGTAGCGGCACAGTCATATTCGCTGGAGCGCATCAAGGTGGTCAAGGCGGCCACCGGTGTGACGGTCAACGACGTCGTGCTCGCCATGTGCGCCGGGGCCCTGCGCGCCTACCTCATCGATCAAAACGCCCTGCCGGACGCGCCCCTGACCGCCATGGTTCCGGTGAACCTGCGCAAGGAGGACGACGACGGCGGCGGGAACAACGTCGGGACCTTCTTGTGCAATCTCGCAACCGATCTCGACGACCCGGCCAAGCGGCTGGAGATCATCAGCGCGTCCATCCGCCAGACCAAAGAGGTGTTCTGGCAGCTGCCCCCGGTTCAGCAGTTGGCCCTGTCCGCCTTCAACATCGGGGGGCTGTTCTTCGGTCTGATCCCGGGCTACCTGTCCGCGGCCTCCCCGCCGTTCAACATTGTCATCTCGAACGTCTCGACCGGTAACTCAGACCAATTGTATTGGCGCGGGGCGCGATTGGACGGAAACTATCCGCTGTCGATCCCGCTCGACGGGCAGGCCGTCAACATCACCGTGACCAACAACGCGGACAACCTCGACTTCGGTCTGGTCGGATGCCGCCGCAGCGTCCCGCACCTGCAACGCATGCTCGGCCACCTCGAGGCGTCCTTGAAGGATCTGGAGCGCGTGGCGGGCGTCTGAGATAACCTGTGCCGCGTGCTCAACGGCCCCGTCGCCTACGCTGCAGTAGCGGCGTCGGCGCGCTCTTCCTCCAACCGGTCCTTGCTGCGCAGCAATCGCAGCAGCGTCACGAACAATAGACCGCCCACCAGATTGCCTGCGACGGTGTAGCCGAACCAGCCCAGCCAGTCCAGGTAGCCGAACGGCGCCTGCCCGGTGATGAGCGCGCCGAAGATGAGGAGCGAATCCAGAATCGAATGGAACAAGCGCAACCCGGCGAGCAGGAAGGCCGCCGCCACGGCGGCGGCGATCTTGCCGGGCACCGAGTCGGTGCCGTGTTGCATCCGGGTCATCAACGTGATCACCATGCCGCCGAGCACCGCCAGACAGACACTCTGGGCCGACAGCGGCGCGGCGGCGAAGTGGGTCGCGGATTCGACCGTCTGCGAATGCAACTCGGGAAAGCCGGTCATGATCAGCCACATAATCACCCAGCCGCCGACGAGGTTGGCGAACAATGTGCCCGCCCAGAGTTTGAGCAGTTGCGCCGGGCCCGCGCGCTTGGCCGCGACGGTGACGACGGGAATGATGAAGCCCTCGGTAAAAAGCTCGCTGCGACCCAGCAGCAAGGCTAAAAAGCCGATGGAAAACGCCGATCCGGCCAGCAGGGGGCGGTGGGTGGCGTCCAGAACCGATAGATAAGCGAGCACGCCGAGCGCCACCTCGGTGCCCCCGAAGAACCCGGTGACCAGCACACCGCGCCAGCTACGGTGCAGCCGCTGGGTACCCTCGCTCAGCATTCTGCTGAAAGCGTCCTCCAGCTCGTCTTCTATTGGACTGTCGGTTTTGCCGAGCTGTCGTCGAATGGTCTGGCCCATGTTGAAGTCCTCGCGGTTGAACGGCCTAAGAACGGTGCTATACCCCATTTCCCCAACCGTCCCGTCGCCGAGACGCGTTAGCTAGGCCACATGCGGAAGGCGGCCAGAAGCGGGCGCCATTCGGGCAGACCGCCGCCGCTGTCTTTTGTGGGGAATACCACATCGCCTACTGTAAGGTCCACGGTACGTCAGCGCAGACGGTGAGAAAGGTTGGACCGTGCCAAGCACTACTGATACGCGCAGTCCGCTGCGCCCCGACGTCGATCTGACCGACGGCGCCTTCTACGCGGGCGACCCGCGGCCGGTCTATCGGTGGATGCGCGAGAACGAGCCGGTCTTCCGGGACCGCAACGGTCTAGCCGCCGCGGCGACCTACCAGGCGGTGATCGACGCCGAGCGGGCGCCGGAATTGTTCTCGAACGCCGGCGGTATCCGGCCGGACCAGGAGGCACCGCCGATGATGATCGCGATGGACGATCCCGCCCACCTGCTGCGGCGCAAGCTGGTCAACGCCGGCTTCACCCGCAAACGCGTCAAGGACAGGGAGCACTCGATCGGCGCACTGTGTGACGCGCTGATCGACAACGTCTGTGAACGGGGCGAGTGCGATTTCGTTTGGGACCTGGCGGCTCCGCTTCCCATGGCGGTGATCGGCGACATGCTCGGGGTGCTTCCGGAGGAACGCCAGATGTTCCTGCGCTGGTCCGATGACATGGTGACCTTGCTCAGCAGCACGACCGCACAAGAGGATTTTCAGGTCTCGGTGGACGCATTCGCCGCTTACAGCGAATACATGGCCGGCATGATTGCGGCGCGCAAGGCGGAGCCCACCGACGACCTGGTCAGCGTGTTGGTACATGCGGAGGTGGACGGCGAGAAGCTGGCCGACCATGAGATCGTCACCGAGGTGTTGTTGCTGCTCATCGGCGGGGACGAGACCACCCGGCACACGCTGTCCGGCGGCACCGCGCAGATCCTGCGTCACCCGCAACAGCACCGGCAACTGGTCGACGGCGTGGCCCTGCTACCCAACGCGATCGAGGAAATGCTGCGCTGGACCGCCCCGGTGAAGAACATGGCCCGCACCATGACGTCGGATGCCGACTTCCACGGTACCCGGCTTAGACAGGGCGAGAAGATCGTCCTGCTGTTCGAATCGGCGAACTTCGACGAGGCGGTGTTCGGCGATCCGGAGAACTTCCGGATCGACCGATACCCCAACAACCATCTGGCGTTCGGGTTCGGGACCCACTTCTGTCTGGGCAATCAGCTGGCACGCCTGGAACTGTCGACGATGCTCGAGCGATTGCTGAAACGCCTTCCCGATATGCGGCTGGCGTCGCAGGAACCACTTCCGCTGCGGCCGGCCAACTTTGTCAGCGGTCTGGAAAAGATGCCGGTCGAATTCACGCCTACGGCGCGTCGGTAGCGTAATCCAGGTAGACGCTGGTGCCGTCAGGCCGGGCATGGATGGTGCAGTGATCGGACAGCCGATGCATCAGCATGATGCCGCGCGAGGCGTGCGGATCGTTCGGTTGCCTCGATGAGGGGTTGCGCCAGCTGCCGCGGTCACTGACGCAGACTCTGATTGACTCGGTCTCAGGATCGTAGCTGGCCTGGAGTTTCATGGCACCAACCTGGTGATGCGAGCGATAAGCGTGCTCAACGCAATTCGCCAGCGCTTCGTTGACCCCAAGGACGACGTCCTCGCGCATTTCTTCGGGCGCGTGCACCTCTTGCTGCAGCCACCGTCGCAGCGCACGACGCCATTCCGCCACCGTATCGGGGCGGGCTGTGCCGGCGAGCGTCAGCCGCACCGGCGTGGCGGTCTCCGGCGGTCGTGGACCCATGAAAGCCGCATACCCAGATGCGGTTGGAGGGATAACCTGCTGCGAGTATCGCTTGGGCCACAGATCGATTGCCGTCCAGTATGACCAGGCCACCGCGCCGAAGGCGCTGCGCCAGGTGCTAACGGCGCGGCGACAGGACGGGTGTGACCAGTTGGCCCGTGCTGAGGTAGCCGTCGAGATTGCGGATCGCCAGCAGGGCCATGGCCCGCCGGGTCCGCGCGGTGGCGCTGCCGATATGGGGAAGAAGCACAACGTTGTCCAGGCCGAACAATTCGGCCGGTACCTGCGGCTCTTCGGCGAAGACGTCCAGGCCCGCTCCTGCCAGTTCTCCCGCGGCCAGCGATTCCACCAGCGCGTCCTCGTCGACCACGCTGCCCCGCGCGATGTTGATGAGGTAGCCCTGGGGGCCCAGGGCCCGCAGCACGGCGCGGTCAACCAACTTGCGTGTGTTGCGGTCGCCCGTGGTGGCGATGACCAAAACGTCCACCGACTCGGCGAGCTCGACGGGCGACTCGGCGTAGCGGAACGGTGATCCCTCGATGCGGCGGCGGTTGTGATAGGCGATGGCACAGTCGAATCCGAGCAGCCTGGTCGCGATCGCCGAACCGATTCGGCCCAACCCCAAGATGCCGACCTGTAGCCCGCTGACATCCCTGGCATAGGGAAACGAGCCCTCGCGCGCCCAGCGGCCGGCGCGCACGTAGCGATCGGCTTCGCCGAAGCGGCGCACTGTCATCAGCATCAGGCCCACCGCGGTGTCGGCAACTGTGTCCGACAACACGTCAGGGGTGTTGCTCACACCGATGCCGCGACGCCTGGCCGCCGCCAGATCGATCAGATCCACCCCAGCCCCGTTGTTGACGATGACCTCCAGATTGGGCAACGCCGCCATGGTGTGCGCATCGACGCCGGGTGACCCCGATGTCACCAGCACGCGCACATCGGCGCCATGCTCGGCCAGAAACTGCGTGCGCGCGGAACCGTCGGGAAGCTGCGGAATCTCATACCGGGCGGACAACTCTTCTGAAAACGTCGGCTCCATCTCGCCGACCCTGAGCACCCCGCTGATCTTCTTCGCCGTCACGGCTTCATCATCCTCGATGGCGGCATCGGGTCGGCCAACCGGCAGTGCAACGGCGGCCTCCCGGGTCGCGCTGGAGCTTTGTCGCTGGGAAGTAATCACGCTATCCCGCGGTTGCACAGCGAATGCGTATCGGAGTCGTCTTTCCGCAAACCGAGCTTGGCTCGGATCCCGCCGTCCTGCGCTTGTACGGTCAGCGCGTCGAGGAACTGGGGTTCACCCACATCCTCGCCTACGACCACGTCGTCGGTGCGGACCCCGCGGTGCATCACGGCTTTCGGGGCCCTTACGACATCGACTCGACGTTTCACGAGCCGTTTGTCATGTTCGGCTACCTGGCCGCAGTCACCTCATTGGAACTCGTCTCCGGTGTCATCATTTTGCCGCAACGCCAATCGGTTCTGGTGGCCAAGCAGGCCGCCGAGGTAGATGTGCTCACCGGGGGCCGTTTCCGGCTCGGCGTCGGATTGGGCTGGAACGCAGTAGAATACGAAGCGCTGGGCGAGTCGTTCACCAATCGCGGCAAACGCTCAGAGGAACAGGTCGAGGTCATGCGCAAGCTGTGGACCGAGCGGTCGGTCACGTTCAACGGCAGGTACCACACCGTGACCGCGGCCGGCCTGGCCCCATTGCCCATCCAGCGGCCGATACCGGTGTGGTTCGGTGCCGCATCGGATCGTGCATACGAACGTGCCGGTCGCATCGGCGACGGTTGGTTCCCCATGGTCGAGCCCGGCCCCGGATTGGAGTACGCGCTCGAGCAGGTGAACCGCGCGGCCGAGTCCGCGGGCCGTGACCCGACGAACCTCGGTATGGAGGGGCGGGTCAGCTGGACCGATGACCGCGACAAACTCGCCGCCAGCATCGCCGCCTGGGAGGCCGCCGGGGCCAGCCACCTGTCGGTGAACACCATGAAGGCCGGCTTCGCGACTGTCGACGAACACCTGGTCGCCCTGGAGCAGGTCGCCAACGACCTCAAATAGCACCGCGGCGTTACCGACTCCCGGCCGCGGACAACTCTTCGACCAGGCTCAGGTGTGCGTTGCGGCGGTTGGCCCTCGATGGCTTCGGCACGGGCCCACTCGCTTCGACGGTGTCGCGGACGTGGACCTGCCCGCCCGTAGCGCAGTGCCGTCGCTGCCAGTCGCTGATCGCTTGGTGCGCTGCGTGATCGAGATAGCTTGTCAGCAGGTGGATGGTGACCGACGTCCGTTCGGGAACGGAAGCCAAGACGCCGGTCAACCGGGGCAGCGCCAGGAATGTGCACGCGCCTTCGACGACGACGTGCCATCCGTCACCATCGGGCTTGGCCTCGATCCTGGCTCGCACCACCCGCCAGCCGGTGACGACGACGGCGAGCGCGAGTCCGATCATCACACCGTGCAGCAGATTGAGGAAGACGACGCTGACCACCGTCGCCAAGTAGACGGCGAGATCGCCGTTGCGCAAGGCGGTTTCGATATGCGCCGGCTTTAGCAGCTCGATGCCGATGACGATGAGTAGGCCGGCAAGCGCCGCCGTTGGAATCTTTTCGACGAGCCCCGCGAAGGGAACCGCGAAGAGCAATAGCCAAATGCCATGCAGAATGGTCGATGCGCGGGTCTTCGCACCGGCATTCACGTTGGCCGCGCTGCGCACGATGACACCCGCGACGGGAAGGCCGCCGACGGCGCCCGACGCGATGTTGGCTGCGCCCTGCCCAATCAGCTCGCGGTTGAAGTCGGTTCGCGCTCCGGTGTGCATCCGGTCGATCGACACCGCGGTCAACAGACTCTGCACGCTGGTAATCAAGGCGACGGTGATGACGGCTACGACCACGGCTCCCCAATTGCCGTGCGGCAGCGACGGCAACCGCAGTGCTTCGACGACAGAGCCCTCCAAAACGATCCGGGATACGCGGAACGGGAAGATCATCGAGATGGCGGTCACCGCCACGATGGCCACCAGCGGGCCCGGGACCCTGGCCACCCGGGCCGGAACCCAGCGCCAGGCAACCAAAATCGCGATCACCAGCAGGCCCAGGACAACTCCCGGGCGGTGCGCGCCGAGGATCTGGGCGGGCAATCCGGTGACATTGCTCCAGGCCGAGCTTTCTGAGGCGCCGCCCAGCAATACATGTACTTGTTGCAAAGCAATGGTAATTCCGATGCCGGCCAGCATGGCGTGCACCACGACGGGCGAGATCGCCAGCGCGGCCCGCGCGATCTTGCTGAACCCTAACAGGACCTGCAGTATCCCCGCGATCACGGTGATGAAACACGTTATCGCCCAGCCGAACTCGGAAACCAGATCGGCAACAACCACGGTAAGCCCCGCGGCCGGACCGCTCACCTGCAGCGGAGAGCCGCCGATCCATCCGGCGACCACTCCTCCGACCACCGCCGCAATCAGCCCCGCGAGAACCGTTGCGTCCGAAGCGATCGCGATGCCAAGTGACAGCGGAAGCGCCACCAGAAAGACCACCAACGACGCCGGCAGGTCGTACCGGAGCGTCTCTCGCATCCGGTCGAGCCGTGATAAGGCCGCGTCCTCTATCCCCCCTAGCCCTGGCTGTTCCACGTCGTGCACCGGCCCTCCCCGAATTGGTCTTTAGCGGTGGGCTGTTAGATATCCGCCCGGTCACGGCAGGTTTGGAAGTATGTAATGCCGTGCGGCGCAGGCGATCACAGATACCACGAACGTCATTGTTCGGCTGGGGATGCCTGGCCTATGCGTTCGAAGGTAGGTGGGCGGGCACCAACCGGTCAACCGGACGGGCGGGGCGCATACCGAATGCAAATTTATCGGTCGACATTGCAGGCAGTAGAGCTTTCCGATGGAGTGGCTACTCCAGCACGAAAACGGGGATCTGGCGTGCGGTCTTCGCTTCGTATTCCGCGTACGGCGGAAAGGCCGCAACGGCTCGCTGCCACCACTCCTCACGCTCGGCGCCGTCGAGCTCGCGCGCCGTCAAGCTGACCACCTTGTCACCATCCTGGAGCGTCACGGCCGGGTTCGCCTTCAGGTTGAAGTACCACAGCGGGTGTTCGGGGGCGCCGCCGTGCGACGCGACAATGCCGTACCGGCCGTCCTTCTCGACCCGCATCAGCGGTACGTAGCGCTGTTTGCCCGACTTCGCCCCGGTGACGGTCAGCAGCACGATCGGTCGGTCGAAAACCTCGACTCCGTCGGTGGTGCCTCGGCTCAAGATCTGTTCGGTCTGGTCGCGCACCCAGCCTCTGGGGCTCAACTCGATTTCGTCGGCCATACCTACAGCGAACGTCCCGGGTGCGCGACTCCATTCCCCGGGTCGACAGGGCGTACAGTCGAGTCGTCAACTTAAATGTGCTAACTAATCGCGCCGCAGCGGCGGAGAGGAGATCGGCGTGGCCCGCCTCGGCGCCACCCCCAGCGCTGAGCGCCGCACAGTGTCGATCGACCTGCGCGAAGACTGGCCGCCCGCACCCACCGCCGCCGGATTCGATCCCACGCAGCCGACCGCTTGGAGCGCCGAGGGACTGCTTGTCTACCTACCGCCCGACGCGCAGGACCGCCTATTCGACAACATCGCGGCCGCTTCGGCGTCGGGCAGCCGGATCGCCACCGAAAACCTGGATTTGCGCAACATTCCCTCGGACTGGGCGCAGAAATTGACCGAGCGGTCCCGGCGCATCGGCTCCAGTATCAATCTGGCCGAGTTGTTCCACACCGGCGACCGCAACACCGCCGCCGAATACCTCGCCGCGCGTGGCTGGGACACCGCTATAAGGACGACCGAGCACGCATTTGCCGCACGCGGCTTCGCAGTGCCCAAGGACGAATTGGCCTCATTCGGCGACGCTTGCGGCTACCTGACGGCCACCCGCAAGTAGTTAAGCCCCCGATGGCCTCAGTCGCTGTGCGGCCGAGGCCATCGGCGCGCGCGACCTATATCAGGCTCGTTGACATGTATCAGTTGCATTGATATAAACGATGACATGACCCAACCGACGCAAGAAATGTTCGAATCCGCCTACCGCGGCGAGGCTCCCAAAATGGGCGAGGGGAACCGGCCGCCCTGGAGCATCGGCGAGCCCCAGCCAGAGATTGCGGCCCTCATTAACGAAGGCAAATTCCACGGCGACGTGCTCGACGCCGGTTGCGGCGAGGCGGCCGTATCGCTGTACCTTGCCGAGCGGGGCTTCACCACGGTGGGCCTGGACCAATCCCCCACCGCCATCGCGTTGGCGACCGAGAAGGCCGCCCGGCGAGGCCTCACCAGCGCCACCTTCGCCGTCGCGGATATCAGCGCCTTCTCCGGCTACGACGGGCGCTTCGGAACCATCGTCGACAGCACACTTTTCCACTCGATGCCCGTAGAACTGCGTGAGGGCTATCAGCAGTCGATCGTGCGGGCCGCAGCGCCAGGCGCGTCGTACTTTGTGCTCGTCTTCGACCGCGCCGCGATGCCGGCCGACGGGCCGGTCAACGCGGTCACCGAAGATGAGCTGCGCGAAGTCGTCTCGAAGTACTGGGTGGTCGACGAGATTCGGCCGGCCCGCATCCACGCTAACGTGCCCGAGAACTTTTTGGCCGGCTTCCAGGCCTTCGCCGGCGCCGACATTCGCGATGAGGAAAACGGCCGCAAGTCTGTGGGTGCTTGGTTACTCTCCGCACACCTCGGCTGACACGGACGGGGCGCACGGCTTACGGGCCGTCCCAGGCCTCCGGCAGCATCGGAGTCCGCGCTCCGTCGCCGGACTCGTTGTCGCCCAACCTGGTCAGGCCCGTCGCGCGCAGGTCAGGCCTGGGTAGCGTCCCGGCGAAGCCCTGTGTCGCGGCACCGGATGCCGACGGCAGGTGCCGGTCGGACAACGCTGGTGTCGCCACGGTGGCGGAGTCGTCATCGGCATCGATGAATTCGTAGCGGTATCCGGGGTCGACGACCGAACGCGGGCGGCGGCGTGAGCGGCCTTGCTGCTGCTTCGTGGCCGCGACGCCGGCGGTTGACGCTGCGGTCTGCGCTGCGGGCAGCGCGCTTTTGGCCGGGGTCTGCGCCTTCGATTCCAAGCCGAGCCCGATGTTACCCACCATGTAACCGAAGCCTTCGGTTCCGGTCACCGGCGCGGGTGGTGTCGGGGGAGCCGCGGGCGGCGCCACCGTGGAAGCCGTGGGCGCCGGGGTCGACGTCATCGACGTCGCCGCTGCCGCCGGGCTGGCCGGGGCCATGGGCGCCGTGGTCGGAGCGGCCATGACGGCAGGGGGTTGCACGCCCACCGCTGCGGGCTGCGGCATGGCGGCGGGAGCGGCAGCACTTGCCGGCGCGGCCAACCCGGCCAGGCCCGCCAAACCCGCCAGGCCTCCCAGGCCGGTGACCGACAGGCTCAAACCGACCTGCAGCAGCAGCGGCAGCTCCTGGAGAATGAAGCGCAGTGTCCGGATCGTCCAGTTGATGATCCGGTAGGTCTGCCACGCGATGAAGTAGTTGATCAGCGCCGGGAATTGGGACGGGTTGAGCAGGCCGGAGAGGTTCTGCTGTAGCCAGGCCACCGCCTGGGCGTTGCCGTTGAAGAAGTTGCCCAGGTTCTGCAGATACTCCGATGGACTCCAGTTGGGTTGGCCCTGCCCGGGGATCTGCTCACCGTCGGGCCCGAAGAGCATCTCCCAGATATCTTAGGGCGTGGGCAGCTGGAAGGAGCCCGTGCCGCCGCCGCCACCGCCGCCCGTCCCGCCGCCGGCACCGCTTCCCGCTCCGGTCCCGGTGCCCGTTCCCGAGCCGCTGCCCGCCTTGCCACCGGTGCCCGAGCCGGCGGCGCCGCTCATTTGCACCGCTTCGGTCGTCGCCTGGTAGGTGGTCATGGTGGCGGCCGCCTGAGTCCACATCCGCGCGTAGTCGGCCTCGTTGAGCGCGATCGGAATGGTGTTGACGCCAAAGAAATCGACATGGCGGCTCCGGTGTGCCACGACGAAACCGAACTGGCAAGCGCGACAAGGTGAATGGGCGCAGCGGCCACGACCAGTAACCACCGGTGGAGCCGCACCACCGCAGCGGAGCCCACCACAAACAGCAATGCCGCCGCGGCCGCATAGCGAATGCTCCACAGTGGATCGCTCAACCCATGCATCGGCAGCGCCGCGATCGACGCCGCCGCACCGACCGCCACCACCGTCTCGCGTCGCGCCGTCACCAGCGCGACCGCCACCAACAGGGTCAGCCAAATCAGCCCGCGGTGACCGGGCAGCCCGAGGGGAATCCGGATGTCCGCCGAGGCGGCGATGGCGGCGACCGCAAGTAGGGGAAACGCCACCTCGCGGGCGGCGGTGAATCCGGCCGCCGGCCGCTGCATCACCGTCATCGGCAGATCATAAGTCGCCGACGCCTAGACTGATCCTCATTTACGGATTATTCACAGGATAGGACCCGTACATGCGCAGCAATACCCTCTTGATTCGGGTGGTTGCGGTTTTCGCGCTGAGTGCGGGACTCGTCGCGTGCGGCGCGTCGGAGACCGAGGTCCAACTCGTCGTGCAGGAGAACCACCGAGTGCTCGACCGATTCACCTTTTCGCGGCTTCAGCGGCTGCCCCAGGTTCAGGTCGCGACCCCGCAATCGCACGGCGCGCGGGTGCAGCAGGGACCCAGCGTGCGTTCGGTCCTCGACACCGCGGGCGCCACCGGCGTCATCAGCGTGCGGGTGGAAGGGCGCGACCCGGCCCAGACCCTGACGGTCGGTGAGCTCGGCGATCAGACCATCCTCGGCTTCACCAATCGCCACACACTCAAGCTCACCGGCGCAAAGCTCGGCCGCGATCAGTGGGTTCGCGACGTCTCCGAGCTGGTTGTCAATCCATGATCGGCGATACCGCGCTGGCCGGCGTGGACCTGCTCATCGGCATCGACGACACCGACAACCCCTACACCCCCGGCACCGGCCGGCGGGCCCGCGCGCTGCTTCGTGAGCTACAGGCGGCGGACCTCGGCTCGCCCGCGGGCGCCACGAGACACCAGCTGCTCGTCGATGATCGGATCCCGTACACGTCCCATAACTCGAGCGCATGCCTGGCCTGGCGAAGCCCGGGGGGTGATCCGCACGCGGTGCGCACCGGAATCATCGAATTCGCCGGCCAGTTCTTGGAAAGGGTGTGCCCGCCCGACGCCGACCCCGGGCTCGCCGTCGCCGTTCCGGGCGAACTCGCCGGCGGTACGCCGCGACTGATCGAGTTCGGTCGCCGCGCCAAACGGGAAGTACTGTGTCCCAACGAGGCCCGCGAACTCGCCGCGACCCTCGGCATCCACCTGTCCGGCCACGGCGGCACACGGGAGGGAACGACCGGCGCGCTCGCGGCAGTCGGCCTGCACCTGTCGGGCAACGACGGACTGTTCATCACCTTGCCCGGAATCCGCAAGCTGCCCGACCGGGCCACCATCGACACCGTATTCGACCTGACCCCCATCGACCTGGCGCGCGACGACGCTCACCGCCAGCCGCGGTCCGGCGAGGTGATCGACCTGGGTGACTGGGTCCGGCCGGTGTTGCTCGACGGGCTGGCCGTACTGCTTCTCGAGCCGCCCCGACCGCGGGGCAACGAAAGCAGGACGTGGCGAACGGCACCGCGCGCGGTGGTCAAGCAATACTGATTCCCGGGGTCGATCGCGCGCGCGGGTTTCAACGGCCGTCATTCGGGCGAACCTACGAAAGACATTGCAGACGTTCAGAGGAGATCTCGGTGGATCAGCAAGTCAACTTCGACCCGCCCGCGGCGCCCGAGGACGCCCGCAAGGCAACCGCGGAACAGCGCAAGCTCCAGGAGCAGCTCGAGCACCAGAACGAGGATCCGGACGGGCCCGGATTGCACCAGTCCCGGCACGACCTACCCGACGAGAGCACCCGGTGATGGCATCAACCGTCGCCCATCGGTCCACGAAAGCCCGTTGCAGGCAGAGCAATTCGGTGGTCGGAACGCCGGCGTCGGCCGCCGGTAGTCGTGGGCCAGCGCCACATCCGCCTGCCAACCCCCATAACCACCCAACGTTAGTCGGGCGGTGCAGGTCAGGAAAAGCAAATCAGCCACGAGCCTTTCGGTGATCCACCGGCGTGCGGTGTTCTGCGGGGCGACGAGCTGGTCGCCGCTTGTCATGATGCCTCTTGAGTGTGTGATCCGGCTATGCGATCTCGGAGTTGAGCATGGATGCGATTGCGTTGCGCGGCACCGATACTTGCGTCGCTTCCATCGCCGGCTGCAGCGCATTTTGATCGAAGAAGAAAACGATCGCGTCATTGGTGATGGCGAAACTCTGGTAATTCTCCGGCTGGAGCCCGGTGGCCGGCGGAATCGACACCGCCGCTCGATACCGGTCGGCCAGGGTTTTCTGCACGATCGGCAATACTGTCTGCAGCGGTTGAGTTCCCGGCCGGAACAACCCATCGAAGGTGATCGGCAGTTGATTGGCCACGTTGAAGTTGAAGGATTTGTACCGGATTAATGGATGGGCGGCGCCGAGATTCTGATAGATCTCGGTGACAACCGACTGGGTACCCGCCGCTAGTGGGCCCGAACTGTATCGGGTGCCGGTAACCTTCAGTGCAGTAGGCGATTTCAGCGAGTGCACTTGTCCCCGTGCGTCGCCGAAGTCGTCGGTGACCTTGGTCAGGTAGCCGATCATCGTCTGCTCGTCGGGATAGTCGGCCGGAAACACCATGCTGATGTCCGACAGCGGACCCGAGGCGTTGAAGTGGCACATTTGATTCGCGTCGACGCTCCCGGGATCGCACAGTTGCTTGTCCGCGTGGGCCACTGTCGGGCAGGCGAACGCGGCCGCCGATGCAGGGATTGCCACCGCCGCCGCGACCCACCGTGATCGAGTGCGACGCCCGCTGCCAAAGTTCACCCATGCCTCCGTTGCATATCCGCAGGGTGCATTCTCACAGATGGGTGCGCCGGATGAACGAATGGTCGACGGCTATTGGCAACACCTCTGCACAAAAGGCGGCTCGCGGTCTCAGCGCGGTGCGTCCTGCAGCTCGGCGTGCGGCAGCGCAGCGGAGGGTGAGCTCGCCCTCGCTGGCCGGCGCCGCACGGATGCGCGCGTGTTGATCCAGCATGCGACCCCTCCCAGCACCAGGCCGACCGCGATGCCCGCGTCCGGACGCTGGTCTAGGATCATCCACGACAACACTCCGGCCACGGCGGGAATGACGGCAAACAGCATCGCCACCGCCGTTGCGCCGTGGGTATTGATGGCCCGCACGTAGAGGCTCACCGCGAGCGTGGCGTTCAACAGCACCATGCCGCTGACCGCGATCACCGCCTTGACGCCGTCGTGCACGGTGAATGGCGTGACGATCGCAAAGGCCGCCGCGGGTAACAACCCGACGGCATTCTGCATGGCGCTCATCACCCGGAAGTCAACCCCGGAGCAGAACCGCTGTTGATAGACGCCGCCCGCCGAAAGCCCCAGCACTCCAACGACAAGCAACACGATGACCGGGTCGGCGCCGTGGGTGCTCATCAGCCTTCGGGAACAGGCGGCGAGCACCGCAACGACCCCGATCACCAGCGCAACCGCGCGCAGGGCGCCGAGCGGTTCCCGCAAGAACGTCGCCGCCAGGATCGCGGTGGCCACCGGATTCATCGCAATCACCACCGCGCACAGCACCGCCGGAGCCCCGAGCTGGACGGCCTCGTACAGGCAGCAGAACTGCACGCCCTGGATCAGCAGGCCCGTCACCAGGACGTGGCCGAATTGGGCTTTCCGTGGCCAGCCGGCCCTGACCACCATCGACCAGATCGCCAGAATCGTTGCGGCCAAACTGAACCGCAGAACCAGGGCTGCCATTGGGGTCATGGCCGTTACGGCCAGGGTGCCGATGGGATACCCGAGAGCGTAGAAGAACGTCACCGCCGCGGCGGTGGTCGCTGGCATGCGCGGCGCAGACATGTCACCCATGTTCGCGTGCTCGACCAACGCAGTCCAACGATTATTGACGATCACGATTGATCGCAATAACTGATCGCCATCTGTGTTGTACATCAGATCATCCGCGCCCGGAAGCCGCTGATTGATCAGCCGAATTGATCGGATTACAGTTCGGCTATGGCTCAGGTGCTCGATATCGCGCCGCTGCGCAGCCTCGTCGCCGTCGCCGACTGCGGCGGCTTCCACCGTGCCGCCGCCGCCCTGCACCTGAGCCAGTCCGCGGTCAGCCAGCATCTGCGGCGAATCGAAGCCGTCGTCGGTGAACCGATAGTGCAACGCTCGGGGCGCGGGGTCGTCTTCACCGAGGTCGGTCAGAAGGCACTGCGGCATGCTCGCACGATCTTGGCGGCGCACGACAACGCGCTCGACGACTTGGGTGCCACCGAACACAAGGTCGTGACCATCGGTGCCACCGAGCACGGTGCCGATGTGATGCTGGCCGGCCTGTCCCGGGTGTTGCGTGCGCGACTCCCCGACCTACGGGTGCGCTTCCGGCTCGACCGCAACGTGTCGCTGGCCGACTCGATCGATCGCGGTTTGGTCGATCTGGCCATCATGCTCGACGGGTCGGGTCTGGATCGCGCTAATGCGTCGGGCGTCGTTCGGTTGCAATGGGTTTCAGCGCGCGCACTGACGCTCTCACCCCGAGAGCCGCTGCCGCTGGTGGTTTTCGCCGAACCGTGCACCTTGCGCGAGCCGGCCTTTGCAATCCTGGACAGCCACCGCATCGAGTATGAGATCGCCGCGGAATGCGGCGATCTGTCCGGCCTCTACGCAGCGGTGCGGTCGGGGCTCGGTGTGGCACTGCTGCCGATGATCGGCAAGTTCCCGGACGGACTAGGCCCGGCCGAGGGGCTGCCGTCGGCCAACAGCGCCTCGATACTGGTGCGCGGCCGTACCGGCATCGACCCCGGCTTGCTGGGAACGGTCGACGATGCGGTGCGCGACTTGCTGGCCGCCGCAACCTGATTCGGCTAGCGGATTCTCCGCTTCTTTGCGTCGCGCCCGGGGTCCGGCGTCTGCACGGCGGGGAGGACCAGCGTATCGCAGGGCGAGGAGCAGATTCGTCAGCCGTCTCGATGGCGCAGCAGCTCGAACCAGTTGTGCGGAACCCGCCCGCGCGGCCCGGGAACCGACTGGTCCTCGGGGCGACACTCGGGCGGCGCAAGCTCGGGACCCTCGTAGTAGTCGTCGGTCTCGTAGTTCCAGAACCAACCCTCACCGGGCTCGAACGACCGGATGATCGGATGCCCGGTCTGCTGCCAGTGCTTGGTCGCATGGCGAGAAAACGAGTCGTCGCAGCAACCGATGTGCCCGCAAGCCGCACAACGCCGCAAGTGCACCCACCAACCACCGGTCTCGTCACACTCGACGCAGCCCATCCCGCTGGGCGGCACCGCAGGGTCGACGGGAGCAGTCATCAGCGCCCCTCCCTCGTCCGTGGCAGCTGTTAGAGCGTCTGCGCGCAGGATGCTACCCGCTTGTCCTGCGGCCGGCGTCACGTTGATCGCCGCGGTCAACTATTCGCGATAGTTTGCTGCGATACTCTCCATATGAGTTCCGACCAACTTGGCCGGCTGCTGATGCGAGCCGCGCCCGTATTCAACGCGCCGATAGCCGCGCTGGCCAACTCCCGCCACTTCGGCAAACTGATCAACCGCAACATCACCATGCTGACCTACACGGGTAGGCGCTCTGGGCGCACCTTCAGCATCCCCGTGTCCTACCGACGTTGCGGGAACGACATCGTCATCGGCGTCGGCATGCCCGAGGCGAAGACGTGGTGGCGAAACTTCCTGAACACCGGCGGCCCCCTGAGCTTGCACCTCGACGGGGCCGATCGCGCCGGACACGCCGTCGCCAAGCAGGACGAAAAAGGACGCGTAACCGTCACGGTGCGGCTCGCAGAAACGCAGTCGTGAATTTTACATTTGCCAGCCGGGCGAACCGCCGTCGCCGGCATAGAGCGGAAACTGCGCCAAGACAAGCCGTTTGAATCCTCGGAGGTTGAACCTGTTTGCCCGTTCGCGCCAGATGCCGATCACGCCATCCTGGTTCACCACAGCACTGGATCACCGGCCGGAGCACATCGACGTCGACGTCGACGGTTGCCGCATACATCTGCGCGTCTGGGGCGATGCTGACCAACCTCCGGTGGTCCTCGTCCACGGCGGCGGAGCGCACTCGGGTTGGTGGGATCACGTCGCGCCGTTCTTTCTACACACGCATCGGGTGATTGCACCGGATCTGTCCGGGCACGGCGACAGCGAGGCGCGTGGCAGCTACGACTTGCAAACGTGGGCAAGCGAAGTGATGGCGGCCGCGGCGGCCGCGGGACCCGCCGGACGACCGACCATCATCGGCCACAGCATGGGCGGCTGGGTCGTAGCCACCGCGGCGATGCACTACAGCCCCCAGATCAACAGCATGCTGGTGATCGATTCTCCGCTGTGGGAGCGCGCCCCGGAGGAAGGGCGGCTGCGCAGGCACAAGCACACCCGATACCGGACGAAGGATGAGATCCTGGCTCGCTTCACGGCGGTGCCCGCGCAAGAGTTGCTCCTGCCCTACGTCCGACAACACATAGCGGCCGAGTCGGTGCGCAAATCCGACGGTGGATGGATTTGGAAGTTCGACCCGGCGATCTTCGGCGGTGAATATCTCGAACCGACACCGGCCGACGAGGAGTCGCTGGAGACCATGCTGTCCGCGATGCGTTGCCGGGTAGGCTATTTGCGGTGTGAGGCCGGGCTGGTGCCTCCCGCGATGGCCGAACGGATCCGCTCTTTGCTTCAGCTACGTGGGCCATTCGTGGAATTGGCCCTGGCCGGCCACCACCCGATGCTGGACCAACCACTTCCGCTCGTCGCCACCTTGCGGACCCTGCTCGAATTCTGGTCGATCACCTAGCGTCCGAACGGGTTAGGCGGCAACGTCAGGCCCTGGCGCGGCGGGCCAGTTTCGCGGGTTGGTCGATGATGAGAGCCTTGCCCTGCTGCCGGATCCATCCGCGCTGGGTGAAGTCGGATAGGGCTTTGTTGACCGTTTCGCGCGACGACCCCACGAGCTGAGCGAGTTCCTTTTGCGTGAGGTGGTGCTCGACGAGAACCGAGCCTCCGCTGCTGGTGCCGAAACGCATTGCCAGGTCGAGGATTTGCTTGGCCACCCGGGCGGGGACATCGGTGAAGATCAGGTCGCACAACGTGTTGTTGGTATGCCGGAGTCGGCGCGCCAGCACCCGCAGCAGCTGCTCGGCGATTTCGGGGCGTTCGACGATCCATGTCCGCAACGCGCGGCGGTCCATCCTGACCGCTTCCACCTCGGTCAGGGTGATCACCGTGGAGGTCCGCGGCCCGGGATCGAAGAGCGCCAGCTCACCGAACACATCCCCGGGGCCCAGCACCGCGAAGACGGTTTCGCGACCGTCTGCGGTCTGATGACGGATTTTCACCGCGCCCGACAAGATGACGTAGAGGTCATCACCCAGCTCGCCCTCGACGAAGATGGTGCGCCTGCGCGGAAACGACACGTGCTCCAGGTGGCGAGCCAACGCGTCGACCGCATCGGGAGCGATTCCCTGGAAGATGCCGGCTCGCGCCAATACTTCAGTCACGCCGCCCCTTTCAACGCGTTTTGCACGGCGTTGCGCGCTAGGCGCTGCTCCAGAAGTGGGGGCGTCTTGGCTCGCTGTCCAGACATTACACCAGGCCCCAGATTCGTAACGCGGCAGGTAGGCCCGCGGCCGGGGGCGAAACGACTCGCCGGTTAGGAAGCCGAGCGGACCGCTCATGCCGCCGGTGTGGTGACGGTCGATGTGATGGTCACCTCGGAGTACAGGTTTCCGCACGCATCACAATCGACCTGATACTCGAGCTTGTGGTCATCGCGTTCGAGGAACCGGTACTGCGCCCACGCCATGCACCGCGGGCATCGTGCACGACCGCGCTCGATTGCCATTCGTCAACCCCTCACTCGCCAAAGACACACTGGAAGTACCCCGTGTCAAGCCGGTCTAACCATCGAGTGTCAACCGCCCACCGACGCGGGCGCGGGTCGGTTTGGCCCTAGTAGTTCAGCCCCGAGAACATCACCCGGCCGGGATCGTATTTCTGCCGCACGGCGCTCAGCCGCGATAGGTTCGGGCCGAAATATCGAGAGGGCGGCTGGTTGGCCTCGATGTAATTCACGTAGCCGCCGACCGAATACTGTTGCACGGCTTGATGTGCTGTGTTGAGCCAATTGGTTGCGGCCGCCGGATCGCCCGTTTCCACATACCACTGCACCAGCGCCGACTGGCGGCGCCAGGGAAAGGCGGTGGCCCCGGGCGCCACCGTGGCGAGAGCACCGTCGAGCGCGTGCATGATGGCCAGCATGCGCCCGGCCCCGCGGGGAAAGGCATTGACCGCCGCGGCGATCCCCTGTGCCACGCCGGCATTGACGGTGGCGAAGACGTCGGATCCGCCGACATAGCCGAGCGGTGACGGGTTCAGATTGCCGACGGCCAGGTAATTCACCAGGTCCAGGTAGTTGAAGGTGTGGTTCTCGATGCCCGACGGCTGCAGTCCCACCGCCTGCGTGATCGCGGCCGCGGCGCTGTTGCCCGACCCGGCGGGGCAGGTCGCCAGGATCCGGCAATGCACACCCATCGCGTCGACGGTGGCGTCCGCCAACGCCCAGCTGTTCTGGTCGGCGGTGCGCAGCCAGTTCTGCCAACCGACGAGGACCTGCGCGAACGATTGCGGCGGGAAGTTCAGGTTGACCACGTCGACGTCTTTGGTGGGGAACGTGGCGAAGGTAAGCGAGGTGGTCACGCCGAAGTTGCCACCGCCGCCGCCGCGCAGCGCCCAGAACAGGTCGGGGTTGCTGGCGGCGGACGCGGTGACCGCTTGGCCGCTGGGCAGCACCACCGACGCCGACGTCAACTGGTCACAGAGCAGGCCGGCATGCCGGGATTGGGCCCCCATGCCGCCACCGAGCGCGTGCCCGGCGGCACCGACCGACGGGCAGGTACCGGTCGGGATGCCGCGGCCGGCCGCGGCAAGCGTCCGGTGCATCGTGTACAGGCTCGTGGCCGGCGTCACCGTGACCTGTCCCGTCGCGGCGTCGTAATTGGCGTCCCCGGGCAGTTGGCGCAGGTCGAGCACCATGGTTCCGTTCGCGGTCGACGCGCCGATGTAGGAGTGTCCGCCGCTGCGCGGGGCCACTTTCAGGTTGTGGGCGGCCGCGAAGGCCATCGCCTTTTGTACGTCGGCCGCCGAGGTCGGGGTGACGACCGCCGCCGGGGTCAATCCGTTGTAGTTCGTGTTGAAAACTTGCTTGGCTCCGGCGAATTGGGGGCTGTCCGGCAGCACCACCTTCCCGCCGAGGGCCGTGGATAGGCCCTCCCAGCCGGTAGGTCTCGGGTCGGCGGCCACCCGGGGTGCGCCCAGGACCGTGCCGGCGGCCAACGCACCGACGGCGCCCCGCAAAAACATCTGCCGCGAGATTTCACGCGCCATCGTCGGGCTCCCGCGATTGCCTCATGCTCGAATTGTCAACCACGAGAAGCGTCGTGCCGCACGACGTGTCGGGGGGTGACCCAACCGTGCTCGAACCGTTACCCGGCGCCTTTGCCGTTGTCGACCCGATAGACCGCGCCGTGGATGGCGGCCGCGGCGTCGCTGGCGAGGAATGCGATCACGTTGGCGACGTCCAGAGGTTGCATCATGCCCCGCGGTGACGCCGTGCGCATGATCAGGTCGTAGTTGGGGTTGTCTGGCGCGCTGAACTGTTCGATCTGGGGCGTGAGCATTCCCCCGGGACATACCGCGTTGACACGCATGCGATCCGCGGTGTATTCCACGGCCAAAGCGCGGGTGAGACCGATCAGGCCATGCTTGGCGGCGCAGTAGCCGGCCGAGTAGGCCTGGCCCTCGACTCCGGCGATGGAGCTGACGTTGACGATGTTGCCACCGCGCTCCAGCAGCTGGGGCAGCGCAGCCCTGCACAGGTAGAACGGCCCGTTGAGGTTGACCGCAAGGTCCTGTTCCCAGTCGCCGTCCGTCATCGACTCCGTGCGGCGCATCTGGTGTCGCCCGGCCACGTTGACGAGGACGTCGAGGCCACAGAAATCACGCACGCACTGCTCGACCGCGTCGCGGCAAGCCTGCACCGATCCAATGTCCACCGCCGCGAATCCGCCGTGTTCGACATCGGTGAATACGTCGGCCAAGCGTCCGGCATCGCGGCCGATGCCGAAAACCGTTGCGCCCTGGCGGGAGAATAACTTTGCGGTCTGTGCGCCCAGGCCCGACGACGCCCCGGTCACCAACGCCACCTTGTCTTGTAATGCAGCCATGCCGATCCCGTCCTCCTTGGCGACAGTCGATTCGGCAGACTACTTGGTGCGCTCTATAAGGACCGCAACCGCACCGCGCCGCCACGCCGAAGGTGCAGTGGCGCAACTATTCTCCAGCCGTATCTGAGGGCCGTCTCGGGGACGACACGCTCGGCGCGCAAGCGTTGCTGGATGCGGCGCACGGTGATCATCGCGAGCAGGTTGATGGCCTGCTTGCTCAGTGCGATGCGGCTCGTCCGTTTCTTCCAGCTCGGCGGCGCTGAGGTCGCGCGTTGACCGAGGTAGTAGCCGAAGCATGCTGCTATCGCGAGCGCGGCGATGACCGCGATTACCGTCACGTGTCGAGCGTCCTTCGTCGCCGTCGCGGGGAGGTCACGCGCGGGCTACACCTCGGCCACCAAGCGCGGCATCGGTGCGCTGCTCAGCGGCGGAAGACCACCCACCTCATCGCGCTGTACATGTACACCGCCTCACAGCTGCCCGCCGCCAGGCGCGACAGCTGATAGTGCACCCCCACGGCCGTGAGCGCCGTGGTCACCCCGAGGATGAAGGCTAAATAGTTGACGACGACCACCACGGCGTAGGTCACCACCTGCGGCCCGACCTGGGCGTGAGACCGAAAGTTGAATATGCGATTGAGGATGTAGCTGAGCGTGAAGGCGCATCCGTACGCAACCGTCACGGCGATGGGCACCGGAAGGGCGAGCCCGCCGCGCAAGGCCGTCAGGATGGTCACGTCGAGGCCGAAGGTGAAGCCGTTGATCACGCAGAAGCCGACGAACGTTGGCGCGACGACTCCCTTCAGGCCCAACGGCAGCCGGCTGACGACCGCCTCGCACCAGTTATGGAACCGGCCGGCCAGCCGTGGCCGGTCGGCCGAGGATTCCGCACGCACATGAGCACGCTGACATGGCCAGGTATCCACTAGGTGATCAGTTGGCCAACTTCGGCCGATCGCGGATCGTTCCTTTCGGTGTGGGTCAAGCCCTACGATTCGGGTTGTGGACGAGATGCCCCATTACACGGGCCCGATAGATCCTACGAACCGCAATGTCTTTGGGGCATGCCTGTCCCTGATCGGTTTGGCGACAATGGTGCTCGCGCTTCTGCTGCTGCTGACGGTCGCCAACAACCGGGCTTTGGCGTTCAAATTGGAAGCCGGGTTCTTCCCGCCGTTGTCCGAATCCGCGGTGCAGTCTGCGCGCACCGAGGTCCTCTTCGCAGCCGTGTTGATTGTCCTGTCGACCGCCTCGGCGGTGGCGGCGGTCATTTTTCGCTCGTCCATCGCGTGGCGGATTATCGGTGGCGTGACCCTGCTGGCTTTGGTCCTGGCCGGCCCCCTGCTCTGGGTGTGCTACGACATGGCGTTCTGAGTTTTCGATCTTCGTCGCGGAGGAGTTTGTCTCTGACGATCGTCGCGCAAGCTCTGTTACCGGGAAGCGTCACCGGCGCTGGAGCCGTGCCGTTGCATGTGGCATGCCCGGCGGTCACCGTCAGTGCGCGAAACCAATATATAGTTTACTGTTTAGGGGTGTCGATCGATTTCGCCTACCGAAGACCCGATTTCCGGCTGGCTCCCAGTCCTTCGGTTGAGTCACAGGCCTTCTGGCTCGGCGGCGCACGCGGTCAGCTGATGATTTGCCGTTGCCATGCGTGCGGGCACTTTTTTCACCCACCGGGACCGGCGTGCTGGCGCTGCCGCTGCACCGACGTCAGCCCACGACCGGTTTCCGGACGAGCCACGGTGGCCGCGTACACGGTGAACCGCCAAGCCTGGATCCCCGGCTTGGACCCCCCTTACATCGTCGCCATGGTAGAACTCGAGGAGGAGCCCGACGTGCGCCTCATCACCAATGTGGTCGACGTGTCGACCGACGAGATCCGCGTCGGCCTGCCGGTCGAAGTCTTTTTCGAGGATTGGACCGAACCTTCGGGCGATCCGGACAGCCGTGTTTGGCTACCACTATTTCGGCCGCAGCAGTTGCGATAGTGACGTTATCGGCCGTTCATTTGATCCATTACGGTGCGCGGTCACCCATGCCGCCGCTAGTTTCTTGACTCGGCATGTCGGCGCGCTTAGCGTTGGCCCATGGAACACCTAGTTTACTTAGTTATACCCGAGTGCTCGAGGAGGGCACAGTGACCAAAGCCGTCGGCTTCATCGGAGCGGGTCAGTTGGGTGAGCCCATGGTGCTGCGCCTGCTTGAAGCCGGGGTGCCCGTCACGACGTACACGAGGCGGCCCGAGGTACGCGATCGAGTGGCAGCACGCGGCGCCCGGCTTGCCGCTTCGGTGGCTGAACTCGCCGCCGGCAGCGACATTCTGATCTCTTGCTTGTTCTCCGACGCACAACTCATGGAACTCGGCTCGGGCCCCGAAGGCTTTATCGCAAACGCCAAGCGCGGCGGCATCTTCGTGTCCCACACCACCGGTACGCTGACAACGCTCGAGCGCCTGAGTGACCATCCATCCGCGCCCACAGTCCTCGACGCGCCGGTCAGCGGCACCGCCGACGACATCGCTGCCGGCACCCTCACCGTGCTGATCGGCGGCCATGCCGATGCGGTGCAAGTGGTGACGCCGGTACTAGCGGCGTACGCCGACCCGATCGTCCCCACCGGGGAACTAGGGAGCGCCTTGGCACTGAAACTCATCAACAACGTGCTCTTCGCCGCGAACGCCCAGCTGGTCGCCGCCGCAACAGAATTGGGCACGTCGATGGGTATCGCCCCCGATGTTCTGCTGCCCGCACTCCAGGTATGTAGCGCCGGAAGTCGCGTCGCCACACACATCGAGCAGATCGGCGGCATAGGGCCGTTCACGGAGATCGCCGGTCCTTTCCTTCGCAAGGACTTCGCTGCATGCCTGGAGGCCGCTGCGCAGGCAGGCGCCGATCTCGGTCTGCTCGGCGATGTCGTCACCACGGGCCCTCTGCCGCTCGAAGCCATTGGAGCGAAGTGACACAGACGACGGGCGATGAGTCGACGACCGACTGGGAGACCATCGAGTTCGAGGTCAGCGATCACGTCGCGACAGTGACGTTGAACCGCCCCGGCCAGATGAACAGCTTTAACCAGACGATGGCGACCGAGCTCACCGCGGCCTGGAAGCGGGTGCGCGATGACGAGGGCATCCGGGTCACCGTCGTGCGAGCTAACGGAGAACGAGCCTTCTGCACCGGAATCGACGTATCGGCGGGTCGGTGGTGGGCCGACCAGCCGGTGTTCAACCAAGAAGACCCCGGAACCTTCTTGGGGCCCAAGGCTCATCAGGTGTGGAAGCCGGTGATTGCCGCGCTGCACGGCATGGTGGCTGGCGGTGCCATGTACTTCGTCAACGAATGCGACTTCGCGATCTGCGCCGAGAACACCACCTTCTTCGACCCGCACGCCAACGGCGGCGTTGTCTCGGCTCTCGAACCGATGGGCATGCTGTCATTGGGCGTTCCCTATGGCGACGTGATGCGTTGGGCGTTGTTGGGTAGCGAGGAACGCATCACCGCGTCGACAGCGCTACGACTCGGCCTGGTGACCGAGGTCGTGCCCGACGACAATCTTCGCGAGCGGGCCGCCGGCCTAGCCGGCGAAATCGCGGCTCGCAGACCGCTTGCCGTGCAGGGCACCGTGCGCGCCATGTGGGAGGCCAGGGATCTCTCTCCGAGCCTGCGTCAGCGACACGGAATGGCCTACACCCACATCGGCAACGACTACGCCAACCCATCCGACTCCCGCGCCAACAAGCGCTTCCCGCGGTTCCGCTGAGAACTGCGGATGCCGCTCCCCGATCTCGTTCTCGTCCATGGCGGCGAGCATGCGGGCGACTGCTGGGACCTGACAGTCGCGGAGTTGCGCCGCCAGGAGCCAGAACTGCGCATCCTCGCGGTGGACCTTCCCGGTCGCAGCTCCAAACCGGGTGAGCTGGCGGCGGCCACCATCGGCGCCTGGGTGGACTCCGTGGTCGGCGATATCGATGATGCGGGTTTTGGCGAGCTGGTGATCGTCGGCCACTCGATGGCGGGAGTGACGGTTCCTGGGGTAGTGGCCCGGCTCGGTTCGTCGCGCGTTCGTGAGATGGTTTTGGCGGCGGCGTTCGTGCCTCGTCAGGGTGAGGCGATCGTGGACACTCTCGACGGTCCACTGGCATGGTTCGCTCGGCGCGGCGCCGAGAGGGGGAAGCCGCTGAAAGTCCCGGCTTTCGCTGCGCGCTACGCGTTCTGCAATGGCATGACAAGGGAGCAGCGCCAGTTCGCGATGTCGCGGCTATACCCCGAGGCGGTGGCGATCGGGATTGAACCGGTGGACCGCCGTGACCTGCCGGCGGACGTACCCCGTACATGGATTCTCACCACGCGCGACCGCGCGCTGTCCGTCGCGTCCCAACAGCGCAGTATCGACGCGCTCGGCGGGGTACAGACCGTCATCGAGGTCGACACTTGCCATGACCTGATGATCAGCCACCCGAATCGCACAGCGCGGATTCTTATCGACCGGTGCCGCCAGTACGAGAAATCGGTCAGGTGATCGCGCCGTCGTACTTCAGATCGAGCAGGCCGGTGTCGTCGATACCCAGCTCCCGAAGCACCTCGTCGGTGTGTTCGGCGAACATCGGTGCCCGGGTGAGATCCGCCGGCGCACCATCGAATTGCACTGGATTGGCCACCAGCTTCTGCCGGTAGCCTTGGGCGTCGACGATGTCGGCGACGCGACCGTTGGCGATCAATGCTTCGTCGTTAGCGACATCCCAAGCGTCCTGCAGCGGCGCCCATTGGCCGCCGGACTGGTCGAGCAGCCGTTTGCACTCGTCGAACGTCCGCTGGCCGATCGCATCGGCCACCAACTCGGCCGCTTCGTCGGCGTTCGCCGCCAACGACTCCAGAGATGTGAACCGATCGTCGGTCGCTGCCGCGATCATGCCGAACAAGTGGCAGAAGTCCGGCCAGTAGCGCGTCGGCTGCAGCATCGACAACTGGATGAACCGGCCGTCGGCGCAGCGGTACGCGCCGGTCAGCGGATTGCCGGGTGCCTGGCTATGACCGCGCACCTTCGGCGGCGGGCAGCCGTACAGCATGGCCAGGTTGACATCGAACTGCATCGCCCACGCTCCCACCGCGAGCAGGGACACGTCGATGATTGACGGCTCGCCGGTCCTCTGCCTACCGAACAGTGCCGCCGCGACCGCACCGGCGATGGTGAGCCCGCCGATGTTGTCGCCGTAGGCTCCCGCGGGCATCATCGAAGGGGCGTCGGCGTCGGGTTGTGTGACGCCGTCAGCGCTGCCGCCACGGGCCCAGAAGGCGGTTCCGTCGTACGCGCCGGTGTCGGAATCGGGTCCGCGACTGCCGAATCCGCTTCCCCCGACGTAGATGATGTGGGGGTTGATCCGCCGGATATCCTCGATGTCGATGCGAAGTTTTGCGCGGGTCTGCGGCAGATAACTAGTCAAAAACACGTCGCTGCGCCGGACCAGCTCTTCGAGTGCCGGCCGTGACTGCGTCAGCGCCAGCGAAAGACCGACGCTGCGCTTGCCGCGGTTCGGCGCCTCGATGATCGGCGCGAACGGCACGCCGTGTTTGGTCGCCGAACGACCCAACACGGTCACCAGACCGCGTTGTGCGTCCCCGGTGACGGGGTTCTCGATTTTGATGACGTCGGCCCCCCAGTCCGCGAGCACGGCGCCAGCCGAGGGAACGAACGTGAACTGTGCGACCTCGAGGACGCGCACCCCTTTCATTGGCTTCTTCATTCCACCATTGCCTCCTCAATCGCCTTGGAACTTCGGCTGCCGGCCTTTCCGCAAAGCCGTTGTGGCTCTGTGGAAGTCATTCGACTTTACGAGGACCCGCTGCCCTTCGGCCTCGAACGCTTGTACGGCTTCGAGGTCGGTGAGCGTGGCCGCCGCCAGTGCACGCTTGATCCACCGGTACGACTGTGTCGGCCCACAGGCGAGGATATTGGTCAACGCGGTCAGCTCCGCGTCGTAGGCATCGTCGCCGACGACGTGCGAGATCATTCCCCAATCGAAAGCGTCTGCCGCCGAGATCTTCTCGGCCGTCATGGCCATCCTGGCTGTCCGTGCCCGGCCGATCGCCGCGGGCAACAGCGCGGATGCGCCGCCGTCGAGCATCAGACCGACCCTGGTGAAGGCAAGCTGGAAGTACGCCGATCGGGCGGCGACCACCAGGTCACACGCCAGGGCGAGCGGGCAGCCGATGCCGACCGCTGGGCCGTGCACCCCCGCGATCACTGGTTGGGGCATCGTGGTGAGCGCTTGCACGACCTTGCTGGCCGCAAACACGGCCCCCTTGGTGTTGCCGCCGCTGAGATCGCCGCCCGAACAGAAGGCTCGTCCCGCACCACACAGTTGCACGGCGCGCACGGAATCGTCGTCGGCCGCCTCGAGCAGCCTGTCGAGCAACTCGTTGAGCATCGGCGTGTCGACGGCGTTCAGCTTCTCCGGCCGGTCCAGCACCAGCCGGAGAACCGCACCGTTGCGGTTCACCGAGACACCGTTGATCGCCACCGCCGTCACAATCCGAGATCGCGGCCGATGAGGTCCTTCATGATCTCGGTGGTTCCTCCGCAGATCGTCTCGATCCTGACGTCGGCCGCCGGATCAGTCCGCGTGACGACCACGACGAGGTCGCAGTTGAAGCCCGACGAGATGAAGGTCTTGGAACCGTTGCGATCCAGCCGTCCCGATCACGCACACCGGAGGTACCGCTCCCGGCTCGGTCATCGCGATCGCGACGATGGTCTCGCCGGTGTTGATGGTGGGCAGCCAGCGCTTCTTCTGCTGGCGTTGGCAAGGTGTTTGAAGTAGGGGCCGACAACGTCGTTCTGCAGTGTCAGGGCGGGTACCGTCGTGCCCCATTTCGACAGTTCCTCGTTGATCGACGATGCGGTCACGCTCCCACTTCTCGGCGTTCGGCGCGACCTCGCGCTCGAGGTACTGCTTGGTGGTCTCCCGAAGCTGCTCGTGCTCGGCCTCATAGATCAGGCGTTTCATGTCAGCTCACTCACCGTGGATTCGGCGCATTTCTTGCCCGACTTTTCCCGCCATCCGCGAGACGACCTGAGCCCCACGTCTTCGTAGCTCGTCGTCGGGCACCGGCAGGACCACAGCTCCCGACTGCTTTGATGGGAGCAGCACTTTCGCGCCACCCTTCGTCGTGGTTTCGTCGCGCTGGTTGGTGGCAGCGACGTCGATCGACACGAACTCACCGGGGCCTTCGCCCTTGGCCGTGACGCTGCCCGTGCATCGGTGGATGTCGCCGTGATAGTTGAATCCGCGCAACTGTAGGTCCATTTCGGCCAGCCAGCCGTCGTCACCGATCCAGTTGGTCAGCAGATGGCTGACCCACGCGGCCCGCATCTGACCGTAATCGTACGGAGCGGGGATGCCCAGCGCCTTCGCGCGTTCGGGATCCCAATGCAACCGCTGAACGACGTCGGGCACCCCGTACTCGTCGGAGGTGTAGAACGCCGGCATGCGCTTGCGCAGCTGATGGGCGAACTTCAGGGGGCCAACACCGTAACCGCCCCAGCCCCATCCCATGTGCATGCTGATGATGTCGACGACGGTCAGCGGCCCCTTCATCACCTGCGGCAGCGCGTCGCCGACGCTGACGTCCTCCCACCACTGTGGCTCCGCACCCCGCCGGGCCTCGGCTTCGTAGGCCGATTCGACCTGAGCGAATTCCTCCGCGCTCCAGCGCTGCCGCTCGATGTGTGAGTACTTACCCGACTTCTTCGAACCCTGCCGCTCGGCATTGATGTACGACTCATCGCGGGTGGCGATCGGATTGCCGTCGGCGTCGACGTAGAGGTAGCGGAACGTCTCCTTGACCGACCGCCCGCCGGAGAACTCGCTCTCCTTCACCTCGACGTCGAGGGTGAACGTCTCCATCAGCACAGGCCGCCCGGCGTAGATGGGCCGATACCACGTCCATTTCACACCCGCGTAGTACTTTCCGGTGCCGCGGAACAGGCCGCGGAACAGCTTCTTGCGTTCGGGGTCGGCGAACTTCGGGGTCTGGTCCAGGCCCGTGCTGATCGGAAACGTGGGCGAGGCGATCTGACCGTGCCAGCGAGTGTTCGCTCCATACGAGGGGTCGTAAAACAGCGGATTGTCGTCGCCACACCCGAACGCGAAGTGGCTGATCGCATCCGCGTTCGGCAGCTTGTTCCACGCCTCATCACGCTGGTTGACGGCGATGCCGATCTGGGCCTTGGCGCGCTCGATGTCCTCGTCGGTGATGCGGCCTTCGACGGCGGCGGTTTCGGTGGTTTCTGTGGTTGTCATGTCACTTCTAGACCTTCAACATGGCGCCCGCATCCACCTTGAACTGCAGGCCGGTGACGTAGCGGGATTCGTCGGATGCCAGGAAACAGACGACGTTCGACACATCGCCCGGCTCGATGTACGGAATGGGCATTGCCTGCAGCGCGGGAAACGCCAGCAGCGCGTCATCGCGGGTCGGCTGATCGAGATCCGGTCGGAACTGCCGGTACATCGGATCGCTGTTCAGCATCGCTGTGTTCACGTTGGTAGGATGAATCGCGTTGGCGCGGATCGATTGTGGGGCAAGCTGCGTGGCCAGCTGCAGAGTGTAGGAGTCCACCAGCTGTTTGGCGTAGTTGTAGCCCGCGCCGCCCGGGCCCATGGGTCCCGCCATCCCGGCAGGCACCCTGGCAGCGAGAAGGCCGGCAATCGATCCGGTGGTGATGATCGAGGCGCCTGTCCGCAAGTGAGGCAGCGCCGCGTGCACCGTGTTGACGACTCCGATGAAGTCGACGTCGAATGCGTCGACGAACGCCTGGATGCCGAGTTGGGCGCCGAGCGGGCAGATTCCGGCGTTGGCGACGACAACGTCGAGCCTGCCGAACTCGGCTACCGCGCTGGACATCTCGCGCACGACCGCCGCCCGATCGCGGACATCAACCTCGGCCGTGTAAGCCCGTTGGCCCGTTTTCTCGACCTCGAGTCCAGCCTCTTCGAGGTCGCGCGGTGTGGCGAGCGGATACCCGTTGGTATCGATGTCATGGCAGATGTCGAACAGGATGATGTCGGCCCCTTCTTTGGCCAGTTTGACGGCGTGGCTACGGCCCTGACCGCGCGCTGCGCCCGTCACCAGAACGACTTTGTCCTGCACGCGTCCCATCTTGAGTACCTGCCTTCCTAGTTCGCTTGGTGGAGCTCCTCGAGCAGCGCCACCAGGCGCCGCCGGTCGACTTTGAACGCCGCACCACGGGGCAGTTCGTCCACGACGAACACCTGCGTCGGCACCTCGTAGGGGGTCAGTGTGGTCCGGCAGTGCTCACGGAGCGCCTCACCGCTGGCGTCCATATCCGCTCGCAACTCGACTGCCGCGACCGGGATCTGACCTAGCCGCTCATCTCGCAGACCGGCGACCGCGGCGTCGGCAACCGCGTCATGTGCGCGCAAGGCCCGCACGACCGTGTCCGGCGCGACCTTGAAGCCGCCCCGGACGATGACGTCATCGGCACGGCCGTCGATGTAGAGGTAGCCGTCCGCATCGATGTGGGCAAGATCGTTCGTAGTGACCCAGCTTTCGCCGGACGCGCCTACCTGGGCCGACGCCACTTGCAACCGACCGGTGCGTCCCGGGGGCAACACACACCCGTCGTCGTCGATCACCTGGAGCCGCACACCGGGAAACGCGCGTCCGACGCTGCCCCTCTTGGTGACCCACGACGCGCGGAAATCCTTGAGCGTCCAACCCGCCACGGCGCCGGCGAACTCGGTCGCGCCGTAGGTAATCAGGATGGGGATGCCGTACCGGGCTAGGAAAGCGTCGACGAGCTCGGCGTCCACCGGAGCGGTTCCCGCAATCAATGCGCGCAGGCTGGCCAGGTCCTCGCGGGGGATGTCGGAGTTGAGCACGGACCGGATCGCTGGCGGCGGTAGCCCGGCGACCGCAGGCTTATGTTTGGCGATCACGGCGTGCCAGCCGGACAGCGTGAACCGCTTGAGCATCACGATGGGCCGCCCGGCCACCAAAGCTTGAAGCAGAGACCACAAGCCGCCGATGTGCACGATGGGAAGGGTCACCATCCCGACCGCGCCCGTCAGCGGCGGCTTGTTCCGGGTCGCGGGGCGGTTGTTGTGCTTGAGTGCCGCCGACAGGGCAGCTTCTAGCTGCCCGCGCCGCAGGGGTATGCGCTTCGCCGGTCCCGTCGTGCCCGACGTCAGCATCTCTATGGCGACACCCGGATCGCCGGCGGCTGCGCCGCGGAAAGCTGTCGCGTGCAAGGTGACGTCATATCCGTCGACGGCGAACACCGCCGCGCCCGTAGCCGCCGCGGCACCGGAGATTTCGGGGTGGTCCAGAAGCTGCAGCGGCGCGATGACGTAGTCGGCACTGACGGTCGCGAGATCGGCGGCCAGGCGGTCGGCCGGTTGCAGCGGGTTGAGGGTCACCAAGGTGCGATCTGAACGAAACAGCGCGATCACGGCGGCAATTGATTCCATCCGGTTTTCGAGCACGACGGCGACGCGGGCGCCGGCGCCGCCGCCGGCAGCGGTCAGTTCACGGTCGATGTCCTCGGCCAGCCCCCGCACCTGACCCCAGGTGAACCACTGTCCCTCCTGCTGCAGCATGCGCGCATCGTCGGCCGCATTCCACAGCTGCCCCAGCGCCTCGTGGATGCTCGTCATTCCCACCTTCCGGTCTCTTCAACGCGCGCACCGTTTCAACCAACGTAGTCGACATGGTTTACTAGGTCAATCTACTGAAGGAGGTAGTTATGGACTTCTGCCTTTCAGGGGAACAAGAGCAATTGGCTGACGCCGAAAGAGCCTGGCTCGAGCGCCACGATCCCATCGCGAAGGTACGAGAGTCATTGGACAAGACGGTGATTCGGCTCGACCGACAAGCCGCGGCCCACGCCGCCGACTCCGGTTTGCTCGGGCTGTTGACGGCTGGTGTCGGAGGCACACATATGGACCTGGCGGTGTGCAGCGAGGCGCACGGCTATGCGGCCAGTTCGCTTCCCATAGCGGACCTTGCGATCGGTCGATGGGTGCTCGAGCGGGCCGAGATCGACGCGCCGGAGGGCGCAATTGTCGGCGTGGCCCGCGTGGCCGGCCAGACCACCCACCCCGTTCCGATGGCCGCCGACATGGACAGCTTGGTTGCCGTCCGCGAAGCCGACGACGGCGATTTCGTCGCACTGGTGGCCAATCCACCTTTGGTGTCGATGACGACATTGGATCTGACGCGGTCGTGGACCAGGCTCGATCTCGGCCAGACCGCACTTCAGTGGGCGCCCGCCCCGGCCGGCTGTGTGGACCGGGTCCGTGCGGCGCTGGCTTTGCACCGGGCGTTGGACGCGCTGGGCGGCGCGGCGCGACTGCTCGAGATGACCGTCGCATACGCCGGACAGCGCGAACAGTTCGGGGCGCTGATCGGGTCCTTCCAGGCGGTTAAACACCACTGCTCGGACATGGCCGTCGGCGTCGAAGCCGGACGCTCGACGCTCTGGGCCGCGGCGTTCGCCTTGGACAACGCGACCAAGGACGTCTGGAAGCCCGCAGTTTCGGCGGCGGCTGCGTACGTGAAATCGGCGACCAGCCGGGTTGCTAGCACCGCTTTGCAGGTTCACGGCGGCATCGGCTTCACCTGGGAGCACGATCTGCACCTGTTCCTGCGCCGCATCAAGGTCGATGAGGCGTTCGACGGAACCGTGGCCGAGCATCGGGCTGCGCTGGTCCCCGCGTGACTAGCCGCGCGGCAGGCCCAGTCCCCGTTCCGCGATCAGGGTGCGCATGATCTCCGAACTTCCCCCGGCGATGGTGAACGCACGGGCGTAGAGCCACTCGTCCTGCCAGCGGCCGCCATCAAGGGCCGCGGCGTCACCGTGCACCAGCACGCCGGCTTCACCGCCGAGTTCGACTGCGAAACACGCGATTTCGAGGTTGATCTCGCTGAACATCAGCTTGCTCATCGCGGCGTCGTGCGAGCGTTCCTTGCCTAGCAACCAGCGAGTGAGATTGGCGTCCGTAAGCGCCGAGAGCGCCGCCACTTCGGCTTTGAAGTGGCCGATCCGATCGCGCACCCGATCGCTCTCCAAGGCTGGCCGGCCGCCGATCTCGACACGACGCGCGAGGTCGACCAGGTCGTCGACGGCGCGCTTCAACTTCACTACGACCGCACCGACATTGGCCCGTTCGTGGGCCAGGCTGGAGTTGGCGATTTTCCAGCCTTGGCCCGGCTCACCGATCATGGCTTCGGCGGGTATCTCGACGGAGTCGAAGAACACCTCGTTGAAGTCCGAAGTGCCAGTCAGCTCCCGAAGTGGCCGCACGGTGACGCCGGGCGCGGACATGTTCAGGATGAAAGCGCTGATGCCCTTGTGTTTGGGTACCTCGGGATCCGTTCGGGCGAGCAGGTATCCGAATTCGGCCCAATGTCCGTCGGTGGTCCACACCTTCTGGCCGTCGACGACGTAGGTGTCGCCGTGGCGCACGGCGCGCGTGCGCAACGAGGCCAGGTCGCTTCCCGCGCCCGGCTCGCTGAATAGCTGACACCAAAACTCTTCAGCTGCACGTATTTGCGGCAGATAGCGGCGACGCTGATGGTCGTTGCCGAACTCAATCAGTGCGCGCGACGCCAACACGCTGCCGCTCTGCGCCCCGGGCGCCTGCGCGCGAGCCAGTTCCTCGGCCACGACGATCGCATGTTCGGCTGAACGGTCATCACGCCCCCCGAACTCGGTGGGCCAATCCATGCCAAGGTAGCCGGCTTCGTACAACCGCGCGGTCCACCGCCGCAAGGCTGCAAACTCGGCCTCATCCTCGGCGCTCCGCACGCCCGCGCGATAGGGAATCGACGGGGCGTGTTCGGCGATGAAAGCTCTCACTTCGATGCGGAAGGCGTCCAACCCCGGAATCATGATCCGACCTCCTGTTGGCTGAGCAGGGTTTGGGCAGCGCGGTCGCGCAGAGCGTCGGAGCGTCCGACTAGCACCGCGTTGGCCCTGGCTCGACGCAACAGCAGATGGGCGGGATGTTCCCAGGTGAAGCCGATTCCGCCGTGGACCTGCACCGCGCCCTCGGTGATCGCCACCGCGGCATCGAATGCGGCAGCCGCGGCAAGCTCTGCGGAACAATCCTTTTCGCCGACCTCGAGGTTGGCGGCGGACAGCACGAGCCCCCGGGCACTTTCCAACGCTACGAGCATGTCCGCGCATCGGTGAGAAACGGCTTGAAAGCTGCCGATTGGACGGCCGAACTGCTCACGCTCACACGCCCAGTGCACCGACATCGCCAGAGCCCGCGCCGCCACCCCGACGGAGTCGGCCGCCACCGCGAGCAGACTGTGGCGTCGGGCGATCGCGAGGGCACGCTGCAGATCCGGTCCTTCGCCCACGATTTCGCCGCGGGCCCCGGATAGGGTGAGCGCACCGATCGTCGCGCTGAGGTCGAGCGCCTGTTGGGCGTCGATGTCGATCCCGTCCTCCTTCGGATCGACCACGACGAGGACTTCCCGATGTTGCGTACGGGCAAGCACCAGCAGCACTTCGGCCGCCGGCGCGCCCGCAACGACAGGAATCATCCCGCTCAACCGCTGCCCGTCCCATTCGGGAAGCGAGGGCCCGGTCGTCAGCCAGCCGGTGTCGTGCAGCGGCACCGCAAACGCTGCCGTCGCCCCACCCACGATGCGCTTTGCGGCTGCTTTGGCCCTGGCGGCGACGGCGACATCGAGCGCGGTAACGGTGGGAACCAGAGGAACGGGCGCAATCGCCTTGCCCACCTCCTCGATGGCGGCGTACAACAGTCGCCTGCTCGTGCCCGCGCCACCCAATGCCTCGTCGATAGCTAAGCCGGGTAACCCGAAATCGACCAGCGCCGACCACAGCTGGTGGTCGGTGGCGTCGATTAGGCGTGTCTGGTCCAAAATCGGGGCGACATCCGCGTGGGCGCGCAGGGATTCTGCGAGAGCGTCGCGCAGCTGCCGTTCGTTAGGATCCGACACCGCGAGCGGCGAGCCCGGGTCGACCGCAGCCGGTCTACGGCCTTCACCGCGATGCGATGGCAGGCCGAGAACCGACTCGGCGATCGTATTGCGCTGTATTTCGGCGGTTCCCGCACCGATGGTTGTCGCTCGGCTCATCAGGTAGCCAAAAGTCCAGCGACCCTTGTCAATCGCTCCGGACGCGCGACTGCCCAATGCGCCGTGCGGCCCGGTCGCCCGCAACGCCAGCGCGTGCAGATCCTGCTCGAACTCGGACTTGACCAACCGGTTTACCGACGCCACGCCGCCGGGGTCCTCGCCGCGCAGCACCGCGTCCAAAGCGCGGGCGCTGTTCGCGACGATCGTGCGGACACCGAGCTCCAACCGCGCGACAGCCTGGCGAACGATCGGGTCGGCATCCAACTGTTGCGCGCGCACCAGCGCGATGACCCTGTCGGTTGTCGTGCGGTATTTGAACTCGTCGGCCAGAAACGCGGTGGCGCGCTCATGGCCGAGCGACGTCCGCATGATGGTCCACCCGCACCCCTCGTCGCCGACCCGGAGGTTGATCGCGACCTCGACATCGTCGAGGAACACCTCAGCGAAGTGCGCCGCGCCGCTGATGTCGCGTAGAGGCCGCACCTCGACGCCCGGGCTGTCCATCGGGATCAGCAGATAGGTGATGCCGTCGGTGCCCCGTCCGGCCGGGCCCGTCCTGACCAACGCGAACATCCAGTCGGCCCGGTCGGCCATCGACGTCCACACCTTCTGGCCGCTGACCCGGTACACGCCATGATCCCGCACCGCCCGTGTCGACACCGAAGCCAGATCACTGCCCGCCCCGGGCTCGGAAAACCCCTGGCACCAAAACTCATCGGCGCGCAGGAGTGGTTCGAGGAACCTGGCCTTCTGTTCCTCGGTGCCATGAGCGATCAGCGTTGGGGCGACGATGAACGACAGCGGGCAGGGATGTGCCGGAGCTCCGGCGGCAGCGGTGATCCGGTAGTACTCGAGTTGCTCTTCGAGGGATAACCCCATTCCGCCGACCGACTTCGGCCACCCTGGAGCGGCCAGCATTTCATCGACCAGACGGGATTGCCAGGCCCGGGCGGCATCGATGCGATCAAGTTGTGGGCCGGAACCAGCCGCCTGTTCGCGCCGATAATCATCCAGTAGCTCCTGAAGGCGCGCACGCCAACCACCAACCGTGGTCACACTACAAAGCTAACTTGGTTAGTTATGTCCGTCAACCCGTCGATTCATCTGCGAGCACAAGTGAAATCTCGCGACAGCCCGCGACGAACCTGATTGTCGTATTGGACCGGAAAGCCGTCTATCCGCGCGCTTGATTCTGCGAGTCAAAGGTTGGTCATCGTGGACGAACGGCCGACCTCGGCGAGCGGAAATACCAACAAGACAGGCTGGCCCTCGCAGCGCCTCCGAAGTCACGGAAACCGGAGCGCTGAATGTACTTCACCGATGCTTCGAGCCGAGCCATGACTCGCAATCAAATGCGGATCACTATTCCCTGAGTCAGCATGACGGCAACCGCGATAGTGAGAATGAACAGGTAGCAACCGGCGACCAACGCAATTGTTTCCCGCCACATTCCCGCCTTGGTGGCAGGAGGCAAGAAGAACTCCGCGGGCATATCCTTCATGTCGCGACGCTTGGGCTCAACCAACTTGCGCCTTCCTTGGCTAGGGAACATATGGGCTCTGCGCACCGAGAATGACGCGTAGAACCAACAGAGGTCCGACAAGAAACAGGAAGAACGACGCTTGGAATCCGACGAACCAAGCGCCCAAACGCATTAGCTCGAACCGCCATCTCCGAATCGTGACCTGATAGTCGAGGAACCCGTCGAATTCCGCTGTCTTTGCTATCCTTTGCGGCCTCGTCGCCAGCCCCAAGGCGCCGGACACCGGCGCCGGAACCGGTTCGCGCGACGGGTCTTTGGCCGTCGTGTAACGGTCCAGGCCGCAGAGTCGTTCCAAATGATTCAAGCCGCGGATAGGCGGTTTACCGGCCCAATAGGCGATCAGGTTCGGCCAAGTGCACATCAGCCCGATGGTCCACAACAGTGTGATCCGTCCGCCGCTGTTCCACACCAGAACGGGGCCTATCCCGGGATCGTAGGTCCACCAACCCATTGCCGTGGCCAGACCTTCGACGATGAAGTCCCAGACATAGTTGACCGGAACAGCAAGCACGAGCATGGATTTCAGCATGCTCCAGCCAAGCCGAGACGAAAGCCACTGGCTCAGCCAGAGCACAAGCAGCGCGTGCACGCCCCAATAGACCGCATAGGCGAAAGGCATGAACAATGGGTCATGGGGGGTTTTCAGCGGAAGCCAGTCCAGCAGGTGGTGCTGAGCGAACGCCGGGCTGTAGAACAACATCTGACCCCAGTCCCCCACCGTTTCCATCCAGTACACGGCCATGCTGTTGAACAGGAAGAGGAATCCCCAGGTGAGGCGGCGTCGTCGAACGACATCGGCCACCGCTAGCACGATAAACCCGGTCCCGGCGATCGGAATTACCCAATTGAAAAACCAGACCCCGGTCGGGTTTACAGTTACCGGTGGGCAGAAGTGTCCGATTGCGCAGATCATTGGAACGTCTCTTGGTGGCTCAAGCCTGCCAGCGCAGTTCGAGTGAGTTCAGCCCGAACACCTGACCGCCATGCTCGACGGGTTCGGCCGCGAGTGTGTATTCGGGGATTCGGCGGTGCCACTCCTGAAGCAGAACCGCCATCTCCTGTCGAGCAAGGTGAGATCCGAGGCATCGGTGCGGGCCGCCTCCGAAAGCGATGTGCCGGCTGATCCCGCGGTCCAGGTCGACGCGACGTCCGCCGGGGAACATGCGGTCATCGCGATTCGCCAGCGCCATCGGGAAGGCCGCCATGTCACCGGCCTTCACCGGACAGCCATGGAAATCCATGTCCTGAGTCGCTTTCCGGGCGGTCTGCACAATCGGGTAGGCGCGCAGCAACTCTTCGACCGCGTGCGGAATGATGCTGGGCTCGTTGATAATCCGCTCGCGGTCACCGGGATGCGTGGCCAAATGGAGCATCGCGTAGGACGTTTGGCTGGCCACGGTGTCGAGCCCGGCCATGAACAGCAGCAATAGGCAGTTCAACAACTCCAGATCATTGATCGGCTCCCCATCGATCTCCCAGTCGATCGCAGTGCTGACAATGTCCTGGGCGTCGGGGCGGCGCTCGGCGCGTCGTCGTTCGATGAGCCCCTGGAAGAAGCCCATGACATGTGTCATTCCCTCGAGTCGACGCGCGTTGACCTCCTCGCCCACCCCTTCTTGGTGCAGGATCATGTCTTCCCAAGTGAGGAAGTCATCGAGATGGTCGATCGGCATCCCCATGAGGTTGAGAAACACGATGGACGGGAAGACGCGCGCCAGCTCGGTGACGAATTCACAACCGCCCGCGGGCTTCAGCGTGTCGATCAGCTCGCCGACCAGTCGGTGCTGGTCGTCCTTCATGCCTTTGACGCGGCCGGGCGAGAAGTAGTCGGCCAGCACCTTGCGCCACTTCGCGTGGTCGGGAGGATCAATCATCACCGGGATCCACTTGTAGGGCGGATCCGGCTCGGTGGGAACGATGACGCTACTCGACCACAGTTCGGGGTGCTGCAGACCGTCCAGGATTGTCGCGTAGTCGGTGAACATCCAGTAGCCGTCGGCTTCGGTGCTGCGCAGGGCGGGTCTGACGTCGTCCTGAATCGCGTCGAGAAGCTGGAAGTGGGAGAGCGCCGGCGCCGATCGTCCTGCCATCAGCTCCACGTTCCTGACAGGGCATGAAGTGACTGTGTCGTTGTCGGTCATGGCTTCCTCTCGTGAACTGTACGGATGCGTGGTGCTGGGTCGATGGTCGATGGAATGCCACGCGTCAGATGCGCGGCGAGATCGGTGAGCGCCTCAATCGCCACTGCCACGGACTGCTGGGCCTCCCGGGTCAACCCGAGTCGCTCGCCGCTGGCCGGCGCGATCGCAGGAACGATAAAGACGCGAAACCGCCTGCGGACAGCCGCATCCGAGCGGTCGAGTTCTTGAGCGGCGAGATAGGTCTGCTCGACCAGGAAATCGATGAGCTCGTCGATCTCCAGGTCGGTGCGTACCTCACCATTGCGCTGGCCCTCGAGTAGGGTCGGAGCCACTGCATCGACGGCCACCTGGTGCACGTGTGGGTGGTGGACGGAAGCGGAACCCTGGGCGATGAGCGCCGAGATCGCCGGATCCGTTGGCAGCTCACGTGTGGTGTACACCAGGGCGGCTTCGACCTTTGCCAGGACACCGACTTTTTTCGCCATCAACGCTTCCACGGCCGCTACGTGGCGACGGGCCCGAAGCAATGCAACCTGCACCAACATCTCTGAGACGCTGCCGAGTTGGCGAAACGCTGTAGCCCTGGACACGCCCGCTCGCGTGGCAACGACTTCCATTTGCACGGCGTTGATTCCGCGCTCTGCGATCTCGGCGTCAGCTGCCCGAATCAAACGATCGCGGACGGTGCCGTCATCCGACGGCACAACCTCCACCGCCATCATGTGATGGCTCCGGCGATCTTCAGCTCGATCAGGCGGTCGTCGTCGATGCCGAGTTCCCGAACGACCTCATCGGTGTGTTCCGCGAACTGAGGCGCCCGCGTCAGCACCGTCGGGATGTCGCCGAACTTCACTGGGCTTGCGACTAGTTTCTGTGGATTACCCTCTGCATCAACGAATTCGGCGATAAGTCCATTGGCTAGCAACGACTCGTCATTGGCGAGCTCCCACGCATCCTGCACCGGTGCCCACTGCCCCGCACCGCGGCTGAGGCGTTGTCGGCAATCGGCGAAAGTCTCGCCGGCGATCGCATCACGGACGAGCTCGTAGGCCGCTTCATGGTTGTCCAACATGGATTCCAGCGTGGCGAAGCGCGGATCGTGCGCGTAGTCGTCGAGGCCCATGAGGCCGCAAAACTCGGGCCAGTACTTCGTCGGCTGAAGCATCGACAGCTGGACGAACCTGCCGTCGGACGTCCGGTAGCAACCCGTGAGCGGGTTCCCCGGCGCCTGGGTTCTGCGTTCGGCTTTCGGCAGTGGACCGCCGGACAGCATCGCCATGTTGACGCTGAATTGGGTGGCCCAAGCGCCCACGGCAAGCAACGACACGTCGAGCACCGACGGGCTACCCGTAACCTGTCGGCGGTATAGGGCCACAGCGACTCCTCCGGCGATCGACATGCCGCCGACGTTGTCGCCGTAGGCTCCGGCGGGCATAAATGGTGGTTGCTCGGCATCGGAAGCCATGACGCCATCGGCACTACCACCGCGTGCCCAAAATGCCGTCGCGTCATAACCGCCCGTATTCCGGTCGGGGCCCTCCGCGCCGAACCCGCTACCCGTGACGTAGATGATGTCGGGGTTGACGTTGCGCACGTCGGGAATATCGATGCCCAGTTTGTTCCGTACAGAAGGCATGTAGTTGGTGAGGAACACGTCGCTACGCCGGATCAGCTCCTCGAGCAACGGGCGTGCGTCGGGATTGTCAAGTGCCAAACCAACGCTGCGCTTGCCTCGATTAGGTGCTTCCATGATCGGCGCGAACGATGATCCCGGAACTGTCGCCGCGGCGCCGAGCACGCGCACCAGTCCACGTTGAGCGTCCCCGGTGACCGGATGCTCGACCTTGATCACATCGGCGCCCCAGTCGGCCAGCACAGCACCCGCGGACGGAACAAAGGTGAATTGGGCGACCTCCAGTACGCGAACCCCATCGAGCGGACCCGGCGTCACACCGAACCTCCTGCGACCATGATCGTCGTGCGTCTCAAAATTGAGCCAATACCAGGCGACCGTATCACTCAGGCGGGCTTATGGGGAGGCCTTGGTCACGAATTTGAGGCTTTAATCGATGATGTCGCGGACTTTGGTCTTCTCGTAGCCCTTCAACATCGCGGCGCCCGCCGCCTGCATGTGCCGGCGCCAATGCGCTTCGGCTGCGTCGCCCTTGCGCGCTTCGACCAGGTCCGCGAGACGCGTGTAGGACTTGAGCAACTTGCTGTACTCTGCCGCCGGTACGGAGTTGGTGGGGCTCGCGCCCGATATCGCTGTGGCCGTGTGGCGTTCACCGATTTCGTGAAGCATGCCCGCAATGATTCCGAGGGTCGCGTTCCCCGAAAGTTCGACCATGCGCCGATGCAGCTGCGCCGAGGCCTGGGCCAAAGTTCCCGTCTCCCACGCGCGGGGCACGTCGTCTATCAATCGTCGGAGTTCTTGATGGGCCTTCCTGGTGCCGTCGTCGGCCAGCAACTTGGCGGCCGGTGGCTCGATGGCGGTGCGCGCCGTCATGACGTCCGCAAGCGTCGCGCCCGATAACGCCAATAGCAGCCCTGCCGGTCTGGCGACGATCTCTGGTCCAGGTACCCGGACCCGGGCGCCAGTGCGCGAACCGCGGCGCACCTCAACGAGGCGCTCGGATTCCAAAACTCGCACTGCCTCCCGCAAAGTCGGCCTGCTGATCTGAAAGTGTGCGATCAAGTCCACTTCCCGGGGCAGGAAGTCGCCGTCTTTGAGCTGTCCGTCCACGACCATTCGCCGCAAGGTGCGTGCTACCAACTCAGCTGTCTTGGGCGCGCGTACTGCGCCAGGCGCGGCTTCTGCTGAGATCATCGGTGCAAGGGACTCGGGCCGGGACAAGGGACTCCTCGCTGCGTCAGGTATTTCACTCAGTAAACCATGTAGGTCCCGTTTTCCAGTGCCGATTCTGTGTTCAATCCCGCTCGCACATCAGCCGTATGGCTGCGTCGTCGTACCTGGACCGTCTGTGGGCGCTGACCAGAAAACTCGGCGCAGCCAGGAAACTAGTCTCCGGCAGCCGTTTCCGACTCGACAACATGTCGCGCGCCTGGGCGGTGTCGCCGCACACCGCTACCGCCCAGAGCATGTCGTCGGTGACGTGTTCTGCCATCGCTGCCGGCTGACCTCTGAGGAATGCAGCCCGGATTGCGCTCACCTGGTCTTCCCAGCCGTGCATTTGTACGAGTGAGTCGTAGGTCCGCACGGTCAAATAGAAAGCTATTTGCAGACGGGCATCGTTGATCGCTCGTTGCGGGTCGGTGTCATCGACCGCGGTGATGAGCCACCCCCATTTTTTAAGAGTGCCCACCGGGCGTCCTCCGGTGTTCGCACCCGCGGCCAGTTCGGGCTCGACCGCCTCCTCCCACCAGCGGTCGGTGAACAGCCCATGCCCCAAAATGCCGTCAGCGACCTGTCCCGCGGTGCGAATCATCACCCTGTTGAATGCCCCGACAACGATCGGCACGTCAAGTGCGCCAAGTACCGGTGCGCGAATGTCGGCATCAATGCTATAGAAGTCGCCGTGATACTCGATCGACTCGCCGTTCTCAGCCCGCAGGAATTTCCCGACGACGTCGATCAGTTCGGCCATGCGGGGTGCCGGGTGGTCCGCGGTGACACCAAACCAATCTCGGTTCATCCGGGCGGTCCCCGCGCCCAGTCCCAGAAAAACGCGGTCCCCCGCCCGCTTTGCCAAATGGCGGACGGACGCAGCGTGGATGAATGGCGACCGGGCGAATGCGTAGGCGATGCCGGGCCCGACCATCGCGGTCGACGTCGAGCGCGCCATTTCTGCGGCGGTTACGTAGGCGCTCAGGTCGGCGAACTCGCCGGCGCAGAAAGCGACTGCTCCAGCGGCCTCCGCCTTCGCCGCCGTCTCCTCGCCTGGCCATGGCAATCCCCACTGCATGCGTCGAGAGCCCTCCAAGACAAAAGTGACCTAGTCATCTGGGCGACTTAGGCACCACGGCCGTGCGGTACCTGCGAAGGCGACCCAGGCAAGCAAGACTACCCCAACATGAATAACCAGGTTAACTTGGTACGTGAAATGGAAGATTGGCGATCACGCTTGACCGCGCACCTTCGGCGGCAGGCAGGGCTGCAGCGTGGCCAGGTTGACGTCGAACTGCATCACGCACACTGCCACCACGAGGAGGAAACTAGTGCCGCCGCCATCCGCACCCGCGATGGTGAGCCCGCTCATGTTGTCGCCCAGGGCTCCCGCGGACATCAGCGGAAGGCCGTTATTCCTCTTCGAGCACGAGTGCCATTTCGGGACAGGCCGCGACACCGTCGCGCGTCTTGCGCTCGTCTTCGGGCTTGACCTGGTGCTCCTCCACAATGCTGTAACCGGAATCGTCGATCGGAAACAGGTGGGAATCGACGGCATAGCACTGCGCATGCCCAACACACCTGGACTGCTCGAGACGGATCTTCATGCTGGTTCCTCACTTCCGTGGCGATGTGCGACGTCGATCCTGAGCCGCTTCTTGTCGATCTTTCCGCTCGCCAGGGTCGGCAATTCGTCCACGATCACCAGCCGTCGTGGGATCTTGTATCCGGCCAGCCGTGCGCGGACGCAGTTTTGCACCGTTTCCAGCGTGACGGATGCGCCGGGCTGCACAGTGATGACGGCACATACGGTTTCGCCCCACGTGACATGGGGCGTTCCGATGACCGCGCAAGCTGCGACGCCCTCGACCCGACCTACCGCATCCTCGACCTCGGGCGAGTAAACGTTTTCGCCGCCGGTGACGATCACGTCCTTCTTCCGATCAACCAGATAGAGCAGCCCACGCTCGTCGAACCTGCCGATGTCGCCGGTGTGGAACCAACCGTCACGCAACGTCGCCAGCGTCGCCGCGTGATCGGCCCAGTAGCCACGGAAACACGAGTTCGATTGCACGGCAATCTCGCCCGGCTCACCGACCGGCAGGTCAGCGCCGTCCTCCCCGACGATTCGGACCCGAAAGCCCGGAAACGGGAACCCGACGGACCGCAAGACGTCCGAGGAGTCGACCCTGTGCAGTTCGCGGGGCAGTCCGGAGACGATCGCCTCGGTCTGCCCGTACAGGTTCAAAAACCCGGCGGATGGAATCGTCGCCAACGCCCGCTCGAGGACGCCCAGGGGCATCGGCGCGGCGGAGTAGACGATCGTCTTCAGCGACGCGACCTGCCCGGCGTCGGTCACCGCGCTCAGCAGCGCTCCCAGCATCACCGGCGCCAGGTGCAGGAGGGTGATGCGCTCCTCGCACACGAGACGAACCGCGTCGATCGGATCGAACTTCTGCTGCAACACCACCGTGCCCCCACGGGCATGCAATCCGGCGATGATCGCCATGGCGCCGACGTGGAACATCGGCATGTTGATCAATCCGCGATCGTCCGAGCCCGTGCACATCTCGGCGTTCATGGTGAACGCGACGCGTCGCTGCTCTCGTTGGCCGAGGATGCAACATTTGGCTGCACCGGTGGTGCCGCTGGTGAAGATCAGGTAGGCGATGTCGTCGGGGTGTGCGCGCAGCACCGGTTCACCGCGGGCGCCGCTCGCGGCAAAGTCTTCGAAACTCACCATTCCGCCGTCGCCGGGTCCGCCGATGCACACCGGAAGTGGCCGAAACGGCAGTTCGTGCGCGATGTCAGAAACCATGGGCGCGAACTCGTCCGCAACGAACACCACCGATGGCCGCACCCGCGCCAACGCAGCGTGCACCTCGTCGCGCACGAGCCGAAAGTTGATCGTCGCCATGATGATTCCGCTGAGCTGGCAGGCCGCCATCACCTCGCCGAACTCGATGCTGTTGCGGCTCATTATCGCGATGCGGTCCTGACGTCGCACACCGGCAGACGCCATCGCGGAGATCAGTTGCGCCGCGCGCTGCCGGAGTCCCGCATGGGTGATCTCGCGATCATTTATGCGGTATGCGATCACATCGGGGAAGCGTCGGGCATTGTCGGTGACGATGTCACCCAACGTCATCGACGCCTCGCCAAGTTCGGACACGGCGTTACCGGCTGCTGAGCAGCATCGAACCGGCGACGGGTCCGCCGCCCACCCCCACGGCGACCACTTCGGGTGTCCTGGGTGCCTGCCGTTGGCCGGCCTCGCCCCACATCTGCACGCAGGCCTCGTGTAGAAATCCCATGCCGTGCAGTCTGCCACCCGACAACTGCCCACCGCTGGTGTTGATGGGTAGTTCTCCCTCGAGCGCGATGCGCTCGCCGCCTTCGATGAAATTGCCCGCCTTGCCCTTCTCGCAGAGGCCTAGAGCTTCCAGCCACATGACGGTCAGGAACGAGAAGCCGTCATAGACCTGGGCCATGTCAACGTCGCCAGGCGTCAACGTTGTGTTCTTCCAGAGCGTTTCGCACGAATCGTGGGCAGCCATTGTGGTGAGGTCCGAACGCTGATCCCAGGTCGCACGCTCGAACATGCCGGGCCCGACGGACTCCACCGTCAACGGATGGCGGGGCAGTCCGTTCGCGGCGTCCCGGCGCGAGACGATGACGGCCGTGGCTCCGTCGCAGGGAATATCGCAGTCGTAGAGGCACAGTGGTTCGGAGATCATTCGTGCGCCGAGGTAGTCGTCCATCGTCATCGGCTCGCGGTAGATGGCGTCGGGGTTCAGTCCGGCGTTGCGGCGGGCGTTGATCGCGATCGCCCCCAGTTGTTCTCGGGTCATCCCGTAGTCGTGCATGTACCGCTGCGTGGGCATGGCGAGCCAGTTCGCTGCGGACAACGCGCCGAACGGTGCGACCCACTCGAGGTGGGGAGGCAGCTTGCCGCCCCCGAACAACACCGACGCCCTGCCACCACCCCCCTGTTGGGCCGCGGTGGATTCCCACACCGACCTGAACACCACGACGTGGTTCGCCAACCCGAGGGTGACCGCCATGCATGCCTCGATCGCCGGGCCGATCTGTCCGGCGGTCTCGAAACTGGACATGTACCAACGAGACCGCAGCCCAAGCGCATTGCGCACATCTTGAATACCGGCACCCGAAAACCCCGGATCGGGCACGCCGGGGCCGGGATAGCTGGCGATACCGTCGATGTCGTCAACGTCCAGCCCGGCATCGGCGATCGCACGCAGCACCGCCTCCAGCGTCAGGTCCAGCCCGGTCCGGCCCAACCTGCGGCCGACCTGCGACTTGCCCGCACCGGTCAGGACCGCCTTGCCGTCGAATGGGCCGCCGCTCATCGAAACACGTACCTGGCGATCAACTCGGCCACGGCGGCGGGCTTCTGCGACCCGTCGACCTCGACGGTGTGCCGGACGGTGAGGTTGACGGTGTCGTCACCGTCTCTCACCGCGTCGGCGAGTTCCGAGCGCACCCGCACCCGACTACCCGCCGTCACCGGGGCCAGGAATCGGACCTTGTTGAGTCCATAGTTGATGCCCATCTTGGCGTTCTGCACGCGGTAGTTGTCCTTGCTCAGGCCTGGAATGAGCGACAGGGTCAAAAAACCATGAGCAATGGTCGTGCCGTAGGGACTTTCGGTTTTCGCGCGCTCCACATCGACGTGGATCCACTGGTGGTCCACGGTCACGTCGGCGAACTGGTCGATACGCGACTGATCCACCTCGAACCACCGGCTGACCCCGAGTTCGGCGCCGATTGCCGCGATCGCCTGTTCTGCCGATCCGATCGTCTTCATTCTCGCTCCCGTCAGACCGCCAATACAGATATCTATTTAACGGTATACTCTGGGCGCGAACCAGGACGCCCACTCAGGGTGCCTTTCCGACAACCTTTCGGGAGACTCATGACGTCAACGACGTCGCGCGCCGCCATCGTGGCCGCCGCGCGCACCCCCATCGGCACCGCTCGCAAAGGAACGCTGGCCAACATGAACGCCACTGAGTTGGCCAAACCGGTCGTCGCCGCGGCCATCCAACGATCAGGTTTTGATCCAGCCGAGTTCGACGACCTCGTACTGGCCGAGAGCCTGCAGGGCGGCGGGGACAGCGCCCGCTACATCGCCGTCGACCTGGGTCTGACCGGCATCCCCGGGATGGCGGTCAACCGGCAATGTGCCTCAAGCCTTTCGGCGGTCGCGGTGGCCGCGGGCCAAGTTGCGGCGGGAATGAGTCGAGCGATCCTGGCCGGCGGGACGGAGTCGTGTTCGACAACACCGCTGCTGCGCAAGCGCAAGCCGTTCACCACAGGTAAGTCGCCGGAGGACTACGAGGACCCCTGGTTCCCGCTGTCACACCCGCCGACAGCCGACGCGCCGGCCCTCGACATGTCGATCACGGTGGCGCACAACTGCGCCGTCCAGTACGGCCTCTCGCGACAGGACCAAGACGAGTGGGCGATGCGCAGCCACCAACGCGCGGTGAAAGCCATCGACGCCGGTTCGTTTGTCGACGAGATCGTGCCGTTGCAGGTTCCGCAGGCCGACGGGTCGGCGATCACCTTTGACGAGGACGAACACCCGCGCCGCGACACCACCCTCCAAACGCTGGCCGGATTGAAGGTGCTGCATCCCGAGATCGAGGGGTTCACGGTGACTGCAGGAAATTCGTCGGGGATCAACGACGCCGCGGCGGCGATCGCACTGACCAGGCCGGACGCCGGCAAGGACGTATTGGCCCACGTGCTGTCGTGGAGTTCGGTTGGCGTGCCGCCGAACCAGACTGGGAGCGGACCGATCTCGGCCATCCCGAAAGCGCTGGAGTTAGCGGGCCGCACCATCGAGGACGTGGCGCTGTTCGAGATCAATGAGGCGTTCGCCGCTCAGGCGGTGGCGTGCGCGCGCGAACTGAGCCTCAACGAGGAAATCGTCAACGTCTACGGATCCGGTATCAGCCTGGGCCATCCGATCGCCGCGACCGGCGCGCGCATGGTGACGTCGGCCATCTACGAGCTACGCCGCCGCGGTGGCGGCGTCGGCGTGCTGTCGATGTGCGCGGGCGGCGGAATGGGAGCAGCAATGGTTATCGAGGTGGCATGACATGACTCAACTCATCGCAGACAACCTTTTCCGGGTCGACGGCGAACGTGCCGTGCTGCAGGCGTCGCGACGGCGGTCGACCGGCGTGGTGAAATTTCCGGCGGAGCGGCCAGAGCTCTTCGACGCCAATCCCGACCTTCAGGCGGACATCGAGCCGGTTGAATTGCCCACGGACGGAACGCTTTTCACCTTCACAACGCAAGAGTTCGCCCCACCGCTGCCGTACAAGGGCCACCGATTGCCCGGAGCCTTCCGGCCGTACATCGTCGGGTTCGTCCAGCTCGGCGACCGCGTGCTGGTCGAGTCGCTGATCACCGGTGCGGATGCGTCGGAACTGCGCATCGGTCAGCAGATGGTGATCTCGACGACTTTCGTGGAGACGGAAGCGGGCGAATCGTTGCTCACGTACGCGTTTCGCCCGGCGTAGCGGCCATGGCCGCGATAGTCTCGGCAACCATGTCGATCATCTCGGCGCGGTCGACCGGGACGGACTGAGTCTGCACGGCATACCACGAGCGGTCGAGCAGGCCCATCGCTGCGATGCCGATGACTTCTGGGGAATGCTTTCCCTCAGCGCAGATCGCTTGCCCCAGTTTCCACGCTGCCCGAGTCATCATGTGGTTACGCGAACGGCGGAACTCCTCGTCGTCGGGAGCGGTGTGTGCCGCGGCAGTGACGAATGCGCCGTGACGGTCCATGTAATCGAAATACTTACCGACCCAACGGCACACGGCATCAGGATCCGTTGACCGCATCGCCGCGGCACAGTGTGCGATGACCGCGAGCACGTCATGATAGGCCGTCTTGCCAAGCACGTTGAATATCTCGCGCTTGTCTTTGAAATAGGTGTAGAAACCCGCGCGCGAGATGCCACACGCTTCGGTGATCGCGTTGATCGGCGTGCCCCGGAATCCACGCTCGAGGAACAACCGTCTGCTGGCGTCGAGGATCGCCGAACGTGTGCGTTCGCCACGGCTCATGTCGAGTAAGTCCGCGGCCTGGGCAGCTTGAGGCAAGGCCATGCCCGCAACTTACATGACAGATATGTCGAACACCAGTCCAGTCTTTTGAGCTGCTACGACGAGCGACGTGCCGCTATCAACTTGACGCTACTGTCAGCTCAGTGGCAGGCTCAGTGCGAGCCCTACGAGAAATGGAGGCGCGGCCTGATGACGCAGTTCACCGATGCACCGATCTTCGATGCCGATCAGCACATGTACGAGACGCCCGACGCACTGCTCAGGTACCTGCCGGAGAAGTACAAGTCGAAGGTGCAGTTCGTCCAGATCGGCAGGCACACGCGGATCGCGATCCTGAACAAGATCACGGACTACATGCCCAACCCGACGTTTGAGCGGGTCGCCGCTCCCGGGGCACACGAAAAGTTTTACTCCGGCCAGAATCCCGAGGGCCTGACGATGCGGGAGATGTCGGGGCGAGGCATCGACTGCCCGCCCGCTGCACGCAACCCGGAGGACCGGATCGCCGAACTCGACCGCCAAGGCGTCGACGCGTGCCTGAATTACCCCACACTGGCCAACCTGGTCGAGCATTCCTCAGCTGAAGATCCCGACTTGACCGTGGCCATCATCCACGCCTTGAACCAGTGGATGTTCGAACACTGGGGCTTCACCCATGCCGGCCGCATCTACTCCACGCCGGTGATCAACCTCGGCCTCGTCGACGAAGGGCGACGTGAGCTCGAATTCATTCTGAACAAAGGCGCGAAAGTCGCTCTGATCAAACCGGCACCGGTCAAGGGTTACAAGGGTTGGCGCTCCCCTGCGCTGCCGGAGTTCGATCCGTTCTGGCGCGATGTCGAGTCCGCAGGCCTTCCCATAGTCCTGCATGCAAGCCAGCCGCCCTTGCAGGAGTACATCGAAAAGTGGGAGCCGGCCGACACCAGTAACGCGTTCGAGATGTCCGCGTTCAAGTGGACCGCGCTCGGCCATCGTGAGATCGCCGACATGCTGACCAGCTTGATCTGCCACGGCACGCTTTCGCGCTTCCCGAAGCTGCGCATCGCTAGCGTCGAGAACGGAAGTTCGTGGATCAAGCCGCTTTTCGATGATTTGCAGTCCACCTATAGCAAGATGCCGCAAAACTTCCCCGAACACCCCCACGACGTGTTCCGCCGCAACATCTGGGTCAGCCCGTTCTGGGAGGGCTCGGTCGCGGACGTGGTTCAGACAGTGGGGTGGGACAAGGTGTTGTTCGGTTCGGACTGGCCGCACCCCGAAGGCCTGGAGACGCCGCGCGGCTATTTCAAGTACGCCGAGGGCATGGACCAGCGACGCACGTACGACTTCATGGGCGACAACGCCCGCCGGTTCATGGGGCTTCCGATTGCTAACCCCGATCCCGACGCCGTTAAGCCGCCGGTGTTGGAGACCGCGGGCGCTTAACCACAACGCCGCGTCGTGCGCCGGGGCAATTCATTCGCGCGTGAAACGACGTGCGACACCGACGCATTCACGACCGGCACGCGGCCGATGAGCACCGCGGTCGCGAGGAGCCGGCAACATCGGGAAACACGAACGCAATTGGTTAATCGCTGGCCGGCAGCGGTTTTGCCTCTTTGAGTACCAGCGGAGCGTTACCGACACTCAATGACCCGACTCCAGCCTTGGTCACCAGCACTTCGGCGCCCGCGCCATCGACGTAGCGCTTGCCCATTGTGCTGCCACCGGCGAAAGCCGGGTCCAGGTCGGCGTGGGGTGACTTCTCAGCGTCGAGTGGCACCATCGGCTCGCCCCCGCACCGCAAATCATCCAGACTGTCGGCGGACCGTACGACGATGACTTGCGTGTCGCACACCTGGCTCTGCAGCCGGACTCCGTTTTTGATCATGTTCGGCTCCTTGATTTTAGTTGCTTGCTAAGGCATTCCGGCTGTAGTCCGCAGAGTTTCAACGATTTCGCGGCGGAGCACCTTGCCGGTCGCGGTCGTTGGCAAATGATCGAGGAACATTACGCGGTCGGGGGTGCGCGACCCCCGTAGTGTTTTGCGAACGAATTCGCGCAGTTCTTCGGCGTCCGGTTCGGCGCCCGGTTCGGGTACCACGATCGCGACGATGATCTGTCCCCACTGCGGGTCGTCGACGCCGACCACCACCACCTCGTGGACGTCGGGATGCTCGACGAGGACGTCCTCCACCTCCGCCGGAGCGATGTTTTCGCCGCCGCGAATGATCGTGTCGTCGGATCGGCCACCGATGAACAGATAGCCGTCGTCGTCGAGCATCGCGGTGTCCCTCGTGGGAAACCAACCTTGTGCATCGAGCACGGAACCGAGTCCGGTGTATCGGCCCGATACCTGCGCTCCGCGCACGAATAGTTCCCCCATCTGACCGGGCGGAAGTACTGCGCCGTCTACATCACGGACCTGGACCTCGATCCCGGGCACCGGCCTGCCGACTGAGCCCAGCCGGCGCGCCACGGCTTCCTCGGTTGCGCAGTGCGCCGTGCGATGGTCCTCCGGCGTGAGAACGGCAATGGTAGAACTCGTTTCGGTGAGTCCGTACGCGTTGACGAGTCCCACATGAGGAAGCAACGCCATGGTCCTGCGGACAAGCGGCAGGCCCACTTTCGAGCCGCCGTAGGCGAGCGTGCGCAGTGTCGGGAGATCCGTAGGGCTGGCCTCCAACTCGGCGATGATGCGGTCGAGCATCGTGGGCACCACCGTCGCGGTGGTCACCCGCTCGTCGCGCACCAACTGCGCCCACTCCCGCGGATCGAACTTGCACAGGTAGACGATCCGTCGGCCTGCATAGAGGTTCGACAGCGCCGCGCCGATGCCGGCGATGTGATACGGCGGCACGCACACCAGCGCCGCATCATTGGCGCCCGCGGAACCGAATTCGACCGTGCCCGTGACGTATCCGGTCAAATTGTGGTGCGTCAGCTCCACGGCCTTCGGCTGCGAAGTGGTACCTGACGTGAACAAGACGATCGCCACATCATCAGGATCGGCGGACTCGTCGACCCGTTCGCCGACGCGAGCAGCTTTGGTGAACTCCTCCGACGTCATCACGCACTTACCGGCGCCGGCAACCAGTTCCGCGTACTCAGGGTCCGCGACCACCAGCGGTGCCGGCAGCCGCGCGATCAACTGCTGCAAACCCTCCGCGCTCAGACGGTAATTCAACGGCGTGAACGGAATTGCGGCCCGCGCCGACGAGAAGATCAGCAGCGGCAGCAGGACTCCACCGGTGCCGACATAGGCCACGTGTTGAACGCCGGCGGCCCAGACGACGCCGGCTCCACCGCTCGAGAGCTGGCTCAATTCCAACGTGGTCAGCCGTGTGCCACGGTCGACCACGACTACACGATCCGGATCGCCGGAGACGGCCATCTCCAGCAGCAGTGTAATACTCAACACCTCGGCCCTTCTTGAATCAGATATATAGTTATAGACTTAGTGACCGCAGAATCCAACCAGCGACCCCTCGAAGGAGCACCATGGACAGCGCGCCAGAGATCGCGATCATCGGCGTCGGGCTCCATCCATTCGGTCGCTACGAGGACAGGTCAGCGCTGGAGATGGGCGCTGTTGCGATCGGCCGCGCGCTTCGCGATGCGGGTGTCGAATGGTCGGATGTCGGCAGCCTGTACGCGGGCAGCTTAGAAGTCGCCAATCCCGAGGCGGTCACCGGACTGGTCGGGATGACCGGGGTGCCTGCGCGCGCGACCCTCAGCGGCTGCGCCACGGGCAACTCCCTGCTCACGCTCGCCGCGCGCGACGTCCAACTGGGCGAAGCCGAGATCGCCGTCGGTGTCGGTCTCGACAAACATCCGCGTGGCGCCTTCGGCGCCGACCCCGCCGTCGCCGGGCTGCCGCAGTGGTACGGCGATCAAGGCATGTTCCTGACCACCCACTACTTCGGCACGAAGATCATGCGCTACATGCATGACCACGGCATCAGTGAACAAACTCTGGCACGCGTCTCCGCAAAGAACTTGGCGAACGGCGCGCTTGCGCCTCATGCCTGGCGCCGGAAAGCCATGGGCGTCGAAGCGATCCTGGCGTCGCCGGTCGTCAACGCTCCTCTGCGCCAATACATGTACTGCAATCCCAATGAGGGCGCGGCGGCCGTTGTGGTCTGTCGCGCCGACGTCGCCAAGCGTTACACCGACACTCCCGTTTATCTACGCTCCACGGCGCTTCGGAGCCGTCGCGAAGGCGCCTACGAACTGCTGCGTACCTCGATTGAACTTCCTCTCGTGCCGGGCACCACCGCGGAAGCGGCAAAGGCGGCCTACGAAGAGGCCGGCATCGGCCCGGAGGACATCGACATCGCGCAACTGCAGGACACCGACTCGGGCTCCGAGATCATCCACATGGCCGAATCCGGGCTCTGTAAGGACGGCGAGCAGGAGGCGCTCCTGCACGACGGTGCCACGGAGATCGGCGGCCGCTTGCCGATCAACACCGACGGCGGCCTACTGGCCAACGGTGAGCCGGTAGGGGCATCGGGGCTGCGGCAGGTTTACGAACTCGTCCATCAGTTGCGCGGAACTGCCGGTGATCGTCAAGTGCCCAACGATCCGCGCGTCGCGCTCGCGCAGCTCTACGGATCGCCGGGCACTGCGGCGGTTGCCATCCTGTCGAGATAATTGCCAAGGAATACTGTGGCTCAGGCAGACTCGTCCTCTCGTGCGGGATTTCAACCACCACTCCTCAAGACTCACGAGGCCGCTGCAGATGGGGTTATAAGTGGCCCGCCAAGCGCGAGCTGCCGATGCGCTTCACCCCCCTTCCTCGAAGGGCCGGGCATTTCATGACAAAGGTGGTAAGCGTCGAGGACGCCCCGGTCGACTACATCGACGTCGGCTCGGGGTCACCGATCGTGTTCGTCCATGGCGCCTACGTCACCCATGCGCTGTGGGCCGATGTCATCGCCAGGTTGGCGGACGCTCATCGGTGTGTCGCACCGACCTTCCCCTTTGGGGCTCAGCGCCGACCTGTCGGCGAAGACGTCGATCTCGGTGTGGTCGCGGCGGGTAGACGCATCGCCAATCTGCTCGCAGAACTCGATCTGCACGACGTCACGCTGGTGGCCAACGACACGGGCGGAGGCATCGTGATCGCCGCACTCGGGGACACGACGCTTGACTGGGGTCGTGTGTCACGGCTGGTGCTCACCAACTGTGACAGCTACGAGCACTTCCCACCGAAAGGTTTCGCGCCACTGGTGCGATTGTGCCGGCTGAGCCGCGCGGTGGGTGCGGCGGCACTATGGATCTTGACGACCCCGCCGGGGCGGGCGCTCTTCGCCCACTCAGTCACCCGCGACGGTATCGACGCATCCCGACAGCGGGCGATCTTCGGTGGTTTCCTCGACTCCGCGGTTGTGCGCCGCGAGGCCGCGCGGTTCACCGCGGGTCTGCATCCGCGCTACACCGTGGCCGCGACGGAGGCGATCTCGAGCTGGGCGAACCCGGTCCTCATCGCCTGGGGGACGAAGGACAAGCTCTTCCCTATAGCGCACGCCCGGCGCCTGGCGGATGGGTTCACCAACGCGACGCTGCGCGAGATCGAGGGCAGTTCCACGTACGTGATGCTCGACCGACCGGGACCGACCGCGGAGGCGATCCGGGCGTTCATCGACAACCGAGCCCTCTGATCGATCAGGTTTTGAACTTCAAGAGCGGAGGAGGCTTCTCGCCGTGATGGTTGGCACCATCGCCCGGTTGCTCGATGACTCGGCAACCGCGCGTCCGACCCAGCCGATGCTGCTCGACACGGCGGGCGACACCCTTACGGTTTCCGACGTCGCGCGACTGTCGGCCGCCTGCCCACACTGGCTGGCCGACGCCGGCGTTCGCCCCGGCATGACCGTAGCGTGGCAATTGCCGTCGCACAGCCGCGCGGCGGTGCTGATGTTGGCCCTCGCCCGAACGCAGGTGACCCAGGCGCCCGTCCTCCATCTGTATCGGGAGCGCGAGGTTCGCGCCGCGGTGGGCGTCGCCGGTGCCGACATCTTGATCGTCGACGAATCCACCGCGGCGCACGCCCCACCCGATGTGCCCGTGATCACGCTGCCGCACGACTTCTTCGATGTGCTGCGCGACCTGCCCGAGGGTCTCGATTCCCGGCTTGCCGGTGAGCGCTCGGCCGACGATGCGAAGTGGATCTACTTCACGTCCGGCTCGGCCGGCCGTCCGAAGGGCGTCAAGCACACGGACGCCACGCTATTGGCGGCAGCCCGCGGCTTTGCCGCACACCTCGGCCTCGGCGACCACGAAAATGAAATCGGGGCGATCGCGTTTCCGATAGCCCACATCGGCGGCATCCTTTATCTGACAAGTGGTTTGATCGGGGCGTTCCCGGCGCTGATGGTGCCCAAGGTCGACACCGCCCGGCTCCCCGGTCTGCTGGCGGCCCACGGCGTCACAGTGTCGGGCTCCAGCCCCGCCTTCTACCAAACTCTGCTGTCGGCACAGCTCGCATCCGGCAGCGACGAGCCGCTGATTCCCTCGCTGCGGATGTTGATCGGCGGCGGGGCGCCCTGTCCGCCCGAACTGCACCGCAAGGTGCGCCGGCACATGGGGGTACCGATCTTGCATGCCTACGGCATGACCGAAGCGCCGATGATATGCGTCAGTGAGGTTGCCGACACCGAGGAGCAGCGGTCCAACACTTGCGGTCGGCCGATTCCGGGGGTTGAAACCCGGATCGGCGCGACCGGTGAGATCGAGCTGTGCGGCGCCATCGTCACACCGGGCTATGTGGACGCCGAACAGTGGTCACGCGCGGTCACGCCGGACGGCTGGTTTCGCACCGGCGACCGCGGCCACCTGCGCACCGACGGGCGCATCGTGATCACCGGCCGGATCAAGGAACTGATCATCCGCAAGGGCGAGAACATCTCCCCCGACGAGATCGAGAACGAATTGCTCGCACACCCGCTGATTGACGCGGTCGCGGTGGTGGGTGAGCCCGACGACTTGCGCGGGGAAGCGGTCTGCGCGGTCGTCCGGCGCTCGCCCGGCCGGCGCGACCTCACCCTCGACGAGCTGTGTGCCTTCCTAGACCAACGCGGCCTGATGAAACAGAAGTGGCCCGAGCGCCTGGTCATCGTCGACGAGTTTCCACTCACCGGCCTGGGCAAGATCGCGAAATCCGAGCTGGCTCAACAGATTGCAGGAGGAAGTCGATGACGGCGTTAGACGTCGACGAACGTCAACAGCTCGCGTATTCCGTTCGCGCCGCCTGTGAGCGACTGGCACCCGAAGCCCGGGTACGCGCGGTGGCATACGACGGTGCAAGCAACGAGCGCGGCATCGACACCGAATTATGGAAGGTGCTGTGCAATCAGGTGGGTGTCACCGCGATCGCGTTGCCAGATCACCTCGGCGGGGCCGGCTTCGGCGCTACGGCGTTGGGAGTGGTCGCCCATGAGTTGGGCCGGACGCTGGCGCCAGTGCCGTTCCTTGCGTCGGCGGTGCTTGCCACCGGACTGTTGATCGAACTACGAGACGAGGATCCGAGCTCAGAGGATCGCCTGGCGGAGCTGGTTCAGGGTAACCGCACCGCTGCAGCTGTCCTCACCGGCGACGGCGGGTTGTGGCGGCGTGGCGCTGTCACTCTCCATGCCGAGTCCGCCGCCGACGGCTGGAGCATCCGCGGCGTGGCGCGGCACGTGCTGAACGGCCACGCCGCAGATGATTTGGTGGTCGCGGCGATCGCTGACGGGCAAGCAGCGTTGTTCGTCGTCGACGCTGCCGCCGCTGGAGTCAGCGCCGAAGGTGAGCATGTGCTCGACGGCACTCGTCCGATGGCAACGCTGGCGTTCGCCGGCGCACCGGCGGTGCGACTGTCCGGCAGTGAATCCGTCGACGATGTGCTCAGACGCGCGGTCGATCTCGCCATCGCGGTGCTGAGCGCCGAGCAGGTAGGTGCGTGCGAGCGCGTGCTCGAGATCTCGACGGAATACGCGCGGACGCGTGAGCAATTCAACCGGCCGATCGGCAGTTTCCAGGCAATCAAACATAAATGCGCGGACATGCTCATCGACCTCGAGTGGGCCCGCTCGGCTTCTCAAGCGGCGTTGCAAGCCGCGGACGGTGACGTGCCGGGTGAGCTGGGTTGGCGTGCGAGCATGGCGAAAGCGGTGTGTTCGGAGGCGCTGCGCCGTGTGGCGAACGCCAACGTGCAGATTCATGGCGGCATCGGCTTCACCTGGGAGGATTCCGCACACCTGTATGTCCGCCGAGCCTGCACCGATGAGGTGCTGTTCGGTCGGCCCGCCGACCACTGGGACCGACTGGCCGTCGAAGCGAAGATTTTGTGAGGCCGAGAGGGTGCCTGCCTACGCGATCACGCCGAAGTGCTCGGCGAAGCGGATGAGGTACGTTTCGGCCGCCGTTGTCGAGGAGGCGTCGACGTGGGCGAGAATGTGCGTCGCGCCGGCGCGGGTCATGGCGGACACGTATTCGTCGAGTCCTGACACCGCGGTCACATCGTCGAAATCGACCGAGGGCGCGGCGACCTGAATGTCCACGCTGTTCGGGTCGCGACCGGATGCGGCGAGCATCTCTCGCAGTCTGTCGACCGCTCGCGAAAAATCTGCCACCCCTTCGATCGCGGCCGTGCGGACCGACGACGCCATGGAGGCCGGGGCGATTACCGCGCTCCAGCCGCTGCCGTGCTCCACGACGCGTCGCAGCGTCGCGACGCTGTTGCCACCGATCCACAGCGGTGGATGGGGTTTTTGGATGGGAACATCGAGATTTACTTCTCCGGTAGCGGCGAAATTGGACCCCGAAATCGGCTCTTCAGGATGGGTCCAGATTCGCCGCAGGGCAGTAAGTGCTTCGTCGAAAAGCCTGACGCGGGCGTCGAAGTCGACCCCCAACGCGGCAAACTCGGAGCGAAGATAACCGGCTCCCACGCCGGCGATCAACCGTCCACCGGACACGATGTCCAATGACGTGAGGCTTTTCGCAGCCAGGTACGGGTTGCGATACGGCAAGACATATAGGTGCGTCATCAACCGTATCGTGGCGGTGACGGCCGCGAAAAAGGCCAATGCGATTACGGGCTCGAAGGTGTTATGGCCCCCGGCCCGTCGCCATTTCGCCGACGGTGCCGGATGGTCGGCCAGCGCAATGGCGTCGAAGCCGAGCGCTTGCGCCTGACCGGCGATCGCGCGCATGACCGTGGGCTCACGGAACTCAGGACTAGCGGTCGGAACGTCGCTCGGATATTCGAGGGTGAATTTGACGGTCAATAGATCGATCCCGTCGCTCCGCCGTCGATATGGAGGTTCATCCCGTTGAAGAATCCGGCTTTCGGGCTGGCCAGCATCGTGACCGCATAGGCGACGTCGCTGACTTGGCCGATTCGATGGACGGTCTGTCCCGTACCTTTCAGCACATAGTCCGCAGCGCGCTCCAGATCGTCACCCCAGCCGCGACGTTCGGCGAAATTGCGCAGAAAGTCCCGCAGGCCGCTGGTCATGATCATGCCCGGCATTACCGTGTTGACGGTTACGCCGGTGCCCGCCAAAGCTTTTGACAGCCCCATGGACATGTTGATCATCGCCGCTTTGGACGGCCCGTAATCCGGCTGACCGGATGTGGGGATGATGCCTGCCGCGGACGCGATTTGGATGATCCTGCCCCAGCCGTTCTCCTTCATCGCCGGCGCCAGCGCGTGAACCAAATAGCCGGCCGACAACACGTTGCGCTGATAAGTGACTCCCCACTCCGAGACGGGCAGGGCGAACCACGACTGCACTCCCGTTTCCGACGCGCCTCCGGCGTTGTTGACTAGAATATCGATTCCGCCGAAAGCCGCGGCCGCCGATTTCGCAACGTTCGCGGCGCCGTCCTCGGTGATCAGGTCGCCGACCACCGTGGCAGCCTGTCCGCCGGCTTCTCGAATTTCATTGGCAGTCAATTTCACTCGCTCTGCATTACGGCCATGGATGACCACGGACGCCCCCTCGGCGGCGAGCGCCGTTGCGATGCCCGCGCCGATCCCCGAGCTGCTGCCAGTGACGAGGGCCCGCTTGCCCTCCAGGTCGAAGTTCACGACGACGCCTCCGATCACAGTTTTGGCCGTGGCGAAACGACGACGTCACTGCCACGTCCGGTGATGAGTGAACCATAGTGTAATCCACTGACTATTTAACTCTTTCTGCGTTGTGCGCCCGCCTCGCGTCGGGCCCGGCCCTCGGTAGGGGAACACGCTGGCCAAAACCGCTTGCCGCGCCCTCTGGCAGGCCACTACACTGCCCCGTAAAATAACTAAATATTTTTCTGTTTATCCACCGAGGAGTCGCCGTGCCGTTGCAGCCATGGATGCAGCTGATCTCCGCAGACGATCACCTGATCGAGCATCCGAAGGTGCGGAGTCACCTTCGCCCCCAGAGTCATTTGGCGACGAGTCCGAAGATCATCGAGTGGAGCGGCCAAGTCGACGTCCAGCCGTAGGCCTGACTTAGCGCGGGGTTGAGGAAGGTGAGCGCCAACCCGTCGGCGTCGATTACCAGAATGGAGCGTTGCTTGTGCCGCTGGCGATAACAGAAGACCATCGCGACCTCGCTGAGGTGGCTGGTGCCATGGTGTCCGTCCGCGGAGGTATCGCGGCCGCGCGCCGGATTTTGCTCGACCCGAATGTCCCCGATCGTTGGTGGTCGACCGATCCCCTCTGGAAAGAGATCGTGACGAATGGGTGGCTCGGGATTCACCTCGAGGAGGAGTACGGTGGCCAGGGCTATGGCCTGCCCGAGCTCACCATCGTGGTCGAACAGCTTGGCCGTGCCGCGCTCGGCGGCCCTTTCCTGCCGACGGTCGCTGCGTCATCGGTGATTGCTCAGTTCGGCAGCGAGGAACAGCGCGAACGATGGTTGCCGACATTGGTGTCCGGCGACGTCGTTGCCGGCGTCACCTTTGCGAGCGATGCAGTCGTGACCGGGTCACGCATATCGGTCGACGCCGTCCCGGCGCTCGCGGAACTTGGAGCCGACCTGTATCTGGTGTGGGCCGGAAATGATGTGCTGATCGTCCCCGCGGGTGACGCCGTCGAGGCGCGGCGCACCGACAGCGTCGACCAGCTGATGAGACCGATTGCCGCGCTGGCTATGTCGGCTGCACCGATCGCCGATAGGCTCGTCGGAGCAGCGTCGCCGGCTATGAAGGTGTTGCGTTTGCTCGCGGCCGCGGAGGCCACCGGCGGCCTCGCGGCGTGCACCGAAATGGCCACGGACTACGCCGCTATCCGCGAGCAGTTCGGGCGGCCGATCGGGTCATTCCAGGCTGTTAAGCACCACTGCGCGAACATGCTCTTCGACACCGAACTGGCAACCGGCGTCGTCTGGGACGCGGCGCGTGCCACCGGCCTGGAGGCCGAGCTGGCGGCGGCCATGGCCGCGGGGCATGCGTTGCCGGCATACCAACGGGTGTCATTGAAGACCGTTCAGATACTTGGTGGCATCGGCTACACCTGGGAGCACGATGCCCACTTGTACGTTCGACGAGCGACGGTGCTGCATACGTTCTTTGGGGACCTATACACGCTTCGTGACGCGGTGTACGACATGCAACAACGTGGGTTACGTCGACGCAATTCCGTCGACCTGCCCCCCGAGGCCGCGCAATACCGGCAGTCAGCAGAACAGTTTCGAGCCGAGCTCGCCATGACGACCGATCAAGAACGTCAAAAGGTCTGGGCGCGCAGCGGGTATCTGCAGCCGCACTGGCCGAAGCCGTACGGTCGCGCTGCCGACTCCGCCGAACAGTTGGTGATCGAAGAGGTGCTCGCCGGGCTGGACAAGCCGAGCCTGGGCCTGGGCGAATGGGTGGTGCCGACCTTGCTGCAGCACGGCACCCCCGACCAAATTGAACGGTTGATATGGCCGAGCCTTGAAGGCGATTTGCGATGGTGCCAGCTGTTCAGTGAGCCCGGTGCGGGATCAGACGCCGCAGCGGTGTCCACACGCGCCAAGCGTGTCGACGGCGGCTGGTTGGTCACCGGGCAGAAGGTGTGGACCAGCGACGCGATGAACTGTCAGCGCGGTTTGGCCACGGTCCGGACTGATCCCAACGCCGCCAAACACAAAGGCATCACGGCGATGATCATCGACCTTGCTGCTCCCGGGGTGACGATTCGCCCACTCACCGAGATCACCGGCGAGACACTGTTCAACGAGGTGTTCTTCGACGAAGTTCTTGTCGCCGACCGCGACGTCGTCGGAGCTGTCAACGCCGGGTGGGCGGTCGCCATGGCGACGCTCGGCAACGAGCGGGTTTCCATCGGAGGCGGTTCGGTCACGATGGAGGCCGATTCCTTGCTCGAGCTGATGAGACGTCACGGCGGAGGGGATCGTGGACTTGCCCGCGAAGTCGGCGCCTTGCTCGTCGAGGCCTACGGCATCGCGGCTCTCAACATGCGCCAGGCTGCCCGCGCAGTGTTCGAATCGGGCCCGGGCGTTGAGGGCAACATCGTCAAAATTGTTGGCGCCGAACACGCCCAGCGCGTGGCCGAGCTGGCACTGAGCATCGCCCGGCCTGCCCTGCTCACCGGCGGCGCGCCCGAGGTCACACATGATTACCTGTTCAGCCGGTGCTTGACCATCGCCGGGGGGACGTCGGAAATCATCAGAAACCTTGTTGCCGAACGTATCCTAGGCCTGCCCCGCGAGCCGGCACCAAAGTAGATCTGAGCGCTGAGCGCTGGCGGACAACGCAGTCGTCGATTCGAGCAGGGCAACCTCCTCGGTGGCCCCGGTGCGATCAGCTCATGTCGATGGAGGACGACAAGCTGAGCGCACGGCTCAGCACCATCAACATCAGATCCGCGCTGTCGTCGTCGGTGCCGGCAGGCCGCCGGGCCATGGTCATTTCGGTCAGCCGGCCAAGCACGGCAAGAAATATCGCCGCTCCCACGCGAAGGTCTATACCCTCGGGCAACCCCGCACGGGCCAGCAGCGCAGTCGCGGCCTCTTGGAACGGCCCGAGACCCGCACTTACCGCGTCGGTCAACTGCCTGTTCAGGCCGCCGTCGTACCAGGTTTGGATGACGCTGACGTACGCACGGTGAAAGCCTGCGTATCGGGCGAGCCAGGCGTGCAATGAATCTCGAGTAAATCCGTGGTCCGCGAGATCGAGCAGATCAGCGGCGAGACCGGCACCCGCCACGACTGCCCGTTCCGTGAGCTCCGACAAAATTGCGACCTTGGTCCGAAAATGTCGGTACAAGGTGGCCCGACTAACATCGGCGGCCGAAGCGATGTCATCCATCGCGACCGCGTAATACCCGCGCTCCGCGAACAGCGCCGAGGCCGCTGCCACAATGTCCGAACGGGTGGGCGACAGCGGCCCCGCTTGGGCGATGACTGCGCGGGCGGACCGCGCCGCCGTCGTCGTCTCGGGCGTCGTGATCGGCGTCGAATCAGCCTGCGACGCCACGGCATCGAGCACCGCGCGGGGCGTGTCGGGAAACAACAGCAATTGCAATGCCACCGCCAAGGACGCCGTCACGGTGCGCGCGTCCGGTAACTCCCACATGCCGCGATAGCGGTACAGATTGACCATGTGGGCGATCCGAATTGCCGCGGCGGCGGCATCCTCGGCCGTGATGGCTTCCAAGGGCGCCGCGCGCGTGCGGTCGGCCACTACCGACACGTACTGATCTGAAACCGGATCAGGATCCCCCGACATGCCGTTTGCGGGTCGTGAGCCGGGCAATCCCAGCAGTACCACCGCGTGCTCGTCGTAGAGATCGCTCCATTGGTCGAGCCAACCGAACAGGTTCCGCATTCCCTCCACGTCGGGTCCCAGCGGCCCGAGGCGGGCCGCATGGTCGAGCATCGCCGGAACGCATTGCGCGGCGAGCTCCCGGTAGATGTCGTCCCTGTCTTCGAAGTACTGGTAGATCGTGGCCCGCGAGCCACCCGCCGCCTTAGCGATTGCGTCGATGGACGTGCCATGAAACCCGCGGTCCAAAAAAAGGCGGGCGGCGGCTCCCAGGATGGCCTGTCGGGTGTGCAGGCCACGGCGTCCCAACCCGACGTTCGTGGGCGCGTAACCCGCGCGACGGACCTTATCCGGCTCGACCATGACGCTCACATGATGACCCATCGCAACATCGAATGCGCCGTTAGCCTCCGGATTCCGAGACCGGCAGGTTGCGCTTGGCCTTGCCGTGATATCCGAAGAACCGTTCGAAGTTGGCGTCGTTGATCGGGTGGGCGGAATTGCGTTGAGCCGCGGCGCGGAGCGCATCGAGCCGGCGCCGGGCGTTGTCCAGGTCGCCAGCCAGTCCGTGCTCAGTCAGTTCGGCAACCCGGCGTTCGGCGGCGGCGATCTCGATACGCAGGCGCTCACCCGCCTCGCCGAACGTCAGTAGATCGTGGTCGTCCTCGTCGAGCTTCCCGCGCGCCGAATGTGACGGTGCGGGTTCTGCCATCGATGTCTCCCTTCGCTTTACGAATGTGGCCGCGGTCATATATTGTGAGACAAAGCGTCAGAAATCAAGACAGGTCGTCAGAAAGGGCAACCCGTGCCGCTACGTGATGAGCACCAAATCGTTTCCGTAGACGATCATCTGGTCGAGCATCCGCGGGTGTGGCAGGACCGATTGCCCGAGAAGTTCCGTGATGCCGGTCCGCGGATAGTCGAACAGGACGGCATGCATCTGTGGAGCTATGAAGGGCAGATCTTTCCGACCATCGGTTTGAATGCCGTCGCGGGCAAGCCGCCCGAGCAGTGGGGCCTTGATCCAGTCCGTTACGAGGACATGATTCCCGGCTGTTACGACCCGGAGGCCCGCATCGCCGACATGGATCTCGACGGCGTGCAGGCGGCTCTGTGCTTCCCGTCGTTTCCCGGTTTCGCCGGCGGCACCTTCCAACGAGGCCAGGACAAAGAATTGGCGCTGCTGTGCGTCAAGGCGTGGAACGATTTTTATATCGACGAATGGTGCGCGACGGCACCGGACAGGTACGTGCCGCTGGCCATCCTCCCCACGTGGGACATCGATGCCTGCGTTGCCGAAGCGGAACGTGTCGCGGCCAAGGGCGCCCGTACGGTCTCCTTCCCGGACAGCCCGGTGCCACTAGGACTGCCGTCCTTTCACTCGAACCATTGGGATCGGTTGTGGCAGGTGTGCAGCGAGACGCGTATGCCCGTGTCGCTGCACTTCGGTTCGGGATCATTCGTACCCGGCTTCTCGTTCTCGGCGATCAAGCCGATCCCCGGACAACTCGTGGTCCCTGACGCTCCGTTCGCGGTCGCGACGGCGCTGTTCTCCACGAACCTGATGTGGACGACGGTCGACCTATTGTTCTCCGGCAAGCTGCAGAAGTTTCCCGACCTGCAGTTCTCGTTGGCTGAAGGCGGGATCGGCTGGGTGCCCTACATCCTCGAACGCTGCGACTACGTGTGGGAGCGCCACCGCTACTACCAGGCGATCGACTTCGACACCCGGCCGTCGGACTTGTTCCGAAAACACTTTTGGGGCTGCTTCATTGACGATGAGCACGGGCTGACCAACCGCTACCAGATCGGTATCGACCGCATCACATTAGAGATCGACTTCCCCCATTCGGATTCGAACTGGCCGAATTCGCGCAAGCGCGCGGCCGAGGTTCTCGCCGAGGTGCCCGACGACGAATGCGCGCTGATCGTCGAGGAAAACGCGCGACGCATGCTGAACTTTCCTCGCGTGTCGGCGGGCGAAGCGGCACTGTGAGTTCAGGTTTGCGCGCCCGCCCGCGGGATCCGCTCGCTCTCGGTCGGCGACGACCCTTCCCGCCCACCGCGAAGCCGCCGAACCCCTTTCGTGATGCCGCGTCCCCGAACGGGTTTTCAAGACACTGGAAGGCGCCGGGCTGCTGAGCCTGTCGGTCGAATGGGCGGTGGCGGCGGTTTGCGATGGCGGCCGCCCTAGAGTCGATGTTTCCCAAACGATCAGTGAGACTGAGCATCTCGTCAACACGGGGCTTCACGGCGTTCTCGACGCGCCTATCGCGGCAGGTAGCGCGGAGCGACAGCGCGTCCGCCGCGAGACCACTGAACAAGAGAAGAAACGATGAACGATCCCATTCCCGCTTCGCCGGCCGGCCAGGCACCCCACCTGCACCGCGGACGCACCTGGGATGAGCTTCCAGTGGGTATGGCCTTTCGCACCGGCGGCCGCACGATCACCGAAAGCGACTTCGTCCAATTCGTCACCTGGGCCGGGTTCACCGAACCACTGTTCATGGACGCGTCAGATGTCTTGGCGCGCAACGGCGGTCGACTCGTGCCGGCTGCCCTGACCTATGCCGTTGCCGAGGGATTGGTGATACAGACCCTGGCGTTCGCTGGAACCGGGATCGCTTTCCTGAGTATGACCTTGACGGCGCGGCGGCCCGTGTACGTCGGCGACACGCTGCACGCTGTAGTCACCATCACCGAATCCCGCGCGACGAAGACGCCGGACCGCGGCATGGTGGCAAGTACCGTCAGTGTCCGCAACCAGCACGACGAGGAAGTCCTCGAATACACGCCCACCCGGTTGGTTCGGGGCAGAGCGCCCGAAGTCGCGGACGGCAAGTTCTGACGCCGGGGCCGGGCGCCGACCCGCCGGATTTCGGATCAGTCGTCGACGACGGTGATGGCCCGCTCCGGGCAGGCCTCGGCTCCTCGGTACGCCTGATCGACGAGCTCGGGGGCCACCACCTCCCGGCTGGGCGGGATGCAATAGCCGGCATCGTCGAGGTGGTAGACGTCGGGTCCTGCGGCCGCACACAACGCGTGACCAACGCAATGTTCGGCGTCGAATTCGATGCGGATGGTCACTGCTCGCCAACCACCTCAACCCGAGGGCCGGGAGTGAACGCGATCGGCAACTCGCGCACGGCCCAGACCTCACCGGCATCTTCGAAACGCTTAGGTGTGCCGTCGAGGCGGTAATCCGGCAGGCGTTCGACGACTTCGCCGAGCATCTCCTGGAACATGACACGCGCCAGGTGAGACCCGAGGCAGCGATGTATCCCGACACCGAAAGCCATGTGCTTCTGGCTATTTTCGCGATCCAGTCGGATCGCGTCGGGGTCTTCGAAGACGGCCGGGTCACGGTTGGCGGCGCCCCACATGAGGATTGCACGGTCCCCCGCCCGCAGTTGGCTGCCGTGGAACTCGGCGTCGCGCGACACCGTGCGCGCCAAACCCAAGGTGGGAGTGCAGTGCCGCAAGAACTCGTCCGTCGCGGTCTTGATCAGGTCTGGGTGGTCGATCAGTTGCTGTCTCAGTTCCGGACGTTCGGCGAGTTCGAACAGCACGTTGCCCGTCAGCCCGCTGGTGGTGTCCATACCGCCCAACATCATCAGCACTGTGTACATCAGAATCTGTGTGTCATCGAGCGGCACGCCATCGACCTGTCCGCCCAGGATCCGGCCGAAGATGTCGTCGCCGAGGTCGCCGCTCTCCCGACGCTCGGTCATGTTCTTGTAGATTTCACCGAACATCTCCATCACCGCAGCGCCGGCCTTCTCCTCGTCGTGTGTGCGGTCGTGCACCATCGAATGCACCCAGTGCACCCACTGCAAATACTTGGATTCGTCGAAGCCCAGCATCACCAGAATCAACTTGGCCGGCATGGGCGTCGTCAGTTCGCCGACGATGTCGCAGTGTCCGCGCTCGATGAACACGTTGACCATCTGCCGGGCCATCCGGCGAGCGCGCGGGCGCAACGCCTCGACCTGGGCCGGCGAGAACGCCTTGATCGTGACCTGACGCAGCTTTTGCGTCTGCGGCGGATCCGACTCGATCGGGAGGATCGGAAAGGGCGCCCCGCTCGCCGGCACGCCCACCGACGGATACGAGTTGAAGAGATCATCGTCACGCGCGGCGTCAAACACCGACCCGTAGTCCAGCAATGCCCAGAATCCACCGTGTTGCCCCGAATGCGCCACGGGACAGCGCGATCGCATCGCGGCGAGCATCTCGTGCGCCGATTCCCGAAATTCCGGCGAGTGGTGGTCGAAATTCTCGGCAACCGAAGTCTCCGTTGGCGTCGACACTAGTGAATCCTCCCCGGTGAGTACTGCGGCCTCGCTGTGGTTGGCGCAACAAGCGAACCCGGCCCGCAGTTCGGCAGCAACTACAGTTATTGACTTTGTGTAGTTCAAACCGCACATTACTAAGTGATGTAGCCTACGGTCAACAAAACAGCGAAAGCGTTGGAAGCGAGATGAACACGCTCGAGTCGGCGGACGGGACACGCCGCAGGCATCGGGCCCCGGCGTGGGGAGCTGACCTCCCGCTCACGGAAGACGAAGCGCGAGACCGGCTCATCGAAGCCGCCGAAGCGTGTTTCGCCGAGCGTGGACCGAGTCGAACCAAGCTGACGCATGTGGCCGCGAAGGCGGGCGTCCACCGCACCACCGTCTATTCCTACTTCCCGAACATGGACGCCATCCTCGCGGCATGCTTCGTCAAGGCGACTAACTTGGTCGTCGAGGCCGCTGATCCTTACTTCGCCGAGGACCGTCCGTTCATCGACCGGCTGATCAACGCAGTGCTGGCCGGGCTTCGCGCGGCACGTAGCAACCCGACCATGCTGTCGATGACAGCGCCCCATGATTTGGCCCGAACACATCGTGCGGCGGAGAGATCCGGGGCATGGCGCACTGGAATCGTCGACGGTTTGGCCGCCCGCTTCGCCAGCGCCGCACCCGGTGAGGTGCGCGCCGACATCTCGCCGTATCAAATGGCTCGCTGGGTAGTTCGGATCGCGTTCAGCCTCATCGAGGATCCGGGTGGCGACGACGTCGGCGGCGACGAGGGCCTGCTGCGCGCGTTCCTTCCGGGCGCGATCGCACCACAGGCTCGCCGCCCGAATCGCACTACCCGATTGCGCTAGCTGGTCGTTGCCGATGCTTGGCCCCCCTGGGCCGATCGACCAGTTCGACGTGCCGGCCGGCGAGTCGTGCGCCGAAGCTGCCATGACGGTCAGAGCGGCCTGGGCAGTGCGGCCGTGAGCGGCATACAGTCCTCGACCTGACGCCAGCGGTACTGGGCGACCTCCGCAGAACAGTCGAGCAGATCGGTCAGCGCCGAACCGAGGAGCACCGGGCCGAAGGTGAGGACCAGTAGCATCGCTGCGACGGTTCGCAGCGCCTGCGGATCGTCAGGCAGCCCCTCCGGTTGCTGTTCGCGAAGGTGATCGACGGTTTGATCCACGGCTTCGGTGAACCACCGCCTTGCGTTCGGTGTCGCTTCGATGAGGATGCGCCGGATGTACGCGGCGAGTTTGGGGTTGCCCGTCATCAGGTCGTCAAAGCCCGCGAGCTCGGGTCTGGCCCCATCCTGCCGAACGCGTCCGCCGCCGGCGGCCTCCACCAGGCGCGCTAACACCCATGCGCGCACGTCGTCGGCCAGGTCGGCCTTGGTCTTGTAGTGATGCTGGACCACACCGACCGAGACGCCGGCGTGCGCGGCGACCTGGCGGATGGTCGTAGCGTCTAGTCCCCGCTCACCGACCAGATCCAACAAGGCGGCACGCACCCGTGCCTTAGCGGTCAGGTCACTTTCGTCGATATTGGGGTTCGCCATGGTCCTCGCCGGGGTTATCAGCCGGTGCTGGTACGCACGACTATCTTGCCGTTGTGGTTCATGGAGTCGAGCAACTTGACGGCGTCAAGCACTTGGCTGAATGGCAATTCGTGCCCGACCCGCGGGCGCAGCCGACCCGCACTGATGCCATCGCGAATGAACTTCTTCGCCCGTTCATCGCGATCCGGTTGCTCTTCGAGCAGCATGGCGTAGCACCGGAACGTCAAATTCTTGGCCACCGCGGTGATGACGGGTAGCTCGGTCGGTTCCGGCGAGGTAGCGCCGTAGAGGATGACGGTGCCGTGGGGCGCCACGGCCTCCGCAAGCTGGCCGAAGGTCGCCCCGGCGATCGGGTCGAAGACAAAATCGGCGCCGTGACCGTCGGTGATTTCCATGACTCGGGCGACAAGGTCTTCGTCGTCGCTGACGATGACCTCGCATGCGCCCGCCTCGCGCACTGCGTCCGCTTTGGCCTTGCTCCGAGTCACGCCAATGGGTTTGGCGCCGAGAGCGAGACTGATCTGGCTGGCGGCGTTGGCAACGCTCGACGACGCTGCCGTACACAGCACCCAGTCTCCGGGTTTGACCGTTACCAGGTCGGCCAGCGCACCGTAGGCCGTCATGTAACTCGCCCATACCGCCGCCGCCTCGGCGGAGCCGAGGTTGTCCGGGGTCGGCACCAGCAGCCGGGCCGGGAGCGTCATGGCCTCGCCGTAAGCGCCGTATCGCTGCATCTCCATCACCGGAAGAGTCGACACCCTGTCGCCGACGGAATAGTCGGACACGCCGTCGCCGACAGCGATTACTCGACCCGACGCCTCATAGCCGAAACGGGACGGGAATTCCGGCTTGATCGGATGCCAGCCTTCTCGGAAAAAGGTGTCGGCGCGATTCAATGCGAAGGCCTCCACCGCGACGGTGACCTCGCCTTCACCAGGATCGGGCACGTCGACTGCTTCGACCTTCAGCACGTCGGGACCGCCGTGCTCGCGGAAGGTCACTGCTTGTGCCTTCACGTTTCACCGCCCTCTTTGCCGTAGTTGAACAGAGGGAGCAGCGATCGTCGCGGCTCTTCGCCGTTCCATCCGTCGTGCGCTTCCGCCAGCGCATCGAGCAGCGCCGGGAAGGTCACATTCAGATCGGTCACCTCGATGAATCCGCCGTTGAGCGCGGTGGTGTCGTAGACGATCGTGCGTTCGCCGTACGGCGTTGTGGTCTCAAGCGCTCGTTCGAAGCCGGCTTTTTCATAACGGGCGGCGCCTTCTTCGTAGGTTTCGCGGCGCACGATGTGATGGAAGCCGGGGCCGTTGGTGTCCAACGCTTCGCTGAACACCGACTGGTCGCCGTCGAGCGGCTGGATCAACTCGATCAGCAGGCCGCCGGACAGGCCGAAACCGACGTCGATCGCCATCGGCGTCTCTTTGCCGCGGTACAGGTGACCGCTCGGGAAACTCATCTTCGCGGTGTAAAACGGCCCGGCGCCCCAGAATTCGACGAACTGCGCGATCGCTTCGTCGATGTCGCGAACGACGTGAGCAATCTCGATGACCGATCCGACGGGCTGCAACATCTCCAGGCTCCTCAAAAGGCGCTGCGGTGGGACCCGCCGTCGACGTTGATGAATTCGCCGTTGATATACCCGCCGAGATCGGAGGCCAGGTACACCACCAGGCTGGCTTCCTCCTCTGGCCGGCCCACCCGACCCGCGGGGATGTCGGCGGTCACGGTGCCCAGGACCTGCTCGGGTGCGATACTGCGCTCCGCCGCAACCTTGTTCACGTATTCGTGCATCCGTTCGGTGCCGATCCAACCGGTGGCGACGGTGTTCACCGTGATACCGAACTTGCCGAGTTCGTTGGCCATTGACTTGTTCAAGGCCACCGCCGCCGCGCGTGTGCAGTTGGCCAGCATGTGGCGCAGCCCGGCGGGTGGTTCCTTCGCCGCGCCCGAACCAACGTTGACCAGTCGGCCCCAGCCCTGTTCCTTCATGTGGGGCAGGCATGCCCGAGCGATGTAGACCAGGCTGATCGTCATGCGCCGGAAGGCGTCGACGAGGTTTTCGTCCGTCAGGTCGTCGAAGCTGGCCGGACCCGGACCGTGGACGTTCGACACCACGATGTCGGGCGGCCCGAATGCCTCGGTGGTCTCGGCGACCGCACGAAGGACATCGGCCTCCACGGTCAGGTCTGCCGCCACGCCGATAGCCTCCCCGCCATTCGCGCGGATCGCGGCCACCGCCTCGTCGAGCGCTTCTTTACCGCGCGCGACCACGGCGACCTTGCAGCCGTCAGCCGCGAACAGCTCTGCCGCCTTCCGGCCGACACCGCGACTGCCACCGGAAACGAGGGCCACTTTGCCTGCGATTCCCAAATCCATCGTTGTTGTCTCCGTTACTTTGTCGAGGCGTTGCCGGCTGGCAGCGACGTGGTGGACTCGACCGCGCCCATCTCGAAACGTCCCTCGCGGACCCGGTCGCGGTAGAGGTTGAAGGACCAGGCGTCCTGATCCTGGCCATAGAAGGTGACGCCGCGGTCATCGCCGCCACCCTCCCAGCGCATGGCCGTCACCCAGGAGAACAGGTTTGGCCTCGCGTGAAACGGTGCGCCGTTGACGGCCTCACCAGTGACGTGCAGGCGTCGCCCTTTTTGGTCCACGCCGCTGACGCGCACGACTTCGGGGCGACCGCTGGCGTGCCGCCGCAACACCTCGCGCGTGGCCGTCTGCAGACGCCGCATCTCGCCATCGACGTAAAGCACCCCGCCGACGCAGTTGTAGTCGACTTCGGAGGAACCCGCACACATCAAGTGCCACCCCAACTCGGGCGACGCCACCCCCAAAGTCGTTGTCGCATAGCCCATACCGTCGCCCAGATCGTGGCGCGGGCCCCAGGATCGGTCCCGGCCGACGTAGGAATCGATGACGTAGCGTTCGTCGTCGATCTGCAGCCAGCCGCGGGCGTGTCCGAGTTGGTCGTAATGTCCCTTGCCGAGGAACCGGAGATCCTGCGTGAGTACCTCATGCGGCGGTGCGATGCCTTCCCAGGTGACGTCGAAAGACGTCTTTTGACTGATCGAGGTAGCCGAGCTGTAGCGGAGGCGGTACTTCATCAGCGGCTCGATGCACTGGATGCTCACGCCGTTGGCGAAGCTCACGTCGGGCAGGCCGCCCTCGGGCATCGGCAGCTGCTGCTGCCAGTCGTAGAGCCGCATCTGGAAGGGAGACGTGGCGAAGCCGTCCCACACCGCGACCCCGCACGTTGCCACGCCCAGGTTCGCCCGCAGCCACGGATACACGATGCAGGACAGCCCCGCTTCAGGCGCGTCGAAGTTGAAGTAATAGGTCTCTGACCACCAAAAGTCGTCGGTGACGGGGATGTGCATGGCGTCGTCGGCGGCGGTGATCATCGGTCCGCCCAATCGGCATTGCTTGTTCCGAGCACGAAGTCGACCTTGCCATCGGCGGTCACACATGTCAATGTATCTGTATTGGAATTAGTACGGATACATTGAGGCGGAGCCTCCCGGACGCACGATGTGGCGGGCGAGCTCGAACACACGAGGGAGAGGACGTGAAGTCGGACACCGAGATGATCTGGGACGTACTCGTCCACTACTGCTATCTGGTCGACACCGCCCAGTTCTCGAAGGTTCCGGACGCGATATTCACCGCGGACGCAGTCGACGAGCACGGGTTTGGCGCGATCCGGGGCCGCGAGGCCTTGCGTGAGATGTTCACCGGCGCCGGCGCGGCCATGGAGGCGACCGTTCATACCCTGAGCAACCACACCGCCGTGATCGACGGGGACACCGCGCGGTCGCGGTGCTACGTCACGGCCTGGCACTGGACCCGGACCAGCGAAGACCGCGACCCACTGCGCCCGGCCGACTTCGTGATGACCGGCGCCTATGCCGATCACCTGCAACGGATAGACGGCAAATGGCTGATCAGCCATCGTGTATGCCATGTCATGGGGCCGATGGGCGTCTGCATCGGATCCGTGACCCCGGCCCTGGACGACATGGTGCACAATCTCGCAGCGGCTGGCGCACCGGCCGACATCACAGCGCGACGGCGCTGATGCACTGACTCGGTTACATCTACCTCGTAACGTCGTTTGCCCGCACCGAAGCGGCTCACGAAAGGACTTCAATGGCCAGCCTCGACCTCTTCGCCGATGCCGACAACCCGGTGCACGGGACCAGCGCGCCCGATGCCTTCTGGAGCTCGTCGAACATCGGCGAGGCGATGCCCGGCGTCATGACGCCGTTGAGCTGGTCGATCTGGGCCACTCCTGCCGAATGCAGTATGCGCGAACCGTTCGTGTCCATGGGCGTCTTGCCGCTGCGCGAACGCGGTGTGCCTGCCGACCCCGCCGACCGGACGGTAAACATTTTCTATGGCAGGGTGGCCGGTCGCGTGGACTTCCTCACCCGGATGGGTGATTCCCTGCCGGGCACCACGGGTGCACGACTGGCCGAGCGGATCTACGGAATCGTACCGCCGAATCACCGGCCCCAGCGGCGCCGCCGCCGCTACCCGCTGATCGCGGTACGGTCCACGGTGTCGTTTCTCACCCTGCCGCGCATATTGCGCAAGAACGAGGCCGAAACACATCGGTGGTGGCAGGCGCGGATCGGCTCGGTGGCGACGATGAGCTACGCGCAGGCGGTCGCAGGGCTGGCTGAGGCCCGAGAACGGTTCCGGCGCAGCGTGATTCTGGACGGGCAGGCGGTCGCCTGCGTGGTGCAGCCGGCTTTCGAAGCACTGTCGGCACTGATTGCGCGGACCGGCGTCGGCGATCTGAGCGACCTGATGAGTGGTCACGGCGAGCACGCCGAAACCGCGATGGTGCATGATCTTTGGGCCGCATCGCGCGGACGTCTGACGGTCGAGGATGTGGTGGCAAGGCACGGTTACCACGGACCGAACGAAGGCGAGCTGTCCGGCAGGGTGTGGCGTGAGGATTCCGCACCTTTACGCAGCGCCTTGGCCGGTTGGGCGTCCATGGCCGACGATGCCGACCCGGCCATTCTCGAGCAACGCAAGCGCACCGAACGTCTGGAACTGGAGTCGCGCCTCATCGCCACACTTCCGATTGCACAACGTCCTTTGGCCCATTTGGTGCTCTGGATGACGGCGCGAGCCATCCCCATGCGCGGTGTCGCCAAGGCGGCATTTTTGCAGTCGTTGGACATGGCGCGCGCATGTAGCCGCAGAATCGGGGCCTGCCTTGCTGAGCAAGGTGTGTTGGCCGACGCAGAGGACGTGTTTTTCCTGACCGTCGAGGAGCTGGCGGCACGGCAGGGTGACTGGACCGACGTGGTAGCGCGGCGCAAGGAACGCCACCGCCAATACTGTGCGATGGATCTACCGGAGACTTGGCAGGGTACGCCCACCGCAGTCGCCAAGGCTTCCCTCGGCGACATCACCGAACTACACGGCGTGGGCGCGAGTGCAGGAGTGGTGGAGGGACCCGTTCGAGTGATCCTGGACGCAGCGGATCCCGACGCCGAGGTCGAGCCCGGCGAAATCCTGGTCACGCGCATGACCGACCCGAGCTGGGCGTCGTTGATGTACGTCTCCAGTGCGCTGGTGGTCGATATCGGAGGCACTTTCAACCACGCCGCCATCATCGCCAGGGAGCTGGGCATCCCGTGCATCGTCAACACCAAGGAAGGTTCGCGCGCGTTGCGCACCGGCGATTACTGCCGCATCGACGGCACGACCGGTGTTGTGCAGATCTTAAAGCGGGCACAGTCCTCCGAGTATTAACCTCAGCCGTTGCCGGCGGCGGCTTCATCCGCACGGGTGAGCCCGGCGGCGACGATCAGTTCTTCGTGCAGTTCGAACCACACCGTGTGATAGGAGTCGATGACCGGGCGGGTCAGCCAGGCGGTATCGCCGGAGTGCACCTTTAGCAGCGCGTTGCCGAGTTTGTCGGCGTAGTACGCCAGCCGAGGGATTTGCTTTGCGGCTGCGGCGATTATCGCCGTCGTGCGCTCGTGGATGGGCTCGAGGCGGGCCAACACGGCCGTGTCGTAGGCGGCGTCCTCATGGGTATTCGGTGCGCCGTCCCTGAGCTGCCAGTCCGATACCAATTCCTTGAATTCGGCATTGACGCCGCGGAATTCGTTGTATGCCGCGTGAATGGCCGCTTCGTCGATGCCCTGGCGCTCGGCGGCGAGCAGCTGCTCGAGCCGACCGCGGCCCGCCGGCGTGATTCGCAACGACTTGCCCACCGCCAGTAGCCCCGCACCGCCGAGGGCATCGACGTGCCCGGCCACCACCGTCGGCTCCTCGCCGATCGTGTCAGCCAGCTCATCAAGCCCCACCCGGCCCTTGAGACGAACCCCTTGCAGCACTGTCAGTTCGCTCATGACGTCCTACCGTCCGATCGTTGATCGAGGTGAATTGCGGTCAGCATCGTGATCAGTGGGGTCGGCGAAACGACGTCGCAGTGCCCCGCCGAAATCGCCTCGCGCACAGCCACCTCCGAAGCTTGGGACACGGTCGGGTAGTTCCCGCTGGAATGTGCCCGCAGCGGACTGTGCCGCAATGCGATGCCGGTCAATTCGGCCAGGTCCGGAGAGTCGTGCTCCGACCACGCTGCCAGCTCGAGCACCCCTTTGCGGATTTCGCCCTCGGTGCCGTCTACGGTGATCAATTTCCCCGCCAGCCTTTCGGACACCCCGATCCCGCAGCCCACGACCGCCGGGCGGCCCAATTCGCGGCTTACGACAGCGGCATGACTGGTGGCACCGCCGATCTCGGTCACAATGCCACGGGCGGCGAGCATACCTTGGACGTCGTCGGGACTGGTCGCCGTCCGCACCAGGATCACGTCTTCGTCCTGTTCGGCGGCATCGATGGCATCATCGACATCGGTGTACGCCCGACCCGACACCACTCCCGGGCACGCAGCCAAACCCGATGCCAAAAGCGCTGCAGATAACCGCGTTTCGGGCTGAAGAGCCGGCAGCAACAGCGTTCGCACATGATCGGCCGTGACGCGCCGCAGCGCCTCGGCATCATCGATGAGACCTTCACGCCGTAGCGCAAGTGCTAGTCGCAGCGCGGCCTGAGCGGAGCGTTTGGCAGTCCGCGTCTGCAAAAGCCAGAGCTTGCCCTCCTCAACGGTGAACTCGATGTCCTGCACGTCGCCGCTGGCTTTCTCCAACGTTACGGCCGCGTCGATGAGTTCGGCGTAGACAGCGGGAATCCGTGCGGCCAGAGCCGAAATCGGCTGCACCTCGGCGGTGCCGGAGACGACGTCCTCACCCTGACCGCCGGCCAGCCATTCCCCAAACGGGGTGTCAGCGCCCGTTCGAGGATCGCGCGAGAACAAGACACCCGTTCCTGAATCCCCGTCCTTGTTGCCGAAAACCATCGCCTGGACGACGACCGCGGTACCAGCGAGGTCGTCAAGGCCGTGGTGGGCACGGTAGGCAACGGCGCGCTGACTGGTCCACGACCGAAACACTGCTTCGATGGCGGTCCGCAATTGTTCCTGCGGGTCATCGGGCACCGCGCCGTGGTCGTCGTCGAGCACGATGTCGCGATACATTCGCTGGAATCGCCAGTGGGTATCGCGCGCGAACGAGGGTGAAAACTCCTGCGCCAGCGCATCTTCCACGTGATCATTGATGCCGAGGTTCAGGACGGTGTCGAGCATTCCCGGCATCGACTGCGCGGCACCGCTCCGGACGCTGACCAGCAATGCCCTGGGCCCGGCGCCGAAGGCGCGCCCGGTCTCGGCCGCGCCGAAGGCGCGCCCGGTCTCGGCCTCCAGCCAGGCCACCGATTGACACACGGTCGACCAAAGCGCGTCGAGGGTGGTGACGGGGTCGTCGAACCAGCGCCCGCACACGTTGGTTGTCAGGCAGAAGGCCGGTGGGACCGCCAGACCGCGCCGTCGCATCGCGTTGATTCCGAAGGCCTTATTTCCGAGTACGTGAGCCGGTTGGCCCGAAGTGCCGTCCAGTCGGACGACGTCGGCGTCGACGCCGAGGCGACCGCGGTCGTTGGTCAGTCGCTGCTCCTGAAAAGGCGTCACCGCACTTCGCTCCACCTCGTGTGGTCGCGGGAGTTGGTGGAAGACATGGTTGCCGCCCTTTGTCAGTCGAACCGGTGACCCCATTTTCGCGAGCCGCGATATGCTTGTATCTCGAACCAATACAAACACATCGTCGCAAGAGGAGGCAAGGGTGGCTCAGCCCTCGGTCGCGGCGCCGCGATGCGACAACCGCCTACTGTGTCCAAGGCGGATCGTTGAACCCCGACGACTCCACTGGCGATGAAATGCACGGAAACCACGGAAAGAAGCCGACCTTCCTATGACTTCTGAGGACACCGCGGCCAACGGACGACGGGCACGGCCGGCCGCACCGAAGGATCGGATTCGCGATGCGGCGATGGAGCTCTTTGCCGAACGCGGGGTGCGGGGATCGACTCTGCAGGCGGTAGCCGAACGCGCCGATGTGTCACCCGGGCTGGTCCAGCACCACTACAAGACCAAGGAGCGCCTCTTGTCCGAGGTGCAGGCGTGGGTGTTGGAACGGCTAACCGATGTGCCGGCCGGTGCGGCGTCATCGCTGAAACGGGGCCGCGAACCGGCTCGTTATGAACAATCTTTTCTCACCAATCCCGTTGTGGCCGCCTATCTTCGGCGGAGCCTGCTTGACTCGGAGCTGACGGGCATCGTCGAGTGGTTTCACGATGCGCTCGCCAACTGCCGCGCTCGGATGGCAACCAACGATTCGGATTCAGCCGATCGCGACATCCGGGCAGCCATGACGTTCTTGATAGACCTCGCGCCAATCCTGCTCGGCCCATTACTGGAGCATGCGTTGGAATGCGATGCGGCCGCACTGCGCTCGCGGTGGCAAGAGGTCGAAATTGCCCTGCTCGGATTGGCCGTAAGGCAGACCGACTGACACTGCCAGGTGACGGAACCCTCGACCGAGTCTGCATCCCGGCACGACGCCTACCGACGCTCGATCGCTCGTAATCTACTGCGGGCGACAATATTCCAAGCCGGGGGATGCACTCCGACGATTGCCCGATCCTGCCTGGCAAGCAGGATCGCCATTTCCTCGGGCATCTGACGGAAGCCCGTTCACAGGATGCTGGGCGACTTAGCCCCCCGGCGCTGTCGTCGGTGTGTGCGACAGCCGGTGTGCGGGCGCTGGCCTTGTGCTCGACAGGCAATTCACCCCCCTCGACGGGCAGACTGCGTTGTGCGTATCAGTACCACTACTCCGCACCACACCGCAGCCCTTGCAGTTTCGGTCCATTTCCTGGCCTGCCTCCTATTACTAGGTGGTCGCCTTGCCCAAGCAACGAGCCGGTCGCTACACTAGGCGTAATTAACTAAATGTTTGTCGGTTTCGGTGCAGTCTCGGACCCACATCCGGGATGGTCCCCTTCAACGCGATGGAATCGGGTCTTGGCGAATACGGCGCATACCTCGACGTCAACCGACGTGTCGAGAACTAGCGAGGCGACCGACGACATCGGGGCACTCCGGGCGCAGTTCCGTGCTTTCCTGGCGAGCTCGCCGAAACCGCCGGGACTTCGAAACTACGGCCCCACGCCGACCGCTGAGGACATCGAGCCCGGGCGCGCCTGGCACAATTACCTCGCCCAGCACGGCTACGCGTGCTTGCATTGGCCGGTCGAGTTCGGTGGTGCCGACGCGTCGGTTACCTATCAGGCGCTGTTCGCCGAGGAGTGCGCCCGCGCCGGGGTGCCGCGCCAGCTTGCGATCACCGCAATCGACCTGGTGGGGCCGGTTCTTATCAAGTTCGGTTCCGAGCAGCAGCGATCCCGGTATCTCGAGCCCATCCGACTGGGAGACCATGTCTGGACCCAACTGTTCTCCGAGCCGGGTGCGGGATCCGACCTGGCCGGCGTGCGAACCAAGGCGGAGAAGACCGCGTCCGGGTGGCGCATAGATGGTCAGAAGGTCTGGAGTTCGGCCGCGAATTCGGCGCAGTTCGGTCTGCTGCTCGCCCGCACCGGACCGGATTCACATCGCGGGTTGAGCATGTTCATCGTTCCGATGGAGTCTGCCGGGGTCTCGGTGCGGCCGCTTCGGCAGATGGACGGCGAGAGCAAGTTCAACGAGGTCTTCTTCGACGGTGTCGCGTTGACTGATGACCACCTGATCGGCGACGAGGGCCAGGGGTGGTCCATCGCCATGGTCACGCTGGGACGCGAGCGACTCACGCTTGGTTCCCAGGCCGTCGGAATGTTCAAGCTGCTCGATCGAATGCAGCAGGCGGCCCGTGACCGCGATCAGCTGAATCCCATTCTGGCTCAATCGATGACGAAACTATGGGTGCGAATGTGGCTGTTGCGTTTCACGTGGGAGCGCGCGATCGCGGGAGGGGATACGTCCTCGTCGGCCTTCTCGGTTCTGAAAATAATGACCTCGGAGACTGATCGCGACCTCGGCGACCTCGCCACCGAAGTGCTGGGCACAGATGTCTGCGTCGACCCTTCCGAAGACTCAGATGAGGCTGAGTTGGTCCACGCCATGCTCGTTGGACGCGCGCAGACGATCCTCGGCGGCACCAGTGAAATTCAGCGCAACATTCTCGGCGAGCGGATACTGGGTCTACCAAAAGAGCCGCGGTGACTGCCGATCCAGTGCAGACGAAATTCTCTGCCGCACTGCAGGATCAGCTGCGCCCAGGCATGACCGTCGCACTGGGCGACGGTGTCGGCGCTCCGCGGTGCACCGACGACACCACTTCCGTGTGTGCCGCGCTCAGCGCGGTGGCGCGCGAGATTGGTGGGGTTCGACTTGTCGTTGGCTGGTTGCCCTCGCCCTTGCACGGCCTGGACTGCGACGCTTTCGCCGAAGTCGTAGCGATCATGCCGGGCTGGGGCGTGCGGAACATACTGACATCTCCTGGAGCGCGCTTCGTCCCGACTCGGCTCAGTTCGGTCCCCGCACTGATGCGAGGTGTGCTGCGTCCCGACGTCCTCATCACTCGCGTGGTGGGCCGGGCAGGCCGCTTTCACTTCGGCACCGAGGTGTCGTGGCAACGCGAGATAATCGACGCCGGTACGGCCGTTTTCGCGATCGCCGACACGACCGCGCCACTCGCCGACGCCGGCCCGCCCCTGCCCACCGATTCGATTGAATTCATCGGCCATACCTGCGAGGGACCGATCGAAGTGCCGAGCATCGTTCCGGACGCAATTCACGAAGCCCTGGCCGACGCCGTCCTGCGATTCGTGCCCGAGGGTTCGCGGCTGCAATACGGCCCCGGCAAGCTGGGCGCGGCGCTGCTCAACCGCACGCAGCGTCCACTTCGCATCGATACCGGACTGTTGACCGATGCCGTCGTGGACCTCGACTCTCGCGGACTTCTCATCGGGATACCCAGTGCCACATACCTATTCGGAACCGACACGCTCTACCGCTGGGCCGACGGCAAGCCGATCCTGCACGGCATAGACTACACCCACGATCTCACCCGCCTGTCTCGAGGCATTCCATTGATTGCGGTCAACACCGCCCTTGAAATCGATCCGTTCGGTCAGATCAACGTCGAGGGGACCGGCGCGAAGATCGTCGGCGGCATCGGCGGACATCCCGATTACTGCGGAGCGGCGAGCATGAGCCGGGGCGGCCTGTCGATTATTGCGGTCCCGTCCACCGTGCGCGGCCGCTCTCCCTTCGTCAAGCGGTTGAGCAGGCCGGCGTCCACACCCGCGCACGACATCGACGTCATCGTCACAGAGTCGGGCCACGCGGATTTGCGTGGCGCGGATTGGAACCAGCGCAGGCGACTCATCGCCGAGCTGTTCGATTGAAGGGAGCGCCCATGACCGGACCGCTATTCGGACGCGTCGTGCTGGTCACCGGCGGCGGACGGGGCATCGGACGCGGTCATTGCCTAGCACTGGCTGCACATGGAGCCGCGGTCGTGGTCAACGACCCCGGCGTCAGCCGCGACGGTTCTGCGGGCGACGCCGGCCCCGCCGCCGAGGTTGTCGCCGAGATTGAGGCCACCGGAGGCAAGGCGATCGCGCACACCGGCTCGGTGTCGTCGTGGGACGACGTTGCCGACATGGTCTCCACGGCAGTTTCCACCTTCGGCACCCTGACCGGCGTGGTGAACAACGCAGGCATTGTGCGAGATGCCATGGTTGCGAACGCCACCGAGGAGGACTGGGACGCGGTCATCGCGGTGCATCTCAAGGGGACGTTCGCCGTCACCAAACACGCATGCGAGTACTGGCGGGCGCAGTCCAAGGCCGGCAACCAAATCGACGCGCGGATCGTCAACACGGTGTCCGGCGCCGGCCTGTGGGGCAACGTCGGACAAAGTGCCTACGGTGCCGCCAAGGCCGCGATCGCTAACCTCACCGTCGTCACGGCGATGGAGGCACGCCGCTACGGCGTTGCGGTGAACGCGATCTCGCCGCTGGCGGTTACCCGGATCAGCGAGGACTTTTTCAGGGGAGACCGGGCCGCCGACCCGGCACTGGACCCGGCGCGCAGTTCTGAGGTCGTGGCCTGGCTGCAGGGTCCGGAGTCGGGCTGGTTGACGGGCCAGATCCTGCGCATCAATGGTCACAAGCTCAGTCGTATCCAAGGTTTCGCGGAGGCGCCTGGACGTTACGCCGCCAAAGACGGGACATCGCTGGCATTCGACGAGATCGGCCAGGCGGTGAGCTGGCTATACGGTACGTCGCCGCGCGGACTGACAGGGCCGCTGCCGGCGACCTGAGGTAACACCGGTGGGGAGCATTGTCGGCATTTTCGACACAAGTGTCGAAAATGAGCTATGTTTGCAACTGGCGGCGTATTTCCGGCGAAGGAGTGCTATCGATGCAGAACTGGCCCACGATGCAACCGACAGGATGGTTCCAGGTGGCGTGGGGCGCCGACTTGGCGATCGGTCAGGTGAAAGCCCTGCGCTACTTCGACCGTGACCTTGTCGCCTTCCGGGCACTCGACGGGCAAGCGTGGGTCATGGACGCCCACTGCCGGCACCTCGGCGCCAACCTCGCCTACGGCGGATGTGTCGTTGAGGACGGCATCCGGTGTCCGTTTCACGGCTGGGTGTGGAACGGCCAGGGGCGCAACGTCAGCATCCCCTACCAGGATCGTCCCAATAGGGGCCGGCGAATCCGTTCCTATCCTGTCACCGAGGCGAATGGGTCGATATTCATCTGGCACGACCCGGCCGGCCGAGACCCGTTGTGGCACTTGCCGAATGATTTCGAGATGCTGGGAGATCACGTCGCCTCGCGCAGCTACCATCCGTTCGACGCGGACTGCCGCACGCGATTCCCGAACATCCACGTACATCCGCAAATCGTCGCCGAGAATGCGGTCGACCCACACCACTTCCGCTTTGTCCACCACACCCCGATCAGCCCCGTGGTACTGCGTGAGAACGTCGACATGTCGACCTGGTCGTCGAAGGTGGGATTCGGCAAGCGGTGGGCCGACGGCGTGGATCGCCCCGACGACACCCTCAACACGATCGAGATCTATTGGTCGGGTCTAGGGGTGAGTTTCAACGCAGAGCACACGCGCGAGGGAATCCGGGTCATCTCCATCTGCACTACACCGGTCGACGACCAGACCTCAGATATTTTCGCCGGCTACTGGATCGACGATGAGACCGGCGACTTCGCCGGACGGCTCGCACAAGCCAAATACGCGCTTCCCCAGGATATTCAGATCTGGAATCACCAGCAGTACATGGATCCGCCGACACTCGCGACCAGTGAGGCGGCCGGTTTCAAGAAGCTCCGTGCGTGGTGCTCCAGCTTTTATCCCCACCACCAGGCTGCGGCGGACCGCCTTGTCGGCCACAGGGTCTGACGGGCCCATGGGGCGCCGCAAGTCCGATCGCACGCGCGAGTCGCTACTGGATGCCGCGCGGATAGCGTTTGCACGCAAGGGATTCTCGGGTGTCACCGTTCGCGACATCACCGATCTGTCGCGGATCAACCGGGCTAGTTTCTACTATTACTTTACTGACAAAACCGAACTGTTCATCGAGCTGGGGACGGCGACCTACCGCGAAGCTCTGCACGTTGTGGAATCTTTCGGCGATCTGGACCACTCCCCCACCCAGTCAGCAATCAGGGGGTGGGTCAACGACTACTTCTCGTATCTGGACCGCAATGGCGCCTTCGTCATCCGCTCAGCCGACGATGCGCCCCGGGATCGCAAGTTCCGTGCGGCGGTAACGCGCGCCCACGGCCGAACAGCCCTGGCCCTCGGCGAGCGCATCGCCAAGCTGTCGGCCCAGCCGCCCGAAGCCGAGCCCATCGCGTTAGGGCTGTCGGTGATGGCGATGCTCGACCGCACCTGGTTGATGGTCCAACACAATGCGATTCCGTCCGCATCACGAGAAAGTGTCGTGCTCGCGCTGTCTGAAATGATCTTGCGCCTACTGACTTGATCGTCCGAGCAACTACAGCCGGCCCGCAACCCGTAATTCCGGATGCACCCACTCCGGCGATCGCTTCTCCTTGAACGCGATGAACCCCTCGCGAGCCTCGGGGCCATCGAGGCTCACCTTCATCCCGATGCGATCGTAAAGACCCACGTAGTTGTCGAGACTGGACTTGATGAGGGCACGCGCCTGCGGTGCCGTCCGACAGCACTGAGCCAGAACGTCACGTGCGACTTCCATCAGCTCGTCATGGGGAACCATCCGGGCGACCAGACCCCAGTCAACCGCCTCCTCGGCGGACAACACCCGGCCGGTGAACATCAGATCCCGCGCGCGAACAGGCCCGATCACCCTGGCGAGCATGTGGCTGTAATAGGTGTCCGCAATTCCGCGGTACAACTCCGGCACTCGGAACGTCGCCCGATCGCTGACCACAGCCATGTCACTGCAAAGGGCGATCTGGAGTCCGCCCCCCTGGGCGAGACCGTTCACAGCGGCGACAACGGGTTTTGCCGACTGGCGCAGACTGTCGAACGGTGTGACGTCCATGCCCAACGTCGCGGCGAAGTCCATCCAATTGTCTTCGGCGCCTTGGGCGAGGTCGCCGCCAGGGGCGAATACGTCGCCTGTCCCGGTGATCAGAAGCCCCGCCAGGTTCTCGTCGGAATTGACCCGCGAGATGGCGTAGCGAATACCGAAGTACATCGCCGGCGTCATCGCGTTGCGTGCCGCGGGGCGGTCGAGCACCAGGACCGCGAAGCCGCCGTCGCGTTCGAACCTCAGAAACGGCGTGCCCAACCAGTCACCGTTTGGCGGGCGGGGGGTGAGTTCGTTGGGTTCGGCCGACATGTCACTCCTCCATCGTTGAATTGCGGTCCGTCACGTGCTGAAGAACTTCAGCGGTCGCTCGACGAACTCGAACACGACGCCATCCGGGGACCGCAGAAACGCGATGTGCAGCCCGTCGATCTTGGTTCCCGGTAGCGGGCACCAGACCGGATCACCGACCCGCTCAACCGAGTTCGGCATGGCCGCGAGTGCCTTCTCCACGTTCTCGACCCGCAGTGCGCAACGATAGAGACCCTGACGGTTGCCACCCCACGGCACCGGCGCGTCGGTCGCCGTTTCCGGATGCTGGACCACCGTGACGGTGAACCGGTGTCCGTCCTCGGGGAGCGCGAAGCGCGCGACCACACATTGGACCGAATCGGCAGAACCTGTGGGCGTCAATTGGCTGCCCGAAACCCGCTCCGTCGTCGGCGCTTCGACTTCGACGAAGCCGATCGCGGTCAAGAACTCCGCGGTGGCGAGGGCGTGGATGGCCGCGATGCGGATTCCGGAAAACAGAGCGCCGGCCGGTACCTCCAGATCGCCCGGGGCCTGCGCTAACTCGATGACAACACCGTCGGGATCGAGTGCGAGCACCGATTTCGCGCCCGAGATGAGCCCGTCTACCGGATCGCCGACCGATAGACCCGAATCCCGCAGGGCCACAATCGCATTGTCCAGATCCGCGACCCACATGAGCGTCGCGCGAATGCCCGGTCTGGTTGGTTCGGTGCGTTGATCGCGGCTCAGAGGGGGGGATTCGAACGCGATCGCCTCGAGCGCGCAGCCCTTGCGCCCTCCCCGCGCATCGTAGAGAAACGCAGTGGAGCAGTACGTTTCGTCGTCGATGCCGAGGATCGCGCCGTTGGTCGGCACCGTCGGGTCGGTGCGCATCCTCGCCGACAGTCCCAGAACGTCCGAGTAGAGTCGCTCGGTCGCGTCCAAGGACTCACAGTTCAGGTTGACGTGTAAGAAGCGGCGGGCCAGATCCTCGGATGCCACTACAACACAACCGATTTGACTTTGAGGTCAATGATCTCGTCCTCGCTGAGTCCTAATTCGGCCAACAACGCGTCGGTGTGCTCGCCGTGTCGCGGCGCGCATCTCAATTGCAGTGGGGTCTCGTCGAACTGCACCGGGCTGCCGGCGAGCGCGAACTCATTGCCGTTGGCGTCGGCGGTGCGAGGCAAGTAGCCGTTGGCCAGCACCTGTGGGTCATCGTGGATCTCGCGCGCGGTGCGCAACACGTCCCACACCCCGTCGAAGCCCTTGAACGCCTCCTCCCAGTGCACCAGGTCATGCTGACCGATCGTCTTGCGCAGTTCGGCTATGCACTCGGCTCGGTTTTGGAACCGGACGCCGGCGTTGGCGAACCGCTCATCGGCGATCAGGTCAGATCGCCCGATACGGGTGCAGAAATCGGACCAGAACCGGTCCGCCTGCAGCAGCACGAAGGCGATATGGCGCCCGTCGCGCGTCTTATAGATGCTGGCCACCGGGTTGGGCATGTCCGCCAACTGGAACTTCGGAATGTCCTGTCCCGTGATGCCCGCGCCGACGATGTCGGGGCTCAGCTGCCAGATCGCCGAACTGAGGAGGGAAACGTCCACCACCGACGGTTTCCCCGTGCGTTCGCGTTTGTACAGTGCGCCCACGATGCCCGAGGCGATAGCAAAGCCGCCGTACACGTCGCCGAATGCGGGCCGTTGCAACGGCGGGTATGAACCGTCGCCGGCGGCGTAGGCCTCGCCGATCCCGCCGCGTGCCCAATACGCCGCCAAGTCGAAACCGCCCTGCGTCGCGAGATCGCCCTTGGTTCCGTAGCCGTGGCCGCGGGCATAGACGATCCGCGGGTTGCGGGCGCGTACGTGCTCGACGTCGACGCCCATCCGCTGGCGCGAGTCCGGCAGCAGATTCGTCAGGAACACATCAGCGGTGGCAACAAGTTTCATCAACAGTTCGAGCCCCTCGGGCGTCGACGAGTCAAGGCCGATGCTGCGCTTGCCCCGGTTCGGCTGTTCGATGAAGTGATTGACGCCCTCGGCGCCCGATACAACTCCAGAGCTGACCAGCCCGCGCTGCGGATCACCGGTCTCCGGGTGCTCGATTTTGATGACGTCGGCACCCCAGTCGGCGAGCACGGCACCCGCAGAGGGGACGAAGCTCCACGCGGCCAGCTCGACAACGCGAACCCCACTGAGAATGTCGGTCATGCGACGGGATACCCGATCGTCTTGGTCTGCAGGTACTGTTCAAAGCCCTCGTGGCCGTTCTGGCGCCCGATGCCACTCATCTTGTAGCCGCCGAACGGCGCGTCGGCGCCGTAATACATACCGCTGTTGATCATCAGCGAACCGGTGCGGATGCGGCGCCCGACGGCCATCGCCCGCTCGGTAGAGCCCATGATGGCGCCCGCCAGACCGTAGCGGGAGTTGTTCGCCAACTCGACGGCGGCGTCGTCGCCGCCCTCGTACGGCGTGATCGACAGGACCGGCCCGAATATCTCCTCCTGGAAGATCGTGTGAGCCGGTTCAACGTCCGCCACCACCGTCGGCGCCACGAAGTAACCACGCTCCAGTCCGTCCGGCGCGCCCCCACCAACAGTTATGCGGCCACCCTCGCGCTGGGCGATCTCGATGTAGTCCAGCACCCGGTCCCGCTGCTTGGCCGACACCAGCGGCCCGCAGAAGGTGTTCGGGTCCGACGGGTCGCCCACGCTGAGCGCACCGAAGGTGGCCGTGGCCACCTCGACGGCTTGCCCGTACAGCGAGCGCGGCACCAGCATCCGGGTGGCGAGCGCGCAGCCCTGGCCGGAATGCATCAGCGCGCCAATGCATCCGGGCAACGCCGTATCCAGATCAGCGTCGTCGAGCACCAGATACGCCGACTTACCGCCGAGCTCGAGCATGTTGCGCTTCATCGTGTCCGCGGACAGACGCTGGATGAGCTTGCCCACCGCCGTCGACCCGGTGAAGGACACCATGTCGATCCGCGGATCGGTGGCCAGCACCTGGGCGACGTTGTTGTCAGACGCCGGAACGATATTGACCACACCGGGCGGGATGTCCGTCTTCTCGGCGATGATCCGGCCCCACCGCAACGCGCTCCACGGCGTCTCGATCGCCGGCTTGAGGACCATGGTGTTTCCAGTCGCCAGGATCTGGCCCACCTTGTTGCTGATGATCTCGAACGGGAAGTTCCACGGGGTGATCGCTCCGACCACCCCCGTCGCCTCCTTGACGACGACGCGGTTGTACGGAACCCCCATCTTGGCGTCCCGGTCGAGCATCCGCTCCCACGCGAACTTCGATATGTATTCCGCCGGCCACCTCACCGCGTCGGCCAACGGCCACTCCAGTTGCGCGAGATAGGTCATCCCCACCGTCGACCCGACCTCGGCGATCAGTTCAGCGCGGATGTGCTCCTTTTCCTCCTGCAAGGCGTTATGCAGCTGCAGCAGGCAATGCTTGCGGAACTCGTGGTCGGTCGCCCAGTCGGTGGTGTCGAACGCGCGCCGGGCCGCGGCGATCGCCTCTTCCATGTCCTCGGCGCCCGCATCGGTACAGGTTCCGAGCAGCTGCTCGGTCGCCGGGTTGACGTTGTCGACGGTCCTGCCGGCGGACGAATCCCGCAGCCTGCCGTCGATGTAAAGGCGGCTCTCCGGATTGAATTGGGCGGTGGGCTCGGCGACCGGCGAAGCCGTCATTGGTAGTTCCTCCTGCTGGACTGTGGGCGTGAGCTAGTGTACCCCTTATAGCTAATTGTTTAGCTGATTCGAGCGTAGGCCGGATCCCGATACTGAACAAGGGGGTGCCGTGGTGCTTGACGCCGTCGACGACGCCGCGAACAGCAACGACTATGTGCTCGACGTAGCCGCGTTTCGTCAGGATCTGCGCCACTATCTACGCAATCTCGACTGCGCCGACGAATGGCGCGCCGCTGCGTTTACGACCGCAGAGGCCGGGCTCGACCACGATGCAGCGGTGATGGCGCGGTTGCATGCCGACGGCTGGAACCGATACGGCTGGCCCGAGGCGGCCGGAGGCCTGGGCGGTAACGAGATTCACCGCGCCGTTCTCTACGAGGAGCTCGCGAACGCGCTGCTGCCCATCCCGGCACAGGCATGGACTTTAGAGGTGATGGGCCCGGCGATCCTGAAGTACGCCCCACACCTGGCAGGCGAGTACCTTCCGCGCTACCTCGACGGCACCGAATGGTGGGGGCAGGGCTTTTCCGAACCGGAGTCCGGCAGCGACCTGGCCTCCCTGCGCACCCGGGCGACCGAAGACGGCTCGGGTGGGTTCGTCGTCAACGGCCAAAAAATCTGGACCAGTCAGGGCGGCACCGCCAAGCGGCTCTGCGTGCTGGTCCGCACCGGGTCGCCAGAGAGCAGACACCGCGGCCTGACGATGATGCTGGTCGACACGGACGCCCCCGGCGTGACGGTGCGGCCGATCGCGTTGGCCAGCGGGCGGCGCGAACTCGCCGAGGTGTTCTTCGACGACGTCCGGGTGTCACCGGAACGACTGGTCGGCGAGGTCGGCGCCGGCTGGACCGTGACGATGTTCCTGATGCAGTACGAGCGCGGCATGTACGGCTATGCGGCGCTGAACAAGGTGCTGATCGGGTTGGGGCGGCTGCGCGAATACATGGTCGCTCGTGGCACGAGTTCGGCCCAGCGAGAGCGGTTCGCGCGCGTCTACGTCGAGGTAATCGCGGCGCAGGCGCGTGCCGCCACCACCGTGCGCAAGCTCGCCGCCGGGGAATCCGTTGGCCCGGAAAGCAGCATCGACAAGCTGCTCTGCAGTGAGGCCGAGCGCGCGGTAAACGACCTGATCCTCGACGTCGCACGCGGCCACATGATGGTCGGCACCGGGGGCAGCCCTGCCGAGCTCGACACCGCACGCGCGGAGTGGTGGTACTCGCGGGCCGCCACGATCATGGGCGGCACCGCGGAGGTTCAGCGGGGGATCATCGCAGACCATATTCTCGGGCTGCCGAAGGAAAGGCGCGCATCGTGAGCATGCGCACGCGGGGGGCGAATCCGACCGACGAATCGTGGCCGATGATCGAAGATGCGGTGTTCCGCCTGTTTGACGAGGTCGCGGCCAAACAGGACCACATCGTCATCGATCCGCTGCTGGCCGAACTCGGCTGGTCGGAGATCGAATCGGAATACCCGGTGGACGCATGTGCGCTGTTGTTCCGGGCGCAGGGACGGACCCTGGCGCTGACCGACGCGCTGGACCGCGTCATGCTGGCCGAACTGGCCTCACTGGTGGATTCACCGGTGGATGCCGTCATGCTGCCTGCCCTATCCCACGGGTCCACGCCCAGTTCGAACGAGGACCAGGTGAAGGGCATCCTGCTCGGCCCACCGCGCGGCCGCGTCCTGGTCCCGATCTCCGCTCCCATGGGAACCGTCTCTGTCACCGTCGTCGACGCCGCCCGGCTGCGAGGCGAACGACTCGACACCTTCGACCCGAGTGTGATCTGGACTCGCGTCGAAGGGTCCGTCGACGGCGACCTCATCGACGCGTCCACTGAGTGGGGCCGCGCGGTCGCGGCGGCGCATCGCTCGCTTGCCACCGAACTCGTGGCGTTGGCAGATCAAGCACTGCGCATCGCCGTCGAACACGTCGGCGTCCGCGTGCAATTCGGTTCGCCGATCGGCTCGCTGCAGTCCCCTCGCCACGCCCTGGCGGCTGCTGCGGCCACATTGGAAGGTGCCCGGGCGCTCCTTGCGGACTCATGGCGCTACGGCGGGGTGTTGTCGGCCCAGGCCGCAAAGGTTGCGGCGGGTCGAGCACACCGCGGCGTCGCCGATGCCGTCTTGCAGGTGTGCGGGGCGGTCGGGCTGACCGCCGAACACGACCTTCATCGATATGTGAAACGAGGCTTCCAGATCGACGCGCTGTGCGGCTCCTACGCGCAGCTGGAGTCGCTGCTGGCCGACCGCCTGTTCGACACCTATGCGCCGGGGCGCGCACTCCCCGCAATCATCAACCTGGACTGAGGAACCGATGCGCCGCAACATCTTCGACGAGGTACACGATGACTTCCGCGCGACCGCGCGGGACTTCTTCGAGCGCGAGTGCGTTCCCCATGTGGAGAAGTGGGAACGAGACGGGAAGGTCAGCCGGGAAGCGTGGCTGGCCGCGGGCGAGCACGGTCTGATTGGCTGGGAATTCGACGAGAAGTACGGCGGACTCGGTGTGAAGGACTTCCGGTTCAACCAGATCATCTCCGAGGAGATGTTCATGTCCGGCGCGGTCGGCATCGGCCTTGGTGTCCAGAACGACATCTTGATGCCGTATCTGAACAGCTTGACCAACGACGAACAGAAGGGGCGTTGGCTGCCGAAGTTCATCTCCGGGGAGTACATCGGTTCGATTGCGATGTCCGAGCCGGCCGCGGGGTCCGATCTGGCCGGCATCAAGACCACCGCCCGCGACGAGGGCGACCACTGGACGGTCAATGGGCAGAAGACGTTCATCAGCAACGGACTGCTGTCGAAGCTCGTGCTCACAGCGGTGAAGACCGATCCGGCGGCTGGGCGCAAAGGCATCAGCCTACTGATGATCGAGGACGGCATGGAGGGTTTCACCCGCGGTCGCAAGCTCGACAAGATCGGACAGTTCTCCGCTGACACCGCGGAGTTGTTCTTCGACAACGTCAGAGTTCCAAAGGAGAATCTCGTCGGGGAGCTCAATCGTGGCTTCTATCATCTCGTGTCCAACCTGCCCTTCGAACGTGTCGGTGTGGCCTGCTATGCGTTACCCGCAGCGCGGCGAGCGCTCGACCTCACCAAGGCGTATGCGCTGGAGCGCACGGCATTCGGACAGCCGATCGGCACATTTCAGGTCAACCGGCACTTCATCGCCGAGATGCAGGTGAAACTCGATGCCGCACAGACGTATCTGGACCAGTGCGTGCTCGCGGTCAACGAGGGCACCCTCTCCGACGCCGACGCGGCGGGCCTGAAATGGTGGACCTCCGAGGTGCAGTGGGAGATCCTCGACCGGTGCCTGCAGCTTCACGGCGGCTACGGTTACATCAATGAATACGAGGTGGCGCGGCTGTGGCGCGATTCTCGGGTGCAGCGGCTTTATGCGGGCACCACCGAGATCATGAAGGACCTGATGGGTCGCGCGATGGGCTTTTGACGATGAGCTTGCTCACTTAGTGGGGCGGGTTGGCGGTTTGCGCAAGACCTTTCGGCTAACCTACAAATAATTAGTTGATTACGACGATCGGTGGAGGTCGATATGGAGGTCACCAGCCTTCGTGAGCCGAAGATGGCCGATCGCGTGGCCACCGTCCTGCGCAGGATGTTCATCCGCGGCGAGATCGCCGAAGGGACAATGCTCCCACCGGAGTCAGAACTCATGGAGCGGTTCGGCGTGTCACGGCCGACGCTGCGCGAGGCATTCCGCGTTCTCGAGTCGGAATCGCTCATCGTCGTGCAGCGTGGCGTACGTGGTGGCGCTCGGGTCACCCGACCGCGACGCGAGACACTTGCCCGTTATGCCGGAGTCATCCTCGAGTACGAAGGCGTGACACTCAAAGACGTCTACGACGCGCGGATCGCTCTCGAAACGCCCATGGTCGTGCAGCTGGCCAAGACGCACAACGCAAAAGCGATCGCCGAGTTGGAGAAGATCGTCGAAGCCGAGGAGCAGTTGAAACCGGGCAGCGATGCCGTGGTCCAATTGACCGATTTTCACGCAGCTCTCGCACGGCTGGCGGGCAACAAGACCTTGCAGATCGTCAGCGACATGCTGCATCACATCGTCGAGAAGGCGAATCGCTCGCTGCAGCCCACCGAAGGTGCTCGCGCGGAGCAGGCAGTTCGCCGGTCTGCGAAAACACACCGCATGGTGCTGGACCTGATCAAGGCTGGGGACGCCGAGAAGGCCGGCGAACTGTGGAAAAAGCACCTGCAGAAGGCGGAGGAATTCGTGCTGTCGGGTTCCGAATTGTCTACCGTGGTCGACCTTCTCGAATGACGAATGTCAGCCGGGACGCCGGCCACGACATCGAGACGCCGATCCACCTGCTCCGGCGGTTCGGGATCGAGGTGTTGATCGCGGACCAAGAGTGCGCCCTCGTGGAGATGTCGATGCCGCTGGCCGGCATGCGCAATCCTTTCACCAGTTTGCCGACGGTCGGCCCACTGGCCGTACTGATCGACGCAGTCAGCGGGTTGTCCAACCACTTCCGCCATCGCGACGCCGAATGGACGGTGTCCACCGAATTGGCCATCGAGCTGAGCCCCGAGGGAGGCGAACGGGCGACCGCGATAGCCGCTTCCCCCGTCATCGCATCGGGACGACCGCTGGGCCCTCGCGACAGCGCATCAGCGCTTTCGGTGTGCACCCTGACGTGCGACGGCGTTGTCATCGGCGGCGGCACCGTGCGGTCTTACTATGTGGCGCCCGACACGCTCGACCTGAGCGAGCCCGCCGAAACGGTGGCTAAGAGTCACAACACCTCTCTGGCGGAACTGATGGCCGTGGAGCCCATGCCGCCCGCCGACGCGGTGCGAGTCCTGCGCCAGCACGTAGACCCGTTCCTCAACAACGCCGTCGGCGTCATCAACGGCGGAATCGCCTCGGCGGGGCTGGAATTGGCCGCGTCCGCGACGGTGAACACTGGTGGTGAGCCGATGCGAACCGCGTCGGTCCGGGTGAACTTTCTACGTCCCTTCTACGCCGGCCACCAATCTCGCTACGTAGCGGCGCCGCTGCGCATCGGGCGCGGCACCGCCGTCGCCGACGCGCGCGCGATCGGGGACGACGGCAAGCCCGCGTTGACGGCGCGCGTCACCGCCTACCGGTAGCGGCTATTTCTTGGATCGAGCACGGAATGCGGCGACTCGCTCCTTAAACTCCGGTGTGGAGAACGACGTCAGTTCCTCGGCGAGCGCATACTCGAGGACACCTTGGGCAGCCCGGGCAAGGTGCATGTTCAGCGCCACCTTCGAGGACCGCAAAGCCTGCGGCGGCAGCGCGGCGAACCGCTCGCCGAGTGCCAGCGCCTCCTCGAGCACCGCATCGTCGGGGACGACCTTGGTGACCAGGTTCAACTTCTCCGCGATCGACGCGGTGATGCGATCGCCAAGCAACACATACTCTTTGGCCTTCATCATGCCGATCAGCAAGGGCAACATGGCTGCGCCACCGTCCCCGGCAGTGAGCCCGACGGCCACGTGCGGGTCGGCCAAGTAGCTGTTCTCCCCCATCACCAGTAGGTCGGACAACAGGGCGATCGAACAGCCCAGCCCCACTGCCGGTCCGTTGACCGCGGACACCAAGGGCTTCGGGAAGTTGATCACCTCAAGGAAGACGGTGCGGGCCTCGTGGATCTGAAACGTGCGCGCCACTTCGTCTTCGATGAGGCGGCCGAACATCACCATGTCCCCACCAGCCGAGAACGCTTTGCCGACACCGGTGGTCACGACCGCCTTGACGTCGTCGTCGGCGTCGAGCGCCTTCCAGATGGTGGCGAATGCGTGGTGCACCTCTTCGGTGACGGCGTTGAGCGCCTCCGGTCGGTTGACGCTCACGACGTGGACGTTGCCGCGCTTCTCCACCAATAGCCATGGGGCGAACTGTTCGTAGCCGGCGAGGGTGGCGATGTCGGAAGCCGTCATGTGATGTCCCGTCAGTCCTTCTTATTGGAAAGGATGGTGACCGCGGAGACCGCGGTTGGACCACCGATGTTGTGCGCCAGCGCAAACCGGGCGCCGTCGACTTGGTTCTCGGCTTGGCCACGAAGCTGGTTGAACAGTTCATAGCACTGCGCGACGCCGGTAGCGCCCGGCGGGTGCCCCTTGGCCTTCAAGCCGCCACTGGGGTTGATCGGGATCGAGCCGCCCACGTAATTCTCGCGCGCCTCGACCAGCTTGTATGCCTCGAACCTGCTGACAAAGCCGAGGTCCTCATAGCTGATCAGTTCCACCCCGGTGAAGCAGTCGTGCACCTCGGCCACATCGATGTCACTCGGTGTCAGTCCCGCCATCCGCATCGCCGACTTCGCCGCCCGCACGGTAGGCGGAAAGCTGGTCATGTCCTGCTTGTGCTGATGCATCACCCGATCCATACCGATGCCGACCCCGCGCACCCAAACCGGGCGGTCGGTGTAACGATCGACCACGTCCTCGGCTGCCAAGATAACCGCCGCCGCGCCGTCGCTTTGGGGTGTGCAGTCGTAGAGGCCGAACGGTTCGACCACGATGGGTGCGGCGAGCGCCTTTTCGACATTGATCTCGTAGCGCAGTTGCGCTTTGGGGTTGGTCAGCGCATGGAAGTGGTTCTTCACCGCGACCATGGCCATGTGTTCCTTGGTCGCCGGCGACTCGTGCAGGTACCGGGTGACGTGCAACGCGAAGTTCGCGGGAGCCACCAGACCGAGTGGGTAATCCCAGGCGTTGTCGCGGGTCATCGCCGCCCAGTCCCAGAAGGTGGTGTTGGAAGCGGTCTCGCGCACCTTGTCCGCCCCAACGACGAGGACCACGTCATAGAAGCCCGACGCGATGGCCATGGTTCCGTTGCGGATCGCGTCATTCCCTGTGGCACAGGCATTCTCGACGCGAGTAACGGGTATGTCGGTGAGGTCGAGGGTATCCGCGAGGATGCCCGACGGGAAGCCGTCGGTGGTCGAGAGCTCTCCGAACCACGCCGCCTCGATCTCGGACTTCGCGATGCCCTTGTCGACGTTGCCCACCGCTTCGGCGTAGGCCATCGGAACCAGGTCTTTGATGCCGAGTTCGAAATGTTCGGCGAACGGGGTCATGCCCGCACCTATGATGGCAACCTTTCTCATGCCCGAGCTCCTTCCTCGCTACGGCCGGGCCAGAACGCGTAGCCGTAGTCGGGTATGCCTGCGCGGGTGGCGATCCGTCGCAACACCACCGCGCCGGCCTGCCCGATCGTCGTTTCTCCCGCGGGAACCCCGGTTACCTTCATCAGCACGCGAACCGGGTTGTCGTCGAGTTGCACGACGGCCAGCGAGTACGGGCTGGGGAGGTCCGGTACCGGGACTCGAATGGTCGTGTGGGTGTAGACGGTGCCCGTTCTCGGCAACGGCTCCAGCCGGTATTCGGTGGCGAGCAAACCGGAGTTGTCGACGCGGACGCGGGGCGGGAACTGCGGCGCAGAGTCGACGCCGGGTCGCTCGTCGAATACGGCTGCCTCCCAACGGATCTTCGGCTCGAATGCACGACTGTATGCCGGCAAGGAGATCGGAATGCCGACGCCCTCGGCGACCCGACTGGCGGGAAGCTCGCGAGCGGGCAGCTCATCGCGAACGATGCGCGGGGCGGTCGCGCTGCTGCTGAGTTCCGCCACGCTCATCGTCGACTGTTCGGCCGCGATCACCAAGCCGGACGCGCCCCTGTCGATCGCCTGTGCGATCACTCTGATGACCGCGGCGGCTGACGCCTGGGGGTCCTCCACGGCCGCTTTCGCGTCGACCCCAGGACCGAGTTGCGCGCCGGGAACGCCCGCCACAGCTGCCACGACGGGAACGCCGTTCAACTGGAGCCTGCTCATGGTGCCCCGGATTCCAACCTCGCGCTGCAGGCGGGGGTCGGCGTAGGAATGACGCCTGCCATCCTCGCCGCGCGCCACCAGCGGCAAGCTCCTCGTCTGACGCCCCACCGGGGTCAAAGTGGGTTCGCCGTCGCCGATCAACACGGCGGCCGCGCCCGCAGTCGCGCCGTCGTCGTCGGCCGCGATCACCAGCGTGCCGGGCGACGCCGTCACGATCTGGTCCAAGACCGCGGGCGCGCCGCCGAGCACCTCCGCGATCGGCGTATCAGCCGGTAGCGATAGCGCCGCCAGCAGGACTGCACCGTTGCCGCCCTCGATGAGCGGAAAGTCGCGGGACACGAGGACCACCCGGCGGGCAAGAGCATCGGGGTCGGTACCCCGGCCGGCCGCCACCGCCATGGTGAGCGCGTCCTCGTCGGGTCCCTTGACCCGCCGGTCACCCTTGCACCACGGCGGAACATATGTCCCGATGGAGATGACTTGAGTCATGATGCCTCGCTCCTGTGCGACAGGGGTCGTCGCAGTCGCCCGTTAAATGAGATATATAGTTATAGCATTCGAGGTCGCGTGTCCGCGCCCGGGGTGGGAGGAGCTCAAGACGGTGGACGGGTCGGGTTCTCGCACGCTCAAGGACCGCGTGCTGGTGGTGACCGGCGCAAGCCGTGGCATCGGCCGCGCGATAGCGGTGCGGGCCGCTGCCGACGGCGCCGCGGTTGCACTACTGGCACAGACCGATGCCCCGAACGCCAAGCTACCCGGCACTTTAGGCGAGTCGGCTGACGCGGTTCGCGAAGCCGGCGGCCGGGCACTGCAGGTCGTGTGCGACGTCCGTGATTCGGCGGCGGTTGTAACGGCTGTGGCGGAGGTGGCAGAGGTGTTCGGTGGCATCGACGCCGTGGTCAACAACGCGGGCGCACTAGATCTGCGCGCCACGTCGAAGCTGCCTCCCGAGAATTTCCGCCGCCTACTGGGGATCAATGTCGAGGGGCCGTTTGCGGTGGTGCAGGCGACGCTGCCGTACCTACGGCAGTCCGACAACGCCCACATCGTCAACGTTTCGCCTCCGCTGAATCTGGAGCCGCGCTGGATTGGCGCACACGTCGGCCACACGGTCGGCAAGTACGCCGAAAGTCTGTTGACGCTGGGCTGGGCCGCGGAATTCGCGTCGGTGCCCATCGCGGTGAACTCCCTGTGGCCCGCGGTGACGGTGGCCAGCACGGGGTTGATCGTCGCGATGGGCGACGGCGTGCGGGCGCAAGCCCGAGACCCCCGCATCATGGGCGACGCGGTGCACGCCTTGATCACCCGGCCCGCCGCTTGTACCGGCCACTTCTACACCGACGAGGAGGTGCTGCGCGAGGAGGGCACGGACGACTTTGCCGGCTACCGACTCGCCGCCCACGAGGAAGATCTGGCGCCCAACTTTTATCTGCCCTCCACGCCGCTGCCGACCGTTCGGGTTGATCCGTGAATCAATACGACGCGCTGCGCGCCAACGAGCCCGAGCTCGCCAAGCTCCGCATGTCGGTACGGGAGTTCCTGCGAGCCGACCGGGCCGAATACGGTTGGGTGCCCGACGTCGATTCCTGGCTCGGACATTGGGACGAGGGATTCAGTGCGCGCCTCGGCGCGGCCGGTCTTGTGGGGCTGATCATTCCGGAGAAGTACGGCGGACGAGGGTTGACCCATCTCCATCGCCACGCGGTGACCGAGGAATTGCTGGCGGCGGGTGCGCCGATCGCCGCCCATTGGGTCGCCGACCGACAGGTCGTTCCCGGCTTGTTGGCCTATGGCAGCGAGGAACAGCGCGAGCGGCTGCTGCCGCGCATCGCCGCCGGGACCTTCTACTCGGCCATCGGCATGAGCGAGCATGGCGCCGGCTCCGACCTAGCGGCCGTACGGACCAAAGCGACCAAGACCCGCGGCGGCTGGCTGCTCACCGGTACCAAGGTGTGGACGAGCGGGGCGCACCACGCCCATCAGATTGTGGTGCTCGCCCGGACGAGTCCGCCGGACCCGCAACGACGGCACGACGGCTTCAGCCAGTTCCTGGTTCCCTGTGACGCCCAGGGTGTGCGGATCGAACCGATCCTGCTGATGAACGGGGACCATCATTTCAACGAAGTCGCTTTCGAGGATGTACTCGTTCCGGATAGCGACGTGCTGGGCGAGGTCGGCCAAGGATGGCACCAGGTGACCGCGGAACTGTCCTTCGAGCGCAGTGGGCCGGAAAGGATCCTGTCGACCGCACCGCTGATCATGGCCGCGATCCGGCTGTTGAGCAGCTTTGGCGGCACCGATGACACCACCGCCGGCATCGTGGGAGACCTTCTGGGACGGCTGATTTCGTTGCGACAGCTATCGGTGTGGGTGGCGCAGACGCTCAGCGAGAAGACGGATGCGGCGAATCAAGCGGCGCTGGTCAAGGATCTTGGCACCCGGTTCGAGCAGGAATCGATCGACGTGATCACCGACCTGCTCGACCAGGTACCGGTGACACCGGAACTGGCCGCGCTGATGGCCACCGCGGCGCTGCACAAGCCGATGTTCACCTTGCGCGGTGGCACCAACGAGGTGTTGCGCGGCGTCGTCGCACGGGGAATGGGACTGCGATGACGGCGTTTTCGACGGGTGTGTTCGCCACCGACACCGTCAACGACGAACATGCCGAGCTGCGGCAGCTGGTCGACGACATCGGGCGGCGATCGTTCGATGCCCGGCTCGGTCAGCGCAGGATCCCCGAGCAATTCGACGCAGAGCTATGGCGCAACCTCGAGGACACGGGGCTGGCCCGGTTGACGAGCACCGCGGACTTGGGCGCGGGACCGCCCGAGCTTGCCATTGCGCTATCCGGCATCGCCCGGCATGCGGGCGCTGTCCCGTTGGCCGAAACCGACGCGCTGGCAGGCTGGCTCGGCAACCGGGCGGGCATCGAACTGCCGGAAGGACCACTCACCGTCGCGATCGCGGACGCGGATGCCTCGGGGGGCCGTGTCCGCGGAACGACCAGTGACGTGGCGTGGACGCGCGCATGCGCGGCCGTGCTGCTGCTCGCGCGAAGCCCCGACGAGGCGCGCGTGGGCGTCGTCGACATCCGTGATGCCCGGCTGGTGGAGAGCCACAACCTGGCCGGAGAGCCACGCGATCGATTGACGTTCGACGTGGCTGCCGACGAATTCGCCGTCGTCGAACCGGCCGTCGCCGACGAGTTGTCGCTGCGCGGCTCGTGGTGTCGCTGCGTACAGGTTGTCGGTGCGCTCGATGCGGCGGCAGCGATGTCGGTGACGCACACGCGGGAACGAATTCAGTTCGGCCGGCCGCTGAGCAAGTTCCAGTCCGTCCAGCATGCTCTAGCGGCGATGGCCGGTGAGATCGAACGCGCCCGAGCAGCCACCACACTTGCCGTCGCGGCCGCCGCGGAGTACGGATTCAGTTGTCGCGAAACCGAATTCGCGATTGTCGTCGCACGCGTGGCTGTCGGACGGGCCGTCAGATCGGTCACGACCATCGCCCACCAACTTCACGGGGCGATCGGCGTCACCGCCGAACATCCGTTGTCGTTGGTGACACTGCGCGCCCAAAGCTGGTGTAACGACTACGACACGACCGCCGGCTACGCGCGTCGACTCGGACGGATGGCCCTAACCGCCGCCGACCCGTGGGACCTGGTAATCGGCAATTTCCGATCGGTGCAGTCAACTTAAGGAGATCCAGTGACAGTCGAGAAATTCGATGGTGCGTCCGCGATCGTCAGCGGGGGCGCGGGCGGCCTCGGTGAGGCCGCGGTGCGGCGATTGCATGCCGAAGGCCTCGGCGTGGTGATCGCGGATCTGGCCGCCGACAGGGGTAAGGCGCTGGCCGACGAGTTGGGCAGCCGTGCGAGTTTTGTCAGTACCGACGTGACGAGCGAAGACTCGGTGCAGGAAGCGATCGCACAGGCCAACCAACTCGGCCGGCTGCGGTATGCCGTCGTCGCACACGGTGGGTTCGGCGTTGCGCAACGCATCGTGCAACGCGACGGCAGCCCGGCCGATCTTGCCGGCTTCACCAAGACCATCGATCTCTATCTCAACGGGACCTATAACGTCGCTCGGCTCGTCGCCGCCGCCGTCGCGTCCGCCGAGCCGCAGGCCGACGGTGAGCGAGGCGCGTTGGTGCTCACGGCGTCCATCGCCGGTTACGAGGGTCAGATCGGTCAAACCGCCTACGCCGCGGCGAAAGCCGGCGTGATCGGATTGACGATCGCCGCTGCCCGCGACCTGAGCTCCGCCGCCATTCGGGTGAACACGATCGCCCCTGGGACGATGAAGACGCCGATCATGGAGTCGGTCGGAGAAGAGGCAATCGCTAACTTCGCCGCCAACGTGCCCTTCCCGAAGCGCCTCGGGGCCCCTGCTGAGTTCGCCGACGCGGCGGTCTTCCTGCTGACCAACGGGTACGTCAACGGTGAAGTGCTGCGCCTGGACGGCGCACAACGCTTCGCTCCGCGTTGACTTCCCGCGCGGCCGGAGCTTTCGACCCCGCGCACGCTCTAATCATCGAAATAGTTGTATATTTCTGACCCAGGCGCGTAGCATCCATCCGTGGTGCGGCTGACGCCCTGACAACGGCGTGAGCACAGTCAGCGCGATCGAAGGTGCGAGGAGCATTTATGTCCTTACTCGAGGGTCGGGTCGTCTTCATAACAGGTGCGGCCCGCGGACAGGGACGGTCACATGCCGTCGCGTGCGCCGAGGAGGGCGCGAACATCGTCGGTGTGGACATCTGCCACGACCTCGACGTCGTGCCCTACAAGCTCGGCACCCTCGACGATCTCGAGGAAACCGCCCGGCTCGTCGAAAAGACGGGCCAGCAGATGCTTTTGGCGCAAGCCGATGTGCGGGATAAGGCTGCGCTGCAGGGCGCCTTCGACACCGGCGTGCAACGATTCGGCCACATCGACACGGTGATCGCCAACGCGGGCGTCATCCTCTCCAATGTCGATGAGGTGGACGCTTCCGAGGCGTTACGGGTCGGAATCGACATCATGCAAATCGGTGTCTGGAACACCTTTCAAGTCGCCATCCCCCACCTGAAGGAGCGCGGCGAGGGGGGCAACCTCGTCGCGACCAGTTCGATGGCGGCGTTGCTGGACATGACCGACGGCCGCGGCGGCTCGGACGCCTATGGCATGGCAAAACTGGCCATTACCGGCTTGGTGCGTGCGTACGCGAATTTCCTCGCCGCCGACCGGATCCGAGTCAACGCTGTCGCCCCCACCAACTGTGCCACGCCGATGGTGACCGAGAATCCCGCGCTGTTCAAGGTCATTGAAGCGTATCCGCACCTGGCGAATGCGATGCAGACGGCGCTGCCCGACTTGCCAATGATCGAGCCCAAAGACGTGAGCAACGCCATTTTGTTCCTGATCTCCGATCTGGGCCGGTCCTTCACCGGAAGCGTGCTCAAGGTCGACGCCGGCATGGACGTCCGCCGATAGGGACAGCGTTGGTGGACTGCGGAATCCGGGGTAAGTCGGCACCGGTCGTCGGCGGGAGTAAGAGCATCGGGTTCGAGGCCGCGCGGATGCTCGCAACCGAGGGTTGTCGGGTCTCGGTGCTGGCAAGAACGAGGGCCTCCGTCGATAGCGACGTGCAAGCTATTCGGCGCGAGAAGAAGACGGCCGTAGGTGTGTGTGCGGACGTCAGTGAGCCCGAGGCGCTCGACGACGCCACCCGGCAGGTCGGCAACGAGTTCGGGCCGCCGCTGATCGTCATCGGACAAGCCATCTATCAGGCCCCCGGCGACTTCGCTCCGGGGTGGATCGAGACCGACAACGCGATCGCCTATCTCACGAACAACATGGGCCTCGCCGATGAGGAGCAGCGCCGCCAGCCCATGCTGAGGCAGGCACGCGTTCCCCCGGCACGGATCGGCAAACCCTACGAAATCGACGTCACTCATCGCGTACTTGTGTTCGGAGACCGCAGGTTACATCACTGGGGCGTGGATTGAGGTCGATGGTGGACTGCACCGTTCGGCGTTCTAAGGATGGAGGACGATCATGAGCACCGACCAACAGGAACGAGCGATCGCAGGCGTGGCCGAACTCGAATGGGCGAAATTGCCGATGGCCACCGACCGGGGAGCAGGCTGGAAGGCGGTGCGTGACGCCGGGCCCGTGGTGTATATGGATGGCTGGTACTACCTGACCCGACGGGAGGATGTCCTCGCGGCGCTGCGAGATCCAGGCACGTTCTCGTCGAAGAAGGCGTTCGACGAGCTGGGCAGCCCGCTGCCGCTGGTCCCCATCTCGTTCGATCCGCCCGAGCACACGCGATTCCGGAAGATCCTGCAACCGTTTTTCAGCCCGCACACGCTCAAGGACATGCTGCCATCGCTGCAGGAACAGGCAATCTCCATCGTCGACGCGGCCGTAGCGAAGAAGGAATGCGACGTGATGGCCGATGTAGCGATCCCCTACCCGTCGCAGGTGTTCCTCACGTTGTTCGGTTTACCGCTGAAGGATCGCGACCGCCTGATCGCGTGGAAAGACAATGTGATCGCCCTGTCGGAGCTGCCGTCAATGGAGGGCGCCGACCTAGCCCCCGCACTCGAACTGGTCACCTACGTCTCGGAGGCGATCAATGAGCGTCGCCAGAATCCGGGAAACGATCTGCTGTCGCAGGTGCTCATCGGCGACGACCCGCTTGACGACGCCGAAGCAATCGGGTTGAGCTTTCTCTTTGTGCTCGCGGGCCTCGACACAGTTACCGCGGCGATGGGCTTCGCCCTCCTGGAGCTGGCACGCAACCCCAAACTTCGGCGGACTTTGCGTGAGAATCCCGAGGAGATCCGCGTTTTCGTCGAGGAAATGGTCAGACTGGAGCCGCCCGCCCCGATGGTCCCGCGAGTGACCACCCGGGAGGTGACCATCGGCGGCGTTACGTTTCCGGCTGACACAAAGCTGCGCCTTTGTCTGGCTGCGATCAATCGGGACGACAGTGACGATATCTCGGCAAACCATGTGGTCATGGACGGAAAGGTTCATCCTCACTGGGGATTCGGCGGCGGCCCGCACCGCTGCCTTGGATCACACTTGGCGAGGATAGAGCTCAGCATGATCGTCGAGGAGTGGCTGAAGCGGGCGCCCGAATTCGAGGTGGCTCCGGACTGCGAGCCCACAATCACCTTTCCCGCAAATACTTTCGCACTTGGCTCACTGTTACTGCGGTGCTGAGGATGGCCACTGCAAGCCCATCCCACGCTGTGGCAGTGGTGTGCGTCGAGTGCCAGAACGGTGTGCTCGGACCCGGATCGGTTCTCCCACAACTCGCTGCGGACAGCGCGGGACTCGTTGAGAACGTCTGCCGGCTCCTCGACGCAGCGCGGACGTCTGGTGTCAGGGTGGTCCATGCCACCTATGAAGGCACACTGGGCGGCGGGCACCCGGGCACCGCGCGGCTGTGGCGAGTGCTGGGGCCGGCCACCGCGGCGTGGGCACCCGGCTCCCCTGAAACTCAAGTGCTCTCTAAGCTGTTCGCGCCGACCGATCTGGTGCTGCCGCGCCATCATGGCTTGTTCCCCACCATGGATTCCGAGCTGTTGCCGGTCCTGAGTGGCCTCGGCGTGCGGACGATTGTTCTGGCCGGTGTCTCGTTGAACCTCGCACTCCCGGTTTCGGCCGGGCACATCACCCAGGCCGGTTTCGAACTCGTGGTCCCACGCGATGCGGTTGCGGGCACGCCGGCCGAGTACGGAGATCAGGTGCTGGACAACACGATCGCCGTGCTCGGCCGGTTAACCACCGTCGATGACCTCATCGGAGAATGGTCCGCAGGCAGCTTCCATCGGGAAGCCAAGCCACGAACCGGCTGAGCTGCTGGCTCTCGGTTTCGTTCGCGAGATGCCGCGTTCCATAAACTTTTGACGACTAGATGGGATCGAAGGCTGAGATCAGCCAGCGCCCACCGCTCTTGTCGAGAGTCACTCGCACAGCGGACGAAGTATCGGTAGGGGCATCATTACCCACGGTCACGGTCTGATTGACGAAAATCAAGGCTACTGCGTGGTCCGGGGTGGCCGACACCGAGGCGGCGGCGGGAACGGTCGCGGTCGCGGCGATGTGGTCTTTTTTGGCGCCGGGTATCACCACGTCGTGAATCAGCTGGCTGTAGGAGTCCTTGAATTTTCCAGTTAGTCGTTCACGGGCGCCGCCCAGATCTTTCTCAACGCTGTCAGCCTGGTACGACAGTATCGCCACAGTGGAATCCTTTGCGGCCGTAACCGACTCGATGCCAGCGGCTGCTGATCCGCGGACCCAGGCGTCTTGCCATTTGAGGTAGCCGACGGCGGCTGCAAGCACCAACGGCAAGATGGGTAACACGCCGAAGGCCACCACACGCGACCACTTGATTCGACGCTTGGTTGCTGCTGAGCGCTCGGCATCGTCATCTTCGGCGCATTTCTCCCCTGATTCGGCAAGGTCTTTGCTGTCGAGGGCGTCGGTGCCGTCGCCGGTCTGCTCAACATCGGTGTTGCTAACAGCGATGCGTGGACGCGTCTCCTCGGCCACCTCCACTTCGTCATGCTCTGTGACGGAATCGGTTTCAACTCGCACTGCTACGCTTCCTTTTCTGATCCGTGACCATGGTTGTCGCTGCCCGCCAATCTCCCGATCCGTTATGGCACGAATGCGACATTGGAGACCTTTACGTCGTTGCCGATCCTCTGGACGGTGATGCGCATCCGCCAGTGTCTAGGATCCTGTTCTGCTGCACCGAGATTCGAAGTCTTGACCGATACAGCAACCAGCACTTGAGCTTCGTCCCCGGACTGTGATTCCAGGCCCGCCTCGGTGACGGTTCCCACCGACGTCGACTGCGCTTTCTTCACCACATCCATAAAGGGCTGGGATCGATGGGAGAAATCATCGTAGAAGGCGCCGGTCGCACTATCGAGAATGCGTTTGACATCGGTGTCAGCATGCTGCCAGTCGATGGTGGTCAGGTTCAGTGCGCCCTGCCTCGCAACGCGAATGAGCGCCTCGCGCTGCTGCTGCGCCTGGCGTGCCTTTGCTTCCTGGAAGCCGAACCATCCGGCCAGCGCGCCCAAAGCGACCACCGCGAGCAACACCAGGATGACCGCTAAACGCACCGGTGATCTGGGCTTATTGGTCGATGCGTCGCCTCCGCTACCGCGGTCGGCATCGGCAACTTGATCACGAGATGCGTTGTCAGACGCCACTTTCTCGCCCTTAACATCTTCTGCGTCGTCGGAGCCGGGTGAGGCCTCTGAGCTTTCCGGGTTCTCAGTGACGTCGTCGAGCGACGGTGCTGAGCCCTCGTCGACGCGGTCTGATGGGTCGGAGGCCGTTTCGGACGGTTCCGTGTTGGTTAGTTCCTCTTGGGTGGCACCAGCATGCTTTGCCATGTTTGCTCCTTTTTGCTGCCGCGGGCGAGGTCACCCTGGGTGTACATGCGCCCATCTGGTCCCATGTACATGCCCGTGGCTGGGTCGTATTGAACTGCGGCGATCGGCGGTGGCAACGGCCCCGGCGGTGACTGCGGCGGTACCTGGCCGGGCGGCTCCTCACCGGGTGCGAACTGCGGGATGCCTTGGCCGGTGTACGTCGCGTTCGGATCACCCTTCCAGTTGAAGCCGTCGTTGAGGGGGACGTAAGTCTGGTCACTTTCACACAGTTTCACCGTCGGGGCCCGCTTGCCTGGACGGGTTTCGCACGGATAGTTGTGGGCGCCACGCACATTGAGCATGGAGTCCTGGGGCACCCGGCAATAAAAGTCTCCCTTCGGGGGATCCGGATAGTCCTCGTAGCTGGGCGAGCGCTGTTGCTGGGCCGGCAGGAATCCGGTGCTACATACCGGAGGCCAGTTGAGGTTCAGATTGAAGCTCAGGAAGGCACCGTTGTAAGCCTGTTTGGTGTTCTTGTTGGCCACCTTGACCGCCAAGATATCGGCCGCGCCTTGGGGCAGTTCGACCAAGATTGATTCCAAGTTGTCCCGGTAGGTGACCCCCACCTGTCCGATACTGACCAGATTGGCCAACACAATAGGCAACGTGGGGTTGAGCCGGTCGAACAGTGCGCTGGCCTCAGCGGCCGCCGGGCTGCCTTTTTGGAGAAGACCGCGCACCGAAGAATCGTTGTCGCGCAGCTCGGAGGTGATGGTCGCCAGGTGGGCGGCCCATGCGTGAACTGCACCGGCTGAGTCGGTCTGGCTGTCAAGAACCGGCTTGGGTTTGTCGATCAAAGCAGCGATCGCGTCCAGATTCTTGCGGGCATCGATCGATAAGTTCGCCGTCCCGCTCACCAACCGAGACAGTTCCGGACCGAGCCCGCCGACGGCGACATAGGATTCGTCGACCACCGTTTTCAAGTTGTCACGCGGGATCGCCGTCAAGCCCCGATTGGTTGCGCCTAACAGCGAGTTGATATCCGGCGGGACGTAGGTACGGTCGGATGGGATGATGTCGCCGTTTTTCAACGACGGCCCTTTGCCGCTGCGCGGTAGCAGTTCTACATATTGTTCACCGACGGCCGACACGCTGTGCACTTCGGCGCTGAGGTCCGCAGGGACCCTGATGTCCGAATTCAATTGCAGCACAGCCTCTGCGCCGCTGTTGGTCAGCTGCACCGCTTGCACCCGGCCAATCTCGACGCCCCGGTAGGTTACGTTGCCGCCCTCATAGAGGCCACCAGCTTGGGGCAGCTGGAGGGTCACTGTGTAGCGGCCCACTCCGAAAAACACGGTAGGTACTTGCATGAAGGCGAAGAACATGATAGTCGCGGCGGTGAGGCTGAGCGCCGCGAAAACCGCAAGCTGAATCTTGACTCGTCTGGTCAGCACGCTGTCACGGCCCTTGGTTGAAGTGGTAGGGAACGACCAGCGGGTTGCCGGGGTTGTACGGCCCACCTCCGGTGCAAGGGCTGGGCATCTGGCCGATGGTGCGGCCCCATTGCAGCTCTAGCTCGGTCAGGTTGCACTCAAAGCGTGTTCCGGTGAAAAACGACGCGTCGAGTCGACTCAGGGTCAGGTCGATCACCGCGGTCAAGTTGGCATAGTCGCCACGCAGCCATTTGCTCATGGTGTCTCGGGGCCACGGGAAGGTTCCGTAGAAACCGATAGCGCGAGTCAGCGCCGGTCCGGCATCGGCCAGTGACTGCAGCACCGGGCCGAGGTCCTTGAGCTCCTTGACCAGGTTCTCCTTGGTCTTGTTCACCGAGTCAGCGGCAAGCGCGCCGAATTTTCCTGCGTCGCCCAGCGCCTCGGCGAGGTTGTCCCGCTCACGTTCCAGCACGGCCAAGGCGTCCGGGACCGTCTTGAGCGCCTTGTCGATCACCGGCTTTTGGTCGGCGAATTGGCCGACGAGGTTGTTGAGGCTGTCGGTTGCCGCGATGATGTCCGCTTTTTGATCGTTGAGGTAGCCGACGAACCTATCAAGCTGCCCGAGCAGGCTTCTCAGGTCTTGCTCGCGACCGGTAAACGCTGTCCCCAATGACTTGGTGATGTCTTGGAGTTGGCCGAGGCCGCCGCCGTTGAGTAGAAGTGAAACCGCGGCCAGGGTGCGTTCGGTCGAGGGATAGCTGGTGGCCGACGCAAGCCGAATGAGTGACCCGTTTTTGAGCTTCCCCTGGGGTGGCACGCCGGTCGGTGGCGCCAATTCGACGTGCACCGACCCGAGCAAGCTGGTTTGTCCGATGGTGGCGGTCGCGTTGGCCGGCAGCTCAACGTCGCCGTCGATGGTCATGGTGACGAGTGCATGCCAACCCTGAAGCTCGATGTTGGTGACATTCCCGACGGTGACATCGTTGACTCGGACACGCGAATTCCGTTGTAAATTCTGGACATCGGGCATTTGCGCTTGAATCGTGTAGGCGCCTGGACTCCGGCCTTTGGTTCCGGGAAGGGTAAACGAGTTCGCGCCATGGAAATCGCAGCCAGAGAGCGCGGCCACAACCAGCGTCGCAACGAGCGCCGTGGCGAAGTGCCACCAGCTCCGTGGTCGAGTCACTGTCCACCTCCGGGTGGCGTCATCATTCCTCGCAGGCCATCGGCCGGGTTGGTAGATACGGGTTCTTTAGCCGGCGGCGCGGTCGGCGCCTCTGGCGCCGGTGGGGCGCCGGCCGGGGCCGGCGGGTTGGCCGGATCAGCAGCCTCAGGCGAGTCGGCCGATGGCGGTGGCCGCGGGGGAATGTAGTCCGGTCGCAGCCAATCCTCGCTGTAGGTGATCTCGTTGGGGCGCGCCGAGGCGCCGACGAACAGATTTTCTCCCAGGGGCGGGAAGTTGTACTGGCGGTTTTTGATGATGGGCGCCAGGTACTGCACACACAGTTTGGCTGACTGCTTGCTGCCCTGACGCGATGCCGCCTGGATTGCTGAGCACAGGAATTGAATAGGGTTGGCGAAGTTGTTGATCGCGAGCGCGCCGGTCAGCGTGCCCTGCGCGGGTTGGTAGATATTCAAGAAGTTTTGGAACGCTGTCGGGCCGACGTGCAGCACCTGTTTGACGTCGTCCAGGCTTTCGTTCAGGGCTGTCGATACCGAGGCCAGCTTGTCTGAGGTCGTACCTAGCGTTTCACGGTTATCGGCCACGAAGTTTCGGACGTCGTCGGCGACGTCGTCGAGGTCGTGAACCGCATTGCCTACTTGGTTTGGGTCTTCGGCCAGCAGGCCGGTTGTCGCGGCCAGATTCTGGTTGAGCTGGCCCAACACGTCGCTGCTGTCATGCAACGCGGAGACCAGGATCGACAGGTTCTTCACGGTGCCGAACAGATCGTTGCGGTGATCGCCGAGCGCGGAAATCGCTTGCGACAGCTTGATTATCGTGTCGCGGATATCAGGGCCCTGACCGCGCAGGTTGTCGGCCGCGGTATTGATGAATGCCCCGAGGGTGCTGGTTCCACCCGGTTGGGTGGGTTGCAGAGTCTGGCTCAGCTTTTCGAGCTGCCGGCGAAAGTCGTCGTATTCCACCGGAACGGCGGTGCGCTGCTGAGGAATCACCGCACGGTCGGGCAGCACCGGACCTCCGGTATAGGGCGGCGTCAACTGAATGGAGCGTGGCGTCACCAGTGACGGCGACAGGATCACCGCCTTGGCGTCGACCGGCACCTTGTACTTGTCGTCGTACCAGAAACTGATTTTGACACCGTCTGGCAGTGGCTCGATTTTTTCGACCTTGCCCACACGCACCCCGAGGATTACCACGTCGTCGCCGCCGTAGAGGCCGGTGCTGTTGGCGAAGTATCCGGTGACGTAGATGCGGCCGATGCCGGCCGAGTGGACCAGCGTGACAATTCCGCCGACAAGCACCGCGACCAAGGTGATGGCCACGGCGATCCTGGCCTTACCTGCGCTCAATGTCCACCAACTTCGATTTGGGTCGGCGGGTCCGGAGTCGGGATTGATTGTCCTTCACCGGGACCCGGCGCCGCGGGAGGTCCTGGCGGCGGCCCGCCGGGTGGTGGCGCGGCGGGCGGCTCTCGATAGGGATAGCAGCCAGGCCCAGGTAGCGGCACACCGGCTGGACCGCACGAATGATCGTTCGGGTTGCCGGTGATGGCGTCCGGGATGGTCGTGCGCGGGCCGCCACCCTGGCCGGTCCGCGGGTACGGAATCGGCAGCGGTGGAGTAGCCGGCTGCCCGGTCTGGGGATCGGCGCGTTGGGAGGGCAGCAGAACATTGGGGTCCAGTCCTAAATCGGAGAACGCCGCGTCGATGAAGGGTTGCACGAACTGGCCGGGAAACAGATTGACTAAGTAGGCCTTGAAGAAAGGGCCGGATGAGACCGATTCACCCAGGCTCAGGGCGTATTTGCTGAGCCCGGTAATAGCCTTCTGCACATTCTGTTTGTGGTTGTCCACCATCGTAAGCACGCCGTTGAGTTTGTCGAGCGCAGGCTTGAACGTGTTGCGGTTCTCGCTGATGAATCCCTTGAGCTGCCGGGCTAGGGCCGACAGATTGTGCGAAATCTGTTCCAGTGAACGGCTTTGGCTTCGCAGTTGCACCAGCAGGGCATTGGTGTTAGCGACGAGTCCGACGATCTTGTCGCTGCGTTCGGCCAGCACCTTCGTCGCTTTATCGGCATTAGCCAACAGGTTTCGCAGCTCGCTGTCGCGTTCGTCGATGGTCTTCGAAAAGCGGGCCACTCCCTGCACCGCGGCCTTCAGGTCCGGTGGCGTGTCGGAGAAGGTGTTGGCCAGCACGGCCAACGAGTTGGACAGCTGCTTGGTGTCCAACCCGCTGATCGTGGTAGTGAGATCACCCAGCGCGTCTGGCAACTGATAGGGCGACGTGGTTCTGTCGAGCGGGATCGGGCCGGCCAGTTGTCCGTCCCCACGCGGGGTGACCTCGAGGAGTTTGGTACCGAGCACCGTTCGTAATTTGATTGCCGCCTCGGTGCGGTCACCGAGGCGGACACCGTTGGCGACACTGAATTTGACCAGCACGCGCGGTCCATCCAGATCCACACTGGACACCTGCCCGACCCGGAAGCCCGACACTTGGACGCGGTCGCCGGGCAGCAAGCCTCCCGCCTCTGCGAAGTAGGCCGAATACGTCTTTCCGGTGTTGAAGAATGGCAGCTTCTGATAGTTCACCGACAGCAGCATGAGCACCAGGACGGCCGCGAGGCCGGCCGCGCCGATGACAAGCGGATTGCGTTCGGAGAAGGGCTTCATTTCGGCGTGCACCGTCCGGTGGCCTGGCCGGCCAGCTTGATGTAAACCGGTTGTCCCCCTTTGCCATTGACCTTGAGCACGAGGTCACACAGGTAGAAGCTGAAGAAGTCTCCATACATGCCCTGCCGATTGAGGATTTGGAACGCCTCGGGCCAGGTCTCGAGGTAATGATCGACATAGTCGTGATCGGCCAGAACGAGCGAGGTGGTTCGATCCGCTTCGTGCACCACCTTCGTCAGCGGCGGGCGCGCCTGGGCCAGCAGATCGGCCACCGACGCCGCAGCTGCATTGCCGTACGCCACCCCGTTGCTGATGTCCTGCTTGCGGGCCTTGAGGCCTTCCACCAGCTCAGCCAGCGAGTCGACCGCTTTGCCGAATTGTTTGCTCTGGCCGCCGAGCGAACCCAGGACGGTATTGAGGTTGGTGATGACTTGACCGATCAGTTGGTCGCGATCGGCCAGGGTGTTCGTCAAGGCGGCGGCCTGGGTGAGAAACGAGCCGATCGTGGCGCCCTGTCCATCGAAGGCGGCGATCAATTGACCCGTCAACCGATTCACCTGGTCGGGATCCAGCGCGCGGAACAAGGGTCGGAAGCCACCGATGAGCGCATCGAGGTCTAACGCGGGCTCCGTGTGACTCAGCGGGATCGTGTCCCCCGGATGCAGGAGCGTGACTCCCCCGGCCCCCTCCTCGAGGGCCACATACCGACCGCCGATGAGATCAGCAAAGCGAATAGCTGCCCTGCTGCCTTGAGTGAGCACTACCGAGTCGGCCGCGGTGAACTCGACAAGGACCGTGGAGTCGGGCTGGATGGTGATGTTTTTAACCTTGCCGACATCGACACCGGCGACGCGAACGAAGTTTCCGTTCTCGAGTCCGGATACGCTGGCGAACCGGGCCTTATAGGTCTTCTCCGGCTGGAAGCGCAACTGGGCGAAGACGGCGAGCAGCGCGAAGGCACCGATCAGGCATACGACCAAGTAGATGGTCAGGCGCCACAGGGCGCCTACCAAGTTCTCTCGCATGTCTGTTTTCCTCTGGTCGTGTCGGAGTCGGGGCGGTCAGGGCGCTGGGGCGTAGGGCGGTGGTGGCAGGGGCGAGCACTCTTGGGTGACGACCCCGCAGGTCGGCTGCGACCCGCCCGGTGTTGGCGGCACAAAGGGCTCGGTCCCTGCGGGTGGTGGGCCGGGGTCGCGCGGCCTACCTGGCGGTGGTGCGGGCGGCAACCCGGGGTAGAGCGGGGTGCCATCGGGCGCATACTGCGGCGCCCCGTACGGGGGGGCTCCCGGATACGGGATGGGCCCGGGCGCCGCTCCGCCGGGATGGCGAATGCTCGGTGGTCGGGGTATTCCTCGGGTGACGGGAGAGTAATCGACGTACCCGGGAAAACCGATGCCAGGGTTGGGCCGCATATCCAGCCCGCCGCCCCACCCGGTGTTGGTGACCAGGTAGCGCTGCGGCCAGTTCTTGTAGACGTCGGGTAACGATCCACAGCCCGGTTGACCGCCGGGTCCTCCCTTAGCGCCGTTGATCGGAAGGTTGTCGGGGAACCGGTAGGTATCGTCGCCGAGCAGCAACGCGACGTCGAGGATGACTGAATATCCGTTGCTGCCACCGGCGACGGGGAGGAAGTCGTCGAGCACGTTCTTTCCGCCGACGATCGTGCAGGTGAGTTCGGGGTTGTACTTCATCAATAGACGGGTGGTGGATTCCAGCAAGTTGACACCGTGCACGAGGTTGTCTTTGTTCGGGCCGATCAGGTTGGTGCCGGCGCGGGAAAGCCCACTGACATTGAGCAGCAACGCGTCAAGTTGCTTGGCATCATCGGTGATCGTGGTGCTTGTAGTGCTGACCGAATTCAAAACGGCCACGATGTTTTGCGCTGCCGCGTCGTAGGTGTCGCTGAATCCCTTCAAAGCGCGGAAGTCGGCTCGGATTGTCTCGCTGCGGGGATTGACCGCCAACAACACCTGGTTGAGGTCCGTGGTGGCCTCACCGATGAGTTGCCCCTTGCCGCGAAATCCGTCCGCTACGGCTGTGAGCACTGCGTTGAGCTTAGGCACGTCGATCTGGTTCAGCACCGAGACGAGGTTCTGAAATACCGTGTTCGTCTCGACGCTGACGTTGCTCGACGACACAACGGCCCCCGCCGCTAACCGATTGGGGCTCGGGGTGTTTGGGGTAAGTAGGTCGATGTACTTGGCGCCAAAAGCGGTGGTGGCGGTGATCTTTGCGCCGACGTTCGCCGGAATGTATCGCAGCTGTTCGGGATACAGCTCCAACTGGAGTTTCACGGGATTGCCCGGCTGAATCGCCGCAACCCGGCCAACCTGCACGCCGCGCAACTTCACCTTCGCGCCAGGTTCCATGACCAAGCCCGCACGATCCGACGTCACGGTCACGCGTGCGTACGGCCTGAGGTCTCTGTTAAACGCGGCTGTCGTCAGCACGATCGATCCGATGATGAACGCGAACAGGATGAAGGTCCACAACGCCGGTGGCAGCCCAGCCTCTCGTCGCATTCGTCGCATGGTCGTCATAACTCTCACCCAGACAGATGGAAGTTGCCGGACACTCCATAGGCGGCCAATGCCACCGCCAACGTCACCGCGACCGCCACGATCAAGGAGGTACGCACGGCGCGACCGACCGCCTCACCGACGCCCGCCGGGCCGCCCGAGGCGTGGAAGCCGTAATACGTGTGCACCAACATGATTACGGTTCCGGCGGCAATCACTTGCAGTAGCGACCAGATCAAGTCGGTGGGCTTCAGATAAGTGTGGAAGTAGTGATCGAACACGCCCGGTGACTGCCCGTATACAAAAATGATCAAGCTGCGGGTGGCCAGATATCCGGACAACGTCGCCATGCACCACAGCGGGATCACCACCAGCACACCGGCAACCACCCGGGTGGAGACCAAGTAAGAGACGGAGTGGATGCCCATCACCTCGAGCGCGTCGACTTCCTCGTTGATCCGCATGGCGCCCAACTGTGCTGTGGCACCCGCACCGATGGTGGCTGCCAGGCCGACGTCGGCGATCAGCGGCGAGGCTAGACGTGTGTTGATATAGGCGGACGCGAATCCGCTCAACGCCTGCACCCCGACGTCGGACAACGATCGGAAGAGCTGGATCCCCACAAGTCCGCCGGTGGACATCGTCAAGGTTGTGACGATCACGACGGTGCCGCCGATCATAGCGAGAGCGCCGACACCCAAACTCATGTTTGCGATCAGCCGTAGCGTCTCTATTCTGTAGCTGCTCACCGCTTCCCACAAAAACCCGAGGGTTCGAACGTAGAACGCGGTCTGGCTGCCGAGTCGGTTCCAACCGTCAACGAGGCGGTGCAGCGTTCTCGTCAGATGCGGCAAACGGGCCGCCGCTGGCGCGGCGCTCACATCGTCGCCTTGTTAGTGATCGCGGTCAGTACCACGTTGATGACAAAGAGCGCCAAAAACGTGTACACGACCGTCTCGTTGACAGCATTGCCGACGCCTTGGGGTCCCCCACCGACCGTGGTGCCTTTGTAACAGGCGATCAAACCGGCGATGAAGCCGAACAACATCGCCTTGGCGAACGCTATGACTAGCTCACTCAGCCCAACGAGCAACGTCAGGCTCGCCGCATACGAGCCGGGATTGACGTGTTGGAGGTAGACGGAGAACAAATAGCTGGCGACCAAACCGACGACGGTGATGATGGAGTTGACAAGGAACCCGTTCAATCCGATCGCCAGGACGCGGGGCACAAGCAGTCGCTGGACCGGGTTGATGCCCATGACCCGCATGGCATCGACTTCTTCACGGATGGCCCGGGCACCCAGGTCGGCACACATTGCAGTAGCGCTGGTCCCGGCGACTACGAGCACTGCCGCTATAGGGCCGATATACACCACAGCCGCCAGGGCGGAGCCAGCGCCGGAGGCGTCGGCGGCTCCGATCTCGACGAGCAGGATGTTGATGATGAAAATCGCCAGGGCGTTGAACGGGATCGACAGGAAGACGGCCGGCAGCATCGACACACGAGCGACGAACCACGCCTGGTGGATGAACTCGCGCCAGGCAAAAGGTGGACGGAACATCTGGACCAGCGTGTCGAGCGACAGCGCGAAGAAACCGCCAACCTCCCGTAGCGGCTTGGCGGCGCTGGCCGCCCGCCCAGTCTCGAGAGACGCCAGGATACTGGCCGCACCGGCCGCACCGGCCGCACCGGCCGCCCTGGACGCGGCGGGAATGGGCTCAGTATCTACCGCCACCACTAGCGTGTTCCCCGAAATCTAATCGCAGCCAACATTGGACTGTATGGATCCTCCCTCCGGCGGAAAGGTAACCCGCCGTCGTATTGATGTGGCATACAGCACAGCGGGACGCTACACCATCTCAGGAAGACAAGGCAATACCGGCCGCGCGGTGTTTCCAGTGGGCGAAGCGAATTAGATTTAGACCGCCGGACGTGATTTGCTGATTATCCCGACATTTTTGCACAGATTGTCGCACTCCCGCCAAGCTGGACGGATCCGCCAGCGGAATGCAAGCGCTACCGTGCGCGCTGTCCGACCCTTTAACCTGGGTCTTCGCGTTGCATCCTGGCTATTGCCGGAGCGATCCCCTCAAAGGCCGCCCGAATCATGACCGCTGCTTACAGCCAGGCGCCCGTCGCGCTATAAGTTTGCTAAATAAGTGCCTCTTTAGTAATAGAACCCAAAATTAAAATACGATTTTTGTCGTCGAGAATTTGCAGCAGGATAGCGGTCCGGCCACTCCTACTAATCGTCCGCCAGCAATACCGCCCGTGGGAGGAATCTCCGTCGTATTTTGGGATTTTTTATCAAGTGCACCTTGCGGATATGCACAATACGATTGCGATGTGCTTTCGCGCATATCCGTGCTGATGTGAGGCCGGAAGAACGCCGCGGACAAGTTCCGCTGCGGTCGTGTCGGTGCGCGCTCGGGATGCTGGTCCGGTGATCAGCCCGAAACTCACGAAGCGGCGCCCCGCGGACGCCGCCCCACAGACAGCGCTGCGACCAGCGGTTATAGGTGCCGACATCGCTACGAACTTCACGTCGGTCGATGCTTCCCAATCGCTTGGCGCTCCAGACTGGGCTTGCAGAAATACCAGTCGGCAATTTTCAACATTGCCTCGAAGCAGATGGGCAAGTAGCGCCAGTCCGGCGGCGGACCGCCGCTTTTGTGCGCTGAGCCGCAACGCAGTGCGCTAAAGAGCGTGGCCCGTCCGACAACGGCGGTTTTAGCAAAACATATATCTATATATCGGATTATACCTTTGGTGCGATTTGGGCTCTTCGTGGGCGATTCTCAATCGTTCTGTCAGATGCTGAACCGAGCGAGCTCGACCCGCGCCTCGACGACCGCTAACCGTTAGCTGCGCGCGGGAAACGTCGCTGGTACGCGCGCCCGTTGCCCATTGCCGGCGCCACAGGTGCGGGCGGTTGCACCGCTGAAACTTCGACCACCAAGCCAAACCGCCACCCAGCGGTGCCCGAGGCCGACCGCGATCGGCATCAATGCCTTGCCTGAGGCTTTATGGTGCAATTGTGACCGATCAGCCAAGCGATCGACATGCTGATTCGCGGGCCGCGAACTCGCCGGCGGACGAGGAGGAGGCACGTGAACGGCTGCTCGCCGCAGCCGATGCGTGCTATGAGGACAAGGGGCCGATGCGTACCCGGATGGGCGACGTCGCCCGTCGCGCGGGTGTGCATAGATCGACTGTGTACTACTACTTCCCCAGCAAAGACGCGCTTTTGGCAGCTTCCTTCGTACGACTGCTGACGTCTACCCTGAATGCGGTTGAGCAGTGCTGGCAGACCGACGAACCGTTTCTCGCTCAGCTAATCGCGGCATGCCTCCGCGGCACCGACATCGCTCGCGCCTCTGCGGTGATGCGCGCGCTCGTCGACGGCCATGAAGGCTTGGGCGCCGCCTATCGCGACGCAGAGGGCTCCGAGCTATGGCGTGCCAAACTCGCTGATGCCCTCGTGCGCCGGCTCGAGACGGCGGCCGCCGCAAACGAGATTCGTCAGGATCTGGCCCCCGACACTCTCGCTCGCTGGATTGTCCGCATAACCTTCAGCCTTATTACTGAACCCGCCAAGCCGGAAGACGGCGGTGATGACGGCGTGCTACGCAACTTGCTAATCGCCTCACTAGCACCCCGTCGGTAGACCGATGTACCACGCGACAGATGGCCTGCGGTACAAGGCGCTTCGGCGGTTCCGATGTCGCCCATACTTCGCGAAGGTGACCGAAACCGTACGGATTGACAGCTTCAATCCCAAGTCGCTCATCTTACATGGCCTGACCCCGATCGGTTGATCCATGGCCTATGAGAGTCTTGCGGCCCACGACGTGGGCAGGAAGGCTCGACAAGATCATGGCGACGAGGAAGCGGCACAGCCCCGAACAGATTGTGCGCAAGCTGATGGCGGCCGATCGGCTTTTGGCCGAGAGCCAGGACACCGCGGCGGTGTGCCGCGAGCTGGGTGTCTCCGAAGCGACCTATCACCGGTGGCGTAACCAGTTCGGCGGCTTGAAGGCCGAGGACGCTAGGCGGCTCAAAGACCTTGAGCGTGAAAACGCCACCCTGAAGCGGTTGTTGGCTGATGCGGAGTTGGAGAAAGTC
>NZ_MVHG01000050.1 GCF_002086125.1 Mycobacterium arosiense ATCC BAA-1401 = DSM 45069
GACACGCCGCCCACACAGGACTTCCTGTATCCGTCCATCGGCACCAACTGCCTGGCGGACGGCACCAGTGCCATCGCCACCGCGCTGTCGGTGGCGGGGCCGGCCAAGATTCCGCTGCCCGGCCCCGGGCCCGGCCAGACCGCCTACGTCTTCACCGCGGTCGGCACGCCCGGACCCGCCGATGTGCAGAAGCTGCCGCTGAATGTCACCTGGGTGAACCTGACCACCGGCAAGTCGGGGACCGTCGCGCTCAAGCCGCGTCCGGACATCAACCCCGACGGTCCGACGACGTTGAGCGCGATCGCCGACACCGGCTCGGGCAGCATCATGTCGACGATCTTCGGGCAGGTCACCACCAAAGAAAAGCAGTGCCAGTTCATGCCCACGATCGGCTCGACGGTGGTGCCGTAGCAGACCGCACCGCCTCACCGCCTTGAACGCGCGTGTCCCGACCGGGGGCACGCGCGTTCTGGCTAGTACGCCATGAACAGGATGGCGTCGCGGTCGTACTCGAGGCCAGGATGAACGCTGGCGAGGTGCGCCTGGGTCAACTCGACCAGTTCGTCCTCGTCCTTGCCGACGATGGCTTCGCCGCACGGACACGTCAGGTGTGTCTTCACGTTGCCGCCCTTCCCTTCTGTTGACCTGCTACTTCGCCGCTTTGGCCGCTGCTTTCATCTGCTTTTTGTACGCGCGCACTTTCCCCATCGACTGGGCATCGACGATATCGGCGACGGAGATGTGCGAGCCCGCCCGGCCGAAGTCCCCCGCCGCGGCGCGCCAGCCCTTCGGGGTGACGCCGTACTGCTTGCCCAGCAGAGCCAAGAAGATCTTCGCCTTCACGTCCCCGAATCCCGGCAATCCCTTGATCCGCCGCAGCAGCTCGGGCCCGTCGGGGTCGCCCGCCGTCCACAGTCCGGCCGCATCGCCGTCGTAGCGGTCCACGATGATCTGCGCCAGCGTTTGGATGCGCTTGGCCATCGACCCCGGAAAGCGGTGTATCGCAGGGGTTTGCGAGCACAGCGCGGCGAACTTGTCCGGATCGTAGTCCGCAATTTCGGCGGCGTCGAAGCTGCCCATCCGGTCGGCGATCTTCTTCGGTCCGGCGAACGCCGTCTCGAAGGGGACCTGTTGATCCAGAACCATCCCGATGAGCAACGCCAACGGACTCTCGTCGAGCAGCTGGTCGGCTTCCGGATCTTGAGCGAGGCAAAGTTTCACCGTCAACGATCTTCCTTTCGCGCAGCACCCAGGGACCGGGGACCCATTGGTCGCAAGATTACTCACCGGCAATGACCGCGTTATCGTGGCGTGGTGGTGGATGAGGCCAAGTTGGCACTGATGCTGGCCCGCGACGAACTGCAGCAGCTCGTCACCGCCTATTGCCGGGCCGTCGACCGCGCCGACTACGACGCCCTTCGCGGGCTGTATCACCCCGACGCGACGGACTCGCACGGCTCGTTTTCTGACGGCGGCGTCGAACAGTTCGTCGCGCAACTACGGGCCGCCGAACCGTATGTGCTTGTCTCCCAACACAACATCACCACCACGAACTTCGTCGTGGAACGCGACGCGGCCCGCGGCGAGATCTATTGCCTGGTGTTTCACACCTTCGCCGGCCCCGAGCGCAACATCGACGTCATCATCGGCGGGCGGTACCTGGACACCTACGCCAAACACGAGGGCCGCTGGAAGTTCAGGCAACGCACCATCGTGGCGGATTGGGCATACCAGAACGACCCGTCGCAAGTGAACTTCGGACACCCCAGCACCCGAGGAAGCCTGCGCGGCCAACCCGGACAGGCCGACCCCTCGGTCCGCCTGTTCGCTGCGCCCCAAGGCTGACCCCGTCAATTCGGCCCCCGGGCAAGGGATCGTCAGCCGCTCTTGCGGCGAAATTCCCGGCGGCTGCCCGCCGCGCCGTGCGCCCGCGTTTGCTTGCCGGCGCCGTCGATATGATCGGACCCGCTCGAGGATTTCGCCATCTTGCGATCCAGGGCTTCACGGAATTTGCGCTTGGTGTCGTCGTCCGGGCCGGGCGATCCAGCCCCCGAAGACTCCGACGGCTTCGAACCTAGCGGGGCATTCGATGCGGCCATAGGGGGCAGCCTATCTCGGGTTTGCCGATACGGTTCGCATGGCGGCCGCGGCTACCGTATGCCCGGCGGCATGCCATAGACGTGTGAGATCGGCAGCGTCAGCAACACCCGCCGGTCGGTTACCATGGCTTGCCGGTATTCGTCCCAGTCCGGGTGCTCACCGGCGATGTTGCGATACAACTCGATCAGCGCCTCCACGGTGTCGTCGTCGGGCGCGGCCGCCGGCGGCGTCAGCTCGGCGGTGCCCTCGGCGACGGCATACGACCACCCGTCGTCGGCGTCGACCAGGATCGAGGCGCGGGGGTCCCGACGCAGGTTGCGCGTCTTGGCACGCGGCTCGGTGATCGACACCTGGATCACCACGCTGCGCGGGTCGAAGTGATAGCTCACGTTCGACAGCTGCGGCCGCCCGTCGCGCTTGATGGTGGCCAGCACCCCGAGGGAATGCCCACTGATCAAGGCCAGCAGTTTGTCGTCGAAGACTTGGCGTCCCATGACGAAAGCCTACGTCGCACCCGGCCGGGCGGCCCGGGATGGTCGTTGTGCGGCCGACCTGGTGGAATCGGGACATGACGCAGTACGCGGCGTTCCTGCGTGGCGTCAACGTCGGGGGCGTCAATCTGAAGATGACCGAGGTGGCGGCCGCGCTGACCGACGCCGGGTTCACCGGTGTCCGGACCATCCTGGCCACCGGCAACGTGCTGCTGGAATCGACCGCCGGGGTGGCGTCGGTGCGCAAGAAGGCCGAAGCCGCGTTGCGCGCTCGGTTCGGTTACGACGCGTGGGTGCTGGCCTACGCCATCGACACCGTGCGCGCAGCGGTCGACGCCTATCCGTTCGAGCGCGAGGTCGACGGCTATCAGTCCTACGTCACGTTCGTCGCCGACGCGACCGTGCTGGACGAGCTCGCCGCGCTGGGCGACAACGCCGGTCCCGACGAGAAGATCCGCCGCGGTGACGGCGTGCTCTACTGGCAGGTCCCCAAGGGCGCCACGCTGGACAGCAGCGTCGGCAAGACGATGGGTAAGCCGCGGTACAAGTCGTCGACCACCACCCGCAACCTGCGCACGCTGGACAAGGTGTTGCGCTGAGAACGACCCGGGCGCCAAGGGTTTCGCCGTCGGGCGGCGCCGGCCTCACTCGTCGGGCACCGCTTCGATGTAGCGCACCGCGTCGGCCTTGTCCAACCCGAGTCCGCGCGCAACGCGGACGTACTCGCGGGCCGCGGCCGCCATCGCGGCGTCGGTCGGGTCATAGCGCGCGACGAAAGTGCCGAAGCGGCCCCGGGTTTCGATGATCGCGGCGGTTTCCAGCTCGCGGTAGGCGCGCGCCACCGTGTTGACGGCGACACCGAGCTGGCCGGCCAGATCGCGCACGGTGGGCAGGCGAGTGCCGGGCGGTAACGCGCCCTCCCGAACTCCCTCGATGACCTGCGTCCTGAGCTGGTCGAACAATGGCTTTCCCGCCTTCATGTCGACCTTCAACCAGTCACCGAGCTCCACGCGTCCAGTATCCCCCACCCCCGGCTATGTTGGTGAGATGCGAGTAGCGGTGCTCAGCGGCGCGGGCATCTCCGCGGAGAGCGGTGTGCCGACCTTCCGCGACGACAAGAACGGATTGTGGGCCCGCTTTGACCCTTACGAGCTGTCCAGCACGCAGGGCTGGCGCGACAATCCGCAGCGCGTCTGGGGCTGGTATCTGTGGCGCCACTATTTGGTCGCCGATGTCCAACCGAACGCGGGTCATCGAGCCATCGCCGCCTGGCAAGACGACGCCCAGGTCAGCGTCATCACCCAAAACGTGGACGACCTGCACGAGCGGGCGGGCAGCCGGTCGGTGCACCACCTGCATGGCAGCTTGTTCGAATTCCGTTGTGCGCGTTGCGGTATGGCCTATTCCGGGGCGCTGCCCGAAATGCCCGAGCCGGCGCTGGAGGTGGAGCCCCTGGTGTGCCGCTGCGGCGGGCTGATCAGACCCGACATCGTTTGGTTCGGTGAGCGGCTGCCCGAAGAACCGTGGCAGCGCGCGGTGGAGGCGACCGAGGCCGCCGACGTCATGGTGGTGGTCGGCACCTCGGCGATCGTCTATCCGGCGGCCGGGCTGGCCGAGTTGGCGCTGTCGCGGGGCACCGCCGTCGTCGAAGTCAATCCCGACGTCACTCCGCTGTCGGGCAGCGTGACGATCAGCGTGCGCCAGACCGCAAGCCAGGCGCTGCCCGGGTTGCTGCAGCGGCTACCCGCTCTGCTGAACTGATCCGGCCGCCGGTCAGGGCCGGCGCGCGCGTCCGAGCAGTAACTCCGAGACCGGCATCGGCGCCCAGGCCGGGAACGTGAACTCGCGCCGCGACGTGTCGACGTGAAAGCCCGCCTCGACGATCGAGCGTTCGGTATTCCGGTGGGTGTGGCAGTTGCCGAACAGGCGCGGCCACACCGTCGCATCGACGAAACGCTGAAAGCGGCCCCGCGCACCGGCACTGGCGATGTGCTCGAGGTAGCGCAGCTCCCCGCCCGGCCGCAGCAACGAAAACAGCCGCCGCAGAACGCTTTCGGGGTCGCGTACCGAGCACAACACCAGCGAACACACCACCGCGTCGAACGGCTCGGCGCCGCTGAACGCTTCGGCCGTCTCGCCGGTGACGACCACGCGGACGGGCACCGCCTGCGCCGCGGCGCGGGCCTGCGCCGCCAGCCGCGGTTCGGGTTCCACCGCGATCACCTCGTCGACGGAGTCCGGATAGTGGGGAAAGTTGGTGCCGATTCCCGCGCCGACTTCCAGCACCCGGCCCGACAGGCCGGCCAGATTCTCCCGGCGCATCGCCCGGATCGCCTCGGCTTCATGGGTGGCGACGACCGGCCACACCCGCGCGAAGAAGGGGTTGTCGACGACCGTTGTCATACCTTGGTGAACCTTCCGACTCGCTTGCGCCCACAATAGGGTCCCGACGACCCGGGGGTCGGCGTTAACCGATATTGGCTACCGGCTCGGCGACCACCGGCGCGGGCAGTTCGACGGGGTCCGCGACCGGCCCGAGATGATCCACGGGTTTTTCGCCCGGGCCCTCGCTGATGCCGAACCGGTCGTGCAGCCATGCCAGGGGCTTGGGCGCCCACCAATTCCACCGGCCCACCACATGCATGAAGGCCGGCACGACCACCATCCGCACCAGGGTCGCGTCGGCGAACACGGCGAGCGTCAGGCCAAGGCCGAACATCCGCATGAACGAGACGTGGGCCGCGATCAGCGCGGCGAAGGACATCGACATCACCAGGGCTGCCGCGGTGATCACCCGGCCGGTGCGAGCGACGCCGAGCGCCACGCTCTCGTCGTTGGCGGCGTGGGCCCGCGTCGCGGTGGGCCTCGCCGGTCGGGCGGCGCCCGACGCCAGCCAGTACTCGCGGATCCGGGAGAGCAGGAAGACCTCGTAGTCCATGGACAGCCCGAAGGCGATGCAGAACAGCAGCACCGGCATGTTGGCCACCAGCGTCCCGCTGGGCGTGGTGCCGAGCGCACCGAGATGGCCGTCCTGGAAGATCCACACCAGCGCGCCGAACGCCGCCGTCAGCGACAAGAAATTGCAGGCCAGCGCCTTGGCCGGCAACAGCACGCTGCCGGTGAGCAGGAACAGCAACACGAAGGTGATCGCCGCCATCAACCCGAGCACCAGCGGCAGCCGGTCGGTCACGGCGTCGACGCTGTCGCGGTTGACCTGTGCCACCCCACCCATCTCGACGGATCGGCCCGCCGGTCCGGGCACCTCGTGCAGCCGCCTGAGCTGGGCGTCGTTCGCCGCCGAGAACAGCGGCGCGGTGCTGCTGACGGTCAGAAAGGCGCTGCCGCCGGCCAGCCCGGTGGGACCGGCCGGCGGTCCCACCCGGTTGCCGGCCGAGAAGGTGCCGCCGGGAGCGGACACCGACGACACGTCGGCGACCCGGGACAGGGCGGCGGCGTAGGAGTCGAAGTCCGTGGGGTTCAGGCCGGCGGCATCGGGGATGACGACGGGCACCGACGTCGCGGAGTCGTGCCCGAAATCGTTGCGCAGCCGATCACCGACCTGATGCGCCGACGCCGACCGTGGCAGCACCCGGTCGTCGGGGAAACCCCACGTCACGCGCAGGAACGGATACCCGAGCAGCAACAGCAGCGCGACAACCGTCAGCCCGATCGGGGCCCAGCGGCGCATCACGAACTTGGTGGACCGGTACCAGAACAGCTGCTGGACGGGCCGGTGCGCCGGTTCCGGGGCCTTCTTTTTGGGCAGCATTCGCCGCAAGAACCGGCGCACGTCGAACGCGTCCAGCCGTGGGCCCAGCAGCACGATCGCGGCCGGGGTGATCACGATCGAGGCGGTCGCGACGAAGGCAACGGTGGCCACCCCGGCGTAGGCGAAGGACTTCAGGAAGTACATCGGGAACGCCACCGTCGCCGACATCGACAACGCCACGGTGACCGCGGAAAACAGCACGGTGCGACCGGAGGTGGCCATGGTCCGGATGAGCGCTTGCTCGCGGCCGTGGCCCTCGGCCAATTCGTCGCGATAACGGCTGACGATCAGCAGGGTGTAGTCGATGGCCAGGGCCAGGCCCAGGGCGGTGCTCAGGTTGAGGGCGAAGATCGAGACTTCGGTGGTGAAGGTGATGAGGCGCAACACCGACATCGAACCGACGACGGCCAGCGCGCCCAGCGCCATCGGCAACGCCGCGGCCAGCAGTCCGCCGAACACCCAGATCAGCACCAGGAAGCTCAGCGGGAGCGCGATCATCTCCATCACCAGCAGGTCGGCCTGGTTCTGCGTGTTGATCTGCGCGTACTGCATCGCCGCACCGCCGGCGCGGACGGCGACGCCGTCGCGGTCATGGATGTACTGGTCGGCCAGGGTCTGGGCGTTGCTCTGCGCGTAATTCTCGCCGCCTTTGATGTTGACAACGACGAGTCCGGACTTGCCGTCGCGGCTCACCAAGTCGGCCGAGGCCGCGGGCGGGGCGGTCCACGGCGAGGTGACGTTGTACACCAGCGGGGACCGCCGCAACTGGTCGACGAGGTCGGTTCCCACTCTGCGGGCCTGCTCGCTGCCGCTGCCGCCCGGGGCCGTCACCAGGATCAGCACCTGCTGGCCGCTCTGGCCGAACTTGTCACTCAACACGCCGATGGCGTGTGCCGACTCCGAGTCCGGGTCTTGGAAACCGCCCGGGGACAAACTCTTGGCGACGGGGACGCCGAAGATCGCCGCGGCAATGAAGACCAGGACACCGGTCGCGAGGATGCGGCGGGGCGCCCTGATGGCGACCCGGGCGATTCTTTGCAGCATTGCTAGCCCTTCCGCTGCCGGTGCCCCGTTGCGCTGGCCGTTGGCTTGTCCGCGACAACGTAACAAACGCTAATTTCCACACGTCGAACAGTGCTCGTTAGTAAAGACGGAAGCGACCGCCCCGAGCGTTCAACGCCGCGTTTTAAACCCCGCCGACAGTAAGAGTCCGGCCAGAAAAATGTGCCGTAATTAAGCAGCTCAGGGCCCAAATCGGGGCTTGGCCGCCGGTCAACCTACTCGCCGGTAAATTGCCAAGGTTTTCCGAATCGTGACTCAAAGATTCCTTAATGGTGGCCCATACGCTCAGTGTCATGTGGATCGACGACACAAGTGCCGACGTCATCAAGGTTGACTTCGAAGCCCTCTACCACGGCGACGTCCTGGTGGAAGGCGAGACCTCGGAGCAGTTCGACGAACTGCAAGCCGCGAGCTGAGGCAGATCATGAGCATGCTCGCACGCCTGTTGATGGCCGAACCCAACGTCAGTCGATGGTTCCGCAAGTAATCACTGAGCCTGATAAAGAAAGCCCCCCGCCGATGCGGGGGGCTTTCGTTTTGCCGGACGGGATGCGGCTCAGCGGGGCGCCATGCGAATGGCGCCATCCAGGCGGATGACCTCGCCGTTGAGCATCGGGTTCTCGACGATGTGGACCGCCAGGGCGCCGTACTCGTCGGGATCGCCCAGCCGCGCGGGGTGTGGCACCTGCTTGCCCAGCGAGGCCTGCGCCTCCTCGGGCAGCGAACCCAGCAGCGGGGTTTTGAACAGCCCCGGCGCGATGGTCACCACGCGGATGAGCTCGCGCGACAGGTCGCGCGCGATCGGCAGGGTCATGCCGACCACGCCGCCCTTGGACGCCGAGTACGCGGCCTGCCCGATCTGGCCCTCGAACGCGGCGACCGAGGCGGTGTTGATGATGACGCCACGCTCTGGGCTTGTTTCGGGACCCAGCGGTTCGGTCTTGGCGATGCGCTCGGCGGCCAGCCGCAGCACGTTGAAGGTGCCGATCAGGTTGACCCCGATCACCTTCTTGAAGCCGTCCAGCGGGAAGGGCCCATCCTTGGACAGCGTCTTGATGGCGTTGCCGATGCCGGCACAGTTGACGTTGATGCGAAGCGCACCCATCGACTCGGCGGCGTCCAGCGCCTTGCCGACGGCGGCCTCATCGGTGACGTCGGCCTCCACGAAGCGCGCGCGATCCCCCAGCTCACGGACGGCTTCCTCGCCGCGCAGGTCGATGACCACCACCTGGGCACCGCGGTCGAGCAGTCGCTTGGTGGTGGCCAGGCCCAACCCCGACGCTCCCCCGGTGACGACGGCAACGGCGTCTTTGATCTCCATTCCGGTCCTTCCTTGATTCCCTGCATTCCAGCCAACTGGTTGGTCGGGACTATACCCAGTCGTTGAGCACCGCTTCGGCGTCGGTCACCGGTGTCGCCGGACGCGGCGTCTCCGGCGCGGTGCGAGAGAACCGCGGCGCCGGCAGCGGCTGCAGTCCGCCGTCGACCTCGTAGAACGTGTTCCGCTCGGTGATGTGCGGCTCGGTCTGCACCTCGCCGAAGGCCAGCACCGGCGTCACGCACGCGTCGGAGTCGGCGAACACCTTGGCCCAGTGGTCGCGGTCGGCACTGGCGAACTTCTCGGTCAGGACGGCCCGCAGTTCGGGCCAGCGGCCGACGTCGTTCTGCCCGGGCAGGTCGGCGTTATCCAGGCCGAGGCCGGTCAGCATCGCGGCATAGAACTGCGGCTCGATGGCGCCGACCGCGACGTAGCGCCCGTCGGCGCATTCGTAGGTGTCGTAGTAGGGCGCGCCGCCGTCGAGCAGGTTGGTCCCGCGCGCGTCGGTCCACATGCCCGACGCCCGCATCTGCCACATCATCTGGACCAGCACGCTGGAGCCGTCCACCATCGCGGCGTCGACGACCTGTCCCTTGCCCGAGGCCTGCCGCTCCCACAGCGCCGACAGGATGCCGAGCAGCAGAAACATCGAGCCGCCGCCGAAGTCACCGACCAGGTTCAGCGGCGGGACCGGCCGTTCGTTCGCCCGGCCGATGGAGTGCAGGATGCCGTTGAGCGAGATGTAGTTGATGTCGTGACCCGCCTGCTGACTGCGCGGGCCGGTCTGGCCCCAGCCGGTCATTCGCGCGTACACCAGCCGGTCGTTGACCTTCGCGCAGTCGTCGGGGCCCAGGCCGAGCCGCTCGGTGACGCCCGGGCGGTAGCCCTCGATCAACACATCCGCCTTGGCGATCAGTTTGAGGACGAGCGCGCGGCCTTCGTCGGACTTCAGATCGGCGGTCACGACGCGGCGGTTGCGCATTGCGGCGTCCTTGGCGACTCCCCCGGGCCCCGAGGACGGGCGATCGATGCGCACCACGTCCGCGCCCAGATCCCCCAGGATCATCGCGGCGTGTGGTCCGGGGCCGATGCCGGCCAACTCGACAACACGCAGTCCCTTCAACGGTCCAGCCACGATCCACCGACCTTTCGTCCGCTCTTACGTCGACCGTTCGCTACCGAACAACCGGTCGTTCGACATCTTCGCAGCCGTGCCGGAGGGCCGCGCACCCCGGTCACTTATGGTGAGCCCATGCCTTCATCCGCGATCGCCACCCTCGCCCCCGTCGCAGGCCTTGACGTCACGCTGTCCGACGGCGTGTTGTCGGTGACCATCAACCGGCCCGACAGCCTGAATTCGCTGACGATTCCGGTGATCACCGGCATCGCCGACGCGCTGGAGCACGCGGCCACCGACCCCGAGGTCAAGGTGGTGCGGATCGGCGGCGCCGGGCGCGGCTTTTGCTCCGGTGCGGGCATCAGCGCGGACGACGTCTCCGACGATGGCGGCGTCCCGCCGGACCGGATCATCGTCGAGATCAACCGGCTGGTGCGCGCGATCACCGCGCTGCCGCACCCGGTGGTCGCCGTGGTCCAGGGACCCGCGGCCGGCGTCGGCGTCTCGATCGCGCTCGCCTGTGACGTCGTATTGGCTTCGGAGGGCGCATTTTTCATGCTCGCCTTCACCAAGATCGGGTTGATGCCCGACGGCGGAGCGTCGGCGTTGGTGGCGGCCGCGATCGGCCGCATCCGGGCCATGCAGATGGCGCTGCTTCCGGAGCGGCTGACGGCCGCCGAGGCGTTGTCGTGGGGCCTGGTCACCGCGGTCTATCCGGTCGACGATTTCGACGCCGAGGTGGACAAGGTGATCGCCCGGTTGCTGGGTGGTCCGGCGGTGGCCTTCGGCAAGACCAAGCTGGCGATCAACGCGGCCACGCTGACCCAATTGGATCCGGCCCTGCAGCGCGAGTTCGACGGCCAGTCTGTGCTGCTGAAATCCGCCGACTTCGTCGAGGGCGCAACGGCCTTCCAACAGCGACGCGCCGCCAACTTCACCGATCGCTGACGATTGTCGCGCCGATCGGCCGCCACGCTTAATCCCGCTGCGATGCGGTAATCCTGCCCGTCAGACTCTCGACAAACGACGGAGGAGCGATGACCGAACAGGTGCGGTGCCTGGTGACCGGAGCGACCGGCTATATCGGCGGACGCCTGGTGCCCCGGCTATTGGACGAGGGCCACCACGTCCGTGCCTTGGCGCGCACCCCCGACAAGCTGGCGCAGGTGCCGTGGCGACAACGAGCGGAGGTCGCGCGCGGGGACCTCGGTGACGTCGATTCGCTGGTCGCCGCGTTCGACGGCATCGACGTGGTGTACTACCTCGTCCACTCGATGGGCGCCTCGAAAGATTTCGCCGCCGAGGAAACCCGCGCCGCCAACAACGTCGTGACGGCCGCGCGGCGCGCCGGGGTGCGGCGGGTGGTGTATCTGAGCGGGTTGCATCCCGAAAAGAGCGATCTCTCACCGCATCTCGCGTCGCGAAAGGCGGTCGGAGAAGCGTTGATCGACTCCAGGATCGAGACCGTGGTGTTGCAGGCCGGGGTGGTCATCGGCTCGGGGTCGGCGTCCTTCGAAATGATCCGGCACCTCACCGACCGGTTGCCGGTGATGACCACGCCGAAATGGGTGCACAACAAGATTCAGCCGATCGCGGTGCGCGACGTGCTGTATTACCTGGCCGCGGCGGCGACGGCCACGGTCCCGGAGTCGCGCACCTGGGACGTCGGCGGGCCCGACGTGCTCGAATACGGCGACATGATGCGGGTCTACGCCGAGGCCGCGGGGTTGGGCAAGCGCTACCTGTTCGTGCTGCCATTCCTGACCCCGGCGATCGCCAGCCTGTGGGTGGGCACCGTGACCCCGATTCCGTCCGGGCTGGCGCGACCGCTGGTCGAATCGCTGGAATGCGATGCGGTGATGCACAATTCGGACATCGACACCATCATCGCGCCGCCGCCGGGCGGGCTGACCGGGTACCGTCGCGCGGTCGAGTTGGCGCTGCACCGCGCCGGCCGCGGCTTGCCGGATGCGTCCTGGTCGTCGCTGCGCTCCGAGCCGGCCGAGCCGCTGCCCAGCGACCCCGACTGGGCGGGCCACATCGTCTACACCGATGTGCGGACCGCGACGACGGCCGCCGAACCCCGCGAGGTCTGGTCGGCGGCCCGCGACGCCACCACCAACGGCCGGTGGCGGCGACGTCTGCCACTCACGGGCTGGAGCGTCGAGGAAAGCGACCCCGGCGACCTCCTGCGGTTGCGCTCGGAGGCACGTCCCGCCGGGCGGGCGTGGCTGGAAATCACGGTGCGACCGCAGGACGGCGGGGGCAGCCGCTACACGCAACGGGCGATCTTCGTGCCGAGCGGGGTCGCCGGCCGGGTGTACCGGTTGGTGGTGTGGCCGCTGCGGGTGGCCGCGTTCGGCGCGCTGGCGCGCGAGGTCGTCGCGGCCGCGCAGGGGTGATCAGACCCCGAACATCGGCGGCAACACCAGCACCATGATCAGTCCCCAGACGAAGTGCGTGAGCACCGGGGCCAGCACGCCGCCGCTGGCGCGGCGCTCCAGCGCGCACACCGTTCCGAGGATGAGCGCCGCGAAGCCGAGCATGGGGTTGCCGCTGGCCATCGTCGCGGCGGTGTACAACACGGTCGAGATCAGCACCGGGTGGTTGCGGCCCAGCGCGGTGTAGAGCGCTCCGCGAAAAAACAACTCCTCGGCGACGGCGTTGATCACGGTGATCAAGACGACCAGCAGATAAGACCCTTGATGGGCGTAGAGCAGCACCCGGGTGATCAACGACGCGACGGCCGGGATCTCCCGGGCGATCAGGCCGCCCGCCACGAACGCGCCGCCCACCAGCAGCCCGACGGTGGTACCGGTGATGACCGGCCGCTGGTTACGGCCCCGCCAACAGATGCCGCCCAGGTGCAGCGGTCCGGAGGTCAGCGCCCCGGCGGTCCACACCCCCGCCAGCGCCAGGGTCAACCAGTACCAGCTGGACTCTCCCGGATGGCGCCGCATCGAGTACCCCAACACCGCCGCGCCGATCACCAGCGTGATCGCGACGACGATGCGTCGACGCTGCACGACGGCCGGCGATTCGTTATGCGGCACAGCAACGTTGGTGACCGCCCGGCGCAACTCGGTGAAGACGCCGGTGTGATACGGGCTCGTCGACTGGCTCATGCGGGACGCACCTTCGGGGTCAGGGCGATCAGGATGTCGAGGCCGGTGCGCACCGCTCCCGCCACCGGACCGGGAACCATGTTCACCAGCCCCAGGGTCGGCCGCACGACCGGCGGGGTGACCCGACGGGCGAGTCGGCGGATGCGCAGCGCGTCGCCACCCGCCCAGGCGGGATCGGTGTCGGCGAGGTCGTGCGGGTCGGCCAGGGCGTTGACCGGACGCGGCCGGTGCCTGGACTGGCCGGCCAGGGCCAGGGCGATGGATTCGTCGACGCCCAGCAGGCCGCCGGGCGGGTCGGGAACCCGATCGCGCAGGCCGCTGGCCGAGGCCACCATCGGGTGGTCCAGCGATTCGACCAGATCGCCCGCCAATTTCTGCGGCACGGGCAGCGCGATGCCGGTGATCAGCGACGCCAGCGTGGTGTCGATCCTGCCGACCGGCAGTCCGGTGTGCCAGCGACCGGAGACGCGCGCGTACGCCTTGAGCAGGTCCCGGTAGGACGTGGTCTCGGGGCCGGCGATGTCGTACGCGCCGGCGGGCACCAGGTCCGGGTCGGCGGCGGCGACGAGATAGTGCAGCACATCACGGATGGAGATGGGGTCGATCGGGTTGTCCATCCAGCTCGGGATGGGGATCAGCGGGAAACGGTCGCCTACGTAGCGCATCATCTCGAATGACGTCGAGCCCGCGCCGATGATGATCGCCGCGCCCAGCCACACCAGCTCGGGGCCGTCCGGGATGGTGAGCGCCTCGGCCACCTCGGCACGGCTGCTCAGGTGCTCGGACAGGTCTTCGTCGGCGGGCACGAAGCCGCCCAGGTAGACGATGCGGCGCACCCCGGCGTCGCGGGCCGCCGCCGCGAAGTTTGTCGCCGCGGTCTTGTCCGCATCGCGAAAACCCGGCTGACCGATCGCGTGCACCAGGTAATACGCCACGTCGACCGGCCCGCAGCCGGCGAACGCCGCGGCCAGCGATGCGGTGTCGGCGGCATCCAGCTTCACCGGTGTGACGTCGTCGAACCACCCGAAACGCTTGAGGCGCGCCGGGTTTCGGGTGGCGGCCGCCACTTGATGCCGATCCATCAGCAGGGCGGTGACCAGCCGTGATCCCACATAACCGGTGGCACCGGTGACCAGAGCCCGCATACCCCGACCCTAACCGGACCGCGCCGCGCGCCGCTCGCGGCGTGCGCAGGAGTAGGGCAACCGCGCGAAGCGGGACGCCCGCACGGTGTTCATTTGAACCGGCGGTGCCGCGGCACCGTCACCCCTACATGAACCATGGGGGAAGCCGTGAATTCGCCGGCTCGTCAAGCATCGCGCTGAAAGATCCGTCCATTGCCGGGGTTGCGGTGAGGTTTCCACTCAATCGCTATACCCAAAGCGAAGCAATCCGCGCGCTTACCGACATCGCCGGTCCGGACTTCCGGCGTTTCGCATCGAGCAGCGGGGTCGAGTTCCGCAATACCGCGTTGCGGCTGCCGCGCTACCGCGAGCTGAGCGGATTCACCGAGGCCAACGACGCCTATCTCGAGGTCGCGCTGGACCTGGGCGAGCAGGCGCTGGTGGCCGCGCTGGACGAGGCCAAAATCAAGCCATCGGAGCTCGACATCGTGTTCTCCACGACGGTCACCGGGCTGGCGGTTCCCACGCTGGAGGCGCGGCTGGCAACGCGGGTCGGGCTGCGACCCGACGTCAAACGCGTCCCGCTGTTCGGCCTGGGCTGTGTGGCCGGCGCGGCCGGCGTGGCGCGCATGCACGACTATCTGCGCGCGTTCCCCGATCACACGGCCGCACTGCTAGCGGTGGAGTTGTGTTCGCTGACCGTTCAACGGCAAGACAAGTCGGTCGCCAATCTCGTCGCCACCAGCCTGTTCGGGGACGGGGCGGCAGCGGTGATCACCGAAGGCGCCAGCCGCGCCGGGCGGGAACACACCGGCCCCCGCGTGCTGGCCACCCGCAGCCATCTCTATCCCGATACCGAGGACATCATGGGCTGGAAGATCGGCGGCGAAGGCTTTCGGATCGTGCTGTCCGCCGACGTCGCCACCATCGCCGAGAAGTACCTGGGCGACGACGTCCGCGATTTCCTCGCCGACCACGGGCTGATTCCGCGCGATGTGACGACCTGGGTATGCCACCCGGGCGGCCCGCGGGTGATAGAGGCCGTCGAGAGCGTACTGGACCTTCCCCCGGACGCTCTCGACCACACACGAAACTCGTTGCGCGAGAACGGCAATCTTTCGTCGGTCTCCGTGCTCGATGTGCTCGCGGCCAACATCGCCGACCCGCCCCCGCCGGGCTCGATCGGGCTGATGATCGCGATGGGCCCGGCGTTCTGCTCCGAGCTGGTGCTGCTGGCCTGGTAGGGCTGGTAAAGACTGTAGCCATGTATTACCTGCTGGTGCTGGCGGTCGGGCTCGAGCGCGTGGCGGAACTGGTGGTGTCTACCCGCAATGCGCGATGGTCGTTTACGCAGGGCGCCAAGGAGTTTGGCCGATCCCACTACCCGGTGATGGTGACCATTCACACCGCGTTGCTGGTCGGCTGCCTGGTGGAGCCGTGGGCGCTGCACCGGCCCTTCATCGCGTGGCTGGGCTGGCCGATGCTGGCGGTAGTGATGGCCAGCCAGGCGTTGCGCTGGTGGTGCATCACGACGCTTGGCCGACGGTGGAACACCCGGGTGATCGTACTGCCGCAGGCGCCGCTGGTGCGTCAGGGTCCCTACCGCTGGCTGCACCATCCGAACTATGTTGCAGTGGTGGCCGAAGGGTTGGCGTTGCCGCTGGTGCACACGGCGTGGCTGACCGCGGCCCTGTTCACGCTGGCCAACGCCGCATTGCTCAGGGTGCGCCTGCAAGTGGAGAACTCCGCGTTGGGCTACACGTGACCGGCCGCGCCGGCGACGATGCAGAGCGAAGCGATGAGGAGGAGCGGCGTTCATGTCCTACGACGCGGACCTGTTGATCGTCGGCGGCGGGCCCGGCGGGCTGGCGACAGCGTTACACGCTCGCCGCCAAGGACTTTCGGTGATCGTGGCCGAGCCGCGCGACGGTCCCATCGACAAGGCGTGTGGCGAGGGGCTGATGCCGGGCGGCTTGGCCGAATTGACCTCGCTGGGTGTGGATCCCGTCGGCATGCCCTTTCGCGGGATCGCGTACGTGAGTGAACGCCAACGAGCGCAGGCGCGGTTTCGCCGCGGGCCGGGACGCGGCGTGCGCCGCACGACGTTGCACGCGGCACTGGCCGCGCGCGCCAAGGAGCAGGGCACCGACTGGATCCGCACGCGGGTGAAAGATGTGGCGCAAGACGCCCACGGCGTCGCGGCCGCCGGTGTGCGCGCGAAATGGTTGGTCGCCGCCGACGGGCTGCATTCGCAGGTGCGGCGTGCCGTCGGCATCACCGCGACCGCGGGGACGCCGCGGCGCTACGGCGTGCGTTGGCACTACCGGGTGCCGGCCTGGTCGGAATTCGTCGAGGTGCACTGGTCGCGGTGGGGCGAGGCCTACGTGACACCGGTCGAGCCGGACCTGGTCGGTGTCGCCATCCTGTCGCGCGGCCGGGCCGACCCGGCGTGGTTCCCGCGGCTGGCCCGCCAGCTGCACGGCGCCGGCCCCGGGCGGCCCCGCGGCTGCGGCCCCTTGCGGCAGGTGGTTTCGCGGCGGGTCGCGGGTCGTGTGCTGCTGGTCGGGGACGCGGCCGGCTACGAGGACGCGCTTACCGGCGAGGGCATCAGCCTGGCGCTCAAGCAGTCCGCCGCGGCAGTCGACGCCATCGTCAACGAGCGGCCCGCCTCATACGAGAAGGCGTGGCACCGGATCACCCAAGATTACCGGCTGCTCACCCGCACGTTGGTGCTGGCCAGCACACCGCGGCCGGTACGTCGCGCGGTCGTCCCGGCGTGCGCGCTGCTACCCGCGGTGTTCGGCCGCGGGGTCAACATCCTGGCGCATTAGCTCGTCGGCCGCCGACGCCCGTGAGTCCGGACAGTCAGCGCGCCTTCCAGACCGGCTCCCGCTTCTCGGCGAACGCCAGCGGTCCCTCTTTGGCATCCTCGGACCTGATCAGGGCCTTCATCTCGCGAATGGTGCGCTCCCACCCCGGTTCGTCACCGACGACGATACCGTCGTCGACGCCGTAGGCGACCCGCTTGCTGGCCTGCACCGACAACGGCGCGTTGACGGTGACGCGCTCGGCCAGGGCCAGCGCGGCGTCCAGCACCGAGCCCTGGGCGACGACCTCGTTGATCAGGCCCCATTCGCAGGCGGCGGCCGCGCTGAGCGGTTCACCGGTCAGCAGCAACCGCATCGCCACCTTGCGGGGCAACTGCTCGACGATGCGGAACACGCCGCCCGCGGCGGCGATCAGCCCGCGCTTGACCTCGGGCAGGCCGAATTGCGCGCGCTCGTCGGCCACCACCAGGTCGCTGGCCAACGCCAGCTCGGTGCCACCGCCCAGGGCGGTACCATTCACCGCCGCGATTGTGGGCTTGTCGATGAAGTGATGCACGTATCCGGCGAAGCCCCACTCGGGATGGTCGGGGTGATACAGGTTCTCCCGGCGCGCGATCGCCTTGAGGTCGGCCCCGGCGCAGAACGACTTGTCACCGGCGCCGGTGACCACCACCGCCCGCACCTCGGGGTCGTGCTGCGCCTCTTCGAGCGCATCGCCGAGGCCGATGCTGACGGCGGCGTTCACCGCGTTGCGCGCTTCCGCCCGGTTGATGGTTATCACCATCACGTTGCCCCGGCGCTCGGCCAGGGCGCCCGGCGTCTGGATCACAACAGTTCCACGATGGTGGCGTTGGCCTGGCCGCCACCTTCACACATGGTCTGCAGTCCGTATTGAATTCCCTTGTCCCGCATGTGATACAGCAGGGTGGTCATGATCCGGGCGCCGGATCCGCCGAGCGGATGACCCAACGCGATGGCGCCGCCGTTGGGGTTGAGCTTCTTCTCGTCGGCCCCAATATCTTTCAGCCACGCCAGCGGGACGGGCGCGAACGCCTCGTTGACCTCGTAGGCCCCGATGTCGCCGATGGACAGACCGGACTTCTTGAGCGCCTTCTGCGTCGCCGGGATGGGCGCCGTCAGCATGATCACCGGGTCGGCGCCCGCCAGCACCGCGGTGTGCACCTTGGCGATCGGCGTGAGGCCCAATTCCTTCGCCTTCTCCGCCGACATAAACAGGAGTGCCGCCGAGCCGTCGGTGATCTGCGAGGAGTTGCCGGCGTGGATCACGCCGTCCTCCTTGAAGGCCGGCTTCAGCGACGCCATCTTTTCCATCGGGGTGCCGCGGCGGATGCCTTCGTCCTTGAGCACGACGTTGCCGTCCTGATCCTTGATGCCCACGATCTGGTCGTCGAAGGCTCCGGAATCCTGTGCGGCGGCGGCCTTTTCGTGTGATCCCAGCGAGAACTCATCGAGCGCGAGTCGGTCGAAGCCCCACTGCTCGGCGATCATCTCGGCACCGATGCCCTGGTTCGGCGTCCGGTGGTAGCGGTCCTTGAAGGCCTGCGGGTACGGGTTGCCGCCGTTGGCCAGCGACGATCCCATCGGCGTGCGTGACATCGACTCGACGCCGCCCGCGACGACGACGTCGTAGTGTCCGGCCACCACGCCCGCGGCGGCGAAGTGGATGGACTGCTGGCTCGACCCGCACTGGCGGTCGACGGTCACGCCGGGCACGGTCTCGGGCCAGCCGGCGGCCAGCAGCGCGGTGCGGCCGATGTCGAGGGCCTGCTCACCGGCCTGCATCACGCAGCCCCAGATGACGTCATCGACGATTCCCGGGTCGATACCGGCCTTGTCGACCAGCCCGTTGAGGACCTGCGCGGACAGGTCGGCCGGGTGCACACCCGACAGGCCTCCGTTGCGTTTGCCGAGCGGTGAGCGGACGGCCTCGACGATGACGGCTTCAGCCATGGTGATGTCTCCTTTGACGTGTGGGTCTTGCATCGATTGTCAACCAAGGGTTGGACGGCCCAAGGCCGGGGGTGCGGGCAGCCGCCGGCGAGCGTGCACAGAATGTCGCTGCGCGCGGCGTGTCGCGGTACAGACGCGCACGCTCGCGGCAGTTAGCCGTCTTCAGCCGGCCGGGTAGGCGACCGACTTGATCTCGGTGTACTGGTCGAATCCGGCCACACCGTTCTGGCGGCCCACACCGCTTTCCTTATAGCCGCCGAACGGCGTGTCGGCACCGTAAGGGGCACCCCCGTTGACGCCCATGAAGCCGGCCTTGATGCGGCGGGTCACCGACAGCGCACGCTCGAGCGAACCGGCGAACACGTTGCCGGCCAACCCATACACGCTGTCGTTGGCGATCCGGATCGCGTCCTGTTCGTCGTCGAACGGGATGACCGAGAGCACCGGGCCGAAGATCTCCTCCTGCGCGATGGTCATCTTGTTGTCGACGTTGGTGAAAAGGGTTGGCCGAATGAAATATCCCTTGTCGAAGCCGGTTTCGGCGCCGGGGCCGCCGACCAGCGCCGTGGCGCCCTCTTCGACCCCCTTTTTGATGTAACCCGTCACGCGGTCGAACTGCCGCTGTGAGATCACCGGCCCGCACAGCGTCGCGGGGTCCTGCGGGTCGCCGCACGTCACGTTCTCGTAGATGTTCTTGAGGATCGCGACGCCCTCGTCGTAGCGGGACCGCGGCAGCAGCAACCGGGTGGGGTTCGCGCAACCCTGACCGGCGTGCATGCACGGCGCGATGCCGACCATGCATGCCGTGCCGAAGTCCGCGTCCTCCAAGACGATGGTTGCCGACTTGCCGCCGAGTTCGAGGAACAGCCGCTTCATGGTGGCCGCGCCCTTTTCCATGATCCGCTTGCCCACCACCGTCGAACCGGTGAACGAGATCAGGTCGACCTTCGGCGACAGCGTCAGCTCCTCACCCACGAAATGGTCCGAGGCGGTGACGACGTTGACGACGCCGGCCGGGATGTCGGTCTTCTCCGCGATGAGCCGGCCCAGCCGGGTCGCGTTGAACGGCGTGTTCGGTGCGGGCTTGAGCACCACCGTGTTGCCGGTGCCCAGTGCCTGGCCCAGCTTGTTGAGGGTGACCTCGAAGGGGAAGTTCCAGGGCACGATGGCGCCGACGACTCCGACCGGTTCCCGCCACACCTTGCGGGTGGTCAGCGCGCCGGTCAGGCTGATCACCTTGTCGCCCAGGTCGGTTTCCCAGGCGTATTCGTCAATCAGCCGGGCCGGGTAGCGCAACCCGTCTTCCAGTGGGGCGTCCAGCTGAGGCCCGAACGTGATGGCCCGGGGGGAGCCGACCTCGAGGATGAGCTCCTCCCGCAGTTCCTCCTTCTCCGATTCGATCGCCTCGTGCAGCTGCAACAGGCAGCGCTTGCGCAGTTCGCGGTTGGTCGACCAGTCGGTCTCGTCGAAGGCGCGCCGGGCGGCGTCGATGGCCCGGTGCATGTCCTCCTTCGAGGCGTCGGCCACCTCGCCGAGCGGCTCTTCGGTCGCCGGATTGATGTTGGTGAACGTGCCGGCTTGCCCGTCGACGAGCTTGCCATCGATCATCATCTTCGGCTCGAAGCGGACCTTTACAGCCTCAGTCATATCTGTCACTCTCTTCTGGATCGTTGAGGGGCTACGGAGAGCCTTACCGGAAACTAGCCGATTGGCAAGCTGCAACCGCTGCCGGGCTGCTTATCGGGGGTCGAACAGCACCGGAACCGACGTCGGTGACCGGAAGACCTGGCCGCGGATGTGGGGGTCGCCCCCCTCGGGGTCCAGCCGAAGATTCGGCAATCGGTCGAGCAGCAGGTTGATGGCGGTGCGCATCTCGAGGCGCGCCAGGTGCATGCCGAGGCAGACGTGCACGCCGTGCCCCCAGCCCAGGTGGCTCTTCGGCGACCGGAAGATGTTGAAGGCGTCCGGTTCGGGGTAGCGGTCCGCCTGCCGGTTGGCGGCGCCCAGCATCGGCATCACGCTCGACCCGGCCGGGATCGGCACCCCGCCGAGTTCGGTGTCGCGGGTGGCGACCCGGGTGATCGTCAGCAGCGGCGGTTCCCACCGCACGCCCTCCTCGATGGCCTGCGGCAGCAGTGAACGGTCCGCGCGAATGGCCTCGAGCTGTCTGGGATCGGACAGCAGCGCGAGCAGCAGGTTGCCCAGCGCGCGGTAAGTGGTTTCCACTCCGGCGGGCAGCAGCAGGCGCAGGAAGGAGTAAATCTCCTCGTCCTCGAGCTTCTCGCCGTCGATCTCCGCCCGGGCCAGCGCGCTGATCAGATCGTCCTTCGGTTCGGCGCGGCGGGCCGCCAGGATGGGCGCGAAGTAGTCGCACAGCGCCGCCGATGCGGCGAGTCCGCGTTCCGGGTTCAGGATCCAGCTCAGCAGCGAGATGGACCAACGCTGGAACTGCGGGTAGTCCTCCTCGGGCAGGCCGAGCAGGCCGGCGATGATCTGACTGGGATAGTCGAAGGTGAACTCCTTGACCAGGTCCGCCCTGCCGTTGGCGGCGAACTTGTCGATGAGGCCATTGGCCACGCGTCCGACCAGCTCGTCCTCCCAGCGCGCCAAGGCCTTCTGCGAGAACGCCTTTGACACCAGCGACCGCAACCGGCCGTGGATCGGCTCGTCCATGCCGAGCATGACCCGCTCGCCCAGGACGGGGCCGAACGCGGCGATGACGGCCGCCGAGGAGAACGTCTCGTTGGCGCGCAGCATCTGCTGGGCTTCCTCGTGGCGGTAGACGATGAAGACGGGCTTGGATTCCTCATGCGGCATCCCGGAGGTGTCCAGGCGCTGGATCGGTTCCTCACGGCGCAGCCGGGCCAGTTCGGTGTACGGGTCGCGCACGTCCCCGGAGACCGCATCGTCGAAGGCGCCGAAGTCCTCCAGATCGTCGAAAAGCTGTTCCATTTCTACCCCTCATTTCCTTTGCGGCGTTTCGCCGCCAGCGACCCCAGGCGCTGCAGCACCGGCTGCGGGACAACACGCGCGGCAGCAACCATCGCCTTCTGACTTGTCGTCAGCGGCCACGCGCCATCGCGCATCGACCCCCGTCGGGGTATGCCCAGCACGATCCGCGACACGTGGTGCATCCCCGCCGCCGGCAGGATCCTGTTGGCCAGCAACAGCATCGAGGCGTCCGGTCCGACGCCCCGGCGGCGGAACGCTCCCTGATCTTGGATCGCCTTGAGCAGGCCGTCGGTGAACTTTTCGGGTGGCCTGGCGAGTTTCATCGCGGCCCTGCCCCGGTCGTTCATGGTGTTGTGCAACCGGGCGTACGGGCCACCGAAGTTGCGGTCATCGGTGGTGCCGGCGTCGGTGATGATCTCGGTGTCATACGTGCCGGCCACCAGGACGGTGACGCCGATGCCGAACGGCGCGATCTCGCACGCCATCGATTCCCCCCACCGCTCCAGCGCCCCCTTGGCCGCCGAGTACGGCGCGGTGGCGGGCTGGCCGCGCACCCCGGCCGCGCTGGACACCAACACGATTCGCCCCTGGCCCGCCGCTCGCATCGACGGCAATAACGCTTGGGTGAGCGTGACCGGGCCGAGGACGCTGGTGGCGAGCATGCGCTGCCACAACGCCATATCGGTCTCCTCCACCATCCCGGCGGCCGAGATGCCCGCGTTGTGCACCAGTGCGTACGGTGCGCCCACGGCCTCTTCGATCGACTTGGCCGCCGCGGCGATCGACGCGCCGTCGGTCAGGTCGAGCTGGACGCCGATCAACCTGTCGCCGTCGGGGGCGGGCAGGCCACGATCCTGAATAGCCTTGCGCAGCAGCGGCATTCCTTGGTCGGGAGTGCGCATGGCCGCGACAACGCGCCACCCTTCCCGGTACATCCGCACGGCCGACGCGAAGCCGAGTCCGCGGGATGCACCCGTGATGACGACGGTGCGCGGCTCAGCCATGCCGGCTAGCCGTCGCGCAGGCGCCTTCGCCCGGCGGCGGAGGATCGACGTGGGGCCGGCCGTTGGGCTCGCCGCTCGCCCACGTTGACCAGATGCCGACCGAGTACGGGCCCTGGGCGCCCGTTTTCTCGTAGAAGCCCTGCGGGTCATAGACTTTGGCCTCCGGGTACGGCCAGGGGCAGGCCACCGATGTGGCGGCGTGACTAGCCTTAATGGCCCAGAACCAGCCGCCGTAGGCGAAGTACGACACGTTGATAATTACGAACATCACCAGGAAGGTGCCCAGCACCGGTCGCGTCGGGAACAACTTCGCTTTCGCGGCAAGCTTTTCCGCCACGGACTTACCGGTGTCGTCGCGATAGCACAGGATCGCCGCGGGGACCATCACGAAGCACACCGAGAACGACTCCCAGATCAGCGGGAACTGGAAGGTGGTGCCGGTGAACACCGATCCCCACGGGATCACCTGCGAATAGATGTACATGCCCCAGTGGATCAGGATGTTTTCCAGGAAGGCATCGAAGACGAACCCGATCACCAGCGTGATCAGCCCCAGGCTGACCAACGGATGTCGCGCCACATAACTCGTGGGCCCGCACTTCGCCTGCAGCATGCGCAGCAACCAGACCGCCGGGAAGTAGGGGCCGAAGTAGAACATCACGTAGCCGAACACCACGAACGGCTCGACCGTCGGCGACAACGACACCAGCGGCCAGGATTCCGGCCAGTGCACGAGATCGGGGTTGTAGACCGCGAACGGCGACCAGTTCATGATCGGGTCCTGCCACACGATCAGCGTCGTACACAAGAACATCAACATCACCGGGCTACCGGGATTGCGGCGCCACCCCCCGATGAAGACGAGCGACAACACGATCAGCGCCACCACCGTGGCCCAGTCCAGGAAGCCGATGTAGTCCAGCCCGAACGCGAACTTCACCGGGCGCGGCCGACCCTGCACGCCTGGGTTCGCGACGCGTGGGTCAAGGGCCACACGGCAATTCGCGATGAAGAACAACGCGAAGGCGGCCAGGGCCGCGCCGGCGATCCAACCGCCCCAGCCGCGCTTGTGGCCGCCCGGTGCGACGGGTTTGTCGTCTGTCGTCAGCGGCACGGACTGTTCTGTGGACATCAGTCTTCCTCGCCGAAGCGATCCACCAGGTGCGAGTTGACGCCGTCGGCGTCGAGGGTCCGCGCCACCAGGTAGCCGGCGCCCATCCAGGCGCGGCGCGTCCACTTGCCGAACGACACCCTGGTGCCGGGCGCGCCGGAGGCGGCCGGCATCATTTTCACCCGCTCCAGCGCCTCCTTGACGCCCCGGGGACTGAGGGGATGTGCGTCGGTGAACGCGCGCACCAGCGTGGCCGCGACGTCGCGGTTGACCACCGTCACGCAATATTCGGGGCGGCTGCCGTTGTATTTCTTCGCGTAACGGTCCAGGAAGTCCTGGCCGATCCGGTTCGCCTCGTCGTACTGGTCCACCCCGGTCCAGCCCAGGAACGCCTTCCACATGGTGGGATTGACCCAGGCGTTCTGCCACGCCGTCGTGGTGAAGCGGGGCGGGTCCCAGCCGAGGGACTCGAGCGCCGGGTTGACGAAGACGATGCCGAAGCCGAAGCCCAGGTGCACGATCGCCTCGGCCTTCGCCTCCTGCAGCGTCTGCACCGCGGCGTTGATGTCCTGAGCGGTCTGCGCGATGGCAACTTCCGCGACGATCCGAATACCTTTGCGGCGGCACGCACTTCGCAGGTTCGTCAGGTAACTCTGTCCAATCAGGCTCTGCTCGACCAGCACACCGATCTCGGCGAGTCCGCGCTTGGCGATGAGGTCGGCCAAGAAGATCGGCTCGTCGGTCATGGATCCCTGCGGGAAGGCGAAGGTCCAGTCGCCCAGCCAGTCGTCGGTGCCGGTCACGCTGATCGCGGGGACCTTGAATCGTTCCTCGATCGCTTCCCGCAACGGCACGCAGTTGTCGGTGATGTTCGGACCGAAGACCACCAGGCAGCCCTCGTCGACCAGTTCGCCATACGCGTCGATCACCGCCTTGACCGAACCCTTGGGCAAACCCTCGGCCTCGCGATAGATCATCTGCACCGGCCGGTCCATCAGACCCTGGGCGACGGCTTCCTCGAAGATGAGCTCGAAAGTCCGGGTGAAGGAGGCGAACAGGTCTTCGGGAAAGCCCGGCGGGAGCTTGAAGTCCATCAAATAGCCGACCTTGATCGGCTCAGCGCTGCTCTCGTAGGACATCCGACCTCCAGGTAATAAACTCACGCGCCCCGATTTCAGCAAACCTAATATTTGTTCAGACCCTAGCGAGGGCGGTATGCAGCGTCAATCATCGGACCCCTAGGACCCATCCGGCGCGAGATAGATCTCGATCATTTCGCCCAGCGCCTTGCCCACCGCCGCGTCGTCGGTCAGCGGGCCCGCTATCGCGGCCCGGGCCGCGTCTCGCATGCTCAACCCCTCGGCGACCAGCCTGCCCGCGGCGATCAGCACCCGCGTCGACGCCACCTCGCGCAGCCCGCCGGCTTCCAGCCGGCGGATGGCCTGCCCGAAGCGGACCAGCTCGGCCGCGGTCGCGCCGTCCACCCCCGCCTCGTGCGCGACGATGCCCTCCTCGATATCGGTTGTGGGAAAACCGAATTCGATGGCCACCATCCGCTGCCGCGTCGAGTCCTTGAGATCCTTCAGCACACTCTGGTAGCCGGGGTTGTAGGACACCACCAGGCCGAATCCGGGCGCGGCGTCCAGCGTGACGCCGAGTCGCTCGATTGGCAGCTGCCGCCGGTGGTCGGCGAGCGGGTGCAGCACCACCGTGGTGTCCTGGCGGGCTTCGACCACCTCGTCGAGGTAGCAGATCGCCCCTTCCCGCACCGCCCGGGTCAGCGGGCCGTCCACCCACACCGTCTCGTCACCGCGCAGCAGGTAGCGGCCGACCAGGTCGGCGGTGGTGAGGTCGTCATGGCAGGCGACGGTGATCAGCGGGCGCCCGAGGTCGTGGGCCATCGCCTCGACGAATCGCGTCTTGCCGCACCCCGTCGGACCCTTGAGGACCAGCGCCAGGCCCTGCCGGTAGGCCGCCTTGAAAACCGCCTCTTCGCTGCCGACCGCTTGGTAGTAGGGCCGCACGGCCTCCCCTTCGGGGGTCCCTCGGTTGAAGTAAGCAAGCCCCGACTCGTTGGCCATCGCTTCCCTTCTGCCACTTCCGGCGATTGGGAGCCTAGCCGGAACAGATGTTTGTTTCAAGTGGCGCGACTCGTGGCGAAGGCCTCCGGTGCGCCAATGATGTTCCGGGACTTGGCATCACCGATACCCTGCGACGGACCTCCGCCGAACGCAGCGCGGAGCGGAACAGTGGCCCGATCACAACGGCGAGCTGCTCGGGGCGCGCGATGGTCGCGTGCGCGGTGCTGCCGAAAACCCTGCGCAGCGAATGCACGTCGGTTCCCGCGCCGATCGTCAGGCATACGCAGCCGGTCCCCCGGCGGCGGGCCTCCGTGAGCGCGCGGCGCGCGTCCGCGGCACCGTATGCCCGCTCGTAGCCGTGGTCGTAGGCCAACCCGTCGGAGAGCACCACCAGTAGCCGCCGTGACGTGCCGCCGCGCGCCTCCAGGGTCGCCGCACCGTGTCGAATCGCCGCGCCCAGGCGTGAATAGGCGCCGGGTTCGAGGCTGTTGAGCCGCCTGACGACCTGCGCGTTCAGCGGGTCGTCGAACCGCTTGACCGGCACCATGGTCACCGCGCGGCGGCCCTGCGAGTAGTACGCGTACAGCGCGACGCGGTCACCTAGGTCGTGCAGGGCCACGGTCAGGTTGGCGACGGCCGCACGCTGTTGTTCGTGCACCGTGCGTCCGACCGTTCCGGGTTCGCCCGCCGAGCCCGACACGTCGAGCAGCAGCAGCACCGACAGGTCGCGACGGCGCCGCAGGCTGTCCAGGTACACGGCCTCGTCGGGCACCGACCCGGCCCGGACCTCGACCCGGGCTTCCACGGCCGCGTCTATGTCGATGTCGTCGCCCTGCACCTGTCGGTGGCGAGGGTGCAGCCCCATGCCGAGCCGCTACAGCGGCCGCCGCATCCCGCTGGCGTCGTCCATAGCCTGGGTGGCCGAGGCTTTGATCTCAGGATCGATCTCGCGCACCGTGCACCAGGCCGGCCGGTAGCTCTTGCGCGCGACGTTCCATTCCGGATATCGCACGCCGTCCGCGGCGGTTCGGCTTTCGTCCTCGGCGTCCGCCTCGTCGCCGGACGTCGAGGCCAGCGACGTCACAGCGTATGCGCCGCGCTCGCCGGAGTTGGTGCGATGGGTCGGGTTGTCCGCGCCGGGCGGGCCGCCGCCACTACCGGTCTTACGCGCCGAGGACAGCATTGTTTTCAACCACTTTCCGATGAATCCGCCGCCGCCGACGGGGCTGGTGAACAGGTCGGGATCGTCGGAGTCGTCCACCTCACCGTCGTCGAGTTCGTCCAGTTCCGTTGCGCCATTGCGCCGGGGCGCATGCCCGGGCGCGAGCTCCGCATCCGGTGCCACCCGGGCGCATGCGGACAGCACCTTCGCCGCGCGGATCGCGCCGAATGCCGGCGGCGGCTTATCGAGCCCCACCCGTGACGCGGCGAGGTCAAGTGACGCGTGGGGCGAATCGCTGCGGCGGGCGATGTCCGGGTCACCCTGTGACGCCAAAACGCTTGGCAACAAGGCGGCATTCGCGATCAGCGCGCGGTGGCCCTCGACCGCCAGATAACGCATGGCCAGTTTGCGGTGTCGCACCAATCGAGCAACCACAACGGAATCCAGGCTGCCGGCCGCGATCATCGAGGCGTGCACGGCGACCGACTCGAGCCGCGTGTGGGGCGGTGCGGCGGCATCGACGTAAATCGTCTGGCCGTCCGTCCACGCTGGTTCGCCGGATGGCAGTTCGGCGACCGCTGTCGCCCGTCCCGCGAGCGCGGAGGCGAGCATGCCGAGTCCCTGCACCCGGTCGCCCCGGTCCCCCACCCCTCACCTCCGGTGTGTTGACCAAATATCTGTTCCACCGTAGAGTCCGGCTGCACGCCAGTCAATGAATCAGGAGCACACGGCGCCTCGCCGCCCCGCGCACGCCGGCCGGCGTCATTGACCAATAATCTGCTCGACCGTAGAGTCCGGCTTGGCCACAAGGTTTTCCGATGCTAAAGACAGAAACGTGGACTTTTCCTACCCGGCGGACGTGGAACGATTCCGCAGCGAGCTGCGCGACTGGCTGGCGCAGAACCTGACCGACGAGCTGGTCGCGGCCCGCCGGCCCACCGGCCGCGACGACGCCGCGTTCGAGATGCTGCGCGCCTGGAACGCGAAGATGGCCGACGCGGGATGGGCCGCCGTGTCCTGGCCGCCCGAATACGGCGGGCGCGGCGCGACGGTGCTCGAACAGCTGGTCTACACCGAAGAGACCACCCGCGCTCGAGCTCCCATGCCGCTCAACGTGATTGGACTCAACAACATCGCCCCGGCCATCATGCAGTACGGCACCGAGAGCCAGAAGCTCACGCTGCTCCCCCGCATGATGCGCGCCGACGACATCTGGTGCCAGGGAATGTCGGAGCCAGAGGCGGGGTCCGACCTCGCGGCGCTGCGCACCCGCGCGGTGCGAGACGGCCCAAAAGATAGTGACTTCGTCGTCAACGGGCAGAAGATCTGGACCTCGCTGGGGCATCGGGCCGATTGGTGTCAGCTGTACGTGCGCACCGATCCCGAGGCGCCCAAACATCAGGGGATCTCCTGCCTGATCGTCGACATGACGCTGCCCGGCATCGAGGTTCGCCCGCTCGTCACGCTCAACGGTGAGGCCGACTTCGCCGAGGTGTTCTTTCACGACGTGCGGGTGCCGGCGGACGCGTTGCTCGGGCCGTTGAATGCGGGGTGGCAGGTGGCCACCACCACGCTCAGCCACGAGCGCGCCGGCGCCGCCAGGCTGTACGCGGAGATGCAGGTCCGGCTCGAAGAGCTGGTAAATGACCTCGCCGCGGTCGACAGCGGCGCACTGGACGATCCGGTGACGTTGCGGCGGCTCGGCGAAATCGCGCTTCGCATCAAGTATCTCGAAGTCCTGTGCCAGCGGTCGATCTCGGCGTCATTGCATGGCGGGGACGCGTTTGGGTCGGCCAGCCTCGCCAAGACGGTGTGGGGTGAGATCGGCCAGGACCTCGCGGCATTGGCCTTTGACGTGCTGGGTACCAGCGGCGCCGGAGCGCCGTGGGCGAACTACCGCCTGACGTCGCGGTCGCTGACCATCGCGGGCGGCACCACGCAGGTCAACAAAAACATCACCGCGCAGCGGGTGCTGGGGTTGCCGCGGAAATGAACCTCGAACTCACCGACGAGCAGGCGGCGCTGCGCGACACCACGCGGCGCTTCCTGGCCGAGAAGGCACCGATCGCACAACATGTCCGGGCGCTGCTCGACGATCCGACCGGGACGGACGAGACGGTGTGGCGCGGTCTCGCCGACCTGGGAACCACCGGTCTGCTCATACCGGAGACGTACGGCGGCGCCGGCATGGCGATGGTCGAGGCCGGCATCGTCGCCGAAGAGCTGGGCGCCGCGCTGCATCCCGGGCCGTGGTTGTCGACGGCGGTGGCCGCCGCGCGGGCGCTGACCCGGCTCGGCGCCGGCGAGGTCGCACCGGAGTTGTTGCGCGGCATAGCCGACGGCACCACCATCGCCACGGTCTGCTTTCCGGATTCGGTGAACCCCCCGGTTGCCGCGGGCCGACGCGATGACGCGATCGTGTTGGACGGCGAGATCGCCGCGGTGCCCGACGCCGCTGCCTCCGACGTGCTGCTCGCGGTCGCCGAGGAGGCCGAGGGCACCGCCCTTTTCGCGGTGCGGGCCGGCTCGTCCGGGGTGTCATTCGCGTCCGAACGCGGCATCGACCCGACCCGCAAGCGGTTCCGCGTCACCTTCGACGCCGCACCCGCGCAACGGCTGGCCGCGGCGCCCACCGTCGACCTGGCCGCGGTGATCGACGACGTGCTGATCGCCACCGCGGCCGACGCGCTGGGCGCCGCGCGCGCCATCATGACCCTCGCCGTCGAATACGCCAAAAGCAGAACGCAATTCGGCCAGCCGATCGGGTCCTTCCAGGCCGTCCAGCACCTGTGTGTGGACATGTACGAGACGGTCGAGCTGGCCCGCGGCGGCGTGATCCACGCCTTGTGGGTCAGCGACGCCTGCCCGGATGCGGACGGTCAAGCCGGCGAGGAGCGGCATCTTGCCGCGGTGCGGGCCAAGGCGTTCGCCGGGCGACTGGCCACCGTGGCCGACACCGCCATCCAGGTGTTCGGCGGGATCGGCTACACCTGGGAACACGACGCCCACCTGTACCTCAAGCGCCTGCTGAGCTGGAGCGCGTTTCGCGGCGGCCCCGACGACTACCTGACCGAACTCGGTGCGGCCCTGGCCGAGCGAGGTCGACCCTGATCCAGATATAGAATGGGGCTTTCACCGCTTTGTCCAGCGCATTCACCGCGCGCAGTCTGATAGCTTTTAACAAAGATTTGGTTTGCCTAGGAGAGGGACGAATGCGAATGCTCGCCGACCCGCAGTCGTCCAGGCTCGCCCACCGCTGACCATGGCAAAGGTCGAGTCATTGCGCGCCGGCGCCACAGCCGAATCCCCGACGCGCCGCGCCGAAATCCTCGCCACCGCAGCGTCATTGATCGCTTCCTCGGGTCTGCGGACCTCGCTGCAGGAGATCGCCGACGCCGCGGGCATCCTCCCCGGCAGCCTGTACCACCATTTCGAGTCCAAAGAGGCCATCCTCATCGAGTTGATCCGCCGCTATCAGGACGATCTGGAGCGCATCGGACGGGCCGCCCAGACGAGCTTGAACAACCCCGACGCCCGCCCTGCCGAAGAACAGATCATTGAGCTCGGGGCGGCGATCGCCGACTGTGCCGTAGCACACCGCGCGGCCTTGCAGATGTCGTTCTATGAGGGGCCGAGCACGGATCCGGAGCTGATCAAGCTGACCCAGCAACGGCCCACGGCGATTCAGGAGGCGATGCTGCAGACGCTGCGCGCCGGCCGGTGGAGCGGCTACATCAAACCCGACATCGACCTTCCCACGTTGGCCGACCGCATCTGCCAGACCATGCTGCAGGTGGGGCTCGATGTCATGCGCCACAAGTCCGCTCCCGAACAGGTGGCCGCACTGCTGTGTCGAATCATTTTGCAGGGTCTGGCGACTCGGGCACCGACCGACGCGGCACTGGACCGCTCGAAAGCGTTGACCGCCGCCGATGACGTCATCGCCACGTGGTCCGACGACAGCGATGCCGACCCGAGCGACAAGGCGGCGGCGGTGCGCGCGGTGGCGCGAGCCGAATTCGGCCGCAGAGGATATGAGGTCACCACCATCAGGGACATCGCCTCGGCGGCCGGCCTCGGCACCGGAACGGTGTATCGGGTGATTGGGTCCAAAGACGAACTGCTCGCGTCGATCATGGAATCCTTCGGCAGGAAGGTCGAGGCCGGCTGGGTCAGCGTCCTGCGTTCGGATGCCACACCGGTCGAAAAGCTGGACGCGCTGAGCTGGGTAAACGTCAACGCGCTCGACCGGTTCTCCGACGAATTCAGGATCCAGCTGGCCTGGATGCGCCAATCGCCCCCGGACACGCCGAACCCGGGTTGGCTCTACGCCACCCGACTGAGGCAGATGAAAACCCTGCTTTCCGAGGGGATCCGCTCGGGAGAGATCGCAATCGACACCTCGTCCACCGCAGTACTGGCGCGCTGCGTCATCGGCCTGCAATGGATACCGGAGAACATCCTCGCCGAAATCGGCAAGCGCGCGGCCTTGGTGCACGCGCGCGATACCGTGCTGCGCGGCGTCGCGGTCCGCGGCAAGTAGCACTCGAGTAGCCGCCCCGGTATTGAACCAAATAACTGTTACTCATACAGTTGAGCGGTTAGAACCGCGTTGGCATTATCCGAGAAGGGGATTTCCATGACCATTGTCGATCGGTTGCGCTACGACGGCAAGCGCGCTCTCGTCGTCGGTGGCGCGACCGGCATGGGCGCCGCGGCGGCCAAGTCAGCGGCCGAGCTGGGCGCTGAGGTGATCGTGATGGATTACGCGCCGGTGAAATACGAAGTCGCCAAGTCCATCCAGGTCGACCTGCGCGACACCGCGTCGATCGACGCCGCGCTCGAACAGCTGGACGGCCCGGTCCACGCCGTGTTCTCGGCCGCCGGCATCGCCGATGGGACCACCGACCTGATGGCGATCAACTTCCTCGGCCACCGGCACCTGATCGAGCGACTGCTCGAGAAGAACCAGCTCCCCTCCGGCTCGGCGATCTGCTTCATCTCCTCGGTCGCCGGCATGGGCTGGGAGAACGACCTGGACCTGCTTAACGAGTTCCTGGCCACCCCGGACTTCGCGTCGGCCCAGGAATGGGTCAAGGCGCACGAAGCCGAGGGCATCATCCACTACGGCTTCTCCAAGAAGGTCGTCAACGCCTACGTCGCCACCCAGGGCTACCCGCTGCTTAAGAAGGGCATTCGGATCAACGCGATCTGCCCGGGCCCCACCGACACCCCGCTGGCCCAGTCCAACGCCGACCTCTGGCTCACCTTCGCCCAGGACTACCGCGAAGAGACCGGCTCCAAGGTGCACACCCCGGAGCAGATGGGCGACGTGATGGCGTTCCTCAACAGCGCCGCCGCCTTCGGCATCAACGGCATCACGCTGCTGGTCGACTACGGGCACACGATGGCCTCGCTCACCAACGCCTACCCGCCGGGCAAGCCGATCATCGACATCATCATGGGGCGCGTCAAGCTGTAGCGGTTTGCCCTTCCGCGAGACTGCAACCACCGACGGGTCTACTCGGCGGTTGTGTCGGTAGATGCAGTCTCGCGGGCAAGTAACGTCGGTGCTATGGCACGCATCATCGTCTTCGGCGGGCACGGCAAGGTCGCGCTGCAGCTGGCCCGCGACCTGACCCAGCGCGGCGACCAGGTGAGCTCGGTCTTCCGCAACCCCGACCACTCCGACGATGTCGCAGCCACCGGCGCTAAGCCGCTGGTGGCCGACATCGAACGGCTCGACACCAACGCGCTGGCCGATCTGGTGGCCGGGCACGACGCGGTCGTCTTCTCCGCCGGGGCGGGCGGCGGCGACCCGGCGCGGACCTATGCCGTTGACCGCGACGCGGCGATCCGGGTGATCGACGCCGCCGGACAAGCGGGCGTCAAGCGGTTCGTGATGGTCTCCTATTTCGGTGCAGGCTTCAATCATGGCGTGGCTGAAGACAATTCGTTCTTCCCATATGCGGAGGCCAAGGCCGCCGCAGACGCCCACCTGCGCGACAGCGACCTGGACTGGACGGTGCTGGGTCCGGGCCGGCTCACGCTGGAACCGGCCACCGGCCGCATCGTCCTCGGGCGCGGCAGCGGTGAGGTTTCCCGCGCCGACGTCGCGTTGGTCGCGGCAGCCGCGCTGGCCGACGATTCGACCATCCGGCGGACCATCGAATTCAACAACGGCGACGACGCTACTGCGCTCCCGATCGCGCAGGCGTTGGCGAACTGACTAAACTGCATCTCGCAGCTGGTCTGCTTGCGTCGCAACCGCGGCGCCGGCATCGAGCGAGGCAACGTTAGTAACGCCTCGTAAGAGGGAACCCGGTGAGAATCCGGGACTGTCCCGCAACGGTATGCAGGAACGACCGCCGTCAGAGTTTTTGGCAAGCACTGGTCGTAAGACTGGGAAGCGACGGCCATTAGGAGCACCGCCTCGGTGCGCGCCTGCGAGTCCGGAGACCTGCCAGCTGTGCCGGGCGCGCCGCGTCCGGCGGCTCATCGCCTCGAGGAATGGGCGCTAGGCTGCAGCCGTTGCGGTTGGTACTGGGTACGCACCGCTAACGGACCGGCTGCACGTCCGCCGGCGGTGACCACCACGCCGATTGAAGGACGAATATCGTGACCCCTCAAGCATTCACCGCCACGGTTGTCGGCTCGCCGCGCATTGGCCCGAAACGCGAACTCAAGCGCGCCACCGAGGGCTATTGGGCGGGCCGCACCAGCCGCGCGGAACTCGAAAAGGTCGCAGCCACCTTGCGCCGCGACACCTGGAAGAACCTGTCGGACGCCGGGCTGGACTCGGTCCCGGTGAACACCTTCTCCTACTACGACCAGGTGCTCGACACCGCGGTCATGCTCGGTGCGTTGCCGGCCCGGGCCGCGCGGGTCGGCGACGACCTGGATCGGTACTTCGCCGCGGCGCGCGGCAACCAGGACGTCGCTCCGCTGGAGATGACCAAGTGGTTCGACACCAACTACCACTACATCGTTCCCGAGATCGGGCCCTCGACCACGTTCTCGCTGAATCCGGACAAGGTACTTTCGGAGCTGAAAGAGGCGCTGGGACAAAATATTCCGGCCCGCCCGGTGGTCATCGGCCCGATCACGTTTCTGTTGCTGAGCAAGGCGGTCGGCGGCGGGGGTGCCCCCGTCGAGCGCCTGCAGGAATTGGTGCCGATCTACTCCGAACTGCTCTCGCTGTTGGCCGACAACGGCGCCCAGTGGGTACAGCTCGACGAGCCGGCGCTGGTCACCGACATCTCTCCCGACGCACCGGCACTGGCCGAGGCCGTCTACAACGCACTGGGCAAGGCGAGCAACCGTCCCGCCATCTACGTCGCCACCTACTTCGGCGACCCGGGTGACTCGCTGGGGGCGCTGGCCCGCACGCCCGTCGAGGCGATCGGCGTTGATCTGGTCTACGGCGCCGACACCGCGGGGGCGGGGGTGCCCGAGCTCGCCAACAAGACGCTGGTCGCCGGCGTGGTGGACGGACGCAACATCTGGCGCACCGACCTGGAAGCTGCGTTGGGCAAGTTGACGACGCTGGTGAATTCCGCGGCCCACGTGGCGGTCTCGACCTCCTGCTCGACGTTGCACGTGCCGTACTCGCTGGAGCCCGAGACCAGCCTGGACGACGCGCTGCGTAGCTGGCTGGCGTTCGGGCAGGAGAAGGTCGCCGAGGTGGTGACGCTCGCCCGCGCCCTGAACGAGGGTCGCGACGCGGTCGCCGACGAGATCGCAGCCTCCAACGCTGCCGCGGCCTCCCGCAAGACGGATCCGCGGCTGCACAATGACGAGATCCGCGCCCGCATCGCCTCGATCGTCGCGTCGGGTTCGCACCGCGGTGACGCGGCGCAGCGGCGCGCCAGCCAGGAGGCCCGCCTGCACCTGCCGCCGCTGCCGACGACGACGATCGGGTCGTTTCCACAGACCGTTCAGATCCGCAAGGCGCGCGCCGCATTGGTCGCCGGCGAGATCGACGACGCCGAATACCGGAGGCGGATGAAGCAGGAGATCGCCGACGTCATCAAGTTGCAGGAGAGCCTCGGGATCGACGTGCTGGTGCACGGAGAGCCGGAGCGCAACGACATGGTGCAGTACTTCGCCGAACAGCTGGAAGGCTTCTTCGCCACCAAGAACGGGTGGGTGCAGTCCTACGGAAGCCGCTGCGTGCGCCCGCCGGTGCTCTTCGGCGACGTCATCCGCCGGCACCCGATGACGGTGGAATGGGCCAAATACGCGCAGTCGCTTACCGATAAGCCGGTCAAGGGCATGCTGACGGGTCCGGTGACGATCCTCGCGTGGTCGTTCGTCCGGGACGACCAGCCGCTGGCCGACACGGCCAATCAGGTGGCGCTGGCCATTCGCGACGAGACCGTGGACCTGCAGGCGGCGGGCATCGCGATCATCCAGGTCGACGAGCCGGCGCTGCGGGAGCTGTTGCCGCTGCGTCGCGCCGACCAGGACGAGTACTTGCGTTGGGCCGTAGGGTCTTTCCGGTTGGCCACCTCCGGCGTCGCGGACTCCACCCAGATCCACACGCACCTGTGCTACTCGGAATTCGGTGAGGTGATCGGCGCGATCGCCGACCTGGACGCCGACGTGACGTCCCTCGAGGCGGCACGCTCGCACATGGAGGTGCTCGACGATTTGAACTCGATCGGCTTCTCCAACAGCGTGGGTCCGGGTGTCTACGACATCCATTCGCCGCGGGTGCCGAGCACCGGTGAGATGGCCGAGTCGCTGCGCGCGGCGATGCGGGCGGTGCCGGCCGAGCGGCTATGGGTCAACCCGGACTGCGGGCTGAAGACCCGCAACCCCGACGAAGTGAGCGCGTCGCTGAAGAACATGGTTGCCGCGGCCCAGCAGGTGCGGGCGAAGGCCTAGTGTCCTGAGTCGTTAATTCGTCGGCAGTAGTTGGCGATGCTGTCCAGGATTTGGTCGGCGGTCTTGGTCCACA